>JBAUYZ010000115.1:0-3477 GCA_049585055.1 Candidatus Cybelea sp. | reverse complement strand
GCTTGGGTCGAGGCGGCCGGACGCGCGGTCGTACCGGTGACCGGGCGGAGGCGCGTGATGGGGGGCGGCGGCGCCGCTACCGGCTTTGACGGTGCTTTGGCCGGGGACACCTCGACGGGAGGCGCGGCCACTTTGGGCTTCGCCGGCGCCTTCTCGGCGGGCTTGAGCAACACGCTGCGCACCAGATCCGCGATCTGGTCGGGCACGACGCTGAGTTGATTCTTTGCCTCGAAGACACCACCGAGTCGCTCGTTGAAGAGCGTCGTCAACTCTTTTGAGGTGAGCCCGACCTCTTTGGCGAGCTCAAAAATTCGTACTTTTCCGGCCAAGTTCACTCTCGAACGCGGGCGCGCTCGAGTCCCATCAGTTGGAGTGCGCGGAGCCCCAACCGACGGCTTGGCTCCGCTAGGTAATCAAAGGGTTGCCCTCATCGGAGGGAACGGTCGCCGCTGGTCTTCATGCTCTTTGTTTCTTCACGGTGGCTCTCTATTAAACCATATTCTGCCGCCGCCGCGCCAAGCCCCGGGTAGCGGCGGTTCTTGCGCGCTCGCTCGGCGCACTCGCGCGAACAGAGATAGGCGCCGCGTCCCGGCTGTTTGTGGCGGGTGGACGAGTCGCCCTGCCAGGTTCCGCCGCTGCGAACGAACCGCGCGAGCTCCTTTTGGGCGAATCGCGTGCGGCAACCGACGCAGGTGCGTACGGGGTCTACGGTCCGTCCTTCCCCAACCGCTCGCGCCGGAACTCCTCGAGCTTGCGGATGAGCTCGGCATCGATCTCGTCGGCTTCGTCTTCGGCGGGCGCTTCCACGAGTTCGACCACCGGCTGTTCGCTCGCGACGCGCTCCTCTCGCTCGGCAAGATAGCGTTCGCGAGCCTGGGTTGATTCGCTCTCGGTCGCGATATCGAGACGCCACCCGGTGAGGCGAGCGGCGAGCCGCACGTTCTGGCCGTCGCGACCGATCGCGAGCGAGAGCTGATAATCGGGAACGATGACGAGTGCGACGCCGTCGTCTTCGAAGAGTTCGACGCCGATTACCTTCGCCGGTGCGAGCGCGTTGGAGATGAACGCGGCGGGCGCCGAATCGTAACGAATGATGTCGACCTTCTCGCCTCGGAGATTATCGGTGACGTTCGCGATGCGACTCGACTTGGGGCCCAAGCACGCCCCGATCGGATCGACCTCGGCGCGATTACTCTTCACCGCAACCTTCGACCGGCTTCCCGGATCCCGTGCGATCGCCATGATCTCAACGGTGCCGTCGGCGATTTCCGGAACTTCCATCTCGAGTAACCGCTGCACCAAACCCTCGGCCGCGCGCGAGAGGATTACCTGCGGTCCCTTCGGAGACTTCTTGACGTCGAGCACGTAGGCGCGAATGAAATCGTTGATGCGATAGGCCTCGCCCGGGACTTGCTCGTCGAGATACATAACGGCTTCATCGCGTCCCTCGAGGGTCACGTACATGTTTCGCTGCTCGTAGCGTTGCACCGTGCCCGTAACGAGGTCGTTGAGCTTGCGAACGTACTTATTATAGACCGTATCCCGCTCGGCTTCCCGAATGCGCTGCACGATGACTTGCTTGGCGGTCTGCGCGGCGATCCGTCCGAAATCTTTCGGCGTGACCTCTTGATCGAAGTAATCCCCGATCTGATAGGGTGCGCCGGCCTCTCCGACGGAAATCTCAAGCTTCGGATCCTGGACTTCCTCGACCACGCCGCGCCGGTGAAAAACGCGGTATGCGCCGCTCTGCCGGTCGACGATCACGATCGCGTTCGACTCGCTTCCGAAATGGCGCTTGTACGCCGTGAGCAACGCCGCTTCCAGCGCCTCGAGCAGCATCTCGAACGAGATGTTGCGCTCCCTCGCAATGTATTGGAGGACGTCGAGGAGCTTCTCTTCAGTCGCCGCGTTTTCTATCGTTGCCATGTCTCTGTTTCCGTTCTAGTTTATCTCGCGTGAGATCCGCCCGCGGATCGTATTCCAAATTCGCCGTCTTGATCGCCGCCATCGGGAGCAGCAGCTCGCCACGCTCGGTTTCGATAACGACCGTCTCGCCGCGCAGGCCGCGGAGAAGGCCGCGATGCGTCTTACCCCCGTCGACCGTGAGCGAGGTCACGACTCGGACGCGCTCGCCGGCGAAACGCCGGTAATCCTCGTGCCGCACGAGCGGGCGCTCGAGTCCCGCCGACTCCACCTCGAGGGTGAACGCGGCATCGAGGCTGCCGAGCGTCTCGTTCAGCCGGGCGGCAACGCGTTCGCAGAGTGCGAGATCGACGCCGCCCTGACGATCGATCGTCACGCCGAACGCGATCGAGCCGCGCACCGGCTGGGCACGACGCGCTACGATCTCGATTTCCGAGAAGGCCGGATCGTGCGCGATTGCGTCGAGCTCGCGCTCGAACGCTGCCGTCACCGACGCAGCACCCCGGGAGGCGCCCCTCACGATTTCGTTTGCCTGCTCTCTGAAGCAGCGAAGCGCGGGACGAACCCACGCTCCTTAAGAAAACCATCGTCAAGGATACCGGAAATTGCGACGGGCCGCAACCCCACGTGGGCGCGGCCCCTCGCTCCTTTTTCCTATCTTGCGATCGGCGCGCCGCCGGAAAATCGGCCGGCTGCCGTACGCGCGCACTAGGCGCCCGCTATTCGGCGCGTCCTCGCGGGCCAAAGTGGCCCGGCGGATTTTGCGGTTCCAACCGCCCTCCTTCGTTTTTGACGAAGCGTGCCGGCCTTTCCGGCACAATCAAATTCTAGTGCGACTAATGTCGAAATTCAAGCGGGAAACGCATGAGTTCATGGCGACGAAACGGGCGACGGTGCGAACGGTACGAGCCGCCTCCCGTCGCACGGTTGCGAGACCATCCCGTCGACGATCGGCGCGATGCCTGCGTCGAAGGGTGCCAGCGGCGGAGCGGCTCCTCCGCCGCCGCCGATCGAAATCTGCGTACCGTTGGCGGGCCCCGCGTGGACGTTGCTCTGCACGTTGCTCCCGCCGTAGCCCGAGGCGTCGGCATATCCGCCGCGTTCGGCGTATGGATAACGAACGAGCCACCCCGTGCAGATCGTCGTCGGCCCGGCTTTGCGTGCGGCGATGACCCACATCTTGACGCGCTCCTCGTTGCCCGTACCGCGTACGTCGTAGATGTACTTCGTTTTGGCGAGCACGTCGGGCGGCGGCGTCGGCTCCAGCCGGCCGCGCAGCGAGTAGCTCGGCGCGTACGACTTGCTCGACGGATTCACCGGATTGTGCGGAAGCATCGAGCGCAGCTTGGCGTTGATGTTCGGCGCGCCTCGCGTTTTCGGTGCGGGGGTGACAGCAGGCGCGGGTTGCGCCGTCGGTTGGATCTCGATCGGACGCTGCGCCGACGGCGCCTTCTTCGGCGCGTTCCCGGCTCGGGGTCCCGGTGAGGGGCCGCCGCTCGGTCCGGGAACCGGCGCGGTGCCCGCCGTCCGAGAGACCGCCGCCGAGGTGCTCGT
>JBAUYZ010000114.1:0-14871 GCA_049585055.1 Candidatus Cybelea sp. | reverse complement strand
GCTCGCGCCTGCCGCGCCGCTGCACGACTCCCGCAACGAGTTGCGCGAACTCGGCCGCCGTGCCCGGAAGTCTGCCGCTCGAACGGCGCGTGACGATCGCGCGTGCAATCCGCCGCGCCGCGCGCTCCTCGCCGTAATAGAAGAAGATGTCGGCGAGTTCGCCTTCGCTCGCGGTCGCGAGGACATCGTAGGCGCTCCGTCCCGCGCCGGGATCCATCCGCATGTCGAGCGCGGCGGGCTTCCCGAGCGAGAAGCCGCGCTCGGCGTCGTCAAGTTGCATCGACGAGACTCCCAAATCGAAAAGAACGCCGTCGACCGACGCGATCGAGCATCGGTCGAGGACGCGAGTAATCTCCCGAAAGTTCGCGTGGACAAAGGTGAAGCGGGCATCGGCGATCGAGGCGGCCCGCGCCGCGGCGTGCGGATCGGCATCGACTGCGATGAGGCGCCCGCCCTCGAGGTGCTGCAGAATCGACCGCGCGTGACCGCCGCCCCCGAAGGTGGCGTCGACATAGATGCCGCCCGGACGAATCGCGAGATACTCCACGGCAGTCTCGAGCAGCACCGGTTGGTGGGTCACACCGCCACATCACAGACCAAGCTCGGCAATGAAGCCGGGGATCTCGCCGTCGGGCGGCGTCTGAAAGTCGTACCGCTCCTTCGCCCAGATCTCGATCCGCGTCAGGAGCCCGACGGAAACGATTTGCCGTTCGATGCCCGCATAGGCACGCATCCGCGCCGGCACCACGACCCGCCCCTGGGTATCGCACCCGACCTCTTCGCTATGGGCAAAAAGATAGCGAACGTAGCGCTTGTAATGCTCGTCTTTCTTCGGGACCGCTTCGAGCCGACCGCAGAACTCCACCCACGTGGCGGTCGGATAGAGCGCCAGACAAGGCTCCGGAGGGGCGATCGTTAGGACGAACTGCGGGCCGAGGCGCTCGCGGAAGCGTGCCGGTACGATGAGCCGGCCCTTATGGTCAAGGGCATGCTGCTCCGAACCGGCAAAGCGCGGCAGTTCCGCGTGCACAAAATCCTCCGGAAGACACCACTAAGCACTACTTCCCACCACTATACGCCCCAGCTTTCCTTAAGGCAAGGTAAAAGCCGCCCCAAATCACCCTCGGCACTCTTTAAAGGTGAGCGCTAAGGCCTCGACTACTCGGTGGTGGCTTCGCAGCGTGCACTAAGCCGCGATCGCCGGTCTTTATTTGTGCTGCAGCGTGGGAGCGCGATCCGAAGACTTTGCCGCGCGCTCCATTTCGATCAATCCGCGCTTACGGGAGAGACCCCAGCGATAGCCGCCGAGTTCTCCCGAACCGCGGATCACGCGATGGCACGGAACGAGCAGCGCCGCCGGATTGCGCGCGCAGGCCTGTGCGACGGCGCGCGCCGCGTTGTGCGCTCCGATCGCCGCCGCAACTTCCGCATACGACTCGACGTCGCCCGGCGGAATCGTTTGCAGATATTTCCAGACGCGCATTTGAAAGGCGGTTGCGCGAATATCGAGCGGCAAATCGGGCGAGGGTGCGGCGCCGTCGAGATAGCGCGCGATGGCATCGACCCAAGCTCGAAAGTGCGGATGATACGGCTCGCGCATCGGCTCGATTCTCGCTTCGCGATATTCGCGGCGCAGTTGCGCGAGCGGCTCGTCGTGCGTCTCGCCGAATCCAACGAAGCAGATTCCGCGATCGGTCGCACCGATCGTCATGATTCCGAGCGGCGTCGGAAACGATGCGTAGGAAATCGTGACGCCTTCGCCGCCGCGGCGATACTGGCGCGGCGTCATCCCGAGGTTCGACGTCGCGTTCTCGTAGATGCGGCTGGTCGACCCGTAGCCGGCATCGTGCGCGGCCGCGTCGATCGGTTTCGCGCGCCCCAGCCCGTCCTTGAGCTTTCGCAGACGAACCGTCGCCAGATACTGTTTGGGCGTGATGCCGACTACGCGCTTGAAGGTGCGGGCAAAATGAAAGCGGCTCATCGAGGCGCGCGCAGCAAGCTCAGCGAGCGTCAAGCCTTCTTCGCTATGATCCTCGACGTACCGGCAGACGTCGCGTATAAGATCGGCGTTCAGATTCGTTTTCGACATGAGTGTAACTCTAACAATGCTCGAGGGCCAAAACCATCGGAAAGTTGCGAAGTAGCCGTGGCCTGCTTGCCAGGCCCTGCCCCCAGCGGGGAAGAAAGGCGCCCCTGCGATGAGTCGATTGCTGGGGGTCTGCAGTCTGGTCGCCCTGCTCTGCGCTTGCAGCGGCGGGTACCTGCCCTATGCCTCCCGCTCCCTCGATCCGATGGCCATCGACTCGCTCGTGAGCGGAGCCTCTCAGGCCAACGGCGTGCCGCCCGGATTGGTACGCGCCGTCCTCATGGCGGAGTCGGCGGGCAACCCCTCGGCGATCAGCGTCGCCGGCGCGCAGGGGCTCATGCAGCTGATGCCGGGCACCGCGGCCAGCTGCGGAATCGCGAACCCATTCGATCCGACCGAGAACGTCTCGTGCGGAACCGGCTATCTGCATTCGTTGCTTCGCCATTATCACAACAACGTCACGCTTGCCGTCGCGGCCTACAACGCAGGCCCCGGGGCGGTCGATCGGTATCACGGCGTACCTCCGTATCCGGAGACGCGCGCGTACGTCGCGCGCGTGCTCAACGCGTACCACAACTACTGAAGCGCGGCCGCTGATGGCGACGCTGACGTACCAGCAACCGCTTCCGCGCGTACGCTCGACGCTATTGCGTCTGCCGATTCTCGACGGGTATCTGCTGCGCGAAATGTCCGTGCCGTTCTTCTTTGCGTTCGGCGCGTTTCTGCTCTTCTGGGCACTCAATATTTTCTTTCTCGCCGCCGATTACATCATCAACCAGCACGCGCCGTTCTTTCTCGTCCTCCGCTTTGTGGTTTTCCGCATCCCGCAGGCGATTCCGATGGCCTTCCCCTTCGGCTGCCTCTTCGCCGGCCTGCTGGCGATGGGCCGGGTGATGGGCGATAACGAGGTGACCGCGATGCGAACGGCCGGCATTCCGGTGATGCGCATCGCGCTCTCCCCGCTGCTCTTCGGCATCGTGATGTTCGCGATCGCGTACGTCATGAACGAGTGGGTCGCCCCGGCATCGGTCGAACTCTCGACGCGGACTTTCTACCAAATCATCTACCACACCGACGCGCTTCCGGTAGAGCCGCAGTTCTTCCGCAAGGACCCCGATACCGGAAACACGTTTTACGTCGGACAGGTCGCCCCCGACAACAAAACGATGATGGACGTCCAGATCTTCAAACCGGCGAAGTTCGGTCCGTGGAACGAGACGCTGCAATCGAAGACGGCCTCGGTCGCGGGGAGCAGCCTCGTGCTGCACGACGTGATCGACACCCGCTACAACGACGATGGCTTCGTCACCAACCAGCAGCACGTCAAGAGCGTCACGATCGGCCTGCCGCTCGGGGAGACCGCGTCGCAGTTCGTCAGCCAGGTCAATAACGACCCGTGGACGATGAGCAGCAAGTCGCTGCGCACGCAAGTAAACGCGCTGCAGTCTCAGGGAATCGGCGGGACGGCGATGGGCAATCTGCAGATCAATCTCGCCGACAAGCTGGCGTGGCCGTTCTCGTGCATCATCGGCGTCCTGGTCGCGGTACCGCTCGCGTTGCGTTTCGGCAAGCGAGGCCGCATGCTCGGCATCGCACTCTCTATCGTTGCTTTCTTCGCGTACTACCTGATGGTGTCGGCGGCGTCAGCCTTTGGACGAAACGGCGCGATGAATCCGTATATCGCCGCCTGGCTGCCGAACATCCTCATAGGAACCGCGGGCGCGGTTCTTCTTTGGCTGGAAGAGCGCTAAGGCGTGTCCTTCGGGAATCGCATACGTTGCGGTATCGCCGCAATTGCGGCTCTCGCTGCCTGCGTTAGCGCGTCCTTTCCGGGCTTCGCTCCCGCCGCCGCGCAAGACCGCCAGCAGCTAGCGCTCTCGCTCTTCAACACACAGAGTTGCGCGCAGCATTATCGCGACGATTCGCAAACGCTCGCACAGGCGAGCGCAAATCCCAGCACCTCGCCGGCGCCGGTCACCACTCCCGGCCTGCCGAACCCTCCGGCCGGGGTCGGCAACGGAACGTACACGATCAATCGAACGCCGCCGCCTTTGCCCGGAGCGACGCCGGGCATCACGCCGCCGCCGATTCCAACTGGGACGCCAGCGCCCACGGCCTCCTTAGAGCCGGTCTTTTTGGTGCGCGGCGGCGAGACGCCGCCGCCGATTTCACCTGCCGGCCAGGCCACGCCGGAGCCCTCGCCCGAGCCGAGCGGCGTGCCGACGCTCGCCCCGGGTTACATCGCGGTCATCTCGGACAAGTGGACGGGGAACCGCGCGCGGGGACAGCCGAGCGACGCGATCGGCAACGTTCACATCTACTACGCCGACGAAGAGATCGTCGGCGAGCACGCGCACTTCGACGGCGTCCGGACGATCACGATCACGGGCAACCCGTTCCTGGTTAATCACGAGCACAACTCGGTACTCAATGCCGACGCGATCATCTTCGACACGGTCGCGCAGACCGCGAAGCTGGCAAACGGCAAGGGTGCGAGCGACGAAGGCGTGCAGCGCGGTTTGATACACTTTTCAGCGAGCGACCTGCACACCGAGCAGGATGGAACCGCGAAGGGCATGGATCCGTACATCACGACTTGCGAGAACCCGCGCGGTGGATACCACATCACAGGCAAAGACTTAGAGGTCTATCCGGGTGACAAAATCGTCGTCCACAAAGCGGTGCTCTGGCTGGGCGCAGCCGCGGTCTTCTACCTTCCGCTGCTCGTCATTCCGCTGCGCAGCCTCGAGAACCAGCGCGGCCGTCAGCATTGGTTCCCCGAAGTCGGCTACAACTCGTACGAAGGCGCCTGGATCAAGATCCAAGTTCCGTTCGGTAAGGACCAGTATTATTACGGGTACTACATCGTCAACTATTACACCCTGGAAGGTTTGGGACTCGGCTACGTCGCGTTTTACACAAGCAAGAAGGGGCGCCGGAGCGCCAACATTAACGTCTACACGATCAATAACCGCGTCGCGGGGGGCCGCCAGACGAACGCCGCGCTGGCCGAGCAGGAGAATATCTCCGAGCATCTCCGCAGCAACTTTCAGTTCTCGTACCAGTCCAACTATGGCCCACTCATCAGCATTCCGCCGAACGAATCGCTAAGTGAGGCGATCGTTCACCAAACGACGCAAACCTCGCAGAACTACAGCTACACGCACACCTCGGTTGGCGGTCAATCGAGCAGCGACAGCTTCACCTTTACGGACACGCGCCAGTTCAACGAAAACCTCAACGAGACCGTCACGTACGATCTCAGCAACAGCAGCGCGAGCTTCGGCGGCGTAAACCAATTCAACAATCAGTCCGAGTTCGACTATCTCCTGCAGTACACGACGTCGGGAGCCGATTACCAGATGGAGTGGGATAAGATCTACTCACAGGAGGCGGTCGGCATCAACAAGATTCCGGAGTTCGAAGTTCGGCCCACGAGCTTCTTCCAGCATTTCATCATACCGCTCTCGGCCGACCTAACCGTCGGCGAATACAGCAATCCAGCCGGAGACGGTCAGCCCTTAGCCCTCGCAACCTGGCGCGGCGACGCCAACGTCGTCGCCGGTCCGATTGAAGCGAAGGTCTTCGGCAGCGATTTCCAGGGCACCGTGACGGTCGATCAGTACGCCTACGGGACCGGCGATCTCAAGGCCGCCGTCCAACAAGATTTGAGCCTTACGACTCCGATCAGCCGGCATATCGTCAACACGATTACGTACAACGAGGCAAACTACAACGGCCCGGCACTCGTGCCGTTTCAGTATCTCGACCAGCAACCGACGATGAACACGAAGAACGCGCAGGATTTGATCCGCCTCTTCAACGACGACGTTTACGCGCTATCAGTTGGGTGGACGACGAACTTCGACGGGGTCGCGCAGCCGCTCAGTTATCAGTTGTCGGCCCGTCCGTCGCCGCGATCGGTCGTACTGCTCAGCGGATCGTTCATTCCCGGCCCCGGCCAAGGCTTCGAAACGACAAACCTTCAGTTGTCGACGCCCTTCGGCCGCGACGCTTCACTACAGTTCGTGACGAACGTCAACTGGCGTCCGTCGCTCGGGCTGGGCGAGTTCTTCTCGGACAAGATCATCTACTACACGCGCACGATCGGCAACTGTTACCAACTGCTCGTGCTCTACAACGAAGCGCAGCAAGCCGTCAACGTCGGCATTAACCTGCTCGCCTTCCCGTCGCAAACCGCAGTCTTCAACCTCGCCCAACCCCAACAAGTCGTCCCCACGACATTCAACTTCTAACGATTACGTCGTTCGATCTCGAGCTCGCCTTTAAGCTCGAGTCTCGTGATCGCGGTTTGCGATACGTGCTGCCGAGCCACGTGCCGTTTCGGCGGTGTGTGAATGCGCCGCGAAGCCATGGACGGCGAAAGCGGCGCATGAGCCAAGCTAAGCGACGAGCCGGATGCGAGGAGCGAGCGTCCGCCGGAACGGCACGTGGCTCGGCAGCACGTACCGCAAACCGCGCCGTTAGGCTATGGCGTGTCGCACTCGGGATGGCCGCAGGCGCACGTTTCTGATTCGATGCCTTGCTCGTCGGCGTTGCGGCAGAAGTGGCCGCAGTAAACTTCGCTTCCGTCGACCGGTCCGGTCACCGAGCAGTTGCAGATCTCGTGGGCGCACTCGAGCGGCGATTCGTGCACGGCACGCTTAACAGGGAGCCGGCGAGGGCGGGTTGTTTGCGATCTCGACGGTGACGATCTCGGCCGCGGGGTCGCTAATACCCTGTGTGTCCAGCGCGTAATATGTGTTGTCGAACGGCTCCGTCATACAAAGCTTCGGCGAGTTCCACTGCGGATCGACCGGGCCGCCGGCGCCCATCGAATCCACGAAGGTCCATTGCCCCTGATTGTTCGCCGCGGTCGTGTACGCGTTGAACGTCCACAGGTTCGATGGAGACGAGCTCGGAGAGGGCGAGGGTGAGGGGTTGAAGACCGACTTTTGAGCGAGGACGGAGAACTCGGACCCGGTACCGTTGGCGTTAAGATTGTACGAGAACTGCTGCGGCGTCGTGCCGAGCGGAAGCCACGCCGGCGGGATGTGCGGGTTCTGGTTGCTCCGGCGGAACTCAACCACTTGGGCGTACGAAGCGACGCCGTTGCCGCGCGACACGATCGCGAACGAGTACCCGGCCCAGTTGGTCTGCAGCGTATCGGTCGACGGCGTAACGCCGCTTCCGGTCGTGTTCAAGACGATCAGGTATTGATAGCTGCTGAAGTTGAAAGGCGACTGAGTGTTGAAGAAGACGGCAAAATACCCCGGAGGCGCGCCACCGGGCCCTAAGCCCGGAGGATTCGGCGTGACCTGACGACCGCACGCCGCAACGATGAACGCCGTTATTAATACAACTACAAAACCGAAACTCAATCTGCGAATCATGGTCTCCTCGGTGCCGTTGCGCGACGCCGGCCTCGCTGCCGGTGCTGCCATCGCTTTGGCGGCAGCCTTTCCAAAGATCGGCGCCGCGTGGCTCGTGCCATTTGGCACTGCAGCGCTTTTCTGGCTTTGGCAAGGTGCCTCCTGGAAACGAGCCGCGCTCCTCGGTTGGTTTGCGGGATTAATTTTTTTCGCGCTCGATTTCGCATGGGTCGGACATACGGTCGGACATTACATCGGCATCTTTGGACCGTTTATCGCGCTCGGTCCCGCGCTGATCGAAGCGCCGTTCGTCGCGCTCGCCGGCGCGCTGGCCGCCGTCGCGTACGAACACATGCGACCGAACGTTGCGCCGCTTGGTGCCGCCGCCGCGTTCACACTCTGCGAATGGCTGCGCTCTATCGGCGTGCTCGCCGCGCCCTTCGATCAGCTCGGATACACGCAAGCCGATTCGCCCTTGCGAGCGATCGCCGCCTACGCCGGCTCCTACGGAATCACGTTCGTGCTCTGCGCAATCGGAGCATACGCGGCGGACGCGCTGCACCGCCGCACGTGGCGGCCGTTTGCAGTCGTTGCGACCGCGCTTGCACTGCTCGACGCTGCAGCCTGGGTTGCGTGGCCCGCACGACGGCTGGCGCCGCCGACGATTCCCGTGGCGGCGATACAGGGCAACATCGCGCAAGGGTTCAAGTGGAATCCGCGCGGATTGAATCTGGCGGTACGCCGGTACACGGCGATGACGCGCCGCGCGCAGACCGGGAAACCGCGGTTGATCGTCTGGCCCGAAACCGTGATCACGACGGAGCTCGACGCGAATCTCTCACTCATCAAGCGATTCTCCGATCTCGCCCGTACTTCGCGCGCGACGATCGTCGCCGGCAGCCTCGCAGCCGGCCCGGACGCGCTCTATAACGCGCTCTACATCTTCTCGCCCGACGCCGGTTATTTGGTCTACGACAAACGGCAGCTCGTCGCGTTCGCGGAATGGTTTCCGGGGCGTTCGTTTCTCTCGTGGCTGCCGTACGTCTCCGCGCTCAACGGCGGCTTGACGCCCGGAAGAGTCGACGGCGTTTATAAAACGGAAGCGCTCCCCATCGCGCCGCTCATCTGCTGGGAGTCCGCATTCGCAGATCTCGCGTTCGAGCAGGTACGGCGCGGCGCGCAGCTGCTCGTCATCAGCACTGACGATGCATGGTTTGGGAAGACCTCAGGCCCGTACATGCACGCCCAAATCGCGCAGCTTCGCGCAATCGAGAGCGGCGCCTACGTGGTGCGTGCCGCGGCGACGGGGATCAGCGGGATCATCGCGCCCGACGGGCGCTGGCAAATCCGCAGCCGGGTCGGCGTACGCGCGATCATCGCGGGGCGTGTCGGTCCTCGGGTCGCTACGGTCTTTTCCCGAATCGGACCGACGACCGTCGCGCTGCTGCTCGGCGTACTCTACGCCGGTCTGCTCCTACCCCTGACCACGACGTTACCACCGGATCCGGCGGAGTGGCCCGATGCGCAATAGAGCGCTCTTGTGGAAGCGCCTCGCCGTCGGGGCGGGCGTTGCATTAGGAATCTACGTCGTCGTCGAGATCGTTCTGGCCGGCGGCGGCGCTCTGCCGCCGCCGCCGAACCAGGCGCCGATCGACCTGCGCGGGGGTCACGTGATGAACAACCACATCGCGACGAAGTCGTGGACCTTCGACTACGACCATGCTCGGCTTTCGCCCGACGGTCTGAGCGGCAGCGTGGAAGGGGTGCGCAACGGCATCGTCTTCCGCAAAGGTAAGCCCTACTTGCGGATCTCGGCCAAACACGTTCAGCTGAATATTCAGACGCTCGACTTTACCGCGGTCGGAAAGGTTCACATCGAGCGCATCGACGATCCCCAACATCGTTCGTTCGACACCGATCTGGTAACGTGGACGAACGACGCGAAAATTTTACGGATGCAGCACCCGGCGTACGTGCACTCCGGAAATCAAACGCTGCGGATCGACGGCATCAGCGTCAACTTCGACGACAACACCATTCATCTCGGAAAAGTCAGCGGCGGCGTCAACGTCGCCCACTAACCGCACAGAATAAGTTAGGCGCTGATTTAAATCCAGCGCCCAAAAAGCCTTAGAGAATGAAAAGTCCTGATTTGGATGCGGCTCTAGGAAACGAGCCGCGCCAAATCAAGACTTTTCATCCGAGAGCTTTTTCTTGGCTTCGGCTATCAGCCTCTTCACCTTCTGACCGCCCTTGTGCCCGATCTCTTCGTAAAAATCCGAGCCGTACTTTTCTTTGACGACCTTACCGCCTTTTTGGCCGATCGATTCGTAGAACTCTACGCCATGGCGGTCGCGGGTCGCCTTTCCGCCCTTGCGACCGATGTCTTCGTAAAACGTCGAACCGTAGCGATCGCGAACGGTATCGCCGCCTTTCTTGCCCGCCTCGCGCACCGACATTTCGCGCTTTGACGGAGGATCGTGCTTCTCAGCCATCGGTCTCCTAACGAACTAGGTTGGATGGATGTTACGACGTCGTGGCCTTACGCTTCGGACGCTGACCGCCTTTTTGACCGATCACCTCGTAGAAGGAGGGGCCGTACTTGCTTTTCGTCGCCTCTCCGCCCTTACGGCCGATCTCTTCGTAAAACTCTGAGCCGTATTTCGCCTTCACGCGCTCGCCGCCGCGGCGGCCCGCCTCGCGTACACTCATACCGCCGGCGTTACCGGTCTCTTGTGCCATTCGATTGTCCTCTCTGGTTTCAAAGGTCCGAGTTACTCTATATCCCATACAAGCGCTCGGTAAACTCAGGATTCCCTGAGAAATTGGGGTTCGGCCCTTAAATCGAGGTTGGGGATGCCCGGCAGAGCGCCTCGTAGACCTCCCGCGCACGCTCGCGCAGGTGAGCAAGGTTGCCGTCGTTCTCGATGATGAAATCGGCCGCGTCGCGAGCGCGTTCGGGCTCGATCTGCGCAGCCATGCGCGCGCGAACGCGGGGCTCATCGAGTTTATCCCGTTGCACGACCCGCGCGATGCGCGCCTCGAGGGGCGCGACGACCAAGATCGATCGGTCGACACGCCGGTCATAGCCCGTCTCAAAGAGCAGCGGGACCACGTGCACGATGAGTTGACCCGGTTTCGCGTGCACTTCTCGCTCCAGGGCGATGCGGCGGATGTGGGGATGGAGCAGCGCGTTGAGCCGCTCGCGCGCCGAGGAATCGGAAAAAACGATGTCGGCAAGAGCGGTGCGGTCGAGCTCACCGCTCCGGATGGTCTGGGGCCAGACGCGAGCGATCTCCATCAGCCCGTCGCTGTTCGGCGCGACCACTTCGCGCGCGATCCCGTCGGTATCGATGACGAGCGCGCCGAGGCCTGCGAAGATCTCGGCGACCGCGCTCTTCCCTGTCCCGATGCCGCCGGTCAAACCAACGCGCACGGCGTCGCTTACTCGGCTGCGAGCGGCTCCGTCGGGGTCGGCACGGCCGCTTCGATCCCGATTTCCTCGTCGGCGGCCAACAGCTCGATCTCTTCGAGCGGTACGTCGGCGACGTGCTGAATCGAAGCGGTGATCCGGCGGGTCGCGTGATTGATCGTGAGCAGCGTTACTTCGACTTCCTGACCTGCGCTGAACTGTGCCGAGGCGTCGAACTCGCCCTTCGGTACCATCGCGAGAATGCCGGGAATCACCTCGACGAGCAGATAGTTCGGCGTGACCTTCACGACTTGCGCGGTCAGTTTGTTCGTCTCGTAGAGGCGATCCGCGTACTGATCCCACGGATCGGGGAGAGCGTGCTTGAGCGAGAGGCTGACCTTCTTCGCCTCCGGATCGAACTTCATGATCTCGACTTGGACGACGTCGCCAATCTTGACGACTTCGGAGGGATGCTTGATCCGCGCATAGGCGAGCTCGCTGTTGTGGATCAAACCATCGATGCCGCCGAGGTCGACGAAGGCGCCGAAATCGGCGAGACGCACCACCATGCCTTCGCGAATCTGTCCGACTTCGAGCGTGTCGAGCAGCTCCTGTTTCTTCGCCTGCAACTCTTCTTCCAAAACCAGGCGCTGCGAGAGAACCACCCGGTGACGCTTATGGTCGAGATCGATCACCTTCAGGCGCAGATGCTGGCCGACCAGCTCGTCGAGATTGCCGACCGGCTGACGGCGAATCTGTGAGGCCGGGACGAAGCCGCGCATGCCGAGATCGACGAGCACACCGCCCTTGACGACCTGCGTTACCGTCGCTTCGATAACCTCGTCGCGCTCGTGCGCTTGGATGACCTTCTCCCAAGTCTTGAGAGCGCGTGCCCGGCGCTCGGAGAGAAAGAGCGTTCCGTCGAGCTCGTCGATGCGGTGGACCATGACCTCGAGGGTGTCGCCCACGCGCAGCAATTTGGAATCCACCGCGAGCGATAACTCGCGGAACGGAAGGACGCCTTCGGATTTACCACCGACGTCGACGAGTACTTCGTCCTTATCTTTTTGGACGATCGTACCGGTGAGCACTTGTCCCTCGTCGAGAACTTTGAGCGATTCTTCGTAGAGGCGCTGCTCGAACGCTAACTGATCTTCTTCGTAGTGAATCGGAGCGACTTCAGTTGTAGAGATGTGACTTTCCCACTTTCGTAATTTTTATCGTTGACACCGCCGGCACCACCACGTCCCTCGCTGCGCGAGTACGGTCCGAACTACGCGCGCGCCGCAGCGCGGGCAAGTCCCGCCGTCTCTGCCGTAGACCGAGAGGTTGTTTTGGAAACCACCTTGCAGTCCGTCGGCGTCTACGTAGTCGTCGATGCTGGTTCCACGCAGGTCGACCGCGCGTTGCAGAACTTCGACGATGGCACGACGTAAGCGGCAAATCGCCGGTTTCCTCAAGCTCCGGGAGGGCCGGCTCGGACGGATCCGAGCTTCCCACAGCGCTTCGCATGCATAGATGTTGCCGATGCCTGCGATGCGCCGTTGATCGAGGAGCAATGCCTTGACCGGCGTCGTCCGCCCCGACAGCATACCGATAAAGGCTTCCTGTGTAAAGCCTGCGGAGAGGGGTTCGATGCCGAGCTCGCGGTCCCACGCTTCACCCGAATCCACCAGCCGCATCCGCCCGAAGGTCCGGACGTCCGAGAACCGCAGCCGGCCTCCCTCGGCAAAGTGGAGCACCAGATGGGTTCCAGGCAATTCGGGATGGCCGTCGGCAGCGACGACGAGCCGGCCCGTCATGCGCAGGCTCGTCACGAGCGACCGTCCCGAGGCCAGCTCGAGAATCGCGTACTTCCCGCGCCGCCGAACGCCGGCAATTCGCTCTCCGGCGACCGCGCAGGAGAACCGTAGGCTCGGCGGAGCGACGGCGATTTTAGAGAGGCGAATCTCGACGCGCGCGATCGTCTTGCCGACGATCTTGCCCGCGAGGCCACGCACGATTGTTTCGACTTCGGGAAGCTCCGGCACGTTACATAGACGAAGGCACGTCGTGCAGATCGAGCCGGACGCCCGCCGCGATGCCGTCCTTCGCCGCCTCGCCGGCGTGCAGCTCGATGACGTACTTCGCCGTTGCGCCCTCGCGTGGGATCGCGTCGTCGTCGACGCCCGTGCGCAGAACCGGCACGTCGGCGTAGACGCGCCGGACGCTCCCGTCGGCGGCGACGAAGACCATATCGAGCGAGACGAGCGTGTCCTTCATCCAGAACTCCACCGGCTCGTTGCCGTCGAAGACGAAGATCATGCCGGTATGCGGCGGGACCGTCGTGCGGTCCATCAATCCGCGCTCGCGCTGCGCCTGCGTACGCGCGACCTCGAGCGTGAGATCGGCGCGCGGCGCGTGGACGACGACGGTCGGCAGCGTCGCCGCGAGTAAGAGTGTGCCGAGCTTAAACACGCTCGAAAGACTCGGCGTCGATCGGCTCGACGTCGTACCAGTTGCGCCCCGCCTTGAGCGTCACCTCGAGCGGGACGGATAACGCGAACGCGCCTTCCATGTGGTCGCGCACGAGGTTCGACGCCTCGGCGAGCCGGCTCTTGTGCACTTCGAAGATGAGCTCGTCGTGGATCTGCAAGAGCATCGTGGCGTCGAGCCCCGATTCTTGGAGCGCGTGGTCGATCCGCACCATCGCAAGCTTCATTAGATCGGCGGCGCTGCCTTGCAGCGGCGCATTGGTTGCCTCGCGCTCCGCGGCCGCGCGCAACATGTAGTTTCCGGAGACGAGTCCGGGCATGTACCGCCGGCGTCCGAGAATCGTAGCGACGTAGCCGGTGCGCCGCGCCTCCTCGATGGTCCGCTGGATGTAGGCGCGCACGTCCGGAAAGCGAGCGAAGTACGCAGTCGTGATCTCTTTGGCCTCGGCGCGACTGATCTCCAAGCGCTGGGCGAGTCCGAAATCCGACATGCCGTAGAAGAGCCCGAAGTTCACGCTCTTGGCCATCCGCCGCTGATTCGGGTCGACGCAGTCGTCCGGCCCGACGTTGAAGATCTGACGGGCGGTGAAGTCGTGAATATCCTGGGCTTCCTCGAAGGCCGCGCGCAACGCGCGATCCCCGGAGAGGTGCGCCATCAAGCGCAACTCGATCTGACTGTAATCGGCGGCGAGCAGCACGTACTCGTCATTGCGCGCGACGAAGGCGCGGCGAATTCGGCGCCCCAACTCACCGCGAACGGGGATGTTTTGCAAGTTCGGATTCGTCGACGAGAGGCGCCCGGTCGCGGTTGCGGTTTGATTGAACGCGGTGCGGAGCCGTCCGTCGCGTCGATCGACCAGCGCGGGAATGACGTCGACGTAGGTATTCTTGAGTTTGGTGACTTCCCGCCACTCCAAGACGAGCGCGCAGATCGGATACTCACGTGCGAGACTCTGGAGCACCTCGACGCCGGTCGCCCATCCGGTCTTAGTCTTCTTGCTTCCGGGGATCTCCAGCTTCCCGAAGAGCACCTTGCCGAGTTGCTGGGGGGATCCGATGTTGAACTCTTCGCCGGCGAAATCGAAGATGCGCCGTTGCAGGCGCGCGGCAGCGCCTTCGACTTCCTTCCCGATCGCGTCGAGCTCGCGCGCGTCGATCGTGACGCCCGCCGCCTCCATTTTTGCGAGCACCGGCGCGAGCGGCACTTCGAGATCCGCGTAGAGGCTCAGTTGATCGCGCGCCTCGAGTTCGCCGCGCGCTTTGCCGATCAGTCGAAGCGCCGCATCGGCATGCGCGGCCGCATCGCTGGGCAGCTCCAGGCCGAGAAACTGCGCTGCGGCATCCTCGATATCAGCAAAGCCGCGCGTGGGATCGAGCAGATGCGCGGCGATCATCGCATCGTCGCCGAAACGCGCGTTCTCGATGCCGGCCTCACGCATGACGCGCAGGAGCCGCTTCGCGTCGTACGCGCCGCCCGGCGCGCCGGCAAAGAGCCGTTCGAGCGCGCCGCGCACGCCGGCGTGGGCG
>JBAUYZ010000113.1:0-52184 GCA_049585055.1 Candidatus Cybelea sp. | reverse complement strand
CGCGGTCTCACCGCAGCGGCGAGCACGCGCTCGCTCCGATGCCAGCCGCTGCATCTCGCGCAGACGAATCAGCCGTTCGCGCCGGCGCCGTACGCCCACGCGCGCCGAAAGCTCGGCGGCCGGCGTTCCCTCTTCCGCGCTATATTCAAAGAAGCCGACGCGATCGAGCTGCGCGCGTTCGATCCACCGCTCGAGATACTCGACGTGCTCGTCGCGTTCGCCGGGAAAGCCGACGATGAAGGTCGAGCGCATGGTGATCCCGGGCACGCGTGTGCGAAACTCGTCGATGATCTCGAGGTAACGTTCGCCGTTGCCGGGGCGGCGCATCGCGCGCAGCACCTCGGGATGCGCGTGCTGCAACGGCATGTCCATATACTTGCAGACTTTGGGAAGATGCGCGATCGCGTCGACCAGCTCGCGGTCGACCGTCGCGGGATAGAGGTAGAGCAGGCGAATCCACTCCAGCCCGTCGATCGCGTGCAGCTCTTCGAGCAGCCCCGCAAGACCACCGCGGCGCATTCCGCGGTCGCGCCCCCACATCGAGGTATCCTGGGCGATCAAAATCAGTTCTTTAGCGCCGCCTTGGACGAGCGCGTGCGCTTCGGCGAGAATCGACTCGGCGCTTCGGCTGCGAAAGCGCCCGCGCAGCGTGGGAATGATGCAGAATGTGCACGGATGATCGCACCCTTCGGCGATCTTGAGATAGGCGGTTGCGCGCGGCGTCGTTACGAGCCGGGGTAAGAAATCGTGTTCCGGCTCGGCTTCGAAATCGAGCCGAACCGGACGTCGTCCGGCCTCAACCTCGTCGAGCAACTCCGCGATGCCGGCATAGGCGCCCGTGCCGACGACGCCGTCGATCTCTGGGACGAGGCTCTGGAGCTGCGCGCCGTAGCGTTGGGCGAGACATCCGGCGACGACCAACTGCTGGCCGCGCCGCTTCTGGGCAGCGTGCTCGAGAATGACGTGCGTCGACTCCTCCTTGGCCGGATCGATGAAAGCGCAGGTGTTGATGACGACCGTATCGGCACGGCTCGCATCGGTCTCCAACTGCCAACCCGCCGCGCCCAGCTTGGCGATCATGACCTCGGTATCGACCAGGTTCTTCGCGCAGCCGAGGCTGACGAACGCGACGCTTCGCATGCTCGCGCCGCTAACGGTAGTTCACGAACTGCAGGGAAAGCTCGAACTCCATCGAGCGCAGCGCGGCCATGACCTTCTGCAAGTCGTCCTTGCTCTTTCCCGCAATGCGAATCTGGTCGTCCTGATACTGCGCCGTTACCTTCAACTTCAGCTCTTTGATGTGAGCGAGGAGCACTCGGCTCTGCTCTTTGCCGATCCCGCTGCGCAGCGTGACGACCTGCCGCACCGTACTGCCGCCGGCCGGCTCGACCTCGCCGAACTCGAAGGCCTTGATATCGATGCCGCGCCGAACGGCTTTGCTCTGCACGATGTCGACGACGTTACGCATCTTGAGCTCGTCGTCGGAGATCAGCGTGATTTTCTTGCCGTCGGATTCGATGCTCGTCTTGGTGTGCTTGAAATCGAACCGGTTCTCGATCTCCTTGCGCGCTTGATTGAGCGCGTTGTCGAGTTCTTGCCGGTCGACGCGCGAAACGACGTCGAACGAGGATTCGCTCGCCACTACAGTCTTACGCTGCTCCTCTCAAAGGGTGAAGGCGTGCTCGACGACGTCGCCCGACTTGCCAAGCTTTCCGACGTCCTTGCCGTCGACGTAGATCTCAACTCCGCCGGCGTTGCCGATGCGCACCATCGCGCTCTTCCCGTGGAACGTCTTCGACGTTCCGGCCGGGAACGTACCCTCCATGCTAACACTGCCGTCAACGGTGACTCTGAGCCACGAGGGGGCGGTAAGCACCAGCGCCATGGTGTTGGCGCCGCCCGCCGGGCCGGCCGGCGCCGAGGTGGGCGTCGAAGCGGCGGGTGCCGGGGTTGGGCTCGCCGGAGCGGCGCTCGCCGGCGGTGAGGCGGAGCTCGCAGCGACCTGCGGCCGGCGCATCGTCAGCTCGTTGTAGACGACGAAGGCGATCAGGAGCACGGCCACCGTTGCCGCGATCCAAATGAGGACCGACCCGCGCCGGCCCTCCTCTTCACGCGCCGCGGCCTCGCGGGCCGTCAGCGCCTGGGGCAGACCGCCCGCCGGCTGCATGCGCTTGAACGCGGCGACCGCTTCTTCGGGATCGAGGCCGACGAACCGCGCGTACGTACGAATGAAGCCGCGGATGTAGACCGGCGCGCCGATCGCGCTCCAACTCCCTTCCTCGATGGCCGCCAGGTAGACGGAGCGGATGCGAATTTGGTCCGCAACGTCGGATAAGGAGAGGCCGCGGGCCTCGCGTGCCGCGCGAAGCCGCTCGCCTAGCGCTTCGGGGGCTTCCGGCATTGAGGTTTGAGTTAGCCCCGCCCAAGTGTTATCCTGTTGCACGTCCTATGCAAAAAGAGCGCGTGATCGCGGCGATGAGCGGCGGCGTGGACTCCGCGGTTGCAGCCGGTCTCCTGGTGGAGCACGGGTACGACGTCGTCGGAATCACGATGAAGATGTACGCACCGTCGCGACCGGCGCACGCCAAGAGCTGCTGCGGCATCGACGACTTCGACGACGCGCGAGCGACGGCCGCGGCGCTGGGCATACCGCACTACGTGCTCGATTTCGAAGAGACGTTTCGGCGAAACGTCATCGAGCGCTTCGTCGACGACTACGCCTCCGGGCGCACCCCGAACCCGTGCGTCTCCTGTAATAACTTCGTGAAGCTCGGGACGCTCGCAGAGTATGCCGATCGGCTCGGCGCGCGCTACGTTGCGACCGGACACTACGCCCGCATCGAACGGCGCGACGACGGCCCGCATCTCTTCCGAAGCGAATATGCGAAGGACCAAGCCTATGCCCTCGCCCAGCTGACGCGCGCGCAGCTCGAGCGTCTCGTGCTCCCGCTCGGCGAGTTCGACAAAGCGACGACGCGCGGACACGCGCGGCGCATGGGCTTGCCGGTTCACGACAAGACCGAGTCGCAGGACATCTGCTTCGTCGAAGGCGGCGACTATCGCGCGGTCCTCTCGCGCTTGCGTCCCGAGATCAACGCGCCGGGCGACGTGATGGCGACGAGCGGCGAGACGATCGGCAGGCACGCCGGCGTCGCCAACTACACCGTTGGGCAGCGCGCCCGGCTACCCGCGAGCGGCGACGGCGTTCGCTACGTGACGCGCATCGACGCGGCCGCGAACACGATCGTCGTCGGGCGAGAGGACGAGCTGCTCTGCAGCGAACTGGCAGCGAACGAGGTCAATCTCATTGCGCCCGAGCGCTTCGGCGGGAACGAAACGCCGGTACGGGCGATGGTCCGTTACCGCGCCACGCCCGCGACGGCATTCGCCGCGGTGCGCGACGGTGAGTTACGCCTGCGCTTCGAGAAGCCGCAGCGCGCGGTCACGCCGGGTCAGCTCGTTGCATTGCTCGATCCCGCAACCGAAGAAGTCCTGGGCGCCGCCACCATCACCGCCGCCCGCTAACCGCGCTCCGCAAGTGGAGCAGCGCCACAACCGTGTCATCCTGAGCGGAGCGACCGCCTCGTTGTGTCATCCTGAGCGAAGCGACCGCAGGGAGCGTAGTCGAAGGACCATCGCCCCAGCGGTCCTTCGACTCCGGTGCTTCGCACGTCCGCTCAGGATGACACCGCGAGGGCCATTTCGGGGCGGGCGTTCCAGTACGTGTCGCGGATGGCCGGCTTGAATCCGGCGCCCACGATTAGGTTTTCGATATCGCGACGCGTCGCTTCATTGGTGCTGCCGGCGTCGTGCACGACCTGCTCTTCGATGATCGTGCCGCCCATGTCGTCGCAGCCATAGAAGAGCGCGAGCTGACCCATCTTCAACCCCGGCGTCAGCCACGAAGCTTGCAGATGCGGAAAGTTGTCGAGATAGAGCCGCGAGATCGCGAGCACGCGCAGGTACTCTAGGCCGGTCGCCTCCCGGCCGCGCAGTGGCGTTTTGAACGGAACGTAGTACCACGGAATGAAGGCGGTGAAGCCGCCGGTCTCGTCTTGCAGCTCGCGCAGCACGTGCAGATGCTCGATGCGTTCTGCCGGCGTCTCGATCGATCCGAACATCATCGTCGCGGTTGTCGGCATCCCGAGCAGCTGCGCCTCGCGCATCACGCCGAGCCATTCGTGCGGCTTCACCTTTCGCGCCGAGATGCGTTTGCGTACGCGCTCGACGAGAATCTCCGCGCCGGCGCCGGGGAGCGACTTCATCCCGGCATCCTTCAGCCGCGCGAGCACCTCCCGCGTCGAGATTCCCTCGACGTGCGCGAGCCCGACGATCTCCGAGACCGAGAGCGAGTGCAGGTCGGCCTGCGGATGCTCGTTGCGCACGCGCCCGAAGAGCGTCTCGAACCATTCGATGCCAAGCTCCGGATTAACGCCGCCCTGAATCATGATCTGCGTCGCACCCTGATCGACCGCGTACCGCACGCGCTCGAGCACCCGGTCGTGCGACATGGTGTAGCCTTCTTTGTGATGCTCGGGCCGGAAGAAGGCGCAGAACGTGCAGTGGACGTTGCAGACGTTCGTGTAGTTGATCGTCGTATCGATCACGTACGTGACGACGTCGTGCGGATGCATCGACAAACGTCGCGCGTGTGCCGCCGCACCCAGCTCGTGGATGTCGGCCTCGTTGTAGAGCCGTACGCCTTCGTCGAAGTCGAGCCGGCCGCCGGCGGCGGCGCGTTCGAGCAGATCAGCTAGCGATCGCACCGACCGTCTCCGGAAACGCAGGCAGCGCGGAAATCGCGCCGATCGCGAGCAGCTCGCGGCAGTAGGCTTCCAGCCCGTTCTGTGCGGCTACGTGCAGCATGAAATTAAGTTTGCCGTAATAGGTCTCGTAAAAGCCGGGCGGACGCGGAATCGCGCGCTGCGCGAGCGCCACGACCTCACGGGTATGCGAGCGCGACCAGGTATAGGCGTCGGTGAGCGCGTGCATGCAATCGCGAATGGCACCGGGATCGCGCTCGTAGGCGTCGCGGCTCGCGGCCCACACCGCGAAGACGGTCTGGCGGCCGGTCCATTCGTGCCAGAGACGTCCGAGATCGTAAACCATCTCGGCCGGAAAACGCTCGATTGCGTCGATCGCCGAATCGCCGATGAGCAGCGTCGGATCGCCGCGCAGGGCACGCCCGAACGGCTCGGCCTCGTCCACGTACGACGGTGCAATGCGATACCGGCGCTCGAGAATCACGCGCAGCAAGTTGCGGCCGCTCGCCGATTCCTCAGTCACGAAGATCGGGCGTCCGCCGAGCAGCGACGGCGCAACGTCCGAGACGAGCACGACCGAAACGACTTCGTCGCGCGCGCCGATGCAAAGGTCGGGCAGGAGCACGAGGTCGCGCGCGTTGGCAGCCCAGGTAAACGCGCTGATCGGGCTCAAGTCGAGCTCGCCGCGCAGCAGCATCGCGTTCAAACGCGCCGGCGTGTCGGCGTGCAACGCACCCGGATACTCGATCGCGCCCGCATCGAACGCCGCGTAGATCGGCAGGTCGTTCGTGTATTTGATTCGGCCGCAGCGCAAGATCATGCTTCGACAAGCTCAGCATGACACTGGGGCGGAGGGGTCCAGTCCCAGGCGAATTCGTCGTAGGTCGAGTTGCGGCGCGCCGGAACGTAACCGGCTTCTTCGATCAGGCGGCGAAATTCGCGGTCGTCGACGTACTGCCCCGAGCTCGTTCCAGCGGAGTGATAGATCATCTCCTCATCGGTCGAGCCGTGCGTGCCGTCCATGTCGTCGGCGCCGAAGTGCAGCGCAACCTGACAGACCTTTAACCCTTGGATCATCCAGTACGCTTTGATGTGATCGAAGTTGTGGAGCATCAAGCGCGCTACCGCGAAGGTGCGGATGTCGTCGAGCCCGGTCGTCCACCCGCAGTAGGAGAGCTCGTTGCCGTCGGGGTGGAATGCGAGCGGAATGAAGGCGTTGTAGCCCGGCGAGCGATCCTGCGATTCGCGCAAGCGGATCAGATGATCGACGCGATCCTCGATCGACTCGATGTGGCCGTAGAGCATCGTCGCATTGCTGGCGATGCCTTGGCGATGGAGTTCTTCGTGAATCACCAGCCAGTTGTCGGCCGATACCTTGTTCGGACAAATCTTGCCGCGCGTCGGCTCGCCAAAGATCTCGGCCGCGCCGCCGTTGACGTTGTCGAGGCCGGCTTCCTTTAGAGCTGCAACGATTGCAGGAAACGAGAGCCTGTGGCGCTTCGCCATGTACTCGATCTCGGCGGCGGTGAAGAGCGAGAGCTGAACGTGCGGCAGCGCCGACTTGAAACGGCGCATCAGCGGCAGCCAGTAGTCGAGCGAGAGCTGACGCGGATCGTGCCCGCCGACAATGTGAATCTGGTTGAAGTTCGTGCCGGTCTCGGTCGCCTTTGCGAAGACCTGGTCGGGCGTCATTCTGAAGATGCGTTCCGGCTCTTTGAACTCGTCGGCCGCGAACGAGCAGAACGTGCAGCCGGCAAAGCAGACGTTCGTGGAGTTGATGTAACGATTGAGAACGTAGAAGACCTTCTTGCCGCTCTTGCGCTCCTTCTGCTTGCGCGCCATACGCCCGAGGTTGTGGATATCCCCGGTGCGATAGAGCGCGAGCCCATCGTCCATCGAGAGCGGCACGCCGGCATCGAGCTTGCGCTCGATCTCCGCGAGTCTGGGGTCGGCGAAGGTCATGCCGCCCTATTCTGCTCGCGCCCGGCTGGCCCCGCAATGCGGCCGAAGACGGCGACTACGAACGCCGTGCAAAGCAAGGCGGCCGAGAGTCCGAGCAGCGCGCCGCCGAGCACGTCGGTGAAATAATGCGCCCCGAGCGCCAAACGCGCCCAGCAAATGGCTGCGCCAAAGATCGCAAGCAGCAAGGACCCGATCACTCGAACCGGCTTCGGAAGATCGGAAGAGTAGAGCAGCACGGCCCAAAGACCGTAGAAGCCAACGGCGATTGCCGCGTGCGAACTGGGATACGAGAACGTCAGCTCGTGTTTGACGACCCAATCAACCGGCCGAGGCCGTTCGAAAAAGTGCTGGAAAAAGTCCGCGGCGCGCCAACTGATCAAAAGCGAGGCGAGGCTCGTGAGGATTCGCACGCGCCACGACCGCAAGAGCACCGCAAGAATCACGAGCACGATGCCGATCGGGATCAAGACGCTCGGGTAGCAGCTCTGCGTTAGCCGCCATGCGAGCAGCGTCGAGTGATCAAACGACGCACGCTCCCATACAAGCAGGAACGGCGGCTCGGGGTTGCGGCTGACCATCATCCCCAGGAAGAGCGATAGACCGAACGAGACCAATCCGGCGCCGAGCCACACTCTCACGCTACGTTCGCGCGCCACCCTATTCGCCGCTCGCAAAGAGGTCTTGCTGCGCGTCCTGGCCTTTGCCGAGCCGCGGCGCCATGAGCTCGAGCTCGGAGAGCCCGATGATAATTTTGCGCGGCTTCGTTCCCTCGTGCTGTCCGACGACTTTGAACTCCTCGAGCTGCTTCATCACCCGAACCGCGCGTGGATGGCCGATCGAAAACTGCGACTGCAACGCAGCGGTCGACGCATAGTTCGATTCGATGATGAACTTTGCCGCGTCGTAGCAGAGTGGATCGGTGTCGCGGCGCCCGAGCTCGTCGTCGACGGGCACGACCTCGACGTCGAGCAAGTTATCGGGACGTGCCTGACGCGCCCAAAACTCGACGAGACGGCTGACCTCGGAGGCGGTGATCAGCGCGCCTTGCGCTCGAACCGGCTTCGGCGCGTCGATCGGCAGGTAGAGCATGTCGCCGCGGCCGAGGAGCCGCTCCGCTCCGTTCATGTCGAGAATGACGCGCGAGTCGGACTGCGAGCTGACCGCAAAGGCGATGCGTGACGGCACGTTGGCCTTGATGAGGCCGGTGATGACGTCGACCGAGGGGCGCTGCGTCGCGACCACGAGATGAATGCCGGTCGCGCGCCCAAGCTGGGCGAGACGCATGATCGTGGTTTCGACCTTTGCCGGAGCGATGAGCATCAAATCGGCTAGCTCGTCGATCACGATGACGACGAACGGCAAACGCTCTTCCGGATACTTCGCGTTGTACTCTTCGATCTTGCGAACCGAGGCTTTGGCGAAGCGCTCGTAACGCGAGTCCATCTCCTTCGTCATCTCGAAGAGCGCGCCGGCGGCGAGGCGCGGATCGGCGATAACGTCTTTGATGAGGTGCGGAATTCCGTTGAATACGGTGAGCTCGACGCGCTTTGGATCGATCATCAGCA
The DNA here is from genome assembly GCA_049585055.1 of Candidatus Cybelea sp. Taxonomy (GTDB): domain Bacteria; phylum Vulcanimicrobiota; class Vulcanimicrobiia; order Vulcanimicrobiales; family Vulcanimicrobiaceae; genus Cybelea. Next base: position 43,894 of record JBAUYZ010000113.1, on the reverse strand, counting down.
TCTGCACCTGGTCGGGCGTCGCGCAGACCAAGAGCGACGCGATGATCGTGTTCAGGCAGACCGACTTCCCGGCGCCGGTCGCGCCGGCAACCAAGAGGTGCGGCATCTTGGAGAGATCGCCGAAGACCGGGCGGCCGGTGATATCCTTGCCGAGTGCCATCCAAAGCGGCGGCACCTGACCGCGATTGGGAATCGAATCGAGAATCTCGCGAATCGCGACGACTGAAACGGTTTGGTTGGGAACCTCAATCCCCACCGCCGACTTTCCGGGAATCGGCGCCTCGATGCGCACGCTCGTCGCCGCGAGGGCGAGCGCGAGATCGTCGGCGAGCGCGGCGATGCGCGAAATCTTCACGCCCCGCTCGGGCTTGAGCTCGTAGCGCGTGATCGACGGACCGCGCTCGATGTGCGAGACCTTCGCACCGACCCCAAAGCTCGCGAGGGTATCTTCGAGCACCGCGGCGCGATTCGAAACATCGACCTGTTGACTCGGCGGCACGTCGAAGAGCGAAAGATCCGGAAGGCGGTAGACTATCGCGCCACCGTGCGCCGTGTCGAAGTCCCGCGTATTCCGCACTTCTACTTCAACGGGCTGCGAATGAAGCGGCTCTGGCGGCGCTTCGGTCGGAATGATGCCTTGGTGGGCGCGGATCGGTCGCGGTTCGACCGCTTCTACCGGAACGATCGGCTGAACGGGCAGCGCGAAGGCTTCACGCAGCGTTTCGTGCCCTTGCGGCAGCTCGACTCTAAAACCGGGGAGTCTTGGAACCGTGGGCGGCCGCAGTCCGCCGAAGAAGACGATAACGCGCCCGATCACCTGCTTGAGGCTGGAATTCGTGAGCCAGAGCGTCAGCGAGAGCAGCGCTACCGATAGCAGAATCCACGCGCCGAGATTGCCGACCAGCGCGTGCAGTGCCCACCAAATGGTCGCGCCGACGGCGCCGCCGCGGCGCGGGCCAGCCGCGCCGAACATCGCATCGATCAGCAAGAAATACGCAAGCGCGGTGCTTCCGAGTCCCGCGATCATCCGCGGCACGTTTACTTCCAGGAAGACGATCGCGCCGAGCAGCGCCACGAGCACCGGGAAAAACGGCGCCGCACCTCCAAAGAGACGGCGCAGTTCCGCACCCGTCCAACCGCCGACGGCACCGGCGAGATGTGGAAACGCAAGGGCAACGCCACAGAAGGCGGCGAGTGCGACGGCGGCGATCCCGACGATCTCGAGGTTGATCCGGGTTCTCGCAGACGCCCGCCGGCGGGTGCGTGCCATGGAATCTACTTCTTCTTCGTCACAACGGGAGTTCATTTGACGGCGCCGAGACTCGTCGTCCTCGAGGGCGATCAAACCGGTCAGGAGTTACTGCTCGAAGCATTGCGCGTGTTCGCTGCGCCGGCGCTCGGTTTCGAGCTCGACTTCGAACGCTACGACCTCTCCCTCGCAAATCGCCGCGCGACGGCGAACCGCGTGGTGCTCGACGCGGCCGCTGCGATGCGCCGCAGCGGTATCGGGCTCAAAGCCGCGACCATTACGCCCGAGGTGAAGGACGACGTCGGCTCGCCAAACCGCATTCTTCGTGAAGCGATCGGCGCAAGCGTTATCCTGCGCACCGGGCGCAGGCTCCCGCGCGTGCGCCCCGTCGCCGGAATTCACGCGCCGATTTCGGTAGTGCGAATGGCCGTCGGCGATGCCTACGGCGCGCAGGAATGGCGAAGCGGCGAGGGGTTGGACGAAATCGCGTGCCGCACCGAAACGATCTCGCGCGGCGTCTGCCGCCACGTTGCCGAGTACGCGTTCGTCCATGCCGAAAAGACCGGCGCGACGGTCTTCGGCGGCCCGAAGTACACCGTCAGCCCCGTCTACGAAGGGCTGCTCAAAGAGGAGATGGACGCCGCCTCCGCGCGCCATCCGCTCGTCGACTACGATCCGCAACTCATCGACGCGACCTACGCGCTGCTGCTCTCCACCTCCGGCGATAATCCGCTGGTGATTCCGGCACTCAACCGCGACGGCGACTGCCTTTCGGACTTGGTCATGCAGCTCTTCGGCTCGATCGCCGGCGCCGAGTCGGTCGCTCTGGCCTTCCCTTCGACGAGCTCAGGGCAGACTCAAAATTTGAAACCGTCGACGGTGATGGCCGAAGCGCCGCACGGCACCGCGCCGCGCCTCGAAGGGAAGAACGTCGCGAATCCGCTGGCAATGATCCTCGCCGCGGCCGCGATTCTCTCATACGTCGAGGATCCACGCGCGGCGACCGCGTCGCGCGCGATTTACGACGCCGCGTTAGCGGCGGTGCAAGAGGGAATCGCGACCGCCGATCTCGGCGGTCACGCAACCACGACGGAGTTTACCGACGCCGTGATCGAACGCCTAGGGCGCTACGCTTAGAGACTCCGGAAGCCTTCGTCAAATCGGCGCTCCAGCGCATTAAAGCGTCGTCCCCAAGCGTCCTCGAGTCGATCAAGCCGATCGTTCCACCGTTTGTCCACTTCATCAAAGCGACGATCGACGCGGTTGAATCCTGCCTCGGTCGCTGCTCGCAAATCGAGAATGGCTTCGAGGAGCTCCTGATAGCGGCGGTCATCCATGGTGCCACAACACCATACGATTATGTCCGTCGCGCTTCCTAGGTATTGCCGTTACACTTCCATGACGACGGGGATGATGATGGGGCGGCGTTTCGTTCGCGTGTAGACGGCCCTCGCCAAGGCGCTGCGAATGTGCTCCTTCACCGCATCGACGTCGCGCAGCGCGTCGACCGAAATTCCTTGGATCGTCGCGTTCAGCTCCGCGCGCAGTTCGTCGAGCACGCCGCCCGCTTCGGGAAGATAGAAGACACCGCGCGAGATAAGGTCGGGACCGCCGATCAGGTGCGCCTCTTCGCTATCGATCGCGACGACGACCATGATGATGCCGTCGTTGGAGAGCGCTTTACGATCGCGCAGCACCGCTTCGCCAACGTCGCCGATGCCCGAGCCGTCGACGAAGACGTGGCCGCCGTACGTCTTGCCAACCTTATCGCCGTACTCGTTGGTAAACTCGAGCACGTCGCCGTTCTCGGAGACGAAGACGTTCCCGGCCTCCACGCCGGTGCGCACCGCGAGCCGCTTGTGCGCGTCGAGCATGCGGTACTCGCCGTGGACCGGAATGAGAAACTCCGGCCGCACGAGATTGAGCATCAGGAGCAGCTCCTCTTGCGAGGCGTGGCCGGAGACGTGCGAACGACCGTCGGTACCGTGGATCACGATCGCCCCGAGCTTGCAGAGATTGTTGATCGTCTTGTGCACGCTCTTTTCGTTGCCGGGAATCGGCGTCGCGCTGATCACGACCGTGTCGCCCGGGACGATACGAAAGCTCGCATGATCTCGCACCGACATCCGCGCGAGCCCGCTCATCGGCTCGCCCTGCGAGCCGGTCGTCATTACGACGATCTGCTCGGGCGGATACGAGTCGATGTCTTCGATCTTGACGACCGTATCGGGGGGAATCTGCAAGTGCTTGAGTTCGCCCGCCACGTGGACGACGTTGCGCATCGATCGCCCCAAGAAGGCGATCTTTCGGTTGAATCGCACCGCGTGCTCGACCGTTTGCGCAATGCGAGGAACGTTCGAAGCAAAAGAGGCGACGACGATGCGCCCTTTGGCGTGCGAGAAGATCGACGTGAAGGCTTCGCCGACGATCCGCTCCGAGAGCGTGTGACCCGGACGCTCGGCGTTGGTCGAGTCCGAGAGCATGCAGAGCACGCCCTCATCGCCGATCCGCGCGATTCGCGCGAAGTCCGCGGGGCGTCCGTCGATCGGGGTCTGGTCGAACTTGAAGTCGCCGGTGTGGAAGATCGTGCCGACCGGCGTGCGCAGCGCCAGCGCGCAGGCGCCGGCAACCGAATGGTTGACGTGGATGAACTCGGCGTCGATGCTGCCGTAGCGAACTCGATTTCCGGGCTGCACCTGCGTGAACTCCCGCTCGCCGAGGCGCTGCTCGCGCGACTTCGCTTTGATGAGTGCGAGCGTCAGCGGCGTGCCGACGATCGGCGTCTGCGGAAACTCTTTAGCGAAATACGGAATGCCGCCAATATGGTCTTCGTGACCGTGCGTCACCAGCAGCGCCCGGAGCTTGTCGGCTCGTTCTCGGACGTACGTGAAGTCGTTGATGACGATGTCGACGCCGTACATCTCGTCGTCGGGGAACATCAGCCCGCAATCGACGACGACCAGATCCTCGTTCGTCTCGATCACGGTCATGTTGCGTCCGATCTCCCCGCAACCCCCGAGCGGAACGATGCGAACGTAGGGTGCCGAAGGCGGCGCCGGGACGGTCAGGCTGTCGATGCTCACGAGCGGTCCTTTTGCCGAAGGACCTTGCTCCCCCGCACCTTCGCAGTGAATTCCCCTGCGGAGGTTCCTCATGACGGTCCTAGCGTTGATCTCGATTCTGCTCGCCGTGGCCCCCGCAAGTTCGCAGTCGGCCGCCCCGAGCCGGCCGGCCCCGACGGCGTCGCCGGCGCTCTCGCCCGACGAGCTCTTCTCCCGCCGCGCGTTGCGCCGCGCGCGTCTTCTCATTCAGATGCGCATGTTCCAGCTGCGCGACGAACGGCTCGAATGCATCCGAGAGGCGCTCCTGCGCCGATTGCCCGATGCGCTCTGGCCCGAGCTGCCGACGCCCACGCGCGGAACGCCGAACGCGGCCACGGCGGTGGCCCACTGCGCCGAAATCTTGAAATTCTAGCGTCAAAGCAAGCGCCCGCGCGCGGACGGGCGCCGCGGCGCAGGCGGGCGGGGTGACAAGTTCGCGAGCATCTGCGACTTTTTGCCGTTCACAAAGTAGATGGCAGGCAGAGAACACTCAAAGCCTGACGGAATAACTTTAAGATGTTGAAGAATCGCATATTGCCCACGTTGATTGTCGGCCTTGCCGGTGCCGTTGTCGGCAGTTTCCTCATGATGCTCTACGCCAGCGGTCACTTCGGCGGCGCCACCGGACCCAATCGCACGCCGCCCGCGCTCGCAGCCGTGCCCCTGAGCGGGGTGAGCGATCAGGACCGGATCGTCAGCGCGGTCAAGCGGACCAAGTCGTCCGTGGTCGCGATTACCGAACAGGTCAACGGACAAGAGGTCGTCCCCGCCGATCCGTTCTTCCAACAGTTCTTCGGCGGCCAAGGCCCAGGTATCGCGCAGCCCTACCGGGCCGAAGCCTCCGGATCCGGGTTCGTGATCGACGACAAGGGCGACATCGTGACGAACGCGCACGTCCTTCAACCGCCCAACGGCGGGAAGGTGACCAAGCTGACCGTCGTCTTTGCAAACGGCGACCGGATGCCCGCTCACGTCGTCGCGTATAACCTCGCTGCCGACGTTGGCCTGCTGCGCGTGGACAACTATTCGAAGCTGCCGCCTCCGCTCGACCTTGCCGATTCGAACAAACTCGAGCAGGGGCAATGGGCGATCGCAATCGGCGAACCGCTCCAGCTTCAGCAGACGGTGACCGTCGGCGTCGTCTCAGCCTTCAACCGCTCCGAGCCGATTCCGACTGAGAATGGCGGCGAGATTGACTTCAAGGGTCTCTTGCAGACCTCGGCGCCGATCAACCCCGGAAACTCGGGCGGTCCGCTTATCGACATCGACGGTCAAGTAATCGGGATGAATCAATCGACGGTCAAATCGGCGTACGCGCAGGGAATCGGCTTCGCGATTCCTTCGAACACCGTCCGCAACGTCGTGGCCGCGCTGGTGCGTAACCCCGGCGCGCACCAGGGCACCGACACCGGATTCCTCGGAATCTACATGGCGAACCTCAGCGCCGGCGTCAAGAATCAAATCGGGTACAACGCCAGCAACGGCGTCGCGGTTCAACAAGTCTTCTCCGGTTCGCCGGCCGACCAGGCCGGAATCCAGCCCGGCGACGTGATCCTGCAGGCCGACGGCAAGGACTTCAGCGCGGTGAAGGACCTGCACGACTACATCGCCGCGAAGAAGCCGGGCGACACGATCCGGCTCAACGTCTGGTCCGCAGGCATGAAAAAGTTCGTGGCGATCAAGCTCGGCGAGACGCCGGCCGAGCAGCCGCTCTCGGTCCAGCAGCAGCAGCCGCAACAACAAGGGCAGCCGCCCGAGGACAACCAGCAACCGTAGTCGTGTCATCCTGAGCGTAGCGCCGTAGGCGCGGAGTCGAAGGGCGGCGGCAACGAAGAGCTGGGTCAAAGATGGGTCGTTGGAGGGGCCTTGCAACCGCAGGGCCTCTTCGTTTGTTTTGTAGAGTGAAACAACTGTGGCCGCCCATTGGGTATGATGGAGCGGTATCCCCAATCCGACTTGCCGTAAGCGGCAAGGCTTCCGCCGGAGATCCGGCGTTTGCGGCTACCTCGCCCAAACGCGATCCTCGGCATAGCTGGTCCAGAGCGGTCGGATAATCTAATAGAACGAGGTAGAAGTTTCATGGCTAAAACGGTCGGTATCGACCTCGGCACGACCAACTCCGTCGTCGCCGTTATGGAGGGCACTGCGCCCGTCGTCATTCCCAACGCCGAAGGCTCGCGCACGACGCCGTCGGTCGTGGCGTTCACGAAGACCGGCGAACGTCTCGTCGGACAGCTTGCAAAACGTCAAGCGATCACCAATCCGGATCGCACGATCAGTTCGATCAAGCGCCACATGGGTGAAGCGGATTATCACGTCAAGATCGACGGCAAAGATTACACGCCGCAAGAGATCTCGGCGATGATCCTCCAAAAGCTCGTCAACGACGCGAGCAACTATCTCGGCGAGCGCGTGACCAAAGCGGTCATCACCGTGCCCGCCTACTTCAACGATTCACAACGCCAAGCAACCAAAGACGCAGGCAAAATCGCCGGTCTCGACGTGCTGCGCATCATCAACGAACCGACGGCTGCGGCGCTCGCGTACGGCCTCGAAAAGAAAGGCAACGAGACGATTCTCGTCTGGGATCTCGGCGGCGGCACGTACGACGTGTCGATTCTCGAGGTCGGCGACGGCGTCTTCGAAGTCAAGGCTACCAACGGCGACACCCGTCTCGGCGGCGACGATTACGATCATCGCATCGTCGAGTGGCTCGTCGATCAGTTCAAGCGCGACCAAGGCATCGACCTCAGCAAGGACAAGCAGGCGATGCAGCGGCTCACCGAAGCGGCCGAGAAGGCGAAGATCGAGTTATCGTCGGTCGTGCAGACGAGCATCAACCTGCCGTTCATCACGGCCGATCAAGAGGGGCCCAAGCATCTCGACTATACGCTCACGCGTGCCAAATTCGAAGAGCTGACCAGCGATCTCACCGATCGCTGCGTGGGGCCGTTCCGTAACGCCATCGCCGACGCGAAGCTCGACATCTCCAAGATCGACGAAGTCATCATGGTCGGCGGCGCGACGCGCATGCCGGTCATTCAAGATCTCGTCCGTAAGCTGACCGGCAAGGAGCCGAATCTCACCGTCAATCCCGACGAAGTGGTAGCGGTCGGTGCGGCGATTCAAGCCGGCGTGCTCTCGGGTGAAGTCCGCGACGTCGTTCTGCTCGACGTCACGCCGCTCTCGCTCGGGCTCGAAACGCTCGGCGGCGTCATGACGAAGCTGATCGATCGCAATACGACGATCCCGACGAAGAAGTCGCAGATCTTTACGACGGCCGAAGACGGTCAGACCTCGGTGGACATCCACGTGCTCCAAGGCGAGCGTCAGATGGCCGCCGATAACAAGACGATGGGCCGCTTCCGGCTCGAAGGGATTCCACCGGCGCCGCGCGGCGTGCCGCAGATCGAAGTGACGTTCAACATCGACGCCAACGGCATCGTTAACGTCAACGCCAAGGATCTCGGTACCGGCAAGGAACAAGCGATCACGATCACCGCATCGACGAACCTCACCAAAGAAGAGGTCGATCGCATGGTTCGCGACGCTGAAGTGCAATCCGAAGCCGACAAGACCAAGCGCGAAGAGGCCGAAGTTCGCAATAACGCTTCGAGCTTGACCTACTCGACCGAGAAGTCGCTCAAAGAAGTCGGCGACAAGCTCGACGCGGGCGCGCGCGCCGAAGTCGAAGCGGCGTTGAGCGAGCTCAAGACCGTTAGCGAGAACGGCACGGTCGCCGAGATCAAACCCGCGATCGAGAAGTTGCAGCAGGCGAGCTACAAGATGGCCGAGCTTCTCTACAAAGCCGCGGCGCCGCAAGGCGAGCAGGCGCCTTCGGGCGATGGATCGCCCGGCGGTAACGGGGCGGCCGCGGGCGGCGCCGGAGAAGACGTCATCGACGCCGAGTTCAAAGAAGCCCAGTAGCTTCGCGCGTTGACGCACTCAATGTACGACGATCAATCCGTCCTGAAGACGGAGGCCGGTGAGGCCACAATCGACGAAGCCGCGGCGGCTCCCTCGCTCGAGGATCAGCTCGCCGCGGCCAACGCGCGCGCCGACGAGAACTACGGAAAGTTCTTGCTGGCGGTCGCGGACTTCGACAACTATAAGAAGCGGATCCAGCGCGACATGGACTCCATCGTTGCGTCGCGCCGCCGCATGATGCTCGAGCGTCTGCTTCCGGTGCTCGACAATCTCCAGCGCGCCTTGCACTCCAACGCCGGCGGCGATACGTTGCGCGGCGGCCTCGAGCAGACACTGCGTGGCTTTGAAGCCGTCTTGGCGAGCGAGGGCGTTACGCCGATCGAGGTAAAGGGTCAGCCGTTCGATCCGCGGATCGCCGAAGCCGTGGGGACTTCTCCTTCCGACGAAGTCGCCGAGGACACCGTCGTAGAGGTGGCCGAGAAAGGCTATAAGCTTGGCGAAGATTTGCTTCGTCCCGCGAAGGTGATCGTAGCGAAGCATCGCGACGAATGAATTTCAAGGACTATTATGCGATCTTGGGCGTTCCAAAGGGCGCGGCCGAGAAAGACATCAAGTCCGCCTATCGGAAGCTCGCGCGCAAATGGCACCCCGACGCAAACCTGAAGAACCCGAAAGAGGCCGAGGAAAGATTCAAGGAGATTTCCGAGGCCTACGAAGTTCTCGGCGACCCCGAGAAACGTAAAAAGTACGACGTTCTGGGCCCAAACTGGCAGCAAGCGGCACAACAAGCCGAGCAGCAGCGCCGCTATCGCACGAACGTCGGCGGAGAAGAGTTCGAGTTCGATCTCGGCGGCGCGGGCGGCCCGAGTGGATTTTCAGATTTCTTCGACGTCTTCTTCTCCGGCGTGGGGCGTCGCCAGACGGCGCAAGGGCCCGGCTTTGCGCGGCGCGGGCAAGATCTCGAGACGAGCATCGACCTCGACCTGCGCGACGTCTACGCAGGCGGAACGAAAGCCATTTCGCTCCAGATCGAAGACCTCTGCCCGCGATGTCACGGCACCGGCACGCAAGCGCGCCATCTCTGCCCGCAGTGTCACGGCACCGGCCGCATCCTGCTGAAGAAACGATTCGAAGTCACGATCCCTAAAGGCATCGGCGAGGGACAGCGCATTCGACTCGCCGGTCAGGGCGGAGCCGGACCCAACGGCGGCCCAAACGGAGATCTCCATCTCATCGTGCACCTGCAAGACGACCCGACCTACAAGCGCAGAGGCGACGACCTGTACGTCGATCTGCCGGTGAGCATCTACGATCTCGTCCTAGGCGGCGAAGTGAACGTTCCGACGCTCAGCGGCGAAGTCGCGATGACGATCCCCGCCGGCACGCAGAACAACCGGTTGCTCCGACTCTCGGGGCGCGGACTGCCACACGTGAAAGCCGGAGGCAGCGGCGATGAATACGTGCGGCTCATCGGACAACTTCCGCAGAACCTCTCAAAGGAAGAGAAGAAACTCTTCAAAGAACTCGCCGCACTCAGAAACGGCGAAGCCTAGTCGCTAGCGCGCTTTGGCTGCGTCGCTGCTAGACGTGACGCCTCGGAGCCGCTCGTCGCTCCGCCCTCCGGGCTGCGCTCCTACTGCCGGGCTCCTCGCTCACGCCATCCATGGCTCCGCTCGTCGTCCCGAGCCTCCTCGGCGTCACGTCTAGCAGCGACGCAGTCAAAACGGATAGCATACGGGCAACCGCGGGCAGCCGCGGGCGGTTTAGCGTAGAGCCAACACCCTTTGATCGATTAGGAGAAGTTCGTGATAAAAGAGATTGCGTTTACCGCGTATCCGGCCAAGGACGTCGCCGGCCTGCGCAAGTGGTACGAAGAGAAGCTCGGACTGAAGTTCAGCAGCCCTTACGAAGAGGACGGCGTCGAGAAATACAATGAAGCCAACGTCGGCGGCGGCTACTTCAGTGTGCTAACTACCGAATGGGCCGATCGGGCGCCCGGCAGCGCATCGGGTGTCGTCTTCGAAGTCGACGACATTGACAAGACGGTCGCCGATCTGCGAGGCAGAGGCATTGAGGTGGAAGACCCGTACGCCACTCCGGTCTGCAAAATTACGTCGTTTAGCGACATGGAAGGCAATAAAGTCTCGCTCCATCAGGTCACGGTTCCGCATTAGATCGTGATGGCCGGCCACGGGCTGATGTGGTCGAACATCTATCAGCCCGAGAAACCGAAAGTGAAGCGGCGCGTCGATTGGCGACGGCTCGGCGCGCTCTTTGCGCCATATTGGCGCGAGCAGGCGACGGTGCTTGCATGCATCGTCGTGGTTTCAGGACTCGGGCTCGTGCCCGGCTTCATCGTCGCGCGTATCATCGACGAAACGATTCCGCGCAGGAATCTCGCCGAGCTAGCCGTCGACGTCGGCATCATCCTCGCCTCAGCTCTGCTCTCCGCCGCGATCGGCGTGCTTCAGGGGTATCTCAACTCGGTCGTCGGCGAAGGAATCATGCGAGACATTCGCACGAGCCTGGTCGCGCATCTCCATCGCATGCCGCTGCACTTCTTCACCGGCACCAAGACCGGCGAGATCATGAATCGCGTAAGCAACGACGTCGACAACGTCGACAACGTCGTTACCGGTACGCTCACCAGCATCGTCACCAACATCGTGCTGATCGCGACGACGCTCGTCGCAATGTTCCTGTGGAACTGGCGTCTCGCGCTGCTCAGCGTCGCGATCGTTCCGCTCATGGTATTCCCGCTCGGCCCGGTGGGGCGCCGGATGTACCAAATTCGCAAGCAGACCCGCGAGAAGCGCGACGAGATCGAGTCGATCACGCAAGAGACGCTCTCGATCTCCGGCATCACCTTGATCAAGTCGTTTGCTCGGGAAGCGTACGAGCGCTCGCGCTTCTACGCCGTGGGCACGCGCCTGATGCGGCTCGAGATCGATCTGGCAATGGTCGGTCGCTGGTTCATCGCCTCGGTGACGGCGATGGTCGTCGTCGGCCCGGCGCTGGTCTGGTTCGGGGGTGGATGGCTCGCGATTGTGGGGCAGCTCAAGGTCGGCATCATCGTCGCCTTCGTCTCCTTCATTCAAGGGCGGCTCTACGGGCCAGCCGCGTCGCTTGCCGGAATTCAAGTGCAGGTCGTCAGCGCGCTCGCCGTCTTCGAGCGAATCTTCGACTACCTCGACATGACCCCGGAAGAGTACGATCCGCCCGCAGCGATCGCATTGCCCAGCGTCGCGGGCGAAATCGCGTTCGAGAACGTCGTCTTTTCATATGGGGAAGGTCGGGACGTTCTCAAGGGCATCTCGTTTCACGTGCGCCCCGGAGAAGTCGCCGCCTTCGTCGGACCCTCGGGTGCGGGTAAGACGACGATCACGCAGTTGGTGCCTCGCTTTTACGATCCGCAGGGCGGGCGCGTGCTCGTCGACGGTCACGACCTGCGCGCGGTGACGCTCGAGTCGCTGCGACGCGACATCGGCATCGTTACGCAGGAGACGTACCTCTTCCACGACACCGTCGCGAACAATCTTCGCTACGGCAAGCCCGATGCAACCGATGCGGAGCTCGAAGCGGCGGCTCGCGCTGCAAACATCGCCGATTTCATCGCAAGGCTCCCCAACGGCTACGAGACCGTGGTCGGCGAGCGCGGCCACAAGCTCTCGGGCGGCGAACGCCAGCGGCTCGCAATCGCGCGGGTGCTGCTCAAGGATCCGCGCATTCTCATCCTCGACGAAGCGACGAGCTCGCTCGACTACGAGAACGAGGCGGCGATTCAGCGAGCGCTCGAGGTCGTGATGCGCGGCCGCACCAGTCTGGTGATCGCGCACCGGCTCTCGACGATCCTCGCCGCCGACGTCATCTTCGTCATCGACGACGGTCGCATCGTCGAATCGGGCCGCCACGCGGAGCTGCTCGCGCGCGGCGGCCTCTATTCACGCCTCTATCAAACGCAGTTCAAATCCATCGACTACGCCGGAGTGCCGTAGACAGCTACTGCGCGTACTCGATCCCGAGGTTTACCTCTCTGATTGCGCTCTTGACATAATTGATGGCATTGGCCCGGTGACCGCCCTTATCGACCGATGCCAGATTCAACTCATTTAGCGCCGATTGGAGGTCGGTGCGCGCGTTCACCATGTGCGTTTGAACGGCGAGCGCGACGCCGGCGCCGATCGCCGCAAAGAAGAGCGCAAAGATTACAGCCAATCCGACGGAACGAAGCTTGAGCTTGAGCATGATACCCCCAAAGAAGAGTGCGATGAATCTGCCCAGCTAATTCGCAGGCAGGACGACCGAACCCTAGACGCCTTCGGGGATCTCCATGACCATCGGTTCGACGGGAACGTGCAAGGCCGGCTCGGTCGCCGCGCGCACCTCTTCGAGCGCGACGCCGGGTGCAAGCTCGCGCAGAATTAGACCGTCGGGCGAGATGTCGATCGTCGCCATATCGGTGATGATCCGGTGGACGACGCGCTTTCCGGTGAGCGGCAACGAGCAGCGGTGCAGGATCTTCCGCGCGTTTCCCTTCGCAACGTGCTCCATCATCACGATCACGCGCTTGGCTCCGTGCACCAAGTCCATCGCGCCGCCCATCCCCTTCACCATCTTGCCGGGAATCATCCAGTTGGCGAGATCGCCGTCCTCGGAGACCTGCATCGCGCCGAGCACCGCGAGATCGATGTGTCCGCCGCGAATCATTCCAAACGAGAGCGACGAGTCGAAAAATGAGGCGCCGGGAAGCACCGTCACGGTCTCCTTGCCGGCGTTGATCAGATCGGCGTCTTCCTCGCCTTCGAACGGATAGGGACCCATGCCGAGAATGCCGTTCTCGCTCTGCAGCGTGACCGTAACGTCGGAGGAGACGTAGTTCGGAACGAGCGTGGGAAGACCGATGCCGAGATTGACGTACTGACCGTCACGCAGCTCCTGCGCGACGCGAGCGGCCAACTGAGTTCGCGTTAGAGCCATCTACTTGTCACCCTGAGCCCGTCGAAGGGTTGGCGAAGGGCGCGCAGTCGAAGGGCGAGTGGTCACCCGCTCGATGCGCTTTCCCTGCGCCCCAACGTGTACGATTCGCTGCACGAAGAGGCCGGGCAAGTGCACGATCTCCGGATCGATGGTGCCGGGTTCGACGAGCTCCTCGACCTCGGCTATTGTGATTCTTCCCGCCATCGCGCAGAGCGGATTGAAGTTGCGCGTCGCTTTGTGAAAGATCAAATTGCCGACGCGATCGCCGACGGACGCGCGAACGAGGGCGTAGTCGCAGACGATGCCCGCTTCGAGAACGTATTCGCGGCCGTTGAAGACGCGGGTTTCTTTTTTGGGTGAGGCAACCGCGACGCTCCCATCGGCGTTGTAGCGCCAAGGCAAGCCGCCGTCCGCCACGAGCGTGCCGTCACCCGCCGGCGTGTAGAAGGCGGGGATGCCGCAGCCGCCGGCGCGCAGCCGTTCGGCGAGCGTTCCTTGCGGAACGAGCTCTACCTCGAGTTCGCCGGTGAGGTATTGCCGTTCGAACTCGCGATTCTCGCCGACGTACGATCCGGTCGTGCGCCGGATGCGCCGGTTGTCGAGTAGAACGCCCAATCCCCAGCCATCGACGCCGCAGTTATTGGAGACGGTGACCAGCTCGGAGGCGCCTTGCTCGAGGAGCGCCTCGATCAGATTGTGGGGAATGCCGCTGAGCCCGAAGCCGCCGACCGCGATCGAAGCGCCGTTCGAGATGTCGGCGACCGCCTCGGCGCAGGAGGCATAAACCTTCTCCATGCCGCCCTAATGCGCCGACGGAACGGAGGCCGCCTCCGTGGAACGTGTGGTGTTATGACGACGGCACCTTCTCAAATTGCAAGCAGCGACGAAGAGGCGATGATCCTCGCGATGGTACGCGAGCTGGTCGCCGAGAAAGTCGCGCCGCGCGCCGCGGAAATCGACGCATCCGGCGAGTTCCCGTGGGACGTCAAGGAGCTCTTCGCGCAGAACGACCTGTTCGGGATTCCGATTCCCGCCGAGTACGGCGGCTTGGGCGGGACGTTTCTCACCTACGTCAAGGTGGTCGAAGAGATTGCCAAGGCCTGCGCCTCGAGCGCCCTCATCGTCGCCGTGCAGGAGCTCGGCATGCTGCCGATCGTTATCGGCGGAAGCGACGAACAGAAACGGCGCTTCCTTCCGAAGATCGCTTCGGGCGAGCACCTCGTCGCCTATGCGCTGACCGAAGTCTCGAGCGGATCCGACGCGCTCGGCTCGATGCGCACGCGCGCGGAGAAGCGCGGTGCCGGCTACGTGCTCAACGGTCAAAAGATTTGGATCACCAACGGCAGCGTTGCCGACGTCGTCTGCGTCTTCGCAGTTACCGATCCAGCCGCCGGGTCGCGCGGCGTCACGGCATTCGTCGTCGAGAAGGGAACGCCCGGATTCACCGTCGGCAAAACCGAGAAAAAAATGGGAATCCGCGGCTCTCCGACGGTCGAGCTCGTCTTTGCCGATTGCGAAGTACCGGCCGCAAACCGGCTCGGCGAAGAGGGCCAAGGTTTCAAAATCGCGATGAAGGTGCTCGACAAATCGAGACCCGGCATCGCGGCGCAGGCGCTCGGCATCGCGGCAGGCGCGCTCGAATATGCGACCGGCTATGCGAAGGAACGCATCGCGTTCGGAAAGCCGATCGGTCAGCATCAGGGCGTCGGTTTCATGCTCGCCGACATGAAGACCGAGGTCGAGTCCGCGCGTCTGCTGCTCTATGAAGCGGCACGCCGCTGCGACGAAGGGGCCTCCGACGTCACGCTTTGGGCGGCGATGGCAAAGCTCAAGTGCGGTGATGTAGCGATGTCGGTGACGACCGACGCGGTGCAAGTGCTCGGCGGCTTCGGCTATTCGGCCGATTATCCGGTCGAGCGCATGATGCGCGATGCGAAGATCACGCAAATCTACGAGGGCACGCAGCAAATCCAGCGGCTCGTGATCGCGCGCAACCTCGTCGGAAGAGGTTAGCCGCAATGCGTTCCTTCCCAAAGCCGTTCTGCGCCTTGCTCGGCTTCATCGTCGCGGGACTCTCCGGTTGCACCCAGCCGCCAATCGGCCATACCGCGGCGCCGGGCATCGCGCCGGCGCTGCTTGCGAAGAGTACCGCGCCGCACCCAGCCGGCTACCGCGCTAACGTCTCGCGCGCGCTGCTCGGCAAGGGCAAGATCAAGCACGTCGTCTTCATCATTCAAGAGAACCGCTCGCCGGACGATCTCTTCAACGGGTTGAAGGGAGCCGATACCGTCACCTCGGGAACGAACAGCGCGGGCACGCAGATTCCACTGCGTCCTATATCGATCACCGCGACTTACGATCTCACTCACACCCACGACGCCTTCAACGTCGAGTTTGACGGCGGCCGAATGGACGGTTTCAGCTTCGAGCATTCGAGCTGCGACGCACCGACCGGCAAGTGTAAACCCGATCGGCAGTTTCGAGCCTACGGGATCGTCCCGAAGAGCGAAGTGCAGCCGTACTTCACGATGGCCGAATCCTACGCGTTCGCCGACCGAATGTTCGCGTCGCAATCTGGCCCGAGCTTCGCGGCGCACCAATATATCTTCAGCGGTACCTCGACGACTACGCCGAGTTCGACGCTGCGCGCCGCCGAGCTGCCGCTCGACACGAAGCAGCACTTCACGGGGGGCTGCGACTCGCCCGTGGGGTCGCTCGTCATGCTGATCGACACCAACGGCACCGAGGATCAGCAAGTCTACCCGTGCTTCGATCGTCCCGCAATGCCGGATTTGCTCCAGCCGCAGGGTCTTACGTGGCGCTACTATCAAACGCATCCCGGTGCCGGACTTTGGAACGCACCCGACGCAATCAAACACATCCGCGAAGGCTCGCAGTACTCCACCGACGTCGTTTCGCCGCCCTCGCAAGTGCTTACCGATATCGCGAGCGGAAACTTAGCGAACGTCGTCTGGGTCACGCCGACTGCGGCGGCGTCAGACCACGCCGGAATCACCGACGGATCGGGCCCCGATTGGGTCGCATCGGTCGTGAACGCCATCGGCGAGAGCGATTATTGGAATAGCACGGCGATCTTCGTCACGTGGGACGATTGGGGCGGCTGGTACGATCACGTGCCGCCGATGCAGTACAATTCGTTCGAGCTCGGGTTCCGAGTGCCCCTCATCGCGATCGGGCCATACGCAAAGAAAGGGTACGTCTCGCACACCCAGCACGAGTTTGGCAGTCTATTGAAGTTTGCGGAGAAGGTTTTCGGTCTCGGCTCGCTCGGAGCGACCGACGTGCGCGCCGACGACCTCGCCGACTGCTTCAGCTTCTCGCGCAAGCCCCGGGCTTTCGTACCGATTCAGACGAAGCGCAACGCGGCTTATTTCTTACGCCAACCCACCTCGCTCGAAGACCCCGATAACGACTAGAGAAGACCTGAAGTAGCGATCAGTAGGGTGCCGGTGGATCGAGCGCAACCCCGTCAGGCTCCCTGAAGCCCGTCATCGTACCGAGCAACGCACCTGTTTTGAAATCGTATATCCCGACGGTGCCCGAACGGTCCGTGGCTACGAAGAGCCGCTTTTCGCGTTGGTCGAACGCTATCTGGAATGGGAAAACGGCCGGGAACGACCGGCTCGGCGTCGTGGCGCCGGGCGGGAAGACGTCTACGTGCCGTTGTCGCCGACGACGATCGAGTTGTCCTTGGCGATCGTGATGCCGAACTCAGACCCTATTAATATTCCGAGATCCGTTCCGCTTGTCGATCCTGGAGCATACTCGATGATGTGACCGCCATCGGACTGGTCGGACGTTACGTACAAGTTGTTGTTACTGTCCGTCGCGACGCCCCAGGGATAGATGACCGATATCGCCCGCTCGGGTGTCTTCGCGCCGGGCGCAAACTCCTCGATCTGATTAGCGTATGACTCGGAGACGTAGAGCGTGCCATCCGCGCCGCCATAGGCGTACTGCGGCTTGCTGGCGACAAAGAGCTTCAGACTCGGGCTCAAGTGATTTCTCGGGTACACGGTCACTGCGCTAAATAGGTAATCGGAGACGTACAAGGTGCCGTCTGGCCCGACCGAGATGCCGCTAGGCCCGAACACGTCTCGCGTGATGTATCCGCACGGCTTCGGCCGCAGCGGGTTGTGAGCCGGATAGACGTCGATCGCGCTCGTTTGATAGTCGGCGACATAGACTCTATCGGGCGGACAATTGAGACCGTGGTTTGCCGGCGCGGGAGCCGACGAATCCCGCCCCAGCAGAGCCGGCTCGAAAAGCCCCGCGGCGGTTTGACCCGAACTTGCTGCCTGAGTCGCCACAGCCGGTGACCCGCTCCCGGAACATGCGGCGTTCACGGCAACCACACCGCTGAGTCCAAGTACCATCAAGGGATAGCGCATATTAGTGCTCCTAACGTAAAAGTGGAAGCGCCTAAGGCTTCAACTGAAAGACGACGCCGCACGCGCAACTCGTTCCGCCCGCGTACGTAACGCCGTAGATGTGTCCCTTCGCGCCGATGGTTAGCTCGCCATAAGGTCCGGAACCGTTGGAGCCGGAAAATCGGTGCACGATGGTCTCGGTCCACAGTCTGTGTCCGCGTGGCGAGAGTTCGAAGATGACTCCGTCACCCAGCGACCCGCCACTCTGAGCCTCGCCGTATAGGTTGCCCGTTTCGTCGGCGATAAGCGCGCCCACATACGCGACACCCTTCTGACCGAAGTAGAAGATAATGTGGGAATCCCAGGTGCGTCGGTGCGTGACCGGAGGCGTCATCTCGATGGTCGTCCCGCACCCAAAGCCCCCGCACCCGCCCCCACCGTTAGACGCGGTCGCGTACAGCTGTCCGTTCTGGCCGAGCGTCGGTTCCCAGTTGGGGAAGAGCCCGTCGAAGCCGGTGAAACGATGCAGGATCGTTTCCCGCCACTCTCGATTTCCGCGGCCCTTCGGCGTCAATTGATACACCGTCCCGCATCCGGGCCCAAACAAGCGACAGCCGCCGCCGGCCGACGTCGTCGAGAGAAGCGTCGTTCCCGCCAGAGTGAACCCGGCCGTCGGCGACGATCCATCGCCCGCGGCGCCGAAAGCGTGAATGACGGTTTCCGTCCAGTTCGTCTGCCCCGGAGCGGGCGGGGTTAAGCGGAATGCTACGCCTGCGTTGAGCGTTCCGAAACTTGACGTGGTCGAGTAGAGCGAGCCCCGGAGATCGGTTATGGCAGCATATGGATAGCCGCCATCGGCCCCACCGGTGAAGGAATACAGCACGCTTTCCGTCCAGTTCGTCTGTCCTGAAGGTGGCGGCGTCAGAGCGAAGACCGTCCCGAGGTTATTGGCGCCTCCCGCGTACGTCGCGCCATACAGCACGCCGTTCGCGCCGAGCGTCACGCGCGCGGGACTCGCACCGTCCGCACCGCCGGTGAAGGAGTAGAGAACTGTCTCAGTCCACGCCGACGGTCCGTTGCCGGGCGTCAGCTGAAAAACGGTGCCGCAGCCAAGTGCGTAGCACTGTGAGCCGTACGCCCCGCCGTAGCTCGTCGTGCCGTACAACACGCCGTTCGGTCCGGTAATGACCGGGTTGGGATAGGCTCCGTCGGGCCCGCTGAACGCGTACAGCACCTTCTCAGGCCACCGCTCTCCTTCCGAGACGGACGGACGTATTTGACGAAACGGCGCACTTCGTTCGCCCCGAAGCAGTGACGGTTGCGCGCCGCGTAGCACCCACGGAAAACCACCCCGCGGCCCGAAGGGGGGCCGCATCGCGACGCCTTCGGCGATGCTCCCGAGCGGCTGAGCCGCGAACAAGGCCGGGGCCGTTTGATTTGAATTCACCGTCGGGGTCGCCACGGCCGGTGATCCGTTCCCGGAACACGCGGCGTTCGCGGCAACCACACTGCTGAGTCCTAGTACCATCAAGGTGTAGCGCATGCAACGCTCCTAACGTGGAAAAGTGAAATTATGAGTAAGATGCAGCCGCCGCGTACAGGATTGTCGTGGAGATCCCGCGAGGCAAGCATAGCTCCAAACGGCGGTGGCAGAAACGGACAACCGGTCACACAACACGGCCTACAGAGTAAGGCCCCAGCTCAGGGAGCGCGCGGGCACGTCACGAATACGGCTGATACCGTGGAAGACGAAGGGCAAGCATCCCGCGCTCCAGGCTTCGGGCAGATTCTACGGCACTTTCGAATCGCCGCCGGACTCTCGCAAGAAGCTCTCGCCGAGCGCGCCAAAATGAGCACAAACGGCGTTAGCGCCCTGGAGCGTGGCTACCGCCGCACGCCTCAACGGGAGACGCTCGCGCTCCTTGGCCGCGCACTGGCACTAAATGAAGAACAACGCAGTGCCTTCGAGGACGCCGCAGCGCGTTGGAGGCTCTTGCCGCGCCACGAGGAGACTTCCCTCACCGCCGGACGCGGGCGCAGGGCCGCGACGCCCACTCTGCCGCTGGCCTTGACCCGATTCGTCGGGCGGGAGGCTGAACTCGCCGAGATCGCTGCGCTTCTACGCGAGCACCGGCTCGTCACCGTGACCGGCCCGGGCGGCGCCGGTAAAACACAAACCGCGCTGCGGGTTGCCGCGAGCCTGGCCGGGACGCCCGACCTAGCGGTCGGTTTCGTCACGCTTGCGGCGACGCGCGACCGGTCACTCGTTGCAACGACGGTCGCGTCGGCGTTCGGCGTGCAAGAGGCCGCAAATCGCCGACCGATCGACACGGTTGTCGCCTACCTCGAGCACAAGGCAACATTGATGGTCCTCGATAGCTGCGAGCACGTTATCGACGAGGCCGCGAGAGTCGCCGACACATTGCTGTCCCGTTGTCCGCAGGTTCGAATTCTTGCTACGAGCCGCGAGCCGCTCAAAAGTTCGGGCGAGCACGCCTACCGGCTGCCTTCGCTCACCAGCTCGTCTGCAGTCGAGCTTTTTATCGATCGTGCTCGTGCGGTCGACTCACAGTTTGCGCCCGTCGACGCAAGTGTGCCCGTTATTGCAAGAATTTGCCAACGCCTCGATGGAATTCCGCTGGCGATCGAGCTCGCCGCCGCGCGAGTGAACAGCTTATCGCTCCCAATGCTGCTCGAAAGGCTCAGCGACCGCTTTGAGTTGCTCACCGGTGGAACGCGCACGGCACTCCCTCGACAGCAAACGATGCGAGCGACTATCGAATGGAGCTACGATTTACTTTCGGAACCCGAGCGCTGGCTGCTCGAGCGACTGTCGGTCTTCGCCGGAGGATGTACGCTTGACATGGCCGTCTCAGTTTGCGCAGATCAAAGCCGGGACGAAATGCAAATGCTAGAGTTGCTGTCATCGTTGGTAGATAAATCGCTCGTCGCAGCTGACATCGACGCGGATGCGACGCGCTACGCATTATCGGATACGACTCGCGAGTATGCGCGCGAAAAACTTGCCGAGCGCGGCGAATCCGAGGCCATTGCACAGCGGCTGGCGAGCGTAATGCTGGAATTGAGCCGCGAGCTGGCGGCGGGAGAGACCGCGTATAATGCTCGTGCCGACCGGTCGCCGGGGGCGTTACGAACCATGCGCGCGGAGGGGGTGAATTTCGACGAGGTGATGGATTGGACGCTCACACGCAGGAAGAACGTTCGTCTTGGCCAGGAACTGGCGTGGCGCGTTCCGTTCCTTCGGGCGACAGACGCGTTGCACTGGCTATGCCTGGCGCTCGAGGGCGTCGACGCCGACACCCCGCGCGCGCTGATCGTTAACCTCGAGATTCAGCTCGGATGGTGCCTTGTCGATCTACGCGACCATGAAAAGGCGATCGCGAACGCCCGCGGAGCCGTAGCCGTGAGCAGGGCCCTTGACGACACGCCGCTAGTGGCAGCCGCACGTCTGTTACTCGGCCGAGCGCTGACGCACGCGTGGAAACTCGATGAAGCCGAACTCGAGCTGCAAAAAGCACTGATGAGCTGGCGTGAAATTGGAGATCGGCGTGTTATCGCAACCACGCTGAGTTATCTGGCCTTCGCCGCGGTTCGCCGCGGTGCGTACGCGCGAGCACGCCGGTTGAACCTTGATGCGTTGGACACATTGGGCGATTCAGACCAGCGCCATGCTCGTGTGATCAAAGTTGAGCTCGCGCGCGCGGAGTATGGCCTCGGCAATTACGAAGTCGCGCTTGCGTATTCGAATGAAGTTCTTCCCGCGCTCGAAGCGGAGGCGGCGGACGGAGGCTTAACATGCATAATTCTTATGCTGAACCAGTCCACGTTCTTGGTAGCGCTCGAGCGTTTTGACGAAGCGATCGCCGTGGCGCGACGCGCGCTGGCGGCCACAATGGAGGCTCAGAATCCACGCCCAGACCTTGTACCGTATGTCGCCGGCGCGTTAGCGAAGATTGCCGTGCTCCGCACCAGTCCACGAGACGGGAGCGATCGAATATCACATCTAGAAAACTGCGCCAAGCTCATTGCGTGGAACGATGCCGTATGCGTTGCACGGGGAGAATCGGACCCAGAGGAGACGTTCGAAGAGCTCGCGCTGCTGCGCCGAGAGCTCGGCCGCGATCGAGTTCGCCGGCTATTGACCGAAGGAACGAGGCTCGACAACGCCGCGGCGATCGAACTGGTGCAGTCGCTATAACTGGGATAGACGGGCGAGACCATGCGAGGCGGCGCGCGTCACGTCCCAGAGCAGCCGCGTTTCCGAAGGATCCAAGTCGAGTCCGTATGGGTGCCCCGAAAAGAGCACGAAACGCATAAGACCGTGCTGGTCGAAGATCGGGAACCCCATCGTCGGTGCGGCATCTCCTCGCGGCACGCCCCGATCGATCGGTGGGCGAAGCTCGGCAAGGCGCAGCGCTCCGCGCGACCGCTCAAACGCGCTCAGCAGGCGTTCCGAATCGCGTTGGTCGAGCGTATTGCCCTCCCAGCCCCTGGCTGCCTCTAGGTGAAACGTCCCGTCTTGGCGGCGCACGAAAACGGCCACGGATCCAATCTCCATATTACTGACGACGCTGTGAACCAGGAGATCGTCAATCTTCTTTTTCGAATCGGCATAGGCCAACGGTTCGGCCAAGCGGAGCATCTGTTGTCGAACGCGGTACTGCCTTCTGAAGAAATACCGATCGACCAAGTCTCTCGTCGCCCCGTACAATCTCGGTAAGAAGAAGCCGAGCACCAGCGCCGCCGCAACGTTGACGGCAACAACTGCCACGACTCCCGCATCGGGAAATCGCTCGTCCAGCCGCCTGGCAATCAATGAATCGAGCAAGACGATAAGGCCGACCACTACGGCAACCAGCACAGCGAAAATCAACGCCTTATTGACGAAATACCAAACGGAGATGACGCGCCTGTTAGAAATTGTATATAGCACCGCGATCGGTACGGCGACGTTTAACGCGGATAAGAAAAGCGCGAAGTTCGGCGAGACCAAGCCCACAAGGTCCCAGATTGACCAGATGATGATGCCTCCGTAACCCACGAGAAAGCTCGCGATCACCCACGCCATCCGAGGTCGTTGTTCCGGACCCTCGGTGATGTACCGAGCTGCGAAAACCGCAACCGCCGCGCAGTAGAGCACCGTCGAAACGATCGTGACGGAGTTTTCGAATATGCTCGTGTCGACGCCGCGATACACTAAAGCCGCGTTGGCGGCGATAAACAGCGGGGCAACAGCCACTGCGAACCAGGGCAGCCAGCGATCCGCGATCGCGCCCGCACCTCGGACCCGATTAGCTGGGAAGCGCAACGCAAAAACGATTAATGCGGGCGCCATAGCGAACCAAAACATGCCGTGGTAGGCGGAAAAGGCGACAGCCCCAGGCGGCGAAAGGAGCGCGGTAAAGTGCGAACCTGCCTGCGATCCGGCTGCATAGAACAAGAACGCCCACGCCATTCGCGACGGATATGCGAGCGCGAGAGCGGCGCCGAGCAGCAAGACGGCGATGTTCGAAAGCACCAGGAACTCAAAGAGCGCGAAGTACGTGTTGGTCGAGGGCGCAGAAGCGTTCGGCTTAGACGCCACCAGCGTGACTAGCCGTGCCGGCCCTTTGCTGAGTCGAAACTGCGCATTTGTTCCAGCGAGTACCCACGCCCAATTCAAATAGACTCGATCTTGTGGAGAGAGTGCCGCGACATCGAAACGATCGCCCGGCCTCAGGCCGGCTTTTGAGGCAGCCGACGAGGGCGACACGGCAGTGACCGTGCCGTCGCGACCGGCGGTGAATCCGAATTTGCCGAGAGGAGCGAACGGTGTGGCCAGGTTCACTAACGCTACGATGAACGGAACGCCGGCAAGCGCTACGACAGCTATGATTCGCCGCAACCTGCGCGCGCGATCGCTCACCGTGCGTTACCCTCGGTTCGCCGCCCCGCCGCGGCGTTCATCGGGAGAGGCGGCTGATAATGCGCGGCGTGGGACAGAGCTGGCTCACCGGACAGCGATCGCAGAGCGGGGTCGGCGCCTTGCAAACCGCGCGGCCGTGCATGATCAGCCAGTGCGTGCAATCGCCCCACTTATTCGGCGGCACGAGCGCGGTCAGGTCCTCTTCTACGTGGCGCGGCGTCGTGCCGAGCGTAATTCCGAGCCGGTGCGCCACCCGAAAGACATGCGTATCGACCGCTAACGCCTCGGCGTGGAATGCCGCCGCCATCACCACGCTCGCGGTCTTGCGTCCGACGCCCGCGAGCGACTCCAAGGCCTCGCGTTCGTGCGGCACCTCGCTGCCGAAACGCTCGACGATATCGTGCGCGCAGGCGATGACGTTCTTCGCCTTCATTCGAAAGAAGCCGCACGACTTGATGATCTTCTCGACGTCGGGCTGTCGCGCGCGCGAGAGCTTCTCGGGGGTCGGATACTTCGCGAAGAGCGCGGGCGTCGTCGCGTTCACGCGCGCATCGGTGCATTGAGCGGAGAGAATCACCGCGATCAGCAGTTGAAATTCGCTGCCGTACTCGAGCGCGGTCACGGCGTGCGGGTAGGTGCGTTCGAGAATCGCCAGCTGCTCGATCGCGACCCGGCGCGGCACCTTCTTCTTCGGAAACGGGATGCGCGGCACGTCCGGCTATTCTTGCAGCGCGACCGAGGTTCCGTCGTGCGTCACCAGTCCGTCCCGTGCCAGCACCGCCACGAACTCGCGAATCTCTTCCACGCTTCGCTCGGGCATCACCGGAGCGACCGAGCGGTGCAGGTCCAAGAATGATATGCGTTCTCCGGGCGGCAGCTCGCGCAGCCGGTCCACGATGCGTCCTCGTGCGTAGCGCGTGGTGCGCTCGAACGCAAGACTCTCCGTCGGCCGCCGCGGCGCGGCGGACTCTCGCAACCGTTCGAGTTGCGCGCCGTCGATGGGGGCGGCCGCGCAATCGACTCGCAGCGGGCAAAGAAGGCATTTCGGCGCACGCGCGGTGCAGATCGTTGCGCCGAGATCCATCAGTGCCGAGTTCCAATCGTGCGCGCGTCCCGCCGGGAGTACTTCATGCGCTCGCGCCTCGACCTTTCGCAGCTCGACCGCCTGCGGATACTCCAAGCCAAAGAAGAGCCGGTTGACGATTCGCCGGATGTTCGTATCGATCGGGGCGTCGTCGATGTCGAAGGCAAAAGCGCGAATTGCCGCGGCGGTATAGGCGCCCACGCCGGGCAGCGAGCGCAACGATTCGCGTTCTTGCGGCAGCTCGCCGCCGTACCGCTCCACGACCACCTCTGCGAGCCGCCGCAGCCGCACCGCCCGCGAGTTGTAGCCCAGGCCCTTCCATTCGCGCACGACGTCGGCGGCAGAGGCGCGGGCGAGCGCCGAGAAGTCCGGAAAGCGCGCCACAAAGCCCTCGAACTTCGGCACCACGCGGTCGACTTGCGTCTGCGCGAGCATGAACTCGCTAACGACGGTGCGGTAGGGATCGCGTCCGGTTCGCCACGGCAAGTTCGCGCGGCCGTGGCGACGATACCAGTTCAGAAGGCGGCGCGCGATCGGGTTCACGAGCGAAGCGTCGAGATCGCTTCGTGTAGATGAAACGTGGCCGGCGCGACGCCCTGGACGAAAGAGATCCGTCCCGGCTCGGGCTTGGCTGCGAGCTCGCCGAGGACGTTGGGGAACTCGCCGACCCGCCACGGCGGCAGCGTCACCCGCCAGGAGACGCCCGCTGCCCGCTCGGGCTGTCCGCCGCGCAACTTCGGGACGACCCGCGAGCCGGAGCCGACCCGCGGAACGATCAAGTCGCGATCGAGCCTTGGGAGAACTCCGGCCCATCCAATTCTGGCCATCGATCGCTCCATTTCGCTCACACCCTGGGGAACGCTCCCATCCGATGCGAAACGTGCGGTATGAGCACTTCGGCAGAACATCAGGTAGACGCGGCCATCATCGGCGCCGGACCCGGCGGCTATCACGCCGCGATTCGCCTAGCGCAGCTTGGCAAGAAGGTGGTCTGCATCGACCGCGACGAGGTCGGCGGCGTCTGCCTCAACTGGGGCTGCATTCCCACCAAAGCGCTCCTGCACGTCGGCGAAGTAATCCGGCACATCGAGCGCGCCGACGCGATTGGCCTGCGAGTGCCCAAGGCCGAAGTCGAGCGCGAAGCCGTCGCCAAGTTCAAGAACGACCTCGTGAACGCGAACGTCGGCGGCGTGAAGACGCTCTTCAAAGCCAACGGCGTCGAGTTTATGAAAGGCGAGGCGTCGTTCAAGTCGCCGACGCAGCTCGAGGTCAAGCTCGCGGATGGCGGCAACGCCCGAATCGTCGCGCGCGACGTCGTCATCGCGACCGGCTCGGCGCCCGTCGACGTAAAGGCATGGCCGCGCGACGGCGAGACGATCGTGAACTCCGACGATGCCGTGCGGCTGGCTCGCATACCCAAGCGCCTCCTCGTGATCGGCGGCGGCGTAATCGGTCTTGAGTTCGCAACCGTCTACAAACGGCTGGGCGCCGACGCCTTGGTCGTCGAGATGATGCCGCAGATTCTCACCGGAACCGATGCCGAGATCGGCAAGACGCTCGGACGCATTCTCAAGAAACAAGGCATCGAGATCATGCTCAACACGAAAGTCGGCGCGCTCGAAAAGCGCGGCGAGATCGTGCTCGCCACCATCAACGGCGAAGGAACCGGCGGAAAGGACGAGACGCGCGAGTTCGACATGGTGCTCGTCGCCGTCGGGCGTCGTCCGGTCACCGATAATCTCGGCCTTAAGGCGGCCGGTCTCGACGCCGACGATCGCGGGTTCCTCGCCGTCGACCGGCAGCAGCGAACCAAGGTGCCGAACATCTTTGCGATCGGCGACGTCTCCGGCGCGCCGTTGCTCGCGCATCGCGCGATGAAGCAAGGCGTCGTCGCAGCGGAAGTAATCGACGGAGATCGCTCGGCGGCATTCGATCCGGTCGCGGTACCAAACTGCGTCTATACCGACCCCGAAGTCGCCACCGTCGGCCTCTCCGAAGAAGAGGCCAAAGCCGCCGGTTACGAGGTGCGTATCGGAAAGTTTCCGCTCGCTGCAAGCGGGCGCGCGCGGACGATGAACGACACCGAAGGCCTGATCAAGCTCGTCGCCGACGCCAAGACCGATCTACTCCTTGGAATGCACATCGTCGCGCCGCAAGCCGAGTCGCTGATCGGCGAGGGTGTGATCGCGCTGGAGATGGGTGCGACGCTCGAGGACATCGGCCTTTCGGTGCATCCGCATCCGACGCTCACCGAAGGAATCATGGATGCGGCCGAAGCCGCGCACGGGAAGGCGATCCATCTCATCAACCCCAAGCCGAAGACTCCGGTAGGGGCGTGAGTCGAGCACGTTTGTTGGATCTCGGGGTGCGGCCCTATCGCGAGGTGTGGGAGCTTCAGCATCGGCTGCACGAACGGGTGCGCGAGGATCGCGATCCCGACACCTGGATCGTCGTCGAGCATCCGCCGGTCGTGACGCTCGGGCGGCAGGCGAAGCGCGAGCACCTTCTCGCCTCCGAAGATGCGCTGGCGCTCCGCGGCGTCGATCTCGTCGAGATCGAGCGCGGCGGCGACGTCACGTACCACGGGCCGGGACAGCTTGTCGTCTATCCGATCCGCAGACTGCAGCGCTTTCGCGAGGTCGTGCCGCTGGTGCGATCGCTGGAAGGCGCAGTCATCGAGACGTGCGCCCGCTTTGGGGTATCGGCGCAACGCTGGAGCGACCATGCCGGGGTCTGGGTCGAACGCAACCAAATCTGCGCGATCGGCCTTGCCATACAACGGATGGTCTCGCTGCACGGCATCGCGTTCAACGTCTCGACCGATCTCGGTTACGATCGCTTGATCGTTCCTTGCGGGCTGCCAGATCGAGGGGTTACTTCGCTCTCCGCGCAGACCCATCGCGAGGTCGGCATGGAAGAAGCAAAGGGGGCCCTGCTCCATGCGCTCGGGCGGACGTTCGACATCGAGTTTTTCGCAGATTCGGTCGAGGCAGCCTAGCGTGGCCGTAACCATCGATTTGGTTTCGCAGCGCGTGCGCAAGCCGGACTGGCTGCGGGTCTCGCTGCCGATCGGCGACGAGTACGAACGCGTTAAGGCGAAGGTCAACGCGCTCGCGCTGCACACCGTCTGCAAGGAGGCGGCCTGTCCGAACGTGGCGGAGTGCTGGGGCGCCGGTACGGCGACCATCATGATCCTGGGCGACACGTGCACGCGCGGGTGCCGCTTCTGCAACGTCAAGACCGGAAACCCGCGCGGCGAGATCGATTGGTTCGAACCGCTGCGAGTCGCCGAAGCCGTGCGCGATTTGGGCTGGAAGTATCTCGTCGTCACCGCGGTCGATCGCGACGACCTCGCCGACGGCGGCGCGCTGATCTTTGCAAACACGGTGCGCGCGATTCACGAGCGGGTTCCCGGCGCGCGGGTCGAGATTCTGAGCGGCGATTATCGCGGCGACCTGCGCGCCGTCGACATCGTCCTCGACGCCGGCCCCGACGTCTTCGCACACAATCTGGAGACGGTGCGGCGGCTCACGTCCTCGGTGCGCGACAAGCGCGCGGGCTACGATCAGTCGCTCGCGGTTCTCGCGCACGCCAAGCGGCGCGCTCCCCAACGTTTCACCAAGACCTCGCTGATGCTCGGCTTGGGCGAAGCGGAGGGCGAAATCGAGGCGGCCATGGACGACGCGCGCACCGCCGGCGTCGACATCTTCACGATGGGTCAATACCTGCAGCCGAGCAAGAAGCATTTACCGGTTGCCGAGTTCGTGACGCCGGATCGATTCGAGCGCCTCGGCACGCTCGCGGCAAGCAAGGGTTTTCATCAGGTCGTCTCGAGCCCGCTCTCGCGCAGCTCGTACCACGCCGAGCAGGCATTCTAGGAGCCTTTTCGCCCTCTGGTACGCGGCGCAACCCGCGCTGGCGGCCGTAGGTTCGTATAACTGACGTGACCAAGGTCTTTCTCACCCGGCCCGTGCTCGCGGCAGTCTGCTCGTTGATCATCTTGATCGGGGGACTGGTCGTGATGCCGACGCTGCCGCTCGCGCAGTATCCCCAGATCGCGCCGCCGGTCGTCACGATCAGCGCATCGTACGTCGGTGCGTCGCCGCAAGCGGTCGAAGCGCAGGTCACCACTCCGCTCGAGCAGGCGGTCAACACGGTCCAGGGACTGCGCTATATCAGCTCGCAGAGCACCCAAGGTACCTCGAGCATTACCTGCACGTTCACGCTCGAGACAAATCTCGACATCGCCGCGGCGGACGTCCAAAACTTGGTCCAATCGGCGATCGGACAGCTGCCCGCGACGGTGCAGCAAGTCGGCGTTCAGGTAAGCAAGAGCTCGGGCTCCTTCGTGTTGGGCATCGCGCTGACGTCGGACTCAAAGCAGTACAACACGCTCTTTCTCAGCAACTACGCCCAGCTCAACATCGTCAACGACCTCTCGCGAACGCCGGGCGTCTCCAACGTCATCATCTTCGGACAGCGCCAGTACGCGATGCGCATCTGGCTTAACCCGCATCTGCTCGCGCAGCAAGGTCTCGACGCAGGCGACGTCGTGACTGCCCTGCGGGAGCAGAACGCCGAGGTAGCCAGCGGAAGCATCGGTTCGGCCCCGGAGTCGAAAGACCAGCCTTACACCTACACGGTCAACGCGCTGACGCAGCTCTCGAGCCCGGCGCAGTTCGCGAACATCATCCTTCGCTCCAACCCCAACGGCGGTTACACGCGGCTCGGCGACGTGGCGCGCGTCGAGCTGGGCGCGCAGAACTACAACAGCTCCCTGCGCTTCAACGGCAACGCGCAGACCGTCGGGCTGGGCGTGCAGCAATATCCGACCGCCAACGCGCTCCAGGTTTCCAAGAACGTGATCGCGGAGATGAGCCTGCTCGCCAAGCAGTTTCCACCGGGCGTTCACTATACGGTGGCCTTCAACACGACCGATTTCGTCGCCGAATCGGTGCGGGAAGTCATCATCACGCTGCTGCTCTCGATCGTGCTCGTCGTTCTCGTCATCTACGTCTTTCTGCAGAACCCCCGCTCGACGATGATCCCGGCGGTCACGATCCCGGTCTCTTTGATCGGATCGTTCTTCGTGATGAAGATCTTCGGCTTTACGATCAACACGATCACGCTCTTCGGCCTCACGCTGGCGACCGGACTCGTGGTCGACGATGCGATCGTCGTGATCGAGAACATCGCCCGCCATATCGAGATGAACAAAGGGCGGCAGAGCGGCATCGCGAGCGCGGCGGAGGCGATGCGCGAGATTCAGAGCGCGGTCGTCGCGTCGTCGCTGGTCCTGCTCGCCGTCTTCATTCCGGTCGGGTTCTTTCCCGGCACGACCGGGCAGCTCTACAAACAGTTCGCGCTGACGATTGCCGCCGCGATCTCGATCTCACTCTTCCAAGCGCTGACGCTGGCGCCGGTGATGTCGGCGCGGCTGCTCAGCGGCGAAACGGAATCGCAGTTCATCTTCTTCCGTTGGTTCAACGCCGGCCTGAAGCACTTCCGTCGATGGTACGGCTCGGAGCTGCCGCGCGCGTTTCGCTACCGCTGGATCGTTTTAGGCGTATTCGGCCTCGCGCTGCTCGTGACGCTGTTCATGTTTGTCCGGACGCCGACCTCGTTCATCCCGAGCGAAGACCAAGGCTACTTCATCGTGCTGGTTCAGGCCCCCGAAGGCACTTCGCTGTCCGGCGAAGTCCAGATCGGGAAGAAAGCCGAAGCAATCATCCGGCAGCAGCCGCAAGTACGGTACATGTTCGACGTGGGCGGCTTCAGCTTCGCGGGATCGGCCCCGAACCGCGGCCTCATCTTCGTCTTGCTCAAGCCCTGGGCTCAGCGAAAGGGCCCGGGCGATAACATCGACGCGGTCATCCAGCGCGTCAACTACGGCTTTTTCTCGCAAATTTCCCAAGCGCAGATCTTCGCGGTGAATCCGCCGGCGATCAACGGCGTCTCGAGTTTCGGGGGCTTTCAGTTCGAGTTGGAAGACCGAACGAATCTCGGATTGCCGGTTCTCGCGAAGTCGGCCTACGGAATTATGGGAGCGGCCGCGCAGGACCCGCGGCTCCAGAACGTCTTCACGCAGTTTCGCATCAACTCGCCGCAGGTCGAGATCAACATCGATCGCGACAAGGCCAAAGCGATCGGCATCTCGCTCAACGACATCTTCGACACCCTCGAAGTCGACCTCGCCTCGCTTTACGTCAATAACTTCACGTATTTGAATCGCTCCTGGCAAGTCGACGTGCAAGCCGACGAACCGTTCCGCAACCGCGTCGAGTCGCTGCAAAGCCTTTACGTCAGCTCGGGCTCGGCGGCGAACGCCGCGATTCCGACCGGAACGAACCCCTTCCCCACCGCGCCGCCCGGCGTCGCGACGAGCGGCACGAACGCGACCGGTACGGTCATGACGCCTTTGAGCGCGCTCGTTGCGATGAAGCAGACGCTCAGTGCGCCGGTGATCACCCATTACAACCTTTATCGCAACATCGAGCTGAACGGACAGACCGCCCCCGGCCATGGATCGGGCGAAGCCATTGCGGCGATGGCGCAGATCGCGCAACGCGTGATGCCGGCCGGAATGTCGTTCGAGTGGTCGGGACTGCAGCTCGACGAGATCGCGGCGGGAAGTTTGAGCACGCTGATCTTTGCCCTCGGCCTCGTCTTCGTCTTCCTGGTGCTGTCGGCGCAGTACGAGAGCTTCATCGATCCGCTCATCGTTCTGCTCGCGGTGCCGGCCGCGCTCTTCGGCGCGCTCGGATTCATGAACTTCCGTCATCTTCCGATCCCGGGACTCTTCGACCAAAGTCTCGCCCAGGACGCCTACGCGCAAGTCGGTTACGTGATGCTTATCGGTCTTGCAAGCAAGAGCGCCATTCTGATCGTCGAGTTCGCAAATCAACAACTTCGCGAAGGCGCGAGCGTCGTGCAGGCGGCGTTGCGCGCGGCGCAGACGCGACTGCGACCGATTTTGATGACTTCAATCGCTTTCGTCATCGCCGTCATTCCGCTGGTCTTCGCGACGGGAGCGGGAAGCGCGGCGCGGCACTCGCTCGGCACGGTCGTCTTCGGCGGTATGCTCGTATCGACGTTTTTGAACCTCGCGATTACGCCGGTGCTCTACGTCATCATTAAATCGTTCGAGCTTCGCGGAAATCGCATACCGCGCGACGGACAATCGCACGGCGAAGTCGTGCTGGAAGAGCCGATGACGCCCCAAATCGGCGTGTAACAGGAAAGGATTCCGATTACTTAGGCGGCAACTTCCGTCGGATGCGCAAAGACGTACTTCGCGGAATCGCCGGCGCCGTTGCGGCGTTTGCCATCGGGGCTTGCACGCTTACGGCCGCGGCCGACGGCACCGCCGACGTCTTTCAAAAGTCGATCGTTCCCGGCGCGAACGACGCAATCAAGAGCGTAATGAGTCAGCCGAAGCCGCAGAAACCCGGCGCCGTCGCGCAAGTTCCGCCGGTTAGCCAACCGCCGCCGGATCACGTCATGCAGATGCCTGGCAATCGAATCACGTACATGGTCGACTTCTCGATGGCCTATCCGTACGGAAACATCGGATCGTATGGAAAACAAGGCTGGCTGATGGGCGGCATGGATGCGACGCTCGCGTATAAGTTCAATTGGTCGACGCGATTGGACGTGAGCATGTTTCAGCTGCAGCATTGGCCCTACGGCTTCAACTCCGGTACCGCGCCGGTCTATTTGGCGGGCTTCGTCAACCCCGTCGGCTGCGCCGATTTGAGCAACGGCAACGCGTGCGGCCCGGGTGCGGGGCGCAACATCAACGTCCGCACGAAGGATACGTTCGGCGTTTTCATGCTGCATAAGATGTTCGTGATCAAATCGGATAAGATCCCGGGACCGGGACAGGTACCGATCGTGATCACGCCCACCTATGTCGCGCGCGGCGGTGAGATCGGCTTCGCGCCGAACAACAACGACGTCGTCCCATTCACCTACAATTTGCCCGACGGACCGGTCGAGAACATTCCGGTGCGCACCGCACAGTATTACGCCGTCGCGATAACACTGCCGTTCCTAAAGACGCCGAAAATGTTCGGCACCTTCACGATCGCGCCGCAGTGGTTGGTGCACACCGCCGGAGCGAACGTCGGCAACTCGATGCAGTTGCCGCAGGTCATCTACCTCGAGTATACACCCGCCCGGGGTACGACGTTCTTCTTCGAGCCGCAGAGCGCGCGCGATTACTTGCCGACCGATCCCTATCCCGAGCACCTGATCGCCTATTTTCTCGGAGCGTCGCAGCGACTGACCAAGTATACGTTCGTCCAGCTCGTTCTCAATAGCGGCAATCCGACGAACCTCGGCCCCGACGGCGTGACCGCGATCAAGTGTTTGACCGTCCAGCAGGCGATCAACAACGCGTGCGGGCTCGCGATCGGCGGCCTCAAGGCAACGCAGCTGCAGCTTCAATTCGGCTTCGGTTCGCCGAACATTTTTCCGCTGTAAACTTCAAAGGCATGCATATGGACGTTTCGCACTTCAAGAGATTATTCGCGCCCGTAGCAGTCGCAGCACTCACCGCTTGCGGCGGAGGCGGTTCGGCCGCATCCTCGTCTTTGCTTCCGTCGCGCACCGGCGCCCCACAGACCGAATCGATACTCAGCCGGATCGTCGGCGTCGGCGATAGCCTGACTGCCGGATATCAGTCCAATGGTTTCCTCGGTGCCACCGGCGCACCGAATCCCAACTTCGTCGGCGAACAGGTTCCGCCGAATCAAGAGAACGGATGGTGGGCCGATCTCGTCGAGCAAGCCTCCGGCGAACAAATCGGCAGCACGATCCTAAAGATGTACGATCCGGCGGTGAGTCCGCTTCCCTTAATCAAAGGCCCGGGTCTCGACGATCAGCTGACGCCGACCGGATCCGGTTTTTCTCCTTTCGGGCAGCTCAAAACCGACGATCCGTGCACCGATCACAACGGCTTCAACCTGGCGGGTTTCCAGCAGCACACGGCGGCACGCGTGCGCATGAACCCCAGTTCAACGACGATTCGCGATTTCGGCGTTCCCGGGCTCACCCTGCACGAAGCCAACGTGCTCCATCAGCCGCAGTCGTCGACGTGCAAGGAGCTGCCCGGAATTCCTGGACTGCTCAGTCAAGTCGTCTCCGAGGAGAGCGGCACGTTCTGGCCGGTGCTGCTGAACTTCACCAAGCTTGGTGGACATCTCACCGAGGTCAATGCGGCAGCCTCGCTTCACCCGACGCTCGCAACGGTCTGGCTCGGCGCCAACGATTGGCTGAAGTACATGGGAAGCGGCGGCCGCTTCGTGGGCGGCGACCGAACCGCCGCTCAAGTCGAGAGCGATTTGCGCGCGACGATCGCAACGCTCCAACACGCCGGCGCAAAGGTCGTCGTCGCCAACCTGCCCGACATCTTGGAGACCGGGCTCTTCGAGCGCGTGACGCTCGTACCGCAGCACTCGAAGATCTGCAGAATTCGCACGTACGCGTCGTGTTTCTTCGGCGCGGTCTCGGGGCCGCCGAATTCACAAATCGCTATAGTCGCGAATACCTATCACCTGGCGACCCCCCACGGCTGCATGCCCGCTTCCGAATCGTCGCCGTGCGGCTACCTCATGCTACCCGGCGCGGTCGAGGTGATCTCGTATTTCGGTGCAAACTACAAGCTGCCGAACCTCGATTGCGCGGTTCCGGCGCCGCACTGTAAAGCGGTGCCGGGGAGCGGCCTGGGCATGCGGTACATCACGCCCGAGTTTGCGGGAAAGCTCCAGTCGCTCAACAACGCAATCAATCAGGGCATCGACGACGCGGCATCGGCCTCGCACGTTCCGCTCGTCGACGTCCACGCGATCTTCCACGGGCTCGCGAGCGGGAGTCCTTCGGATCCGTACTTCGCACTCGCCTCGTCGATCAATCCGGGACTCTGCTGTACGCTAGGCTTCTTGTGGGGCATCTCGAGTTTCGACGGCATCCATCCGTCGAATACCGGGTACGCGCTCGTCGCCTATGAGTTCATCGACACGATCAACAAGGCGTACGGCACCCACATCCGGCAGATCGACTTAAAGGCAGCCTACGAAGGCACTCGCTGCGGTTCGGCATCGAATCCACATCATCGCTACTGCTTCCCGGACCCATACGCCCCGCCGAACGACGTCCCATATAAATAGCCCGCTGCGCGAGGTCGCGAGAGCGGTCGGCGCGTTCGATCGCTCCGCGTTCGAACCGGGATATGCGCTGCGCTGCACCATCGGGGTTGCGATACCCCTCGTCGCCGCAGCGCTTGCCGGACGAACGGCGCTCGGAATACCCGCGGCGATCGGAGCGTTCATCACCGGATTCACGTCGCTGCAGGGAATTTATCGCACGCGGCTGACGGCGGTGCTCGCCGCGGCGTTCGGGATGTGCGCGACGAGCTTCGTCGGCGCCTTAGCGGCTCACTCTACGCCGGCGATCGTCGTCGCAACCGCACTCGCGGGCTACGCCTTTGGTACGATCGGTCAAATCGGCCCCGTCGCGGCGACGATCTCGCTCAACTCGTTCGTGGCATTCGTGCTTTTCTCGAGTCAGCCGCTGCCGCCCGCAGTCGCCGCGCAAGAATCGGCGCTCGTTCTCGCCGGCGGTCTCATCCAAGCCGTGCTGCTCATGCTCGCGTGGCCCGCGGCGCGCGGCGCAACCGAACGCATCGCGTTGGCTAACGTCTACAGCAAACTCGCGGTATTCGCGCAGCAGATCGCCGACGGCGCTACCGCGATCCCCCCGATCACGCCGCTAGCCACGGCGCGGCAAGTCCTCGCCGATCCACAGCCTTTCGCGCGATCCGCCGAACTTGCGCGCTTCAACCGCCTGCTCGAGGATTCGGAGGTCATTCGACGGCGGCTCGGCGCGTTGGCCGCGCTCGCGAGCGATGACAAACGATCCGCGGCGAGGGCGCTTGCGAGTGCGATCGCACGGGAGTTGGACGCGACCGCCGGCGTGCTGACCGGCGCTAAGGAAGAGGGCGCACAGTTCGATCTGCCCGCGTCCGACGCTGCGCTCGAGTTCGCCGGCATTGGGGATTTGGCGGCAAACGTACGCGACGCCGGCGAAGCGGCGACGATGCTCGCGACGGGGCGTTTGCCGGTCTTCGCGCTGCTCTCCAAGGCTCGGCCTGCGCCCTACGTGCGAACTCGCATCGACTGGCTCAGCCGCGATTCGCTGCGCTTCGCGATCGTCGTCGCGGTCGCGATGGTGATCGGGCGCCACTTCGCCGCCGAGCGGGGTTACTGGATTCCGATGACCGCCGCGCTCGTCCTGAAGCCGGATCTGCAAACGACCTTCGAGCGCGGCAGCGCGCGGATTGCCGGCACGTTGGTCGGCGCCGTGGTCGCGAGCCTCGCCCTCGTGCTCGTTCGCGGCCATCCGGCCCTCGAGCTGACGGGCGTGCTCGTCGCGGCGGCGGCCGCCTATCTCGTCTTCAATCCGAGCTACGCGCTCTTTACCGTTGCGATCACGTCGTTCGTCGTGATGATCCTGAGCATGCGCGGGCTTCCCGCAACGACTACCCTCGATGCGCGCCTTCTCGACACGCTTGCCGGCGGCGCGCTAGCGATGATCGGTTATCTCATCTTTCCGACGTGGGAGCACCGGCGAACGCGCGCGCTGCTCGCCGATCTCTTAGACGCGCAACGTGCCTTAGCCATCGCGATTCTCCACGCTTACGCCAATCCGTCGGCGGATGCGCGCAGCGCGATCGAAGCGCGACGACATGAGGTGTGGAGAACCCGTACGGCTGCCGAGGCATCGATCGATCGGACGCGTCACGAACCGCATCGTCACCACACGATCGGCGCCGGGCGCGCGCTGCGCATCCTCGCCGCTACACAGCGCCTCGGCCTGGCGAGTCTCGCGCTAGAGACTGCTCTCGAGACGCGGCGCCCGATCCCAGCCGAAGGACTCGACGGCTTCGCCGGCGCGCTCGACGCGGAAATGGCCGAGCTTTCGCAGGCGCTGCGCGAATCGCGCCGTGCGCGCCGCGACGACTGCATAGGTGCGTCGGCAGCGGAACTCCCAACGGAGCTCGCGGCGCGGGATCGCGAGCGCGACTTTCTGCGGGAGCGCCTCCGCGCCTACGCCGAAGCGACGGCCCGAATCGCGCGTCTCGTCGGCGTAACGCAAAGCTAACGAAGCGCTACCAGAATGTGTCATCCTGAGCGTAGCCGCGAAGCGGCGAAGTCGAAGGACCTGCTTAGAGGCCGGTTTTCGCTCGGTGCTGCGCACGCTCCGCTCAGGATGACACGGTGCTGCGCACGCTCCGCTTATGACACTGTAATTTTCGCCGCTAAACAGCGTCTAGCTAGGCGTAGATGCCGCGAAGCTTCGACGCCTTGACGACGCGGTCGATCGCCAGTGTATAGGCCGCGGTCCGTAACGTCGCGTGCCGCGAGTTGGCGATGCTGCGGATCTGATGGAGATTTGTGAGCAAGAAGTCCTCGAGCTTCTCGTTGACTTCGGCCTCCTTCCAAAAGAACCCCATGCGGTCTTGCGCCCACTCGAAGTAGGAGACCGTCACGCCGCCGGCGTTGGCCATGATATCCGGAATCACGACGATCCCGCGCTCGCGGAAGATGCGGTCGGCTTCGGGCGTCGTTGGCCCGTTCGCGCCTTCGACGATCAACTTCGCCTTAACTTTCGCCGCACTCTCGACGGTGAAGACCTTCTCGAGCGCCGCCGGTACGAGCACGTCGCATTCGCTGGAGAGCAACTCCGCGTTGGTGATCTTCTCGCCGCCTTTGAATCCCTCGAGCGTACCAAACTTCGCAGCGTGCTCCATCGCGCCGTTGACGTAGATTCCTTCGGGATTGTAATAGGCACCCGTCACGTCGGAGATACCGACGATCTTGCACCCGCGCTCCTCGAAGAGCTTAGCCGCGTGCATTCCGACGTTGCCGAAACCTTGAATCGCGATCGTGGTCTTATCGGGACGCAGGTCCATCTCGGCCATCTCGTCGAGCGCGCAGAGCGTCACGCCGCGACCCGTCGCCTCGACACGCCCGCGCGATCCGCCGATCTCGAGCGGCTTGCCGGTCACGACGCCCGGTATATTCTGGCGAACGTGCATCGAGTAAGTATCCATGAACCAGGCCATGACCTGGGGAGTCGTATTGACGTCGGGCGCCGGAACGTCTTTGTCGGGACCGACGACCTCGACCAGTTCCGCCGCGTAGCGCCGCGTAATGCGCTCGAGCTCGTTCGACGAAAGCGTCGTCGGGTCGCACGTCACGCCGCCTTTCCCCCCACCGAAGGGGAGATCGACGACGGCGCACTTCCACGTCATCCAAAAGGCGAGCGCGGTCACTTCGTCGAGCGTCACGCGCGGATGGAAGCGGATGCCACCCTTGGCCGGACCTCGTGCGAAGTTATACTGCACTCGGTATCCGGTGTAGACTTCGAACTCGCCCGAGTCGCGCTGGAATGGAATCGAGAAGATGATCTGGCGCGACGGGTGAGTGAGGATCCGGCGCATGCCGGCGTCGAGCTCGAGCAGGTCGGCGGCTTCGTTGAAATAGGCGATCGCATCGCCGAAAACCGAGACGTCGCGCACCGAGGTCTCGCGCAGAGCGGTGGTCATAAGCTCCTTAGGTTTGGTGTCATAAGCTCCTTAGGTTAGACGTTGAACCGGAAATTCACCACGTCGCCCTCTTGCATCAGGTACTCGCGACCCTCACTCCTCACGCGGCCGGCGGCTCGCAGCGCCTCCGTGGTTTGATATTGGACGTAGTCGTCGTACGAGATGATCTCGGCCCGGATGAAGCCGCGCTCGAGGTCGCTGTGAATCGTCCCGGCCGCCCGGGGCGCCTTCGTGCCCTTTGGGATCGGCCAGGCCCGGGCTTCCTTCTCGCCGGCAGTCAGGAACGTCATGAGGCCGAGCAGGTCGTAGGCCGCCGCCGAGAGGTCGTCGAGGCCGCTCCGCTCGAGACCAAGCTCGCGGCGGAACTCGACGGTCTCCGCCTCCGATAGCCCGGCCAGCTCGGCCTCCAGCTTGCCGCTGAGAACGACGGCGCGGCCGCCCTCGGCGCTGGCGATCTCCTGGACCGCCCGGACGTGCTCCCCACCGGCTGCCTGCCGGTCGTCCACGTTGGCGACGTAGAGCATCGGCTTGCGCGTGAGCAAGAAAGAGTCCCCGGCGACTTGCGCCTCGAGGGTTCCCGGCGCGAAGCTGCGCGCGGGCTTGGCCTCCTCGAGCGCCTCGCTGAGCCGCTGCGCCGCTTCTAAGTAGGGGCGGAGATTTGAAGCCCCACGCACGTCGCGTTCGAGCTTTGCAATGCGCTTGCGCATCGTCGCGAGGTCGGCAAGCGCCAATTCGATTGCGATGATCTCGCAGTCGCGGCTCGGATCGGGATGCCCCTCGACGTGCGTGACGTCGTCGTTCTCGAAGCATCGCACGACCATCGCGATCGCGTCGGTTTCGCGAATGTGACTGAGAAAGGCATTGCCGAGGCCTTCGCCCGAGCTCGCGCCGCGCGCTAATCCGGCGATATCGACAAAGCGAACGGTCGCCGGGAGGATGCGCCTCGCGTTGACGAGCCGCTGCAGCACCGGCAAGCGCGGGTCGGGCACCGCGACCTCGCCGACGTTAGGCTCGATCGTCGCAAACGGATAGTTTGCGGCAAGGGCTTGCGCCGAGCGCGTGAGCGCGTTAAAGATCGTTGTCTTGCCAACATTGGGCAGGCCGACGATTCCGCATGAGAGTGGCATGGTCGAGCGGGGCCGTTCGCGCACCCGGCAAGAAAATCCGGCGGGCGCGTCGGATAGGTCGCATATGCGCCAGATGAAGGTCGACAAGCTCGGTATCGACCTCCTCACCCACGATCCGGTCGTTATCCTCAAGGACATGGACGGCTCGCACTATCTACCGATCCTCATCGGGCCCTTCGAAGCGACGGCGATCGCACTCGCACTGGAAGGCGCGCCGGTGCCCCGGCCGCTCTCGCACGACCTCATGCGCAACATTCTCGAGACGCTCAGCGCGAATCTCGAGCAGGTCGTCATCCACGACATCAAGGACTCGACGTTCTTCGCCAAGCTCGTCGTTCGCACGAACGGTGAGATCCAGGAGATCGACGCACGACCTTCGGACGGCATCGCGCTCGCGCTTCGCGTCTCCGCGCCGATCTTCGTCTCGGATAAGATCGTGCTCGAAGAAGCAACCGCCGAAAAGAAGCCGATCAACGAGAACGAGATGGCCCGCTTCAAGAAGTTCCTCGACGATCTCAAACCTTCGGACTTCAACCGCTAGAGCGCGTTAAGCGCGCGCACAAAACAAGGCGCCGCATTGCTGCGGCGCCTTGCGCATCTCCGATGTGATCGCAGGTCTGACCGAAACCAAGCATACCAAGTCGCCGATGTCTTCGCAAAGGTCATACCGTGCGGCTGGAGCGCCTCCCGCTAAATGCGCGAGAAGAGCATCGCGACGTAGCCGCAGAAGATGACGAGCGCGGCGACGGCGAGAAACTTGTGATAGCCCTCGTTCTTCGTAAAGAGTGCGGGCACTTCGATCGCGATCATCAGCGCCTTGGACCACGCGTCGACGGCATTTCCGAGAGTGCCGGTCGCTAGAAGATCGGGAAGATAGCTTGCGGCGAGCGCGGCGATGATGACGCCGAAGAACACCTGGCGGCGCGTGAAGTACTCCTTGCGGAGATCGATCGGGAGCTCGGCCGGCTCAGCCACCACGAGCGCCGAGAGAACGTAGACGCCGATCGGCACCAGCAACATCGCGATGAAGGTCGCGAACGTCCAGGTCGGGAGGTTGCGCCAAGCAAAACGCGACCACCAAACCTGGATGTCGATGATCAACAGCGTTACCATCCAGAGCGCCGACGGCCAGTACCAAATCACGGAATCACGCCGATGGACCAGGCGCACGGCGCCCGCCAGCAGCGTCGTGATTGCGAAACCGATCACGATCGAGATCAGAACCGAAATGTGCTCGAACGCCGTCAATTCAAAGTCATGATTCGTCGCGCGGAGGATTATTTCATCGCTTCACGCTACAATCGGAATCCTATGAAGAAAGGGTTAAGTGCGGAGATCGGGGTCTTCGGCGGCTCCGGATTCTACGCGCTGATCGAGGGCGCGAGCGAGCATTGGGTCGAGACGCCGTACGGTGCGCCGAGCGATACGGTCGCGCTCGGCGAGATCGCGGGGCGGCGTGTCGCCTTCCTGCCGCGTCACGGAAAGGATCATCGCTTTCCGCCGCAGGCAATCAACTACCGCGCGAATCTCTACGCGATGAAGGAACTCGGCGTCAAGTGGATCATCGGACCGACGGCGGCGGGTTCGCTCGCGAAGGAAGTGAAACCCGGCTCGATGGTCGTCTGCGACCAGCTCGTCGACCGCACGACCGGCCGGAAGGATACGTTTTACGACGGCCCGATCACGACGCACGTCAGTTTCGCCGACCCGTACTGCCCGACGCTTCGCCCGGTCGCCATCGAAACGCTGCTCTCGCTCGGGATCGAAACGCACGATCGCGGCACCGTCGTCGTGATCCAAGGGCCCCGCTTCTCGACGCGTTCCGAGTCGCGATGGTTCCAAAGCCAGGGTTGGGAAGTGATCAACATGACGCAGTATCCCGAAGCCTACCTGGCGCGCGAGCTCGAGATGTGTTATGCGAACATCTCGCTCATCACCGATTACGACGTCGGAATCGAAGGGATGCCTCCGGTCTCGCACCACGAGGTCATCGAGGTCTTTAACCGCAACAACGAGCGCGTTCGGGGCGCAATCGGCACGATCGTGGCAAAGATTCCGGCCGACGCCGATTGCCCTTGCCGTCACGCGCTCGAGGGTGCGCGCTTCTAAGCCCGATGCGTCGCGCGCCGTCGATCGATCTCCTGATGTACGTGCGGGCCGTACCGCTACTGCTGCGGCATCCCTCGATCCTGGTCATGCCGCTGCTCGCCGCGGTCGTCGACTTGCTGCTGACTCAACTCTCGTATCTCTTTACCGATCCCACGGGCGGCGCGGGCAGCGGTCTCTTCCAGCTGCTCGTGCAGCTCGTCTACCTGTGGGCCTTCGGCATCACGATCATTCAAGCCAGCAACATCTGGCGGCAGCGCCGCGGTACGTTTGACGAGGCCTGGGAAGAAGGTCGCGCAAAGTTCGGAGCGATCGCGCTCGCCGCGATCGGCTTTCAGTTCGTCGTTTGGGCGGCAAGCTACATCGGGTCGTTCTTCGGTGTTGTGAGTCTCGCGCTGGGCGCCATTGCCGCCCTGTTCATGATCTATGCGATTCCGGCAGCGGCGATCGGCGGGATGCCGGGATCGCTGGCGCTCTCCGCATCGATTCGCGGCGTGCGCGCCCAGCCGTTAGGATCGCTCATCCTCGCGCTCGTCTTCTTCGTCGTTTGGGACATTGCCGTACCGCTGGAGATTCCGCCTCTGCTCGTTCACCTTTCGCCGATCGGTGGGAGCTTGGTTATGGCGGCTGCGAGAGCCTTAGCTCTTGCCTACCTCGCCTTCCCATTTGCGAAACAGTACGAGGACGTGGCCTTCAGGGGATACTGGTAAGCGCCATTCGGACGAACTCGCCGACGAGCGCGGCGCTGACGTTCGTTCGCGCAAAGCGCTGCGCGTCGTCGAGTTTTCCCAGGAGCGAAACGGCGGCGCCCGGTTCGATCGGCTTCAGATTCCGTAAGCGATCGGCAGAATCGATCGAGACCAGCGCAACGCCGTCGCCGCTGCTGGCCACGATCCAATCGCGCACCAGCGTCTTGATCGTCTCCAAACCGTCGTCGAGCGTCTCGCGCGTCGCCCACGAACTCTCGGGCGACTTACCGCCAACGCTCTCGAAGAACCAGCGCACGACGTGCGTGCGCAGCGATTCTTCTTCGCCTTCGAGCGTCGCGAGCGCGCGTCCGACGCTGCCGCCGCTCAGCGACGCCGCCAGCTCGGCATCGCTGCCCTCGACCTGCAGACGATCGAGCACGTCGCGAACCTCCGCGTTCGAAAGCCGCGAAAAGCATACTTCGACGGCGCGCGAGCGGATCGTCGGGAGCACTCGCCCCGGCGCTGCCGTCGCCAAGATCATCACCACCCCGCGGGGCGGCTCCTCGAGGAACTTCAACAGCGCGTTCGCCGCGGCCGGCGTCGCGAAATCGATATCGCCGAGCAGCAGCACGCGCAACCCGCCGCTATAGGATTGCATCGAAAGCTGCCGGACGATATCGCGTGCCGATAACCCATCGCTCTCGTGGAAGCCCGTCGCCGCATCGGGATCGCCGATCTTGAGCACTCCCTCGTGTTCGAGAAAGTCGGGGTGGCGCGCCGATTCGGCGGCGAATAGCTTGCACGAAGCACACGTCCCGTCGTATCCCAGAGCGCCTTCCTTCGGCGCCGTGCAGAGCAGCGATTGCGCCAAACGCCGCGCAAAGGTTTTCTTGCCGACCCCGGCAGGCCCGGTGAAGAGATAGGCGTGAGCGAGCCGTTCCGGCGTCAGCGCGCCAAAGTAACGCTTCGGTCCCTCCGCCCCGACGACATCGAAGTGCAGCTCGCTCACCGCACGCCAGCTCCGAAGATCGCTTTAAAAGCCGCGTCGACGAGACTCAGCGCGTCATTGGTCGCATCCAGCAACCGATGACGCGGCAACTTCGCCAGTTCGAGAAACCCCGCT
This sequence comes from Candidatus Cybelea sp., assembly GCA_049585055.1. GTDB lineage: Bacteria > Vulcanimicrobiota > Vulcanimicrobiia > Vulcanimicrobiales > Vulcanimicrobiaceae > Cybelea. The sequence continues at coordinate 585 of JBAUYZ010000113.1, read as the reverse complement.
CTCACCCGCTCGTGGAATGCGTCGCCTTCGGCCTCGATTCGATCCACCGCTCGCGCGCGCGCGCCAAGCCGCGCCCGGGCAACGCCGACCGGCACATCAAGCACGAGCACCAAGTCGGGCTCGATCCCTTCGGCGGCCGCATCGCAAATGCCACGCAACATGCCGATATCGAGCCCGCGTCCGTATCCCTGATACGCCAGCGTGGAATCGGTAAACCGATCGCACAGCACGACGCGCCCCGCCTCGAGTGCCGGCCGAATCACATCGGCGACGTGCTGCGCCCGCGCAGCGTTAACCAAACACGCTTCCGCCAGCGGCGCAATCGTCACGTCACGATCCAAGAACATCTCGCGAATGGAGTTCCCCAGCGCCGTCCCACCCGGCTCGCGCGTCACCGTTACGTTGTAACCATCTGCGCGCAGCCGCTCCGCAAGTCCGCCAACGAGCGTACTCTTCCCGCTCCCCTCAATTCCCTCAACTACAACAAACATGGCCGCCACCCTACGGCCGGATACATGCCGTACCGGCGGTGTGTGAGCGCGCCGCGAAGCCACGGATGGCGAGAGCGGTGCGCAAGCCAAGCGC
>JBAUYZ010000112.1:0-23546 GCA_049585055.1 Candidatus Cybelea sp. | reverse complement strand
CTCGGCGGCTTCACCGGCGAGCGACGGTAGGGCCGGCCCCCGTCGCGCTCGGGTGCACGCCGGCTCGATAGCCAGCCGTGAGAATCCCTACCACGGCGCGCGGCGTGAGCACGTCGACCTCGCATCGCGCGGGGCGCAAGCGGCGTTGCGCGTAGCCTGAGTCCGACCATGCGTAGAGGTGCCTCCCCAGGACGAGGCACGCCGCACCGTCGAGCGCCACGAAGGCGCCATCGGGCATCGATGCAAGCGCAGCCCGATACGTGCGCTTCTTTTTTCCCGCGAGACGGTCTGCGTGGAGCTGCGCATCCATCTCGTCGGCGGCCGCAGCGCCACCGTAGCAGGCCCGCCAGAACAATTGGAATCGCCGGTAATCCTGCCTGCGGCATTCGGCACACGGACGGTGCCCGGCACTCAGTGCCGCGGCCTCGTCGAGAAAGAAGAGCTCCGTGTACCGGCGCGGCGTCATCACGGCGCGGCGCCGCCCGCCGAATTCTAGAACGCACGCGATCCAGCGCCGCACTTGCCATGCGCGCACGATCCGTCGTCGATCGTCGTGCAGGACGCCCCGATTGCCCATTATCAGCCCTCGTCCCGGCAGCGCAACTACTTCCCCGAACGGCGTGACGCGATTTTGGAGCGGCACCGCGCTACACCCCGAGCGCTTCGGCCGTCGCCTGTTCTTTGGAGAGCTGCGCGCCTTCGGCGGCGAGCGCGCCGAGTTCGGCCTCGCCGAGCGCTGCGCGCAGGCTCTCGGTGAGGATCTCGTAGGTGCGCCGCTCGGTCATATCGCGTTCGCATCCTTCGCTGCGATACCAGCTATCTACGTATCCTCGCAAACGCGCGCCGCGGCGTGCGTCACCTCGCAGCGACGCTACCGTTGCAAGATGTTGGATCGCGACTGCCGCGTCGAGCGGCTGCTCCTCCTGCGCGAGCGCGAGCGCCTCGGCGGCCGTCAGCCGCGCTCCGTCGATGTCGCCGAGCACGAGCCGGCAGGCCGCCGAGTTTACCAGCGCTGAGATCTCGCGATGCTGCGAGTGACCGCGGCGAGAATCCGCCAGCGACGCTTCGGCGTGCTCGAGCGCCTCCGAAACGTTGCCCACGCTAAACTCGAGCTCACCCATGTTTTGGCGTATCCCAGACTCGTCGAGCTCGTCTCCGACTGCGGTCATCACCGCGAGTGCTTGAGCGTACGAACGCCGGGCATCCTCGACCCGGCCTCGATGCGCGGCAAGCCTCGCCGCAATGTCGAGTGCCCAGGCATACCGGCGCGTGCGAGTCAAATCGTTCTCGCGATAGAGCTTCAGTGCGCGATCGCTAATCCGTTCGGCCTCTTCAATGCGGCGAGTCTCGAGCAATCCGGCGGTGATCTGATAGAGGCTCGTGACTTGTCCGAAGACGTCGCCGCACGCTTCGTCAAGCTCGAGCGCGCGCTGCGCCGCCTCGATCCGCTGCGATGCGAACGACAACCAAGATCGCGCGCGCCACGCGTGAGCTGCGATGATGGGATCGGTCGCGGGCTCGAGATGCGGAAGCACGGCTTCGAGCCAGCGTCGCGGTTCGGCTTGTCCGCGGATTAGGCTCCAGAGCAGCGCAAAACCGGCGGTGATACGCGCCGCCACCGGCATCTCACCCGCCGAGAGCGCCCACTCCATCGCCGACCGCGCGTTCTCGAGCTCAGACTCGAACTCGCGAAGCCACGGCCCGCTCGCCATCGTTCGCGAGGTCTCCCTCACACGATCCCCAACGTTTGCCACCCAGAGTGCGTGACGCCGCGCGACGTCCGGCCGCTCGCCGCGCTCGCCGAGTTTCTCGAGCGCGAAAGCTCGCGTCGATTCGAGGAGCCGATAGCGCGAGTGGTTGACATCAACGTCGGCGACGAGCAGCGACTTCTCCGCCAGAGACGAGAGCAGATCGAAGGCTTCTCGAGCGTCGAGCGCCGAACCGGCGGCGACGGCTTCGGCTCCCTCGAGCGTACAGCCGCCGACGAAGAGCGCGAGGCGCTCGAAAAGCCGCTGCTCGCTCGGCGTGAGCAAATTGTAACTCCAATCGATCGTCGCATGCATCGTTTGTTGACGAGGAAGCGCCGTCCGCTCGCCCCCACTCAGAATCCGAAAGCGTTCGTCGAGCCGTTCGCGCAACGCCCGGACGGACAAGAGATTGACTCGTGCTGCCGCGAGCTCGATCGCCAGAGGAATCCCGTCCAAACGCTCGCAGAGGTCGCGTAAGATCGCCGCGTTCTCGTCGGTGATCGCAAAGCGGTGATCGACTGCGCGCGCGCGATCGGAGAAGAGCGCGAGTGCCGCCCGCTCGTCGAGCGAGGGCAGCCGGTACGTGCGCTCGCCGGCCGTTCGCAGCGGCTCGCGGCTCGTCGCAAGAATTCGCAACTGGGAACAGGCACCCAGCAGCGCGTCGGCGACGCTCGCCGCCTCCGCGATTACGTGCTCGCAGTTGTCGAGAACGAGCAGCACAGCTTTATTTTTGAGCGATCCAATGAGCGCCTCGAGCAGCGGGCGATCCGGGAGCTCCGCAACTCCGACGGCGGCTGCCACGGCCGCGGTTACTAAGCCGGCTCGCACCGCGGCGAGCCCGACGAAACGAACGGCAGTCTCGCTCTCTTCTCCAAGAGCTGTGCCGACCCGCAACGCCGTCTGGGTCTTGCCGACGCCGCCGGACCCGGTCAGAGTAATCAGCCGGTAATCGCGAGTGAGCGCGGCGATCTCTTTTAACTCGGCATCGCGGCCTACGAAACTCGTAAGCGCGAGCGGCAGACCCGCGCCCGGCCAAGGGCCGACCGCGACCGGAGCCTTCGCCGTAATCCGCGATGCGGCGCTCGCCGCCGCGGCCTCAAAGGCCCGGCGGTGCTCGTCGTTGAGCGCAAGTGCGCCGGCTAGGAGTCCGAGCGTCTCGCGCTGCGGCGAACGGCGGTAGCCTCGTTCGAGCGCGCTGACCCCGTTCGTACTCATCCGGGCACGCTCGGCTAACGCCTCTTGTGAGAGGCCGGCGGCAAGCCGGTGATGCCGCAAAAGCGTTCCAAAATCGGACGAGCTCGGTGCTCGCACCAGGTCCTCCATCGCCGCCGTTAGGTTCGCGCAGGCGTTGCTCTCGCCCCTCGCTTGCGCCCCGGCCGAGCGGGCTTACGCCTCGACGCGCTCGTCGATCGAGACGTTGTAGAGGAAGAGGAACTTACCCCACTCGTCGGGCAGCGTGTTGCGCTTGATCTGAATCCACGGGATGTACTTCGGCTGCCGCGGCTTGCGCAGCAGCGTCATGTTCGCCTCTTGCGGAATGCGATTGTTCTTGCGATTGTTGCATCGCATGCAGGCGCAGACGAGGTTCTCCCAGGTCGACTCTCCGCCGCGGCTCTTGGGCGTGACGTGATCGACCGTCATCAGACGTTCGCCGCGCGTCCCGCAGTACTGACAGGTATGATCGTCGCGAATCAGGACGTTCTTCTTGGTCAGCGCGACCTTCTGCATCGGCCGGCGAATGTAGTAGAGCATGCGAATGATCGACGGCATGCGCATCGCGAAGGTGGGCGACGCGAGCATCCGCTCGCGCCCATGCAACACCTCCGCCTTGCCGGCAAATATCAGCTTGACCGCACGCTGAAAGCTCGTGACGTTGAGCGCCTCGTAGGTAGAGTTGAGAACCAGCACTTCGCTCATGAGGCCCCCAATAACCGCTGCGATTTAAAACAAGGCACCTCAGGTGCCTCGCTTCCGAACGAACCTCAGTCGCGTTTCGGTTAGCATCTGCGTTATCGCTAACCGTTGCTCGGGCTGGAGTCGTTCTTTGACGCGTTCGAACGCGGCGCTGGCAACATCGATTGCGACTTCGGCCGATTCGTGATCCGCCTTACGGCCTTCTTCTTCGGTGAGATAGGCATGCGCCGCGAGTGCCAGCGTTGCGATGACCTCGCTGAGCAAAGGCTCGACGGGCGGAATTTGCCCTTGAAATCCTCCCTGAGCATCAGAGGAGGCGGCCCGGGTGGACATCTCGAGCCAGGGTTACGCCGCGGTCGCCTTTTTTTCTTGCTCTCGGACCATTTCGAGAAAGTACCGGTGCACGCGCGGGTCGTCGCCGAGTTCGGGATGGAACGACGTCGCAAGCACGTTGCGTTCCCGCACCATCACGCCGCGGCCATCGCGCTCCGCCAGCAGGTCGACGGCGGGCCCGCATCGTTCGATCCACGGCGCGCGTATGAAGATCGCGTGAAACGGCGCGGCGCCGAGCACCGGAATCGAGAGCTCGACCTCCGACGATTCGTTCTGTCGACCGAAGGCGTTGCGCCGGACCGTGATGTCGATCAAGTTCAGGGTGGACTGCTCGAGGCCGGCGACCTCGCGCGCGGCGAGGATCATCCCCATGCAGGTGCCCCAGAGCGGCATCCCGGCTTGCACGCGCTCGACGATCGGCCGCACCAGATGCGCGCGTTCGAGCAGCTTCATCACCGTCGTCGACTCGCCGCCGGGAACGATCAGCGCATCGACGCTCGCCAGCTCGCAGGCGCTCTTTATCGGAACGGCGCGAGCGCCGGCGCGTTCCAGCGCGGCGACGTGTTCCACCACATCGCCCTGCAGCGCCAGTACGCCGGCGTTAATTACCACGCGGAGCGAGAAGCTGGGTTTCGTCGAGCGCGCGGATGTCGAGTCCCGGCATCGCTTCGGAGATGCCGAGCGACCGGCATGCCTCGAGCACGACGCTCGGTTCGTTGAAGTGCGTGGTAGCGTCGACGATTGCGCGCGCGAACCGCTTCGGATCCTTCGATTTGAAGATGCCGCTCCCCACGAAGATTCCTTCGGCGCCGAGCTGCATCATGAGCGCCGCGTCGGCCGGCGTAGCGACGCCGCCCGCGCAAAACAACACGACCGGGAGCCTTGCGCTCTCGGCAAGGTCGGCGACGAGCTCGAGGGAAGCGCCGAGATCGCGCGAGCGCGCGACGAGTTCTTCCTTCGGAGCAACGCTCAGCTCGCGGACGCTATCGCCGATCGCGCGCATATGGCGCACCGCCTCGACGATGTTCCCACTGCCGGCCTCGCCCTTGCTGCGAATCATCGCCGCGCCTTCGGCGATGCGCCGCAGCGCTTCGCCCAAATCGCGAGCACCGCAAACAAAAGGCGTCGTGAAGGCGTGCTTGTCGACGTGATACTTGTCGTCGGCGGGCGTCAGCACTTCGGACTCGTCGATATAGTCGACGCCCAGCTGCTGCAAGACTTGTGCCTCGGCAAAGTGGCCGATGCGCACCTTGGCCATGACCGGAATCGTCACGGCGTCCATGATCCCGCGGATCAAATCGATCGCGCTCATCCGCGCGACGCCACCCGCGGCACGAATGTCGGCCGGAATTCGTTCGAGCGCCATCACGGCGACCGCGCCGGCCTCCTGGGCGATCGCGGCGTGTTCGGGCGTGACGACGTCCATGATCACGCCGCCTTTGAGCATCTGCGCGAGCCCACGCTTGACCGCTACGGTTCCCGTTCCGGTGCTTTCCATGTTCCTATGATAACAGCCGATCCCAATGAGAACATTGGGTACGCTATTGAAGCGGGGTCGGGCTCTCCGCCGGGCTGGCCTCGGCGGCCGGTCCAGAGGCCTCTGGCGATGGGAGCGCCGAGGGTCCGAACCTCGGGAACGGACTCTGCCGCCAAATCGGGATGTTTGGGTTGGGGGTAGGCGTTGGAACCGGGGTCGGTTTCGGCTTTGGCGTCGGTGCGAGCGTTGGAAGCGGTTGGGGCGGAACGCGGGGATCGGGAAAGCGCGGGTCGCCGGCGGCCGAGAGCGCCTGCGAACGCTTCCAATCGGGTCCGTAGGCCTGCGGGGTCCCATTGGGGCCCGGGGTCACGGCTTGCGGGAGTACCGACTGCAGGGTCTGTTCGTTCGCCTGGCCGATCACCCGACTGCCCATCCGCTCCCCGACCGCGACCGCGATCAATAGCACCGCCGCGCCCGCCGCCAGTAGAATCGTCGGAAGTCGAGTCTCCGGTCGCACTCTCTCAGACTCGCGCCACCGGGCGAACGAGGTCGAGCTTCGCCGCGCGCGCTCGCCGGTCGCTCGGCTTGCCGATCAAGTGCACTTCGCGCAGTTCGCCCGGTGCCATGTCGACGCGCGCCGTGTGCCCGCGGAACTCGAGCAGTACGTCGCGCGCGCGATCGAGTTGATTCCCTACGAAGATGCGCACCGCGCCGGCCTCGTCCTCGAAGGCGATGGCACCGACTTCGACGGGCGAGGTCGCGACTTCGTCGCTGACGTCGCGGCCGGCATGAATGCACCGAAAGGGTTCTTCCGCCGATAGTTCGGGCATGTCTCCGTAGATCGTGTCGTTGCGCAGGTCGACGACATAGGTGCAGCGGCGCCCTCCCCAATGCACGCGCGCCGCCGCGACCCACTGCCAACCCTTCGGGCGCAGCGGCGCCAAGTGCGGCCGGCCACTGGTGCGATAGCCGTTGAGACCGCCGACCGTTTCTGCAACCGCCCAGAGGTACTTCGCGCCGGTCCACGGCGAAAGATACATGCCGCGGTTGCTCAGCGAGCCGCCATCGAACCATTCCGCAAACTCGCCCGGCACGGTATTGCGCGGGCTGCCGCCCTCCATCGCCGCGTACGAGACGTTGAGAAAGCGCACGGCTTCGTCGGTGAAACCGTTGCGCGCGAGCGCGACCGAGCACCAGATCGTCAAATCGGGCCAGATGCCGCCGAGCAGCCCGAATCCGTACGATGGAAAGTACCACGCGTCGGCGGTTGAAATCGTGCGCAATCCTACCGGCGTTACGAAATCGGCTTCCAAAAGTCGCGCGAGAATCGCGCGCCGCTGAGCGGGATCGGCGATGCCGAAGAGCACCGGAAAGATTTCGTCGGCCGTGAAATTGTCTTGGTAGTTTCCGTCCTGGTCGTAGTTGAGCACGAACGCGCCGGTATCGTCGTTGTAGAGATACGTCATCATCGCTTCGCGCATCCGCTGCGCCTCGCCGCTATACCGTTCCCAATGGTCGTTGTCGCCGACGATGGCGCAGAGCATCGCCGCGGCCTCGAGCGCGTAGACCCCTTCGGCATTGATCTCGGTCACGGCGCCGTCGAGCGTGTAATAGGGAATGATGTTGCGCCACGAAGAGATGCCGTACATATCGACGCCCTTCGCGCGGCAGTTAATCAGTCCGTGGTCGTCCCGCTGCGTCAGCATGTAGTCGGTGAGCTTGACGACCAAGCCAATCCGCTCGCGTACCCACGCGTCGTCGAGCGTCGCGTTGTAGTGATGGAGCATCGCGATGAGATGCAGCGGCGTGTCGTCGTTGATGTTGAGATCGTAGTCCGTTTTGTAGCCGCTAACGCCTCGGACGTATTCGACCATCAGGCCGCTCTCTTCGACCGCGCCGTTGAAGACCTCGAGCGCATCCCGGCTGAACTCCGGCCAAAAATAATCGAACCCGTGAACGAGCCAGGAGGTATCGCGAGAGACGAGGATGTCCGACGGCGGCGAGTTCGTTGCGCCCCAGCCGTGCGGATACTCCTTGACGATGCGCAGCATGTTCGCTTTCGCCCACGCCACGCCGCGGCTGATCTCCGGCGACGGCACCAGAAATCGCGCATCGGCCAGCCGATCGGTGAAATATCCTTGCGTATGATGGAGGGCCTGACGGTCGCGCAGCAGCGCTTCGAGAACGGGCCGGCTCCGTTCCGTCCCGCCCTTATGGTAGACCACGGCCAAGCGCAGCGATTCGCGCGCCCCCGCCGCAACGTTTATGCGGTACTCGAAGGCGCCGAAGATGCGCCGGCTCACGAGTTCCGCCTGCGCCGGCGTCACGTCGTCGAGCGTCTGAGAGGACTCTTCCTTCGCAAGCGTGCCGCGGCGCATCGATTGCAGCAAGACCTGCTCGCGCAGTGAGAGCTCGACGGCGACGGGATCGCGCGATCCGCCCCACCAGCGCTCGCCACCCGTTTCGAGGTTCCGCGAGCAGACGAAGCGTCCGTCGTTCCACGCGCGCACCTCGTGCTCGGGCTCGCCGTAGAAGCGTTGCCCGACGAGCATCGCCCACGGAAAGACTCCGACGTCGGCCTCGGTCGCACCGGGATTGTAGAGCGTAACGTCAACGACGAACGCGACCGCACGGTCGAACTCCGATCCGTACGGCACGAAGAATGCCTCGGTAACGTGAACCCGGTTATCGAGGGTGAACTCTGAGATCTGTGCGTACGGCAGAAAGGTGAGCTCGCGCTCGATTTGGTGCGGAAAGAAGGTGCGGTCGTCGATTCGGTAGGCGATGTGATGCGTACCGAAGATGATCTGGTCGGTATCCGCATCCCAGAGACCGCGTACGCCGCCCTTTGCAGTCGACTGAGCGTACGTCTTGAAGTTACCGAGCAGCAGGCCGTACGGCGTCTGGGATTCGTGCAGGACGTAAGCACAGAACTCGTTTCGCTGCGCGTCGTAACTCAAACCCATTCTATAAGGTTCCTCGGCTGGTATGCGGCGCGGAGCGCAAAGGCGCCTCTTTCCGCGACGGCAAACGGAAGTTCGGCATGCTGACCCTGCGGGCCCCGGCGAAAATCAACCTGACCCTCGAGGTGCTCGCCCGTCGCCCCGACGGATACCACGGCATACGCAGCGTCATGGTCCCACTCGATCTATCGGACGAGTTGACCGTGGTGCCGAGCGCAGAGTTCGCCTTCAGGTGCGACCGCGTCGAGCTCGAAGGCGAGCGCAATCTTGCCGTCGCCGCGTTTCGCGCGCTCGGCGATGTTGCCGCTATGCAGATCGAGCTCCGTAAGCGGATTCCCGTGCAGGCAGGATTGGGCGGTGGCTCGAGCGACGCTGCGGCGGTGCTTCGTGCCGCGATGGATGGTGCTTTCGGTCCCCTGCCCGACCGCGATTGGTTGAGTCTCGCGCGATCGCTCGGATCCGACGTGCCGTTCTTTCTCGCCGGCACCGCGGCGCTCGTCGAAGGAACCGGCGAACGCGTGACCCCCACGGGAAGGTTACCGCAATGGCACGCCGCGATCGTCAAACCACCCGTTGCCGTATCGACTGCGGAGGCGTACGAACGAATCGATCGTCTGCAACGGCCGCAGCGTCCGCGCAAGGATTCCGCTTCGATCGCGATGACGGAGGCGCTGCAGCGCGGCGACTTCGCTGGCGTCGAGTCGCTCATGCAAAACGACTTTCACGATGCGATCGCCTCGGCGGTGCCGGAGATCGCCAATTCGGTTGCAGCGTTACACGCGGCGGGTGCGACCAATGCGCTCCTCGCCGGATCGGGATCGTGCGTCTTCACGCTCGCGACCGATCGCGCGACCGTCGAGCGCATTCTCGCGCGCCTCGATCTGCCCCCGGGCTACGACCGCTTCGCAAGCGCGTTCGCGCAGACGCCGCAATGGCGCTGATCGACGCGTTGGTGCTTGCGGGAGGCCCGCAGGACGAGGTCGCGCTCTTACAACCCGGCGCTCCCAACAAGTGCTTCGTAGAGATTGAGGGCGTGACGCTGATTGGTCGCGTGCTCGCGGCATTGCGCAGCACGCTGAGCGTGGGTCGGATCGTCGTGGTCGCGCCGCCGAGCATGAACGGCCATCGCGACTTATCGCCGGCCGACGAGCTGCGTCCCGACGGCGTCCGAATCACCGAGAGCCTGCGCAACGGGCTTGCCGGTTTCGATGCCGACGCCGACGTACTGATCGCCGCTGCGGATTTGCCGGTGCTCACGCCCGCGAGCGTCGACGATTTCGTATCGCGGCTGCCCACACTCGCAGCCGACGTAGTTTACGGATGCGTCGAAAAGCGGACGCACGTCGAGCGCTTTCCCGATGTTCCGCACACCTGGGCTCGAATGCGCGACGGGACCTTCTGCGGCGGCGGGATGGTGACGCTCAAGCCGCGCGCGCTCCCGCTTCTCGAGCGCTTCATCGAGCGGCTGGGCGCCGCGCGCAAGCACCCGTTCAAGCTCGCCTCGTTCTTCGGTTGGGACATGCTTGCGCGATTCGCAGTCGGGCAGCTGACCATCGCCGCCGCCGAAGCGCGTGCCGCACGCATCCTCGGCGCACCCGTTCGCGCGCTCGTCTCACCCTATCCCGAGACGGCCGTAAACGTCGATCGTGTCACCGACGTCGAACTCGCTCGGCGCTTAGTTCGAAACGGCGCTACTCCACAATGAACGCCGCTCGGAGTACGAAAAATGGAAGCACACTCCAAAAACTCCAGGCCCCCGTTACCGAAATGTGGGCTCTGTGGCGAAGATCGGTCGGTGACGTTATCTTTCTGAAAGAACTTTTTCATTTGAAGCGCTTTCACGTGATCAATAGGACGACCGACCAGATCGGCGGATTGGCTGACCTTAAACAACTACAAACCTTAAGCATCGAGACCGACCAAAAGCTCGATGTCGACGTTCGTAGTTGGCCGCTGCTCGAAGACTTACTATTTTTTTGGAGTGGGAAAGTTACGGGCTTGGCAGATGCGCGCGAAGCCTACGTAAAGCTTAGCATATTGCGATGGCGTGAACCCGACCTTCAACGCCTGAGAGAAGCGCCGCAATACGCGAACTCACCCTCGTTAAGGGCAGTCTTCGGACCTTGTCTGGCATTGAGGCATGTGGAAACCTTGAGTCATTGTCCTTGTCTCACCTGACGCGACTGGAGGACTTTCACGATATCGCGAAGCTGAAGTCTCTGCGTTCACTAAACATCGATACCTGCAGACGCGTTCGCGAGGTCGATTGGGTATCAAACCTCAGCAACCTCGAGTCGTTGTACCTCTACAATCTTGGTAACATTGACTCGCTTGCCCCGATCGAGACCCTCGGCAGGTTAAAACGACTCCACTTCGGCGGATCGACGAACGTCTTGGATGGGAATAGCAATATCGTCAGGGAGCTTGGAATGTCGGAATATGGCTTTACGAATCGAAAGCATTATGATTACACGTACGATCACGTGAGAGGCCCTATCGAGGCCCTTTGATCCTACGGTGACCGCCAGCGCTTGAAAAGTTCGTTGGCGATGCCGAATTGATCGAGGGACTTTCCAACGGTGTGCGCGATAATGTCGTCGACGCTCTGCGGATTGGAGTACATCGCCGGCATCGGCGGTAGAATGACCGCGCCGATCTCGGCGAGCTGAGCGAGCGCGCGAAGGTGGCCGAGGTGAAGCGGCGTCTCGCGAACCACGAGAACGAGCCGGCGCTTCTCTTTGAGGCAGACGTCGGCGGCACGAACGAGGAGGTTCGAGTTGATCGAGTAGGCCATCGCGCTCGCGCTCTTCATCGAGCACGGAATCACCAGCATCCCGTCGGTGAGAAAGGAGCCGCTCGAAATCGCCGCTGCGAGGTCGTCGTCGGGATGCACGACGTCGGCGAGCGCTTCGAAATCCTCGGCAGCCATATCCGTTTCGAGCGCGATCGTGCGGCCTGCGGCCGCAGTGAGCACAAGATGCGTTTCAACGCCTCCGATCGCCCGCAGCGCCTGCAGCGCCATGTAGCCGTAGAGGCTACCGCTCGCGCCGGTGATGCCGATGATGATCCGTCGCATTCGAAGGCCGTTATACACGGGCTGCAGGGGCGCCTGGTGAAAGCTGTAACAACTCGTTCGGTGCTCTTGGATTCCTCGCGAGTTCGTGCGTTCATCGACGCTGCCGTCTGCTGGCATCGCACCGGTTCGGAGGCATCCCTGCTGCGCATGATCAGATCGCCGTACTCCGGCGTTTCACACGACGCCGGCGCCGCCTACGCGACGCTTGCCGCGCGCACCGGTTCGCTTTTGGATTCGATCGATCGCGGGCGACTCGCGCTGCCCGCCGCAGATCGCGACCTTCTCATTGCCTTCGCGCTTCGCGCACGACGGGTGCGTGCTCTCGCCCAGGAACTCGAAGCTCCGGTACTAGAGGAAGCAATCGCCGAGGCATTCGACCTTGCGGAGCGCCTCGGCCGCACGCCGCAACCGCTTGCGCGCGAGCACGGCGAGGCCGCCGATTTTACGCTCGCCGATCCGGCCGCGCGCGAGGGAGGCGCCGGCGTGCCGGGCTGGCAGCGGCATTTCAGCGCTTCCGCCCTCAACACGTACGCCGAGTGCGCGCGAAAGTGGTTCTATAAGTATGCGTGCGGGGCGATCGAAGATCGCGGCTCGGCGGCTTCGGCGTATGGAAGCGCCTTCCATTTGGCACTGGAGGATTTCCACGGCGAGTTTCCGCGCCCGCGAGCAGCCGACGAATCGGCGATGCGCCGAAGAGTCGGCGAATGCGTTACGTGGGCCTTCGAGCGCAACCGCGACGGCTTCGAAACGCCGGTCGAGTTCGAGCTGCAAGTCCGCCGTGCGCAGCGCACGGCACAGCGATACATCGCTTGGCTCCTCGCGCAAGAGCGCGAAGGCCCGTTTGAAGTGATCGGTCGCGAAGTCGCCGCTCAACTCGATCTGGAGGGCCGCCCCTTCGTTGGATATATCGACCGTCTCGATCGCGACGAGCGTTCGGGCGGCATCGGCGTCGTCGACTACAAGACCGGCAGCATCGCGACGAGTCCCGCCGAATACGCGGAAAAGGTTCGGCGCTTCAGGGACTTCCAGCTCCCGTTCTATTATTGGGCGCGCACCGCGGTGGGCGATCGCGTGACGCGGCTGGTCTTGATTCCGCTCAAGGATGCGCTGCTCGACGTGCGCCCGATCTCACTCGAAGTCGGCTCCGACATCGGCATCGACGAACTCGAGCGGTCGCGCAAGCGCATGATCGAGCTGAGCGACGAGCTAGCTTCGGGCCGAACCCCGCATTTCGAAACGACCAAGGACCCGGCGCCATGCGCGTACTGCGCCTATGCGGTCGCGTGCACCTCGAAGCCGGCGCCGGAAAGCCGGCGTTTCGGCAGTTGATCGCACTCGAACCCAACGCCCAGCAGCGGCGAGCGGTCGAAGCACCATTCGAGGAGTGCTTCGCCATCCTCGGCGCTCCGGGAACCGGAAAGAGCACGGCCCTCGCGCAGCGGATCGCTCGCGTTCGCGCGCTGCATCCGCATGCCGATCCGTTGGTGCTCGAATCGCCGCGCCGCGTCGAAGAGTATGCCGCCGAATTACTCGGCTCGCTCGGCGTTGCGACGACGCTCGTCGACGACGTCGAAGCGCAACGAACCTTCGCTCAAGCTTGTTCGCCGCTCTTCGCGCTGCAATGGGAGGAGCTCACGCGCCATCAGCTCGATCCCGAAGTTCCCGGATTGCGGTCGCCGCGGTGGTTTGGAGAATCGGCCTTTCGTTTGATTCGCCGGCTCCGCGATGCCGCCGTCGAGCCCGCGGAGTTTCTCTCGCTCGCGCTAACGGCGGGCACCGAGTTCTACGCGCATCCGCCGAACTTTGCGGATCCCGCGGTGATCGCCGCCACGAAAGCCGCGCTCCGCGATTCGCTCGAGGTTACGCCGAAAGAACTGCTTCGCCAACAGCGCCGCGAGATCGATCTCGCCAAGATCCTCGCTCGGCTCTATGAGGGATACGTCGAGCTGGTCCGGACGAGCGGACGCATGACCGGCCGCGACGCGACGATTCTGGCAGTCGAGCTGCTTCGCTCCGACGTAAAGCGCGCGGCGGCGCTGCGCGAACGTCACCGCTTTGCCTTTGTCGACGACGCGCAGGAGCTCACCAAGGGGCATCTCCGGCTGCTGACCGCGATCTTCGGGGAACGGCTCGATGGCGTGACGCTCTGCGGCGATCCGGCATCGGCGATTGCGAGCGTTCGGATGACGCTCGCGCAAGGCTCGTTCGCTCCGGCGCATTCGCGGGTCGAACTGCGCGAGGGACGTCGCACGCCGCGCATCGAGTGCCGCCGGTTTTCGACGCCGCGCGAGGAGGCGGAGGCGATCGCGGAACGCGCCGGCGAGTGGTTAGAGGACGGCGTGCGACCCGAACTGATCGCCGTGCTCTTTCGGTCGGTAGGCAGCGTCGAACGTTATGAAGCAGCCTTGCTTGATCGCAACATTCCGGCCGTCGTCGCCGGCGACGCAAACGTCTTTAGCGACCGGCGCGCGCTCGACGCGCTGGCGCTGCTCTGGAACGTCTACGATCCATTCCGTCACGATTGGCTCTTGAGAACGCTGGCGAACCGCGCGCTCGGCCTCTCGGACGCATCGCTCGCAATCCTCTGCAACGAGCCGCCCGATCCGCAACGGCCGCTCTTCGCTTTTGACGACGAGCCGGCACCGACGGCTCGCGCGACGCGATGGGATCCCAAGCGCGATCTGCGCCTGGGCTGGAACGTTATTCGCGGCGAACAGGATGCAGCGCTGAGCGACGACGCGGCCACTCGGGTTCGCCGCTTTCGCGCGCTGCGCGAGCGCTGGCTGCAGACCATGCACGAATCCTCGTTCGAAGAGTTCGTGCGAACCGTTTGGAGCGAAGGTCTCGCGCGCGAGGGCGAGCCCGGATCGGCACGAGCGTGCGCACAGCAGGTGGCGCTGCAGCGCCTCTTCGACCGATTCGAGGCAGTTTTGCGGGAAAACCCGGCGACGACGATCGCCGACCTGCTCGCATATGCGGAAGATCGGATCGAAAGCGACCTCGAAACGAGCGTTGCCCCGAGCGAGGCCGAAGGGTTCGTGCAGTTGCTCAGCGTCGAAGCGGCACTCGGGCGCGAGTTCGAACGCGTCATCGTCGCAAACGTTCGGCCCGGCGCCTTTCCCCGCTGGTACTCACCCGACTCCTTCTTGTTCAGTCCTCGGTACGGCATGATACCCAAGGATAACGTCGGGGAAGCCTCCGCTTCGCGAACGGCCAAGTTTACGTACTACATGTTTCGTTCGAAGGCGGCGCAGCACTACTACGAGCGCGAGCGGCGTGCCTTCGCCTATGCCGTGCGGCGCGCGAGCGAGAGCGCGTTCGTCACGGCCTCGGGTACACCGACGCGCGGAGTGAGCGCGCCCGAGCTCCTCGAAGAACTCCGCTAAGAGGCCGTGCAACTTCGCGACATCTCGGCGGATCGCTACGCGCGCGAAATCTTGCCGCAGACCGCGCCGCTCTGGGCCGGGCGCCGCAGCTTCGACGAATACGTCGCGCAGACGCTCGAGATCGCACGCAGCCCGTTCGGGCGCCGGGATTATCGCACGATCGGGCTCTACGACGGGCGCCGCTGCGTCACGTCGTTCAAACGGTACGAGCGGACGATTCGGCACGGTGCGAAACGGCTGCGCGCGATCGGTTTTGGCGCCGTCTTTACGCCCGCTGAGAACCGCGGGCGCGGCTACGCCAGCATCATGCTCGCAACGGCGCTCGATAGCGCGCGAGGCGAAGGGTACGATCTCGCCTATCTCTTCTCCGACATTCGTCCGCAATTTTACGCCGCAATCGGCTTTTCGCCGCTTCCCTCGCGCCGCTTCTCATTGCGGGCCGACCTTTTGCCTTCCGTACGACTCGACCTCGCGAGGCTCGGCGACGGCGATTGGAGCGCCGTGCGCCGTCTCTACGATCGCACCGAACGCCCAAGCGAGCTCGCGTTTGTGCGCGATGCGGCGGTGTGGAGTTGGATTCGGATGCGCGTACGCCACGGATCGGAGCATTGGCGCGGCGAGGAGACGAATCTCGTCGCGCGGCGGCGAGGGAAGATCGTCGCCTATGCACTTGGCGTGCGCGATCCCGAGAACGATCGCTACGGCCTCGACGAGTACGGGTTCGCCGGCGATGCCGGCGAGACGATGCCGGGACTCCTTCGCGCGGCGGCGGGCGATCTGCGCCGCGTTGGCGGATGGCTTCCGCCAAACGCTGCACGAGAGGTGCTTCCCAAGCTCGCGGTGAGCGCGCGCAAGAACGCGATCCTCATGATGGCGCCGTTAAGTGCGCAAGGCGATGAGGCGCTGCGCCGGGCTCTCTCGGACCGGCAAGAAGTCGGCTGGGCGACGGATCACGTGTGACCCGCCGCCTTACTCAGCGTGACGCCGAACGGCTCGCCGAAGCCGCCGATTCGTTTCGCCGGCGCACCGCCCGCAGGGTACTTCCAAAAGATCGCGCTCTTGCCATGAAAGCTTGCGGCCACGACCGTGGCGCCGTCGACGAAGAACTGCGTAACGAATCTGCACGTTTTTAGCAGCGTCGAGCCGGCGCGCTTTCCGGTCGTTTTCGAAATCGTGAAGCGATAGATCACCGAAGAGCTTGAGTCGGCGACGGCGACGTGGTGCCCGTCCCAAACGACGCCTCCGCCGATCCTGAAGTCGTTATCCAACTGAATCGACTTTAAAGCGGTGCCCCCGCGCGGGAGCTCCATAAACGTAAACGGCTGGCTAGGAACGTCGTAGCTCGCATCGACGAAGAGATTTCCTTTGTCGTCGTAGGCGTCGAAGAAAAACTTGTAGACGAACGCGAAGGTGTATTTCTTCGGTCGACCCAGCGCATGCGCGTAGATGGAGACGCCGCCGGGGCCGTTGATCGATTCGAGATTCACCACCGCAAGGTCGCCGGACGTCGGATCGATGGCACAGCTATAGGGATATTGGTTACTGTCGGGTAGCGTCCGAAGGCGCTTCGTGCTGCCGTGGGCGTACTCGAGCACCGACGAGTTCGCGCTGTCGGGTATATAAACGTTCCCGGCTTTGTCGGCACACAAGCCGGCCGGGTAGATGAAGCTTTTTAGGATTCCGGCGAGCACCCCGCTGAGCTTTCCGGCCGGATAGGAGTACGCGTAGACGTTGTTGGCCTCGAAATCCGAGACGTATATGAGATCGAGCTTGGCCGCGCCCGGCGCCATCCACGACCGCTGCGCTGGCGAGCGAACCGGCGCGACGGCCGTCCGCGACAACGGTTCTGCGCTAGGCACGAACGCGGCGTTGCAGCCGGCAAGAGACGCGACGGCAATACAAGCAATCAACCATCGGCGTTGCATTAACCCTGGCTTCTGCGCGACCGGGGCGTCTCTCCCTCGGCGGAGCTAAAACAGGCTCGTCTGCAGCGCGTCGCCCTCGACGAGAGACGCGACGCGCGTTCCGAGCAGCCGCACCGGAACACCTTGCAGCGCCGCACGGCGCAGACAGTAGACGGCTGCACGAAAGATGCGGCGCGCATCGCGAGTCGGTTCGGCGAGGTGCGTTTGGCGTCCGAGAATCGTGAAGTCCGCTCGCTTTATCTTTACGCCGACGGTCCGCGCAACGGTGCGCTCGCGCTCGAGAGTCTCGGCAAGCTCGCGCGCCTGCTCGCGCAAGACTTCAATCAATCGCTGCTCGTCGCGCACGTCGTACTCGAACGTCTCCTCGGTCGAGATCGATTTGGTCTCGCGCTCGGGCTCCACGGGGCGCCGGTCGGTGCCGCGTGAAAGATCGCGCAGCTCTCGCCACCACGATCCGAAAAGCTCGCGCAAGCGAGCTTCGTCGAGCGCGGCGAGCTCGCCGATCGTCGCGATCCCAAATACGCTCAAGCGCGTCTGCATCTTCGGCCCGATTCCCCACAGATGCCCGACCGGCAACGGCGCGAGAAAGGCGGCTTCATCGCCCGGCGCAACGCTCAACAAGCCATCGGGCTTGCACGCGTCGCAGGCGATCTTTGCAATCATCTTCCCGGTTGCGACGCCCGCGCTTACCGTCAGGCCCGTCGCACCGAAGATATCGCGGCGAAGCGTCGCGGCGAACTCGCAGGCGTCGCCGTACGTCGTGTCGCCGACGTCGACGAAGGCTTCGTCGAGCGAAAGCGCTTCGACCGGCCGCGCCCGGCTCGCCATGACGGCGAAGACCTCGCGCGAGATCGCGCGGTACTTCTGCATCTCGGGAGTCACGACGACAAGCTCCGGACAGGCCGAGAGTGCCTTGTAGAGCGGCATTGCCGAGCGCACGCCGTAGGGGCGCGCTTCGTACGAAGCCGTCAGAACGACGGCGCGCCGGCTCCGTCCCGCGATCGCGACCGGCTTGCCGCGTAACGATGGGTTATCGCGAACGGCGACGCTTGCGTAAAACGCGTCGATGTCGAAGTGCGCGACAAAATTAGCGCGTTCGCTCACGCTCGCGACGGCGCTGCGCTTTCGCCTGATTGCCGCAGGTCGCCATGCTGCACCAGGCTCGCGAAGCGTTCTTCGTTTGGTCGTAGTAGGCAAAACGGCACGAAACTTTGCGGCAAGCGCGCAGCCGCGGCCACGTGCCAAGGAGCTCCGACTCGTAGACGATTGCGAGCAGCGAGGCGATCGGGCCCTTGTCCTCGGGGCGCAGCTCCAAGCCGCGTTCGGGGTTGACGGCGAGACTCAGGCGCGTGCTCGCCAGGAAGGGCTGCATGCGCTCCCAGGCACTCGGCGTATCGCCCTCGCCGTTGTTTGCAAAGAGCAGGTCGCGCAGCGTCTCGCGGAAGTCGCGCAGCAGCGCCAGATGCGGTTGATCCCTCGCGGGAGCCAGCCCGTGGCTAAGGCACCAGGCGCTCGCCTTCTCCAAGGTATCGAGTTCGTCGGGGCCGCTCGGCAGCTCGACCGTATTTACGAACCGCCGGACCAGCTCGAGCGCGCCTGGCGCCCGGTCGGGAGCCGGAGCGATCACGCCCGGCGATACGCCGGCTCTGTCACCGGCAAAACCTGTTGACAAGTTACTGTCACCACCGTATAATGATTGAAGGTTACCACATCCGTCAAGAGGTTACAACAAAATGTTCCGCGATCCGATCCGAACCGCACCGCTCGTCTCCGACATCAGCGATGTCGAGCTGAGGCTTAAAATCAATCGGGCCGACTCGGCCCTCTTCCTGGAGTCGAATCTCCGGCTGCCGCATCTAAGAGTGAGCTAGGCGCCGAGGCGCCTAGCTCGACGCGAGCGCGCCCTTCTGAATCGCTAAGATCGTCTGCATGTTCCGAAGGTCGTCGTCGTCGCTCCCGGGCGTCTCGAGAATCGCCGTCTTCTCGCGCAGCTCGGGATGCGCGAGAAGCGCACGGAAGCCCTCAAACCCGATTCTTCCTTCGCCGATATGCCAATGACGGTCGCGGCTCGCTCCCAGCTCCACTTCCGTGTCGTTGAAGTGGAACATCAAGATGCGGTCGAGCCCGATCTCGGCTTCGGCCCGCTCCACGAAACGGTCGACGCCCTCTTTAGAGTCGATCGCATAGCCTGAGGCCCACGCGTGCGCGGTGTCGAGACAGACGCCGAGCTGCGGATGCGCGAGGCTCCGCACGAAGGCACCGAGCTCTTCGATCGTGCCGCCGGCTAAGGTGCCGGCTCCCGCCGAATTCTCCAAAACCAAGAATACACCGGGCTCGATCTGCGCGAGCGCCGTTTCGAGCGCGCCGCATATTGCCGCCAATCCTTCGGCGCGATCGCGCGTTCCGTACGAGCCGAGATGCGTATTGACGAACCGCATTCCCCCGCGCGCAGCGACGGCGAGATCATTGCACAGCAAATTCAGCGAGCCTTGCGCGATCTTCGGATCGGTGCTCGCGAGGTTGATCAGGTACGGGGTGTGGATCGCGCAGGGATCGAGTCCCGCTTCCCGGCGCAGCGTCGCGAAGGCATCGAGCGCGCCAGCATCGATCGCACTCGTGCGATAGCTGCGCGGGTTGGTCGAGAATATTTGCATCGCGGTGCAGCCTGCGGCCTTCGCGTGCTCGACCGCTTTCACGTAACCGCCCGCGACGTGCACGTGCAGGCCGATGCGCATCGAGCTGCTCTTAGGAAACTTTCGAGCCGGTCAGCTCGAACTCGAGGGGTTGGCCCGGCTCCAGCTCGAGCTCCGGTAGATCGTCGATGGAGCGCAGTCCGAACGATTCCAGGAAGAACGGCGTCGTCTTGTAGCGCATTGGGCGTCCGACCACGTCCTTTCGGCCCGCCTCGGCGATCAATCCGCGATCGAGCAGCGTGCTCACGACGCTGTCGGAGTTCACACCGCGAATTGCCTCGATTTCGCTGCGGGTGACCGGCTGGAGGTGGGCGACGATCGCGAGCGCCTCGAGTGCGGGCGTCGAGAGTGAGTTTTTAGGAGGCAGCAAGTACGACTCGACCACGTCGCGGGCGAGCGGCGAGGTCGCGAAGCGATAACCGCCGGCAACTTCCCGCAAGACGATGCCGCGCTCGCTGTATTCGGCTTCGACGCGCTGCAGGACCGCAGCGATCTCGCGTTCCTGCGCTCGCAGCAGCTTGGCGAGCTGTGCGATCGAGAGCGCCTCGCTCGCCACGAAGAGCAGCGCTTCGACCGGACGCTGCAGCCGGAGAATCGCTTCGTCGAAGTCGCTCATGCTGCCACCTTCGGCGCCGGGAAGAGCCGGATGTCGTCGAACGCTTCGGGCTGCTCGAAGGCGAGGCGCCGGCGGCGCACGAGCTCGAGAATCGCGAGAAAGGTCACCACGATAACGTCCCGCGTCATCCCCAGCTCCTTGCAGATCTGCGAGAAATAAGCCTCATCGGATTCTTTGATTCGCCGCATGATGTAATCCATCGTCGCGAGCAGCGAGACGCGTTCCCGGACGATCGAGCGTTTCTCGGGACGCGCTTGCGCCAGCATCGTAACGAAGGCGCGTTTGAGCTTCTCCGGATCGATATCGTAACGCTGCAAAATCTCCCCAGCCGGGTCGCCGGGCTCGCGATAAAAGAACGAGCTCGCATCGTTTTGATGCCCGCGCAGCTCCTCGCCCAACTCGCGGTATTTCGAGTAGGCGATGAGACGGCGGCGAAGCCGCTCCTCGACTTCCTCGGGCGTCTCGCTCTCGTCGTCGAGGAGTTCTTGCGGAATCGGGGGCAAGAGCGCCTTCGATTTGAGGAAGAGTAGCGTCGCAGCGATCACTAAATACTCGGCGGCGATTTCGACGTCGCGCGCCTGCAGCGCGCGCACGTACGCGAGGTACTGTTCGGCGACGCTCGCGAGCGGAACCGTCGCGATGTCGAGCTGCTGATCTTTAATCAGTCCGAGCAGAAGATCGAGCGGCCCATCGAAGGCGTCGAGCCGAACGCAGAACGCGTGAGCTTCGGTACTCAGGAGGAGATAGGCTCGGCCGCGCGTGCGACGAACTCGGGCTCGCCGAACGTCTCGGGATGCACGGCTAGAAACTCGAGCGCGAGATCGACCAGACGTTTTTCGTTGACGTACTTGAGGGTCTTGCGCGCCTGCGTCAGATCGAACCACGCCGCGTCGTCGACTTCGTGATCGTGGTTGGCGGGATCGCCCGAAAGATACCGCATCAGAAAGAAGGTAACGGCCTTGCGGTGTTTGGCTTTTCCGACGTAGAACCAGTACGAAATCTCGTTGAGGCGCGTGACGATCTCAGCCCAGCAACCCGTCTCTTCGTGGACTTCGCGCAAAGCCGCTTGCTCGGTCGTTTCCCTTGCCTCGACGTGTCCCTTCGGCAACGTCCAGACGCGCGGCGGATCGCCGCGTCCAATGAGCAGGGCATCGTAACTCGAATCTCGGCGGCGCAGCAGCAGTCCGCCCGCCGACACCTCGTATTTGATCCGCATGACGCTCCACTTTAGGGATGGGGAAGGGGCCCGCTTGCGAGCCCCCCGATTACCTCCATTATACCGTCCTTCCCCAAGAAGGGCTGCCGAAATCGTCGACCTTTTTGTGATTGCTTGGTCGCTTAGCTAGCAGCCGAATCGCCGCCCGCTCAGGGGTAGGCCGGTTAAGCTCCTAAGAGTGCTGCATCCCTGCGAAGCCGTCGGAGTATCTCGCAAGCGGCAAGTTCCGCCATACCCCGAAGCTCTGGCACCGCGGTCGCCTCGAATCGAGAGCCCCGAACCGGCGGTCCCACGATCCACAAGCCCGGTACTCGATTCCCGTCCTGATCGATCGCCCTGTAATCCGGAGCAATTCGAAGGCCTCGTCCGCCCTCGTCGCGCGAAACGAGACCATCGGCGAGCATCGATCCTAGCAGTGGATCTCTCGTCATCCGGGCCGCCTGTCGGAATCCGGAGCAGTTAACGATCCAATCGGGACGCACTTCGAGTCGGCCGCCGCCGCGCAAAGCAATCGCTGTGTTCCCATCGTTCATTTGTGTCAACTTGCCCGCGTAATGACGCAGACGGTTCGAGCTAGCGTACTCCTGCCGTACGGCGTCGACTTGTTGCGGTGCCCGGTGTCGGTAGCGCTCCCAATGCGACCGCAAGTGACGCTCGAACCGGCGTTGCTCGTCCGGCGCAAGCCGTCGCCAGATCGCGTCGGCCTCGGGGCGCAGCGCATCGAGCACGGCGCGCCAGTCGAATCCGCGTGCGGACGCCGCCTCGATGTGGCGGCGCAGGCTGCGCAACAGCGTCCGCGCGCCACGTGTGTCGAGTGCCGGAATCACGTCGTACGGTGCGACTTGTGCGTGCACGTGCGGAAAACGGCCATTGCGGGATAGAACGTGCACCATCCCGCGATGTCCACTTGCCCTCAATCCAACGAGCACGTCGAGTGCCGTGAGGCCCGCACCAATGAGGAGCACGTCGCCCTCCATGCCGCGGTAGTCAAAACGCCACGGATCGGAGACGTACCCGCGGTGAAGGATAACGTCGAGCGGCAGAAAGTCGTCGCCCGGAGGCAGGTGTCCGGTTGCCAACACTACACTGCGCGCGGCGAAGCGCGCGCCCGTCGACGATTCAACGATGTAGCCGCTCGTCCAGCGCCGCACGCTCGAGACGCGACCGCGAAAGCATCCGAATCGAGGGCGCTCGAAAACTTGCCGCGCGATCTCGCCGACGTACTCTCCGTAGAGCTGCCGGGAGACGAAATCGTCGGCACTGCCGCGGGAGCCAAGCCACCGCACGAAATGATCCGGCTCGTCTCCATAAAGGCTCATCTGATGCGCGCGCGTGTTAAGGAGATGCTCGCGATGGCTCGTGCCGTACGCGGCGCCGCGACCAAGCTCGTTGGGTTCGAAGAGCGCGAGGGAGGAAATCTGCGTGGCGTGGCGCGCGAGATTCGCCGCGACCGCACATCCGCTAAAGCCGCCGCCGATGATGACAACGTCCATCTCAATCATCGCGGCACCGCCTGCACGTTGGCCGCAAGCACGTCGTCATATCGCCCGTAGCTCGTTTCGCACCGCCGCGACGGCTCGTCGTAAACGGCGAATTGGCGAAGCGGCGCAGCATAGACGTGAAGCGATAGCGCCGGCGAGCCGCCCGTACCAACACGATGCAGGTCGTATCGTCCGGAGCGAAGGTCGAGCTCGCCGACTTCAAGGCGTCGCGACCCTATCTGCTCGACGTGCGCATATCCCGGAACGTCTCCGGGATCGAGGCGAACGTAGTCGTCGATCTCCAAGCATCCCTCGAGCACGTACATCCAGCAGTGCTGGTCGCCGTGATCGTGAATTGGAGAGAGCGCGCCCGGGGCCCAGTTGAGCAGCAGAACCTCAAACCGCGGATCCTGGTACGCGCAGATACGCGTATAGGTGCGTTCACGACAAGCAAGCGTGCCTCTGCTAGGCCATTGATCCGAACTGGCATACAGCAGCGCCTCTACTTCTGAAGGGCTGCGATCGAGGGGCCCACGCGCCAGGAAATCAGCAACGAGCTGAAAGTGCACCTCGCGTCCTCCATAGAAAGATGACTTTAGTTAATAACTTTGGTCATCTTTACGCTGGGTCGCGAAGAGTTCCTCTTCCCCAACATTTTTTTCGGGAGCGGCGAGTCGGCCTCGGACTCCGGCGGTGGCCGGCGGGTTAGGGCTGGGCC
>JBAUYZ010000111.1:0-9804 GCA_049585055.1 Candidatus Cybelea sp. | reverse complement strand
GAGACACGATAGCCGCGATCGAGCAAATTCCGTGCAATCGCGCGTCCCATTTTACCTAACCCGGCGATTCCGACGTTCTTCATGCGTGGGCTGCTTCCGTAGGGGCCATCAACTCTGGGCTGACAGGATCGGCGACCTCGTCGGAGACGACACTCACGACGTTGCGTGGCGCGTACTTCAGGAGTTCCAGCATCGTTATCCTTCCCGGGGACACGAACCGCTTTCCGCCAGTTTCCGCGCGAATTGTCGTAAGATCGTCGTAAGCCTACCGCTGAGCCAGGGCGCACCCGACCGCTTTGCGGGGGCGTCCCCCTTTGGCACCGTTGATACGTGCGGCTCTCGCCTTAGCCTCCGACGTTGCAGTGCCGGCGTGGCGCGCAAGCTCGGACATCCACTTTCTGCCGCCGTAGACGCCGTGAAGTAGCGACATGATCGTGAAGTCTGCATCGAGATTGGGCGATCGAGGACGGCGAACTGCCGGTCAGTTCCGTCGGGCTTCTCGAGGTCAGCGTTGCTTTTTGCTCGTGAGGAGCCCGAACACGTAGATCCTGCCTTGGGTGTAGGAGAAGTAGTCCGCGCTGCCGATATAGAGGCGGCCGTTGACCACGGTGGGAGAAGAAGTGACGATTTGTTCGTTCGTCTTGCCGTGCCAGATCTCCGAACAGGAGCCTTCGCACGGCCCTTCCTTCCACGCGAGAACTTCACCGGTGTTGCGGCCGGCGTAGAGTACGCCGTTCGCAATCGTCGGCGAGGATATGACGTCGGCCTGCTCTCCCGAACCGAAGTAGCTCCACAGCGGCACGCACGTTTTCTTGCCACAGCCGTTGGCCGCATACGCGTTGACGCCGTATTCGAGGCCGATGTAGACGCGGCCGTTGTGGACTGCTGGTGACCCGTTGAAATAGAGCGACGTCGGGTACGATTGCCAGAGCGGCTCGCAGCTCTTGCGACCGCAGCCGGCCGATTTGAACGCGGAAAGCGCGTGATCGGAGCCAATGTAGACGACGCCGTTCACCACGGCGGGAGAAGATGAGAAGGCGGGCCCGCGAAGCGTTCCGCTCCAGAGCGGGCTGCAGGTCGGCGCGTGGCAGCCGCGTGCGTCGAAGGCGTAGAGTTTCCCGTCGTCGGAGCCGACGTAGACGGTGTTCTTCACCACGGTGGGCGACGATTCAATCGAGCCTCCGGTGGGCGCCGTCCAGACCGGGGCACACGTTGCCGACCCGCAGCCCATTGCGTCGAACACGTAGAGATTGTGATCGTAGCCGCCAACGTAGACACGCCCGTGCGCGACGGCGGGCGACGACTCGAGGATTGCCTGCGAGCCCGCCAGACCTTGCCAGAGCGGCGGGCAGACGTCTTGGCCGCAGCCCTTGGCAGAGAACACGTCGAGCTTGCCGTGGTTCGACGAGTAGGACGTCTGCGAGCCGACGTAGACGAAGCCGTTGGCGACCGTCGGCGAGTCGATGATTTGGCCGAACGACGTCGATTGCCAAAGAGGATGAATGCAGAGGAATTGGCCGCAGCCGTCGGCGGGATAGGCCCAGATGCGCCCGTCGCTCGAGCCGACGTAGACCACTCCGTCGACCACTGCCGGCGACGAGTAGTCGACGAGGTAGCCCAGCGCGGCTTCCCACAGCAGCTGCATCCGACGCGCCGTCTTCTTGCCGAGCACGCTTTCGTGCGGATTGACGCCGGTCCGCGCGTCGTCGAAGCGAAATTGCGGCCAGTCGACAGTCTTCGACTGCGGAGAACCGCTCGCGTGTGCGGCCTGCAAGCTTTGGAAGGGCGCGGCGGGATTTGGGTTGCTGAAGGAAGCGCCTTGGCAGCCGGCGAGTGCGATCGACCCCAACGCC
The DNA here is from genome assembly GCA_049585055.1 of Candidatus Cybelea sp. Lineage (GTDB taxonomy): Bacteria > Vulcanimicrobiota > Vulcanimicrobiia > Vulcanimicrobiales > Vulcanimicrobiaceae > Cybelea. Next base: position 7,951 of record JBAUYZ010000111.1, on the reverse strand, counting down.
GCGGATACGCGAAGAGCGTCAACGTCCATGCTATCCTCGAATTGTCTAGCAACGGTAGTAGCGCGACTGTAGGACGCACTGATGAGAAAACTCTGAAGCCGCGAGTGCCTCGGAGAAGGTCGCGACGTCGGTGTTGCGGCCGGAGACCAGGGCGTCAATCGGGCAGCGCACCCGCGCTTCGAGCACCGTCCCGGAGCTTGCGGGGCTGCAGGGTCATCGGTTTAGACCGCATCACCTGGACTCGCACGGCGATGGGCCCCCTCTACATCATCAAGACTCGCGCTTGCAACGTAACGTGTAGTCATCCGACCAGACGCTGAAGGCTCAACGCATCGCCACACGGAGCAGGCAGAACGCTGCCGCTGTATGGCGGAGGGTGTGCGGGCTGCATCGTTTCTCGCGAATGTTGGCCCGACGACCTCTTTTGCGCCGTCGTCAAGCCTCTGGTGGAGGTCGGGGGACTCGAACCCGCATGAAACACGAGAAATAGCAAATTTCGCCCACGGAATCGGACGTTTTCCCCGCGGTCTCGCGTCCGCCAGCGTTCGCGCTTTCCGTTAGTTTCCGCGCGAATTGTCGTAAGTTTGTCGTACGCTGCCAAGGGCTCGCTCGGCATTTTCCTAACCCCTTGACTCTCCCCATGGGGGAGGCTCCAGAATCCAGTTATGCCAGCCAAGTTGTCCATTGGTGACTTTTCCCGGATGACCCACCTCAGCGTGAAGGTGCTGCGGCGCTATCACGAGCTGGGTTTACTAGAACCTTCAGGCGTTGACCAGAGCACCGGATATCGCTCATATGATTTGAGCCAGGTCCCAGCCGCGCAAGTGATTCGCCGATTCCGCGACCTCGATATGCCGGTGGAGCACATCAAAGCGATTCTCAAAGCAGACGACGTCGATCACCGGAACGCCTTGATCGTCGCGCACCTCAAACAAATGGAGTCCACACTCGAACGGACACAATCGGTCGTAGCATCGCTTCGTTCACTCCTCGACGGCTCGCCCACGCCTATAACGGTCGAGTATCGGTCCGTTTCCGCTGTTCATGTCGCCGCGATCACGAGAATCGTATGTCTCCCTGACATTGAACCTTGGTGGTCCAACTCATTCGCCAAGATCTACCGCGTGCTGCGCGACCAAGGCGTTTCGCCGGCGGCCCCGTCGGGTGGGCTGTACCCAACGGAACTGTACACGGACGAAGTCGGCGAGGTGACCCTGTTCGTCCCCGTAGTCGGCCAGTTGGCACCGGTCGACGACGTGTTCTTACGCGAGCTGCCGGCGGCGGAGCTTGCCGTGGCCGTCCATCGCGGCGCTTTACGTGAAGCGGATCGCACGTACGCACCGCTCGGAACCCACGTAGTCGAACGAGCAATTGCGGTGTCTGGACCCATCCGCGAGAGTTACCTCGTCACCAGCGACGACGTTGGCGACGAGAGCCAGCTAGTAACCGAAATCGCCTGGCCGATATTTCGCACTTCCCCGGGAGCGTGAGGAAATGATTGCTGTGGAACTATCCCGGCCCGTGCTAGAGTATTTCGAATCGCGAAATGCGTTCGACGTCTCGAGCGCACTCGCGCAGTTCGAAGATAACGCCGTCGTCGAGGACGAACACGTAGAATATCGCGGCCGCGATTCGATTAGAACCTGGATCGAGGAGACCCAAAGGAAGTATCACGCTAGGTTCGACGTGAGAGCGGTGGAGAGGGCGCGCGACTCCCTCGTCGTAGCGACTCTCGTATCGGGGACGTTTCCGGGATCACCGCTGCCGATCGATCATGCATTCGTCGTTTCGAGCGGGAAGATCAGCCGCCTGGTGATTGGCTGATGCAGGCTTTCGAATTCGAGGGCAAACGCGCCCTCGTCACTGGCGGCACGAAGGGCATCGGCGAGGCGATCGCACTTCGTCTCGCAGCCGGCGGCGCAAGAGTCGCAACGTCGGCGCGCGAGGCGCCGCCGCAGAATCACCAACCGGAGATATTCGTTCAGGCCGACGTAATCAGCGCCGAGGACGTGCGCCAAATCGTCGAGCGCGTCACTAAAGGGTTTGGCGGCGTGGACATACTGGTAAACAATGTTGGAGGCTCGAGCGCGCCTGCCGGCGGTTTTGCCGTACTCTCGGACGGCGAGTGGCGCCGCGCATTGGACCTCAACCTGTTCGGCGCCGTGCGTCTCGACCGTGCCCTGATACCGGGGATGCTCGAGCGTCGCTCTGGCGTGGTCATCCACGTATCGTCGATTCAGCGTCGTATGCCGCTCTTTGAATCAACACTGGCATATGCAGCCGCGAAGGCCGCCCTCACAACGTACAGCAAGGGACTGTCCAATGAAGTCGGGCCCAAGGGCATTCGCGTACTCAGTATCGCGCCCGGCTTTACCGAAACCACTGCCGCCACGGGGATGATCGATAGACTTGCCGTTGCCGCAGGAACCGATCGGCAATCCGCGCGTCACGAGCTTATGAATGCGCTGGGTGGCATTCCGATCGGGCGTCCCAACGCCCCGAAGGACGTCGCCGAACTCGTCGCATTCTTGGCATCGGATCGTGCTGCGACCATTGCCGGCGTCGAGTACGTCATCGACGGTGGCACGTTACCAACCATCTAGTGTGGCCGGCTGATTTGGGTGTAGTCCGCTCGCTGGCCGGTGAGCCATTTTGCATCGTTGCTGCAAAAGGGAACGCCACGGGACATCTGAGATCGGACCGAGCTGTCGTCGCTCGGAGACGGCCCGACAAAGACGATGATCAGTTGCAGTCACGTGAAAGCGCCAGATCGCCTCGGGAGGCCACGCAAACAGAAAACGACATAATGCGTTGCAGAATCTGGCGTTATCGTTGGTGGAGATGTGGGGACTCGAACCCCAGACCCCTTACATGCGAAGCAAGTGCTCTACCAGCTGAGCTACATCCCCATGGCGCGACCTGGAGGATTGTACGTGCCGGCCTGGGCACCTGTCAAAGCAGATGAGCAAGCTCCCATACGTCGCGCTCCTTCTTGCGTGCCTCGGATTCTTGCCGGCCGTAGCGCCGGCGAGCGCGCCTGCACCGGTCGAGGTTGCGTCGAACCGGTGCAACGGCCAGATGGTCGATGAGTCGTCGGGGCGCGTTCGCGATTACGACCGGCACTCGGCCGGCAACGGCTCGACACAATTGCTGCAGCGCTATGGCGCGCTGGGCGAGATTATCTCGGTACTCAACGAAGAGCGGGAGATCCTCAATAACGTCTGCGCGAGCGACGCCCAAAAAGCCCCGTTTTTCGCACAAATTGCCGCGACCTCGGCGTGGGCGCTCGTGCTGCAGGCCGATCTGGCAGCGCGGCTCAGCGCGTCGTGTCCCGCAGCGGCGACGGCACTTCCGACTATGATGATCTCCGACGCGTGGCTCGCGATCGCCAACGTCGTTAACGACGACAGCGGCGTGGTCCCGGCGGCCTTCCACGACATCATTCCCAAAGTGCAGACGCATGCGCAAACCCTTGGGCTCACGCTCCCGGCGTGGTCAGAGACTTCGGCGTACTGGCGCGATCAGGTGCACGCGAAGGAAAAGACGGCGATCGCCGGCTGCCCGTCGCCGCCGCCGACGCCTACCCCGGCACCCTTGCCGACTTAACGAAGCCAAAGGATTTTGCGAACAGTTCGCAAATAAGTCCGCCACATGGGGATCCGGGCCGATTATGTGACGCGCCCACGCGAGCTGATAGCGTCGATCTTGAAGCGCGAGCCGCGTTTTCTTTCCGCTGCCGCGATTCACGAGCGGCTTTCGCGCGCCGGCGCGCGCGTCTCGCTCTCGACCGTCTATCGTACGCTCGATCGCCTGCGAGCGAAGGGCGAAGTTACCGAGCGTTCCGACGCCGACGGCGAGGCGACGTTCATGCACTGCGAGCCCGCGCATCATCACCATCATGCGATCTGCGCGGAGTGCGGGCGCGTTGAGGACGTCGACTGCACGGCGATGGAGCAGTTCGCTAAGTCGCTGCGCGCGCTCCACGCGTTCGAGCTGGACGGTCACGCAATGGAGTTCTTCGGACGATGCCGCGGATGCCAGTGAGACGCGTCGTTGCCACCGCGCTGCTATGCCTGCTGGCGGCGTGCGCGAATAAGGCGGGGGGCGCCCTTCGACAGGCTCAGGGTGACGCGGTGCATTCGGCTCAGGGTGACACGATGCATTCGGCTCAGGGTGACACGGGTGGCGCACACAAGATTGCGGTGGTCACGACCATCTCGGTGCTCAACTCCTTCGTACAAGGCGTCGGTGGTGAGCATGTGACGGTCACGAACATCGTTCCGATCGGCGCCTCGCCTGAGACCTTTGCTCCGGCGCCGCAAGACGTCGCAACGGTTGCCGATGCCAACGTCCTCGTCGAGAACGGCGCCGGACTTGAATCGTGGCTCGATCGGCTGCTGCGCGATGCCGGATCGCGCGATCTGCGCGTCGTCGTTTGCGCCGACGGATTGCCGGTGAAGAGCCTCAATCCGCATCTTTGGATGGATCCCGTCCTTGCAAAGCAATACGTCGCCAAGGTTCGCGATGCGATGATCGCTGTCGACCCGGTGAATGCAGCCGATTACCGGCGTAACGCGATGAGCTACGATGCGCGCCTCGACGCCCTGGCGAAAAAGATTCGGGCGCAAATCGCGGCGGTACCGCCGTCGCACCGGTATATGATTGTATTCCACAACGCGTGGCTTTATTATAACGACCGCTTCGGCATCACGACCCTCGGCTTCGTTGAGCGCAATCCGGGGCAGGAGCCGAACCCGCAGCAGATCGCCCAGCTCATCGACTTGGCAAAGCTGCACCACGTGCGCGCGGTTTTTAGCGAGCCCGAGTACAGTCCTAAGCTGCTCTATGCGATCGCGCAGGGCGCCGGCATCAAGGTCGTCGAGAACCTCTACGACGATTCGGTCGGAACCGATCCGCGCGTGGCAAACTACATCGCGATGATCACTTACGACACCGGCGTGATCGTGGATACGATGAAATGACGCTCAGGATGACACGGTGAAGCAGGAGGCCGTCGTGGCGCGCGACCTCGTGGTGCGCTACGACGATTTCACCGCGCTTGTCGGCGCGACGTTCGCGGCGCATTATGGCGAAGCGCTCGGCATCGTGGGACCGAATGGCTCCGGAAAATCGACGCTGCTCAAGACGATCGCCGGGCTCTTGCAGCCGTCCAGTGGCGAGCTGCGCGTGCTCGGTTCGCAGCCCCGAAAGCTCTCGCCGGGAACGATCGCATACGTGCCCCAAGTCGAGGCGGTCGATTGGTCGTTTCCCGCGACGGTCTGGGACGTTGTCGCGATGGGTCGCTTCACGCGCCTACACTTTTGGCAGCATTTTGGTTCGCACGATCGGCAAGCCGTTCGCCGAGCGCTCGAGGTCGTCAACATGACGAAGCTCGCTAGGCGGCACATTGCCAATCTCTCCGGCGGTCAACAGCAGCGCGTCTTCGTCGCGCGCGCCATCGCCCAAGAGCCGAAGCTTTTACTGCTCGACGAACCGACGACCGGCGTGGACGCGGCGACCGAGGAAGCCCTGCGCAAAATCGTGCGCGAGCTCGTCGCGGATGGATTGCCGGTGCTGATGGCTACGCACGATCTCGACCGCGTCGACGAGTGGTTCGACCGGCTGCTCGTCGTCGACCGGCGCGTGCTCGCGCTGGGTACGCCGCGCGAGGTGGTGGAGTCAGGCGCTTACAGCGCGATCCGCGAGCACACGCATACCCACGGCCATCTCCGTCACGACCACGAGCCGCACACCGCTCACGCCGCGCATCCCGAGATACGAAGGTGACCCTTCGACAGGCTCAGGGTAAACTATGGAAATCCTGACGGTGCCGTTTCACTACGCGTTCATGCAGCGCGCTTTCGTCGCGGCGCTCGCCGTCGGCGTGCTCTGCTCGACGATGGGGACGTACGTGATCCTGCGCCGGCTCTCGTTCATCGGCGACGGCATCGCCCACGCCTCGTTTGCGGGAATCGTCATCGCGTACTTACGTGGTGCGAACTTCTACGTCGGTGCCGGAATCGTCGCGGTGCTCACCGCGATCGGAATTGGGTTCGTCCACCGTCGCGGGCGCATCTCGCTCGACACCACGATCGGCGTGCTCTTCACTGGGATGTTCGCGCTGGGCGTCTATCTCATGAGCCAGCAGCGCAGTTACGCCGTCGACCTGCAGAGCTTTCTCTTCGGCGACATCCTCGCCGTACAGCCGCAAGATCTCTGGCTGATCGTCGGGCTCAGCCTCGTCGTTGCGGCTGGAGTGATCGTCCTCTTTCGCGGGCTTCTCTATACAACGTTCGATCCGGTCGTCGCGGAAGCGAGCGGCATCGCGGCGCCTGCCTACGAGTACGCTTTGCTCGTGATGCTCGCACTCACGATCGTCGTCGCGCTGCAGGCCGTGGGGATCGTGCTCGTTGCCGCACTGCTCGTTACGCCGGCCGCGGCGGCCTATCAGCTCACGTCGCGCTTCGTGCCGATGATGGCGCTATCGGCGCTTCTGGGTGCGGCGAGCGCGGTCGGCGGCCTCTATCTTTCCTACTACGTGCGGGCCTCGAGCGGCGCGACGATCGTTCTGCTCGCGACGCTGCTCTTCTTCGCGGCCCTCGCGGCGAAGCGCTTACGGAGCATCAGCGCGCGAGCAGCGTGAACGGCGCGGTATAGACGCGGCCGCCGGCGCCACGAAACTGAATCCACAGCTTATACAGACCGGCGGGGAGGCCGGGGAGCGACATCGTCATCGAGGGCCCGGCCATCGCATTGCCGCTCATGTTCATCTCCGCGCCCGATCCCATGTGCATCTCGCTCGGCGCACCGCGCGCGGTAGGGTGTACGTGGACGTACGTCAGCGTTCGCGTGTTGATGAAGACGGCGTGCGCCGCTGCGCCGAGATAGGTTCCGAGATCGCCGGCCGGCTTGCCGTCCTTGAAGATCGTGAGGCTCAGGCTCTGCGGCCGATCGGCCGCGAGGGTCGCGGAGCCGAGTGTTACGGCGTAGGGGCCGGCGGTCGTGCTCGCGTCGGGAGCGTCGCCCACGAGCGGTGAGGTGGTCACGGCGCCATCGCTATCGAGCGTGAAGTGGAAGACCTGCTGGCCGACCCCGCGCGGCGTCGTATCGGCGTAGACGTAATAGCGATGCTTCGGCTCCTTTGTGAACAATTGCCAAAACGTGCCGGTCGTCGCGTCGAACGACGGGTGGAGATGAGCGAAGGTTGCAAAGTCGTCGCGAATCACGACCAGGTGCATCAGCCGCTGCATGTCGATCTCATAGTTGAGAATCGGCTTACCGTCGGGCTGGAACTGACGGACCTTCAGCGTCGTACTCAAGCCGTTATCGTGATCCGTCCAGAAGCTCGAGTTTATTTTTGGCGATCCTCCCAGCAGGGCGAATGCACCGCTTTGCGTGTCGCTCCGGAAGCCGCCGAGCAAGATGGCGACGAGGCCGCCTGCGACCAGCATGCCGCTCAATCGGCGGCGCGTAGGACTCTCCACGTTTCCTCCTGCAGACGTTCCAAAAGTCCGCCTGCCTCCAGCGCGTCGAGCGCTTCGCGCAACGCGGCACGCTCGTTCTTGTTTGGCATACCGGCCCAGCGCATCGCCAGCGCGTTGAGTTCGAGTGTCGCACCCGGCACGAGTGCTTCGCGCAGGAAGTTCGCCGATAGTTTCACTCGTTCCATTCGTCGTGCCACCGGCTCGAGCGCCTCTTCAAATTCCTTATCGCCTGCGCGAAGCGCAGTCCGCAGCGAGGCCGAAGGCGGAGTCTCGCCCTTCGACTCCGCGCCTCCGGCGCTCCGCTCAGGATGACAAAGGGGCTCAGGCTGCGCCGTCTTGCGAACGGTAAACCGACGCACGATGACCGAATCGGCGAGCGTTCCCGAAAACTCTCCGAGCGCGGCGAAGGCGGTCTGCCACGGGACGGCGTTGACGACCGCGCGGCGCCGCGCGATGCCGCGAAGGAT
>JBAUYZ010000110.1:0-4693 GCA_049585055.1 Candidatus Cybelea sp. | reverse complement strand
GACGAGCGTGATGCGAGGAGCAAGCGTCCGCAGGTACGGCATGTATCCGGCCGTAGGGTGGCCTAGACGTCTGCCGTCTTATAGATACGAACCCGACGATTGGGCTCGAGACCTGTGCTGCGCGACTGCAACCGATACCGCTCGGCGAGCTGATGCTGCATGCGCCGAATGTACGAAGTCTGCGGCGATAACTCAATCGCCTGACTGTTGAGCAGCACCTGGTAGATCGCTTCTTCGGTCTCGCGCAGCGCGATCTCTTCGTTGTCGATCGACCCGAGGTTGAAGACGTCACGCAGGGCGGCTTGGATCTGGGTCGTCGTGTTGGTCTTGATCGAGTAGATCGGGACGTTGTCCGAGGCGATCTGCCTGAGCTTCGGCTGTTCTTTGCGCTCGAGCGTCTTGAGCGTAAGCACGACGTCGGCATCGTCCCAGTTCCGCGCCATCGCGGCGTTGACGCGCAAGTTGGTAATGGCGCGCTCGATCTTGTTGCGGGAGACGCCGTACGGGAAGATCGAGAGCGGGCGTTCGCGCTCTTCGGCCTCGCGGTCGTGGTCGTACTTTTCCGAGAAGCGCGGCATCGACTCGGTATCGGCCTCTTGGACGACCGTGACTTCACCGCTAGGCTCGCGCTGTCGGATCTCGGGCTGCGGCTGGTAGCCGCGCAGCAACGCGTCGATCACCTCGGCAACGTTCTTGTGAATCGCCAGACGGTCGCGGTCGTGGATCTCGATGACGACGTCAAAAGTGGGGGGCGCCTTGCGCTCGAGTACCGTCTTGCGGGTGCCGCGCCGACGAGCTTCTTCGTCCGAGAGCGTGACCGCGCTCACCCCGCCGACCAGGTCGGAGAGCGTCGGGTTCATCAAGAGGTTCTCGAGCGTTTGACCATGCGCCGTTCCGATCAACGTGACGCCGCGCTCGGCGATCGTTCGAGCGGCCGCGGCCTCGGCCTCGGTGCCGATCTCGTCGATGACGATGACCTCGGGCATGTGGTTTTCGACCGCTTCGATCATCACGGCGTGCTGCAGTGCCGGATCGGCGACCTGCATTCGCCGCGCCAAACCGATCCCAGGGTGCGGAATGTCGCTGTCGCCTGCGATTTCGTTCGAAGTGTCGACGATGACGACGCGCTTACGCTCCTCGGAGAGCACGCGCGCGCACTCGCGCAGCATCGTCGTCTTGCCGACGCCCGGACGTCCCAGCAGACAGATCGACTTCCCGCTGCGCAGAACGTCGAGCAGGATGTCGATGGTTCCGTAGACGGCCCGGCCGACGCGGCAGGTAAGGCCGACGATCTTTCCGGTGCGGTTACGGATGGCGCTGATGCGGTGCAGCGTCTGTTCGATACCTGCCCGATTGTCCGCGCCGAACGGAGAGATGCGCGAGCAAACGTGCGCGATGTCTTCGTGGCTTACCGGAGCGTCAGTGAGATACTTGAAATCGTGTTCGAAACGAGCCTCGGGCGGGCGCCCGAGATCGAGCACGACTTCGATAATCTCTTCGATGTTGTGGAGACGAACGAGCGCTTGTCGAATCGCGAGTGGGAAGATGTCGAGGAGTTGGGACAACTCCCAGTTCGGAGAGACGGAGTGAACCCTGACGGCCACGCAAGCGACGTTCGCTTAGCGCTGGGTCACTCCTTCACGACGCGCACGGTGCGCAACTCGTCGTCGAAAGGTCCTTGAATGCGTACGCCCGCCTTTAACTCGAGGCGCACGTAATCGATGATTTCGGGCGTGATCTCTTCACCCGGCGCAATGACCGGTATGCCTGGCGGATAGGGCGTGAGCGTCTCGGCGCAGATGCGGCCGGCCGATTCTCGAAACTTCACGAACTCGGCCGCGGCGAGAAAGGCTTCGCGCGGACGCATCCGCATCGGCGGGACCGGCGGCAGCCGGAAGTTCCCGCGGCGCAATCGCTGCTCGAGTATTCCCGACGGCGCGAGCATATCGAGCTTGCGATCGTCGCGCTCCATCTCCCGAAACGCGTGAACGAGGCGTTCCGCGGCGTCGAGTGTCGTACCGATCGTGACGAGCGCGACCACGTTGAAGAGATCGGCCAGCTCGACTTGAATGTTGTGTCGCCGGCGAAGGATGTCGGAGACTTCGTATCCCGTGTATCCCAAACCGGTAACGGTCACGGTAATCTTCGTCGGGTCGAGCGCAAAGACGCCTTCGCGGCCGCGCAGTTCTTCGCCGAAGCAATAGAGGCCGGGAATCTCGTTGATCTGCGCCCGTATCTCTTGGGCCAACGCGATCGTGCGCGTGAGCAAGGCTTCCCCTTCGGTCGCCATTTGCTTGCGGGCGACGTCGAGCGAGGCGACCATCGGCAAATTCGGCGAGGTCGAGAGGAACATCTTGAGTACCGATGCGAGCCGGTCGAGCGAGACCCGCTTCCCTATCTGGTGGAGCATCGCGCACTGCGAGAAGGCGGAGAGCATCTTGTGGGTCGAGTTGATGCAGAGATCGACGCCGGCGGCCGTCGCCGAGAGCGGCAGTGAGGGGTGAAAGTGGAAGTGCGGTCCCCACGCCTCGTCGACAAGCAGCAGCTTCCCGGCGTCGTGTGCGATCCGTTCGATCGCGGTCAGGTCGGCCGCGACGCCGTAATACGTCGGCGAGACGAGATAGATTGCCGCCAGGTCCGGATGCAGCTCCAGCGTGCGCGCGACCGTCTCGGGCGTGACGCAGTGGTCCATTCGCAGCTCTTCGTCGACCTCGGGCTGCATGTAGATCGGCTCCGCGCCGCTCATGATGAGGCCGCCGAGCATGGATTTATGCGAGTTGCGCGGTACGGCGATCTTCTCTCCCGGATTAACGGCCGTCATCATCATGCATTGGTTGCCGCTCGTCGAGCCGTTGATCAGGAAGAACGAATGGTCGGCGCCCCACGCCTGCGCGGCGAGCGCCTGCGCTTCCTTGATCGACTCGGTCGGCTGCAGCAGATCGTCGATCCCGGGCATCGGCGTCAGGTCGATCGCGCAGATGTTATCGCCGATGAACTCACGGAAGGCGAGATCCATTCCGTTGCCCTGAACGTGGCCCGGCGTATGGAACGGCAGCACGCCGGCGTCGACGTAATCGAGCAACGCTTGAAAGTAGGGCGTTCGGTGCTGGTCCAACGGATCGATTAAAGCGCCGGCGGAGCGCTTTGCCAGTCGGCCTTCTCGACGCCCGGCAGCGCGAGAAGCCGGGTCGAGAGTTCTTCGATTCGCTCGGTCTGCGGCTTCGGCGAGAAAATGTCGGCATCGAGCTCGATTCGGCCCTCTTCCGCTTTGCGGCGCATCAGCGATTGAAGGCTGAGGCTGGATCCGCTGATCGCTCCCACGATCTCGGCGCTAACCACCGCTTGGGAGTCCGGCACGCAGATTAGCGAGATCTTATAGAGCGTCTCGGCGTACTGGCCGGCTCCGGCGCGCGCGTCGATCGCGTCGGCGACGGGCTGCAGGAAGAGGTTGAAGAGGATCACTGCAACGGCGCCGGTTCCGGCTTCCGCCCAGAAACCGAAGCCGGAGAGCGCGCCGACCGCCGCCGTTGCCCAGATCGTCGCGGCCGTATTGAGTCCGGTGACGTTTGCGCCGGAGCGAAAGATGACGCCGCCGGCGATGAAACCGACGCCGGTGACGACGCCGGCGACGATCCGGCTCGTATCGTTACCGGCGAGCATCGTATCGAGCAGCGCGAAGAGCGCGGCGCCGATCGCAACCAGGCTGGTCGTATGCAAGCCTGCGGATCGCTGACGCCATTGACGCTCGAACCCGATCGCGGCACCAAACGCGGCCGCGACGGCAAGCCGCACCACGAAATCGAGCGTGGTTACGTCACTTGCCTTCATTACCGGGCTCCTCGAATTCCGGCTGTCGCCGGAAATCGTGCACGAATTGATCGGACATTCGTCAAATGCTTCGACGTGCTCTCAAGCATCCCGGTTCTGATCGCACTTCCGCTCTTCGCCGTAATCCCGGCGGCGGCAGCCGTCGGCGTGCACGCCCTCATTCGCCGCGCCGTACCTCCGGAGAATCTCGCCGAACAGCACGACGTCGCGGGCTATCTCATCGCGGTCGTCGGCGTTCTCTACTCGGTCGTGCTGGGATTCCTCGTCGGTACGGTTTGGACGCAGTTCGCCTCGGCACAGCAAACGGCGGACGCCGAAGCGGGTTCCGTCGCGGACGCCTTCAACTACGCCGCGCACGTTCGGCGTCCCCAGCGCGAGCGGCTGCAGCGCCTCATCGCGCGATATGCCTTGGAGGTCCGCGATGTCGAATGGTTCGTCGCGCAACGCGGTCGCGAAGATCCGGCCGCCGTATCGCTGCTGGAGAGCGCCGTGCGGGTTACGCTCGCGATACCCCCGCCGCGCGCGAACGATAGCGAAGGCACGGTTCTTCAAAGCGCGGGGATGCGCGCTTGGCTGCTGACGAGCCTTCGCGAGATCGGCGACGCTCGAAGGCTACGGCTCGTTCAGTCGGAGAGCCGCCTGCCTTCGGGAATGCTCGAAGCTCTCGTTCTGGGCGGTATGATGGTGATCAGCTTCACCTTCTTCTTCGGCGTGAAGAACTACGCACGGCAGATGACGATGACGGCGCTCCTCGCGGGCTCGATGGGTCTCTTCTTCGGACTCGTGCTGGAACTGAGCACGCCGTATTCCGGAGCGGTTCACATCTCGCGCGACGCGTGGACGTACGTGATCGAGAACAATCAGC
>JBAUYZ010000109.1:0-5464 GCA_049585055.1 Candidatus Cybelea sp. | reverse complement strand
GAGACACGATAGCCGCGATCGAGCAAATTCCGTGCAATCGCGCGTCCCATTTTACCTAACCCGGCGATTCCGACGTTCTTCATGCGTGGGCTGCTTCCGTAGGGGCCATCAACTCTGGGCTGACAGGGTCGGCGACCTCGTCGGAGACGACACTCACGACGTGCATAGGATGCATCATACGGCCGCCGGTTTGGCGCTCGTAGTCTCGACGCGGTGGTTCGAGCTAACCATCGACGAGTAGCGTCGCCGGAGGGCCTGTGCATTCCGACGCGCAAATGTTCGAAGACGGAGAGTTACTATGACCGATATCGGTAAGCACATTGCAAGCGGGCGGCTTGCGAAAGTAATTGTTCTGTGTTTGACGGCGGCTGCTTTATCGCGTAGCTATGTTGTTGCTCAATATCTGCCGAGCAGCGTTTGCAAACCCGTAGGTGAACGGACCGGGGACGTTGGATGCTGGGTTATTGCTGACAATCCGATTGGAAAATTCGACGCATCTCCGGTGTTTTGGTATTTGGACACCTTTCCGACGCGGCCGGCAGCCGAGGCTGCAAAGGGATCGCACTCTACTGTCATTGAGTCACTGGGGAAAATTTGGTTACTCTCGATCGAAAGCGAAAACTGGCGTCCATCAGGTGGGGAGCGTGTTGCTGAAATCGGCCCTCTCGAAGTTGTGCCCGGCTGGAACTATTCGGCGGTATACTTGGAGGCGATCTTCGATCCTGGAATGACGGCGCCTACGCACACTCATTCAGGTCCCGAGGCGTTCTATACTCTGGCTGGTGTTACGTGTTTTGAAACTCCGCAGGGAAGGCAAATTGCGCGAGCCGGCGAGCACCTAGTCATTCCAGCCGGTCAACCAATGCATCTTACAGCTACGGGCACTCAGCAGCGCCGCTCGCTAGTACTCATCCTTCACGAGTCGTCAAAACCGCCGACCGCGATGGAGCACGGCTGGGCACCGAAAGGCCTGTGCAAAGATCCCCGATCGCGATGACCGCGAGATGTTCTGCACATCAGGGGCGCCTTTACGCATACGTGCTCGTCGCTGCGTCCGAACCCGCGCGAACGGCCTTCGCGCTTTTATGGTGTGAGCGTAAAATTGCACCGGAGATCGCCAGGAGGTGACGAAAGGTTCTGGCCATTCACGGCTACTAACTGAGCCGCCAACTGGAGGTATTCGATGATTCGTCACCTTGACCGCCCGACCGTCGCGGCTGCTGTCCTCATTTCGACGTTCGCCTTGGCCGGCTGCGTCGGTCAATTGAGTTCGCTCGCGCCCCATGTTCCAACGCAGGTAGCATTATTCAATAAGGTGGCAGGATCGCCGGCCAGTTGTTTGACCATCTCGTGCATGTACGTCACGGACCGGAACACCAATGCGGTCACCGCGTACGCGCAGAGCGGGAAGGGTAACGTCGCGCCCGTGACGGCGATCAGCGGCTCGAACACGCTGCTAAGTAGTCCCGTCGGGATCTTCGCGGACTCCAACCACGACGTCCATGTCGCCAACTATGGCGGAAATACCGTGACCGTCTATGCGGCTGGCGACACCGGCAATGTCGCGCCGATGCAAACGATCGCCGGCAGCCACACGCTCCTCAACGGTCCGGATTCAGTCGCCCTCGACGCCGGCGGCGTTTCCTACGTCGCCAATTGGAGCGCCAACTCGCTGACAGTCTACGCGGCGGGCGCTCACGGTGACGTCAAGCCCATCCGTACCATCAGCGGAGCAAAGACGCTACTGAGCGGCCCCGTTGGGATCGCAGTGGATGCCGGAAACAAACTCTACGTTGCGGACCTTCTCAGCAGCGCCGTAACCGTCTTTGCTGCGCGCGCGAAGGGCAACGTCGCGCCGATTCGGGCCATCAGCGGCTCGAACACGCAGCTGAACGGCCCGGGCGGCGTCGCCGTCGACGCTGGCGGGAAGATCTACGTCGCCAATTCATACGGCAACAGCATCACCGTATATGCCGCGGGCGCGACCGGCAATGTCGCACCGATTCGAACCATCAGCGGCGCGAAGACCGGGTTGACCTATCCAACGCAGGTCGCTCTCGACTCTCGCCGCTTCATCTACGTTACGAACCGTGACGCCAACAGCGTGACCGTCTACGCCTCGAAGGCAAAAGGCAACGCCGCGCCGGTCCGCACAATCAGCGGCTCGAACACGCTGTTAAACTCTCCGGCTGGAATCTCGCTGCGCTAACCTGTAGAGCGTCTAGGTGGTCGTTAGGGCGCAATCCAGGCAGTTGCCGCGTTCTCTGGTGGAGATGGGGGACTTCAACCTGCCGAAGGCGCATTCGAAGGACGGATATCCTATTCGTTTTCCTGGTTTCGGCCTCGCTGAGGCCGAACTCTAGGCTACGAGCGACACTACGTCCTCCAAAGCAGCCTGCGTCAAGTAGAGATTGGCCAATGCGAAGTTCACGACGAGCCGTTAGTGCGTGATTTGGGGCAAGAGATCGACGGTCGTCATCGTCACGAGGCGCGAAGCATTTCCGGAGCGCAATGTGTAGATGACTGAGGTGCCGGCCCGACTTCCGACGGCCGCGCGATAGTCCGCGTCGCTCATCGAAGCCGCACGTTTTCCGTCGATGGCTACTATTGTG
The DNA here is from genome assembly GCA_049585055.1 of Candidatus Cybelea sp. Classification (GTDB taxonomy): domain Bacteria; phylum Vulcanimicrobiota; class Vulcanimicrobiia; order Vulcanimicrobiales; family Vulcanimicrobiaceae; genus Cybelea. Next base: position 2,852 of record JBAUYZ010000109.1, on the reverse strand, counting down.
TCGCCGGCCTTCACCCCGGCCGCGGCCGCGGGCGTCCCATCGAGAACTTTCACGATGCCAAACGTCCCGTCGGCGTTGCGCTCGGGGATGATGCCGGTGCCAGCAACGGTGACCGGCGTATCGAATGCGGCGCTCGGCTGCAGATAAAGTCGGGCGTTGCCGTAATCGACGGTGACGACGAACTGGCGCAACACATCGTACCCGAGGTTGCCGTCCAATCCGTCTCGCTGCAGCACTCCGGACTTCGCCTGAGATATCTCGGCGGGGATGCCATGCAGGATGAACGGGCCAACGGATATGCTCGCGACGCGAAGGCGCGTGGAACTAGCACTTCCACCGACGCCGACGTATTCAGCGTGTATCGGCGCGCGATAACCGCTTCCAACGCCGTGTGCGCTGGTAAAGCTTTGCGCGAGCAGGAGATCGTCGTTGTTGCCGGAGTCGATCGCGAAGCGCCCCGGCGTGCCTTCAACGATTGCGCCTATGATCGGGATGTGATTGGCGGTGAACGTAACTGGGAGCGCGTCACCCTTCTCCGGCGGGGTTTGCGCTGCGGTTGGCGCGAACGTTGCGCGGCTTCCGGCAATATCGAGCGACACGACGTAGTCGCGCAGAAACGTCGCCCCGACGATTCCGTCGATCGTGCCGTACGCGCCCTGATAAGTCAGATCCAGCGGCAGCGGCACGATCGCGGCCGCGACGTTTGCCTGCATCGCCGTACCAACAGCTAGGCTTTTCAGTGTGGTCAAGCGCGCGACGATCGCCTGGTCGCTCGTGCCGCGCGCGACGTCGCTTCGCGCCGCCGTCAGACCGACCGCCTCCGCGAGCTCAGGCGTAACGACCGTGATACCGGCTCCCGTATCGAGAACGAAGTGATAGGGCCCTTCGCCATCGACCGTGGCGCTGACGACGAGGATACCGGCGAGGTCGTCAATCGGAACCGTTACCGCCTGCGCGGACGCGACGATCGGTGCAACCGTAAGCAGCACGACTATTTCTCCTTCGACATCCTTCTCGGCAGCAACGTTCGCTTGCGCGGGTCGATCAGTTCGTCGTGCTCCGCGCGTAGGTCGAACGCTCGCTTTCGAGTAACGCGCGTTTGCGAGCGTGAAATGCCTTCGCCGTTGACCTGACCGCCACAGACTCGAGCTCCTCGCGCGATGCCGCTCTGAAGCCAAGTACCGGCGGCCAAAATCTCACTGAAAGCACCCTCCATCACATCTACTCATAGCGGCCCCGCCTCGGTGGCGCGTGTCGGTGACGGCGGCACATTCCAACTCATCGACCACACCTTCGTGGCGACGATCCAACCTCCGGGGGGTCGGGTCAGAACGAAGGCTTGGTGTTCATCGCTCGCGCCGGCAACGGCAACATCGGCCAGGGCGTCTACGAGGGGGTCTACGGCGGCGAAGAGATCGACTCGGGTGTGTTGGTGTTCGGCATGAAGGGCGGTTGCTGAAATTGTAAGTGAGAGAGGTCCTAGCCGAACATCAGGCTAGTTGCGCGGGGCTGGATCGTTCGCGATGCCATCTGGGTTCAGGCCGGACAGACCGTTATTGTAACTGTAGCGATAGCTCCCGGTCGGATACGTGTAAATGTCCACTTTGCTGAAAAAGCCGTTGGAGCAGTATAATTTGGTTTGGGCGCGTCCCAGGGTGCACATCGTCGGGGCATTTTGCAGAGGCAGTTGAGCAGTCGGTTTCTTTTGTTTGTACGGCGGCGCATAGATGTACATAGCCGGAACGCCGGGAGCCAAGGCTAGCATGTTTTTACTCTGATCGAACTGGAGGCTGCCGGGAAACCCGAGCGCTATATTATGGAACAGCTTAGCCGGCATGTTCCCGCCCGGGAACTTTGCGACGTAGGTACCGGTGCTACCGGGATCCCGGTACGAGACCCATACGTTGTTGAGCTCGTCGATGGCGAGTCCTTGCGGAGTCGCGATGTCGGGATCCGTCAGCGTCTTAGTGACTGTGGTGCCGGTGTATTGCAAGATGTCTCCTGGGCCGCCGCTATTCGCTACAGCGTTTGAAACGTACACGTGGCCAATCGTATCAAACGCCACGTTATCGGGTAGAGTGTCCCCGGATATAGTGAGCACGGTCTTCGCCCGTCCACAATCCGGACCGTACTCCGTGACGGTTTTGGGATTGGCACCTTGGTCAGGAACCCACAGATTTCCGGACTGATCGACGCCGATACCGCCGTTAACGCTTACGAATGGACCCACCGTGCAGACTGGTGGGTGATTAGCTTGGTTATCGCTCCGGTACCCGTACACGGTGGTGCCGCCAATTACGCTGACATAGGTCATAGCTTTATTGCTTTTCGGGCCAAAGGTCGATGCCAGCACGGAGCCTGACCGTGCATTTTGAACGGTTGCGCGCGAACCGCTTTGCTGTTGCTGCGAGACAGGCGAAAAGGGCGCGATAGCGCTGCCGAATTGCGAGCTTCCCGAACAGCCGCCGGCAAGTAACATTGCTGTGACCGTCGTGCTCAGCGCGAGCCCGACTTGATGGTAACGAAGCATGAAATGTTCTCCCTCGACCTTGAAAACACGGATCACCTGGCACTCTAAAGGCCCAGCATATGCGAAGCGGCCGGCAAAATCCGTACGGTACAGTACCAGGAGAGAACAGTCGGTCGAGAGGCGGTGTCGACTATTCCGCTGTCGCTAGGAGCAACGACCTCAGCTAAACCGCAGGCGCCCACGGTGTAGGCTAGGTCCGACTGCTGTTATGTCACCACTTCGTGCTGGAGCGCGACGGCGATGTAGTCCCGATCGCCGAGACCCCGTTCAACCATTTTTTCGAATTCGTCGAGCACACAATCCATGACCTCTCCGGCGGCGT
>JBAUYZ010000108.1:0-20411 GCA_049585055.1 Candidatus Cybelea sp. | reverse complement strand
TTGTATACACACACGCTCTCACAGTGGACGTGCTGTGCGATTCATTCGTGCAGTTGTGCGTTACGAGTGCGGCCTCTCGCGTGCGACGATTACTTCACAAAGCGCAACAGCCTTTGTTTCTTTCAAGGAGTATTCGCATGAACTCGAGATTCAACCCGAAGAGCTACGTGGCGGCTGCGGCGCTCACGATCGTCGCGGGATGCAGCGGCGCGACCGGCCAAACTTCTCTCATCCCGACGGTGCAACCGCAAAAAGTCGCGCAGCACCACGTCGTCTCCGAATCAACGGCACTCTACGTTTACGTCTCGAACCGTACGGCGCAGGGGTCTTCGGAGCTGCTCGTTTACAACGAAGGCTCGCAGAACCCGGCTCCGATCCGGACGGTCAAGAAGAACCTCGTCGACGCCGGCGGGATCGCCGTCGATGCCTCCGGCAACGTTTACGTTGCCAACGGAAGCGGCGGCAACGTGCTGGAGTACGCGCCGGGTGGCGCGCCGCTCGTCAAGACGTATTCGCAAGGGCTTGCCGATCCGAGCGCCGTCACGGTGGCGAACGGAACGCTCTACGTCGCCGATCGCGGAAATGCGTCGAACGGATACGTTCAGCAAGTCATCGAGTATCCGGTCGGCAACACAGTACCCTCGTTAGGCATCGCCGGCGTCGGTTCGGCACCCGATTTCAACGAAGGGATCGCCGTCAACCCGACGGCCAACCACGGCACCTTCTTTGCTTCGGCGAGCACCATGACGATGGTCCCGTTCGGCGGCGGATGCAGCGGCAGCAGCGATACGGTTGCCAACGACATCTTCCCGACGCTCTGGATGATCGTGCCGCTCTCGCAAAACGAACAAGCCCCGGGTCTGGCCTTCGACGCGCAGGGGAATCTCTACGCTTCGGATCCGTGCAATAACGACGTCGCGATCTACTCGCATGCCAGCGAGACCTGGACCTACACCGGAAAGGTGCAGGGCACGTTCAACGCGCCTCTCTTCTTGACGATCGACGGCCAATACCTTGCCATCCCCAGTGAGGGCAACACGCAATCGCTCCAACCCGGCTACGTAACCGTGATCGACTTGAGCGGCGACACGTCGACCGCGACCATCACCAACAGCCTAGACCATCCGATTGGGGCTGCGGTTGGACCGCAGCCGTAAGATCCCGCCTCGCCTGCGACCGGCCGATCGGCGTTCCGATCGACCGGTCGCATCGCGTTCTAAAATCCCTTGCCGTCGAACCGGCACTGCGTGAAATGACCGGCGATGATTGCCGGTCTGTTTGCAGCGATGGTCGACGCCCAAGACGTGCGGCGCTGCGCGACGTTCGCAACGCGCTTCACGCAGTACGTCGCGTGCGAACGCGCCGACGGCACGCTGCGCTCATTCCCGCAGCGCCAAATCGCCTGGCGCGTTCGGTATTTCGTCCGCTACTGGGAGATGCCGTGCGGTGAGTTCCCGACGGAAGCGGAGGCCTACGTTTTCCATCTCGTCACGAACGATCTCTACGCCGATTCCGACCTAACCGGCGCCGAGCGAATCGCCATACGCAACGTGATGTTCCGAGGCAGCGTGCGCTGCCCGTGATCGTGCTGGTTAGTCGGTCGCGATCTTTTCATACTCAGCGAGCGAAAGCAGGCTCTTCACTTCGTCCGGATTCGAGGGCCGAACTTTGAGCAGCCACCCGGCACCGTACGGCTCGCGATTGACCGCGGCGGGATCGCCTTCGAGCGCCGCGTTGACCTCAACGACCTCGCCCGAGATCGGCGTGAAGAGATCGGAGACCGCTTTTACCGATTCGATGACGCCGACGTTACCGAACTGCGCGATCGTCGAGCCGACCTTCGGCAACTCGACGTAAACGATATCGCCGAGCGCGTTCTGCGCGTAATCGGTAACGCCAATCGTGGCCGAGTCTCCCTCGAGCCTCACCCATTCGTGCTCCTTGCTGAAGAGCAGGTCCTCACCTCGCGCCACTTCTTCTCCTTTGCTACGATTTCGCGCGTTTGTAAAAAGGTAGCGGAACGACCGTCGCTTCGTGATTCTTTCCGCGAATCTCGACTTCGAGCCGCGTGCCGATCTCGGCCGCTTCCGGTACGACGAGCGCCGTCGCCACGCTTCGGTTGCCGTACGACGGCGCGATCGAACCGCTTCGTATCGACCCGACGATGCGGCCGTCGTGCCAAACCTGATACCCTTCGCGGGCCGGCGCACGTCCTTCCATCACGAGACCCGCGATTCGCGAGTACCGGTCGATGTCGAGCTGCTCCTTGAGCGCCTCTTTGCCGACGAACTCAGGTTTCTCGAGTTTGAGCGCCCATTTCAACCCGGCCTGTACCGGCGTGATCGCCTCGGTCAGTTCGTGCCCGTAGAGCGGCATGCCCGCCTCAAGACGCAGGACGTCGCGTGCGCCGAGGCCGCATGGTTCGAGCCCCTCGGCGCGATGGTCGCGTAAGAGCGTATTCCAAATCTCCGGAGCGTCCAGGCTATCGATGAAGAGCTCGAATCCGTCTTCCCCCGTATATCCGGTTCGCGCGATAATCGCGGGGATTCCGTTCACCCGCGCTTCCGCACAGAAATAGTAGCGCAGCGCGGCGATATCGACGTCAACGTGGGGCTGCAGCATTTCGACCGAGCGCGGCCCCTGAATCGCAACGAGCGCGCCGCGCCCGTGCCGGTTCTCGAGCTCGACTCCCGACTCGGGAAGCCGGTCGTTGAGCAGCTTCCACATCTTCTCGGCGTTCGCCGCATTGACGACGAGCAGCCAACCGTGCTCCAGACGGTAGAAGATCGTGTCGTCGTGCGCTCCGCCGCCTTCGTTGCAAAAGATGTTATAGCGCGCCTGGAGCGGCTTCATCGTGGCGACCGCGTTGATGGTGAGCGTATCCGCCCAATGTGCGACCATATCGCCGTTCAGCCAGAACTGCGCCATGTGCGAGAGGTCGAAGAGCCCGGCGCGATGCCGCACCGCGTCGTGTTCCTTCAAGATACCGGCGTACTGCACGGGCATCTCGAACTCCGCGAACGGCACCATCCGGGCGCCGGCACGAACGTGATCGTCGTGAAGTGAGGTCTGCCTCGTCACTTTTTGGGCTTCTCTTCCGGATAGGTGTTCAGGAAGTCGAGGGTGGCGTGCGCGACGATTTTTTCACCGCTGCGAACGTAGACTTCGCCGTAGACGATCCGGCGGCCGCCGCGCAGCACGCGCGCCTCAGCGACGAGATCGTCCGGCGGACCGGCCGGAGCGAGGAAGTTGCACACAAGGGCGACGGTCGTCGTCTCTTGCTCGCGCCCGTAGATCGACGCGAGCGCCACGTAAAAGACGGTATCGCAGAGGCTGACGATCGCGCCGCCGTGCACGGCGCCGGTTCCGTTGGTGACCTCCTGGCGGTACGGCATGCGCATCACCGCGCGGCCGCGCTCGACGCTCTCTAACTTCAGGTCGAGCAGAGCGACGAAATTGCTCTTCTCCTTCTCCCAAGCGTGCGGTGCGTGCGAGTAGTCGATCGCCATGATACTCTCCTGTCGGCCGTTGTAGTTCGCCCTAAAAGCTATCCCCGCCCGCCGCCAGCGCTCGCCGCAGATAGAGCGGAAGAGCGAAGAGCCGGCGGTGCGTGATCGAGTCGTAAAAGAAGCTCTCGCCGCGCAAGCGAGCGCAATACGCGTCGACGCGCGCCGAATCGAGACTCGCGAGGTCGATGCGATCGCTGCACCCGAGAAACGCCCACTCCGTATCGAAGGCCGGCACGTGCGTCGAGAAGGAGACGACGTGCGCGTAGTGGCGGCGCAACGTGCGCGCCATCTTGCAGTGCAGCGCCGCGTTGTGGACCGCCGCGGTGCTCGCCTGCAATACGTAGATTCCGCCCTCGGCGAGCCGCGACTTGATCAGCTCGAAGACCGCGTCGTTGAAGAGCGGGTTGCTGGGCGAATCCTCGAGCGGCTCGGTGAGATCCGAGAGGATGACGCCGTAGCGGTCGCCGTTTCCGCGCATGAACTCCAGCGCGTCGCCGACGATGACGCGGGCGCGCGCGTCCTCGAACGATCCGGCCGACCACTCGGGCAGATACTTCTTGGCAAGCTCGACCACGAGCGCGTCGATGTCGACCATCGTGCAGCGGCCGACGTCGGGGCATCGGAGCACCTCGCGCAGCGTCGCGCCTTCGCCGCCGCCGAGGACGAGCACCTCACGACGGTCCGCGGCGCCGGCGAGCGCCGGATGTACGAGCGTCTCGTGGTAGATTCGTTCGTCGGCTTGGGCGCTCTGCGTGTCGCCGTCGAGAACGAGCATCTTACCGAAGACCGGTGAGCGCAGTACCGCGACTTGCTGAAAATCCGAGCGCCCGGAGTAATAGATCTCGTCGACGGCGTGATGGTGCTGCTCCGCCGGCGCGAACTCTTCGACGTACCAGTGCCACTCTTGCGTCTTCGGCATCGCCAGGCTAGATTGGCGGCAGAAAACGATAACCCCGCCGAATGACGGGGTTATCGAGAGACCGGGGATTCGTCAGAACTAGAAGCAGTTGATCGCGAAGTAGAGCCCGGTGCCTTTCGGCGGCAGCTCGAGACCCTGCGGAACGGTGTACTGAGTGATCGTCACCGTCTTGCCTTTTACCGGGAACTGGCTGGGGAGAGCGCTCCACGCGAACGTGCCGTTTCGCTGCTTCGCAAGGATCGCGGCGGCGCAGTTCTTTCCGGGGAATCCTTTCTGGTCTGTAATGACATACTTGAGGATCGGGACGTTCTTGTGCGAGAGGGGCTTGATCGTCTGGGTCGATTGATTATCCGCAACCGCGTAGACGACCGTCGTTCCTTTGCCCTTGTACGGCGGGAACGCCTTGCCTTTGTTCTTCAGGATGTCGCCGTTCTTATTGAGCGCGTCGACGAGATAGATCGATACAGATCCCTTGGCGCTATTGTAGCCGATCGAGCCTGTGACGCTGATGCTGTCATACGCGCCCAAGCTGAACTTGCCGCCGGTGGGCTTCAGCGTGAACTTCTCACACGCGCCCTTGAAAATCCACATCCACTGCGGCGGATTCTTTGCGCAGGTCGTCAGACCGAGCGGCGTCATATCGCTGTCCGCCATCGGCGCGCCGTCGTTGGTCATCGCCGCGGCGTCGTTAGTAATCGGCGCGGCGCCGCCGTTCGCGCTCATCGGCGCAACCGACGAAGAGCCCGGAACGACGCCGTGCCCACCGCAAGCGGCCAGCACGATCGCAGCGACGGCTGCTAGCGCGCTAGACCGAATAATTGATAAACGCATCGAAATTTCTTCTCAACCTCATTCGAGAGTGCAGTGACCGTTGGAATAACAGAATTGGACGGCAGGTACGGCAAGCCTGCCGAAAACCGGCTTATAAAAGCTGATAATTGCTGATGATAGCGGTTAAAAACTACGCGGACACGCTGAGCACGCGCCAATCCGGATTGCGACTTAGGACGTGCGTGAATTCTCCATCGCTCTTTTCGATGCCGCGTTTGAACTCCGTAGCAAGCACGCTCGTCGCGCGCAGCGCTCGCGCGGCGTGTTCGCAAGCGAGCCAGGGGTCGGTATGGTCGCCGCACGTGTAGAAATCCATCGCCGCATAGCCCTTCTCGGGCCAGGTGTGGATCGAAATGTGGGATTCCGCCAAAATGACCGTTCCGGAGACGCCTTGCGGCTCAAAACGGTGAAAAGCGCTCTCCATGATGGTAGCGCGGGCGGCTTTCGCGGCGGCGATCATCATGGCCGCGATGCCGTTGATATCCGAAAGCAAGGAGGGGCGACAGCCCGAAAGCTCGCACACGATGTGCCTGCCGAGTGCCTTCAATTGTTCAGGTCTCCTTGACCCTTGAGGAATCCCACCTCCGGACTTCGTCGGCTGGCGGCTGCGGTGCAGACACGTCCCCGACCTTTCGGCGAGCTCTTGCCGGCGCTTTTTACGGTGCACGGGCGACTCGCCGCGATGGCGCGAATGGGCGCGCCCTCCCCAAACCGTTTTGCGACTGCGGCCTCGCGACCACAAACGCAGAGGGAATCATACCCCCTCACCCCCCCGCTGTAAAGCCCTCTCCCACAGCTTGCCCACAGGGCGGCCCTCGAAAAAGTGAAGCTCTTACTTTATTATCTTGACTATATCCCGCTCCGGGCGGTACGCTTGGTATTGCTATGGCATTGAAGCTCGAAACCGCCACCAAGCCGTCGGAGCTCATCGAGGAGTACCGGCACGGCTTTCACGACCCCGAAAACTACGTCTTTAAGTCCGATAAGGGGTTAACGCGGGACATCGTCGAGCGTATCAGCGCCATGAAGGACGAGCCGGCTTGGATGCGTGAGTTCAGGCTGAAAGCCTACGAGCTCTTTCTTCGCAAGCCGATGCCCACGTGGGGCGATACGGCATTGCTGAGCGAGATCGACTTCTCCAACATCCACTACTTCGTGAAGTCGACCGATCAGGCGGAGCGCTCGTGGGACGACGTGCCCGACGATATCAAGCGGACGTTCGATCGTCTTGGTATTCCGGAGGCCGAGCGCAAGTTTCTCTCCGGCGTTTCCGCGCAATACGAGTCGGAAGTCGTCTATCACAGCACGACCAAGGCGCTAGACGAGCAAGGCGTGCTCTTCTGCGACATGGACACCGCGGTCAAAAAGTACCCGGAGATCGTTCAGAAGTATTTGGCGACGGTGATTCCTCCAGGCGACAACAAGTTTTCAGCGCTCAACTCGGCGGTTTGGTCAGGGGGATCGTTCATCTACGTACCGCCGGGCGTGACGGTCGCGATGCCGCTCCAAGCCTATTTCCGCATCAATGCCGAGAACATGGGCCAGTTCGAGCGCACGCTGATCATCGCCGACAAGGGTGCGAAGGTGCATTATATCGAGGGCTGCACCGCGCCGAAGTTTTCGACCTCGTCGCTCCATTCGGCGGTCGTCGAGCTGATCGCAATGGAAGGCGCCTCGATCCGGTACACGACGATCCAGAACTGGTATCGCAACATCTTCAACCTCGTGACGAAGCGTGCGATCGCCCACAAGAACGCAACGGTCGAGTGGGTCGACGGCAACATCGGCTCGCGCTTGACGATGAAGTATCCCTCGATCTATTTGATGGGCGAGGGGGCGCGCGGCGAGATTCTCTCGATGGCCTTTGCCGGCGAGGGACAGCATCAGGATGCGGGCGCGAAGGTGATTCACGCGGCGCCGCGGACGACCTCGATGGTGACGAACAAGAGCGTCAGCGCGCACGGCGGCAAGACGACGTATCGCGGGCTGGTCGAGGTACATGCCGGTGCGGTCGGCGCGAAGACCCGGGTGCGCTGCGACGCACTCATCATGGACGAGCAGTCGTCGAGCGACACGAAGCCGACGATGAAGATCCACGAGCAGCGCTCGACCGTCGAGCACGAGGCGAGCGTCAGCAAGATCGGCGAGGAGCAGCTCTTCTACGCCATGTCGCGCGGACTCTCAGAGGCCGATGCAACGGCAATGATCGTCAACGGGTTCTTCGATTTCTTCGTCAAGGAACTGCCGATGGAGTACGCTGTCGAGCTCAATCGGCTCGTCAAAATGGAGATGGAAGGCGCCGTAGGCTAGTATCGCTCCATTCACGCGGAAGCCACTCACTCCACGAGCGCCTTCGCCGTGACTATGGCCGCCGCCATTGCGAGCTTGTGATCCTTGTTCCATGGCGGCCCGACGGTCTTCCGCAGATGGAGAAAGTGCGCGTCGAAGTTCTCGACGCGTAACGCTTGGCTCGCCGCGCCAAATATTTTCTTCGCATCGTACCAGTGGACTGGCCAACCGCGCGCCGCGGCAGCCGCGGCAAGGGCCTGACGGTACATCACCCAGTCGGCGACGTTCCGCGCACGGTAGTCCTTGATTCGCTCGGCAATTGTAGGCGGAAGCTCTGGGCAGTTACGAAGGGCGACGCCGAGGATAGGCCCTACGGCCATCGCGACGGCGTCCAGTGCAAGTGCTGCGTGCTTCTCGGCCGAAACGCGCACGCGTTCGACCAAAGCCACGGCCTCGTCCGGCGGGAGCCCTTGGCCTTCGTGGTGATGGGGAAGCGCCGGCAGGCTGTCGTCCACAAGTTCTGCGCGGCGGCGGTCGAGGAGCGTTCCAGCGCGCGCCACCGTCACTAACACCGCCCAACCGCCGTGATCCGATACCCCGGTGATGCCGCCGTCTTTCGACATGGTGTCTCGTCGACGATCGCGTGCCACTTGCTTAGGGCAATGTGGCTATGTCGGTCGTGGCTCGCGACCCAGCGGTGTTAATGGTGCTCCAGTCGCCACCATTGGTTGCGTACGGGATACTCTGCAACGCCAGAATATCGGCGCGAACGCGTGGAGATATTCCAGCGTATGCTGGAATGCTCGCGAGAGCATCACGAAAGCCGGCGTCACTCTGCGGATCCCGTAAAACGGCGGCGTTATATGCAACCTGCGCCGTCCCGGCACCAAGTACGAACGCTTGGCCGCGCGAGCGGCCACTTGGTCGAGACGGCATGCGCGAGTGACTGCCGTAACGCATCGATGCCATTCCCGTTCGGAATATCGCCGGAAAGCGCTGTAGTGACGATAGAGAAGGAAGCTCCGGTTGCATAGGCTTCATTGATAGCCTCAAGCTTGTGTACCAATTAGCCCGAACGCCCGGCTTTCAGGGCGTGACAGCGCTAAGGGATTGTCGATTAGCTCTTGCAACGTGCTCACATAAACTCCAAGTTGCACGTCGCCCCTAACCCCGTCGGCGAGGGATGCGTCCGGATAGGCTACCGTAGGAATCGCCTTTAGCAGCGCCGCCTGGAGCGGCCGTAAGCGCTCGAAAGCCGTTCCGGTTGCCGGAAGCAGCCCCCGGAATTCGGAAGGTAACGCGTCTGCGTGGGCTGCAAGCGAATCTGGAATACGTGCGATGTATTCCATCGACGCTTCATTCACGGGGAGGCTCGTCGCAATCGAGATTTGCCCGGCGGTATACCACCAGGCAAATTCTGGATTCTCGGTCCATGACTTATCCGGAACGTATACGCCGTTCCAGGTCTTGACTGCTAGAGCTAAGTCACCGGTGGCGAGCCAGGCTTCCATCGCACCATCAGTGGAATCGTTGCCGCGTAATGCCTGAACCGTTCGAAAATCAGCGACGCAGCGGGGCCGTTCGAGAACGATACCGCACGTGCCAGGCATGATGTGGTCTTGGAAGAGTCTCTCGTACGATTGACCCTGGGAAAAAGCCGTAACCTCCAGCGTCGTAGGTGCTGCGGCGACCGCTAAACTTCCGAGCGCAAGTACGGATATCACAGCGACCGGAAACGCTCGAAGACTTGCCCAGTGCATCCGTTGGCTCCCAGCACTTTTGTTTGCGGAAATGGTCGGGGTGTCGTACGACCCTACGTTCTCCGTGCTGGTACGGAGTCCCACGTATCTGGATTCGCGACCTGGCCGAGGATGCCGCGATCGTTTAGCGCTTCGGGAATTGTCGTAACCCCACGATCGATCCGTTGGGCTCTTTCACGCTGGCGACCAGCAGGCCGTAGGCGACGTCGGTAATCTCTTGCACGACCGTACCGCCCACGTCCACGAGCGCTTTTACGCTCGCCGCGATGTCGCTCGCGGTCCAGTACGCGAGTGCGCTCGGCTCGCGTTTATCTCCGCTCGGAACGAGCCCAATTTCCATATCGCCGCTCTTGTAGCCGACGTACCGGGATGAATCAACGTAGGGGTCGTTGCCGGTGAGCTCACGAAAGAATCGCTTGGCTGTGGTTAGATCTGCCACCGAATAGACTATTAGCGAAACGTCCTTCAAGATTTCATTCTCCTTCCATCTCTATGACGGATCGAGCACGGTGAAACGTGACGGGCGCCGCAGGGGGATACATTGGACGATGCGGAGCAGCTCGCGGAGCGCTTTGAGGCGGCAAGGCCGCGCTTGCGGCGCATTGCGCTACGAATACTGGGGTCGACCGCAGAATCCGACGACGCGCTGCAAGAGAGCTGGCTGCGCATCAGCCGTGCGGACCTCACGAACGTTGCGAACCTCGAAGGCTGGCTTACGACCGTCGTTGCGCGCGTCTGCCTCGATGCGCTAAAACGGCGGATCGACCGGCGCGAGGAATTGACGCCGGATGATCCGCGTCGCGAGATGGCCGCAATTGCTCCCGGCGAACGCCCTGAGGAAGAAGCCATGCTTGCCGATTCGATCGGCGTGGCCCTCCGGATCCTGCTCGATGCGCTGCCGCCGGCAGAGCGCGTTGCATTTATACTGCACGACATGTTCGACGTGCCGTTCGATGACATCGCCGCGATCGTCGGAAGGTCGCCGGAGGCGGCGCGGCAGCTCGCAAGCCGCGCGCGCCGCCGCGTGCGCGGCGCATCCGCCGGCCGTGACGCCGTTACGCAGCGGCATGACGAACTGATGCGGGCGTTTCTCCAGGCATCGCGATCGGGAAGTTTTTCCACGTTGCTCGCGCTGCTCGATCCGGGAGCAACGCTTCGCGCGGATCCGGCGGTCGTGGCTATGGGCGGAGCGGCGTACTGGCGGAACGATCGCCTGGAGGCCGGCATCAAAGGTGCCGATGCCGTTGCGCGGACGTTCGCCGGGCGGGCACGTGCTGCGCAATCCGTATTCATCGACGGCAAACCGGGCGCGGTGTGGATGCATGAACGGAAGGTGCGCGTCGCATTCCACTTTACGATAGTGGAGGGGCGCATCACCGCAATCGATCTCATCGGCGATGGCGCTGCGCTCGCGCAATCGGTCATCGAACGTTGACTAGCTTCGCTGTCCCAACCGGTCGGCTCACTTCGGCCACCATCCAGGTGGCACCCGTAATCAGGAAGTTCAGGGCGAATTCGGACCAATTCAGATGCGCCTCGGGGTGAGCGATCAGAAGCGGAATCCAAACCAACACACCAAAGAGAGCCAGCATCACGGTCAGCAGACGTAGCGCAAGGCGCGCCTTAAGATTGAGGAGAATGGCGAGCGCCGCGAGCCCAAACGCGATCGTCGTGAGGATCGCCCAGAACATCTGACTTGGCGGTATCCAGGTCGGAACCAAGCCGGCCGTCACGCGCAAATAGATTGCTTGAGCCAGCGTGAATGAAATTGCACAGATTCCCAGTCCAATGCGCGCCACTCGGGCGAGCGTGACCGATCGCGCGGCATTTGCTTCCGTCGCCGCGTATACGGCAATCGCTCCGCAGACTAAGCAAAACTGTTCGAAGAAGCCGTCGTATTGCCCAAAGACGCGTGGCGCAGCGATGATGCCGGGAATGCAGCCCAACGCGAAGAGCCCGTAGACGATGCCGAGAACGACCGACGCCGAGCGCGCGGACCGAGGGTAGAGCATTCCGATTCCTCCGGCAATCAGAGCGATCATCAGAGAGGCACCGATGATTGTGCCAAAAGGCAGGCTCCAGATCTTTGACAGAGCTTGCCACGTGTCGGCGTCGTGCCACATCAGCGCGATGACACCGAACAGCACCGCCGAGGCGCCGAATACAATCCGCCCGTACAACGCTGTTTTCATGCAAAACGTAGCGCAGGCGCGCCCGGGCTTGTGACCGGACCACGCACCGCGAAGGCGCCTTCGAATCGTTGCCGAATAGTAACTTAGGTTACGATTACGGCTCCCGCCGTAAAGGGGGTGCGCTACATGACAATCGCCGGCCTTCGTGCTTCCGCGTTATCAATGACCCTGGTCTTGCTCCCCGGATGCGGCGCGCTGCAGCGGACCGGTCTGCCAAGCTCGGCTTCGCAAGCGCCGTCTGCCGCCGGACGCAGTACCAGTGCGGGAGCCTATCTCTACGTGGGGGGATGCTGTCCGGTGCTTTCGCACGGCGGCATCACCGTCTACGATCCGGGTCTAGGCGGCGTCGATCGTCGGATTTCCAGAGATGCGAACAACGCATACGATCTCGGGTTCGACACAACCGGACGCCTCTATATCGTTGACCGGTGGGGCGCAGTCGTGGAATTCGATCGTGGCAGCCGGCGCCGCTCGCGACGCCTCGAACTCTTCGGTGCGTGGGGCGTGGCGCTGGATAGCGCCAACAATCTCTACGTCGACGTATGCCCTTCGTGCGTTCCTACCCTCCGCCGTTTCGGGGGATCGCTACCCGACGAGATCAACGTCTATCAGGCGGGCACGACCAAGCTGCTGCGCTCGATTACGCAAGGCGTTCACTCGCCCCACGCGCTCGCGTTCGATTCTGCCGGCAACCTCTACGTGGTTAACCAAAACAGCAAGAAGCCTTCGGTAACGGTCTACGCCCCGGGATCGAGCTCGATCCTCCGGAAGATGACGGAACGGCTGGCCTATCCCGCCGCTATCGCAATCGATAGCGCCGACGACGTTTTCGTGATGAACCTGCATCCGAGCGTTATCGAATACGCGCCCGACTCGACGAAGATTCTGCGCCGAATCACCAACTCGATCTCGAGCCCACAGGCGATCGCCGTCGATACGTCGGGGACGCTCTACGTGGCAAACTCCGGCACCTATCCCGATCCGGGCTGGATCTCGGTCTACGCACCCGGAACCGCCAAGCCGGTGTACAAGATCACGCAAGGCATCAACGATCCGATTGCATTAGTTTTCGACTCAGCCGGCAACCTCTACGTCGCGAGCGACCATTACGGAGCACCGCACAGCCGTGGGCACGTCACCGTCTACGCGCCGAAAGCGCAAGCCCCGTTTGCATCCGTTCGTGCGGACAAATACGGAAACCCGATCTCGCTGGCGGTCGGCCCGCAGTAGTTGCCGGTACGCGATTCGCGCGCGATCGTGGTGCTCGGCATGCATCGCAGTGGAACGAGCGCGGTCGTCCGCGGACTCCAGGCACTCGGCGTTAACCTCGGCAACGACTTTCTTGACGCCCAACCGGAGAACCCGACCGGTTATTGGGAAGATCGCGGCATCGTCGAGCTCAACGAACGCGTGCTTAAAGCTTTGCATCTCACGTGGGACTCGGTCGCGCCGGTCGAGCGGCGGAGGTTCGGCGGCTGGCGGATGTGGCGGTTACGCCGCGACGCACGGCGTTATCTTTGGCGGCACTTCACGCCGTCAGCGCTTTGGGGATTCAAGGATCCGCGAACGATCCGGCTGCTGCCGTTCTGGCTTGCGGTCTTCAGCGAGTGCGGCGTCGACGATTCGTATCTACTGGCGATCCGAAACCCGTCGAGCGTTGCGGCTTCGCTTCACGCAAGACAAGGGACCGACGTCGAGACCGCGCAGCGGTTGTGGCTCGTGAATGTGGCACCGTTTCTCGACGAGATCGCCGGGAAACCGTTCGTCGTGGTCGATTACGATCGCCTCATGCGCGATCCGCGCGGCCAGCTCGAGCGCATCGCCCGCAGGCTGCGCATCGTGCACCAAGACCCCAGCGACGTGGACCGATTTGCAAGCGACTTCCTCGACGTAAATCTGCGTCACTCGGTATTCTCGGTCGACGACATTGACACGAGTACCGAGGCCGGGTGTTTGACGCGGGACGCGTACGGACTGCTCCACGAGCTGGCGGTCGACCAGCGCGCGGTCGATTCGACCTTTTGGGCGGCGTGGAGTATCGTGAAGTCGTCTTTCGACTACGGCGCCGATAGGTGACCGCCGACGGCATGACCCGGCACGGGATTGTAGAACGAGGCCGGCGTGGCGAAGCATCGAGTAGCGAAGGTTTCGGAGATTGCGCCGGGCACGACCCGGCGCGTTGCCGTCGATTCGGTCGAGGTCCTACTCTGTAACGTCGGCGGAAAGCTCTACGCGATCGAAGACGTCTGCACGCATGACGGAGGGCCTCTCGATCAGGGCGAGCTGGAAGGCGAGCACGTCGTCTGTCCGCGGCACGGTGCAACCTTCGATGTGCGAACCGGCGACGCGCTCACCCTGCCCGCCGTCCTGCCGCTCATGACGTTCGAGGTATCGGTCGAAGGCGACGACGTTTTCGTCGATGCCTAAGAGCATGCGGTGAAGATCCTTCTGCGCATCGTCGCCGCGGCGCTTGCGCTCGTCGTGCTGGTCGCGATTGCTTTCGTCGTGAACGTGATGCTCGGCATGCGCGCGCACGCACGCACCGAAGGCGTGATTTCGGGGCTTGCCCTGCGCGGGCCGGTCTCGGTGCTGCGGGACGATCGGGGTGTGCCGCATATCATCGCTGCGAACGACCACGATCTCTTCTTTGCTCAAGGCTACGTCGAAGGCTCCGAGCGGCTCTTCCAGATGGACGTGCTGCGACGCTATACGCTCGGTACGCTCGCCGAAGTATTCGGCGGCGGCGCGCTCGCAACCGACGAGGAGCAGCGTGCCATACCCGTGCGCGCGATGGTCGACGCCCAATACCGGCGGCTCGACGAATCGACGCGGCAAATCCTCGCCGCCTTTTCGGACGGCGTCAACGCGGCGATTGCGCGCGAGCCGCGGCCGGTCGAGTTGCGCCTGCTCGAATATCGTCCGCGCCCATGGACGCCGCAAGACTCGCTCGCCGTTGGAATGGCGGAGGTTCTCGATCTGATCGACGACTGGAACGCGGTCGCATCGCGCGACGCAGCCTATCGAAAGGGCGGACTCGATTTCCTCAACGCCCGGTTTCCGTTCACCGATCTCTGCTACGACGCGCCGGTCATGATGGGGCTCTCGGGAATCGGCCCCGGCCCGGCGTGCAAGCGGCACGTGGCGCTGCTTTTGCACGAGCTCGCCGACGCGCGACCGCCGATCGGGAGCAACGAATGGGCCGCCGGTGCGAGCCATTCGCAGCGCGGCCGCGCCTTGCTGGCGAACGACCCGCATCTCGGCCTGCACATTCCCGGGGTCTGGTACTTAATCGATCTGCGCTCGCCGCGGTATCACGTTGCGGGCGCCTCGCTTCCGGGAATCCCGGCAGTCGTACTCGGCCACAACGAGCACCTGGCTTGGGGAGTGACCGCGGGCACGGTGACATCGCTCTCAGTCTTCGCGCCGCCCGCCCGCCTCGACCCATCGTCTTGGCAAACGGAGCACTTCGACGTGCGGTTTCACGCGAGCATTACGCAGCGATATTACCGCGGCGCGCAAGAGTTCGGCCTTACTACGCACGAGAAAGAGTTCGTGCTGGTGCGCTGGAACGCGTATGACGACCCCACTTCGCCGGCGACGAGCTTTCTCGATCTCGATCGGGCGCCGTCAATCGAAGCGGCAACGGCGGCGTTATCGAAGCTCCCGTCTCCGAGTTTGAACTTCGCACTCGCCGACACGACGGGCCGCGCAGCCTACGTGCTGGCCGGGCAGATTCCAAACGATCCCGCGCGCGGCCGGTGGATTCATCCCGCGATCGATTTACAGCGCCGCTATCCGCCGATTCCGGCTTCGCAGCTTCCGATGGTCGCGCCGTCGCGCTCGGCGATCGTGTGGACCGCGAACAATAAGATGTACGGACCGAAGTATCCGTTCGATCTCAGCCCGCAGTTTGCTCCGCCGTACCGCGCCTATCGAATCGCCCAACTGCTGCGAGCTCGCCGAATCTACGACGTCGCATACTTCGCGAGCATGCAAATGGATGCGCTCTCGCTCTCGGAGCGCGAACTGGCGCACGATCTCGCGCCGGCTCTGAGCAAGAGTAACGCGGAGGTCGCTGCCTCACTGGCGAGCTGGGACGGCGAGATGAACGGCGATTCGACGACCGCGACTGTGATCGAGGGATTACGACTGCGGCTGACCGATCACCATACCGGCCGCATGCCCACGCTGCTATCGGCCGGCGTCACCGGCGACGTCTTGCAGGCTATCGTGCCGCCCTCGCCGGCGCCGTGGCGCGTCGCCGGCGCCGTTGCGGTGCTGCACTCGCTCTCCACGCTCGGCATCAACTTTCTCGACGGAACGACCCTCCCGGGATACGGTGATGCGCTGACGCTGCACGTTCAGTATCCGAACTACTCGCAAAGCTTTCGTGCGGTTTGGGATGTCGGCAACTGGGACGCGGGCGGGATTACCATCCCGCAGGGCGAGTCGGGCGAGCCCGGCTCGGGGCACTACACCGACCAATCCGATGCATGGATCGCCGGGCGCCTCTGGCCCCTGCCGTTTAGCGATGAGGCGGTGCAGCGTACCGCCGAAAATCGTCTCACGCTTCTTCCGTAGGTCGCCGAACTGACGATTCGTTCGGCCCGGCCCGAAGATGCCGAGCAGATTGCGAGACTCATGGGCCAGCTCGGATACGACGTCGCGCCGGCGGCGATCGCCGGCCGGCTTGCGCGCCGTGCCGAACGCGAAATCTTCGTCGCCGTCGTGGACGAGCGCGTCGCAGGCTGGGCAGCGGTTTGTGCGCGGGAGCCTTTCGTCGAAGGGCTTGGCGCCTATCTCGAAGGGCTGGTCGTCGAGGAATCGATGCGCAGCTCGGGTATCGGCGCGAATCTACTCGACGCGGCCGAAACCTGGGCACGCAAGCGCGGCTGCACCGAAATGCACGTACATTCCAACGTCGTGCGAGATCGCGCCCATGCGTTCTATCGACGCTGCGGGTACGCTACGCTCAAAGCGCAGTATTATTTCCGAAAACCGCTCTAGCGAGACGTTTTCGGTGGGAGGCTGAACGCTACGCCCGTGATCTCTGCGTGACCCTTGCCGATAAAGCCGGTAAAGGTACGAACCGGATAGCCTCCGGTTGGGTACTTCCAGAAGAGTATATTAATCGAGCGCGCGCGTGATTTGGTCCCGGTCGGAACGGCGACTTTGTCGCGATAGAGCGAGGATTGCGTGGCGCGGCTTCCGACGCCCGTCAGTAACGTCGTACCGACGACGGAGGCGGTCGAGCCCGTTACCTGTACTTGCTCGATTGCGGGATGAATCGTCGTCGTGACGGCAACGTACTGACCGTCCCACTGAATTTGTCCGGCGTACTGAATGTTTTGGTTGACGGTAATCGTCTGCAAGGCCGAACCGCCCGCTGGAAGCTCCGCCAGTCCGAACTGCGAACCGGAATAACCGTCGACGTAGAGATTACCGTTGGTATCGTACGTACAGAAGAGCAGCGACGGCAACGCGCTATCTGAATACGACTGTACCTTCATACCGGGCGTGGTCAAGACAACGACCGATTCGCCGCATCCCGTAAGGCAGAAGACAACCGCCGCAAGATCGCCGGTCGTCGGATCGATCGAACAGGAATACGCAGTGCCGGGAACCGCGTAGGAAGCGATCGGCGTCGTTCCGCCGTGGGCGAATTCGATAATGCTGTTGACCTCGGTGAAATAGACGTCGCCGTTCTTGTCCGAGCATGCACCGGTGCCGGTCTGGGTGATGTTTCCGATGACCTTGCCGTCGGTCGTAAAGACGTACGAGCTTACGTCGCCGGCGGCATAGAGTAGCGTACGGCCCGCGGCCGCATCGATCCGCGACTTGTGATTACCGAGCGGCATGCGCCCTTGGTTGCCAGGCGACCATGGCGAGTCGCTCGGCACGCGAATGATCGCACCCGGCGCAGCCACGGAGGGCACCCCGCCTTGGTTCTGGGATTGGCTGCAGCCCGCGAGCATTGCGACCACGGTGCAGACGCCGAAAGCACGGCGCACTAGGCTCCAAATTCGCACTAGGCTGCGTCCCTTCTTCACCGCATTCGCGACCTACCTGCACGCGCTCGCTCGCACTGCTCTCCGACAAGGCTCGACGCGCACGCCTCGAATCCGCACTCCATGGCTGTAACGGTACGCCGGTCGCGAAGCGAGGTCGATTTTCGCCAGCTCCACGAGCTCTTCGTCGCTTACGAAGCGGACTTACCCGCGGAGCTCCGGCACGGCATCGTGCCTGGAGTCGACGCGATTGGACGCGCGTATGCCTCGTCGAATGCTGCGTTCGTCGCCACCTACGAAGGCCGCGCGATTGGTTGCGTCGCGCTGAGAACCGCGCCGGAGAATCCGCAGCCGACGGCCGTGTTGTCGCGGTTATTCGTTCGTCCGCGCAGCCGCAGGCTCGGCGCCGCTCGATTACTCGTCGTCGCGGCGATCGAGTTCGCGCGCGAAATGGGCTTCGAACGCATCGTGCTCGACACCGAGAAAGCGCAACTCGAGCCGGCATACCGTCTCTATCAATCGCTCGGGTTCGAAGAGTGCAGGCCGTACGCGGAGGTCTCGTACGACTCGCCGACCTTCATGCAGTTGCGACTGTAGCAAATAATTTAGCCGACGATCGGATTTGAACCGATAACCTATCGCTTACGAAGCGATTGCTCTACCGTTGAGCTACGTCGGCTTTTCGCGGGGCGAGCGCGGCGCGGGCCCCGGGCCGCCGCTCTTTCCACGGTCCCCGCGGTGCCCCTTCCCTCCCCCGACCTGTGCGGCTTTATGAATTTGCTTGCGGCGCGTCGGCATCGTGAAAGGTGCCGCGCCGCGCGCCTTCATCGAGCTCGAGGTCGTCGAGGAAATAATAGACGATCTTGCGGTCGTCGAATCCGACCTTCGCGAGGCTGCGTCCGCCGATTTCGACGACCTCGTGCACGTGCCCGGTTCGTCCTGCGTACTCGTAGTTGACTGACGTATAGGACGGATCGCCGGGTTTCGGGCGCGGCGTCGCTTTGACTCCACGCAGCGGTGTTTGATGCCGGTGCATGCTTGCGAGGTTCGACGGCTCCGCTTGCGAAGCATCGCCCATGATCATCGAATATCGAGGTAAGCGACCGAAGATCGCCGCATCGGCCTTCATCGCACCCAACGCCGTCCTGATCGGCGACGTCGAGGTCGGTCCCGAGTCGAGCATTTGGTTCGGCGCGGTGCTACGCGGCGACAACGGCCCGATCCGGGTCGGCGCCCGCACGTCGATTCAAGACAATGCGGTGCTCCACGTAAGCGAGCGCGGGGGCACGCACGTCGGCGACGACGTCACCGTCGGACACTGCGCCGTAATGGAAGACTGCCGGATTGAACGCCGCGCCTTGATCGGTAGCAACGCGACGCTGCTCAATGGATGCACGATCGGGGAGGGTGCCCTGATCGCAGCCGGGAGCGTCGTCGGACAGGGGGCCGCGATTCCCGCCCGAGTGGTCGCAGCCGGCGCGCCGGCGACGGTAAAGAAGACCCTCGAAGGCGACGCCGCCGCCTGGATTGAGATATCCGCCGACGAATACGTCAAACTCTCGCGCTTCTATCTCGCGCAGAGCATCGGAACCGTCGAGGATCAGCCCGTCACCATCTAACCGTGATGGACGACCGTCCAGATTAGGATGGCGTTGAGCGCAAGAATGACTGCACCCGCGGCGGTCGCCAGCACGCTGAGCCACCGCGCGTTCACCATGCTCCCCATCGTTCCGGAGCGCGCTGTGAAAAAGACGAGCGCGATGACGGGTACCGGCAGGACGAAGCTCAAGATTACCTGGCTGACGATCAGCGTTTCTGTAACGTTCAATCCGAGCGCGACGACGGCAACGGCGGGGAGCATCGTCGCGAGCCGCCGCACCCAAAGCGGCACGGTGAAGCCGACGAAGCTCTGCATGATCACCTGACCGGCCATCGTTCCCACCACGGAGCTGGAAATTCCCGATGCGAGGAGCGAGATCAAAAAGACAACCGCTGCCAGATTTCCCAGCAACGGCGTCAACGTTCGATAGGCTGTCGCAATATCCACAACGTTCGTATGACCGGTCGAGTGAAAGACGGCGGCGGCCATGTACATCATTGCGAGATTGACCAGTCCGGCGATCGTAAGCGCGACGATAACGTCGATATAAGAGAAACGGACGATCGCTTTTGCTTGACGGGAATCCTCCGGCACGATGCGATCCGCGGTGAGCGCGGAGTGCAAATAGATGGCATGCGGCATCACCGTCGCGCCGACGATGCCGACCGCGATCAGAACGCTCGAGGAGCCTCCGAGCCACGGAACCACCGAATGGTAGAACACGAGCGGCCATTGCGGCTTGGCGAGCAGCGTTTCGACCGTGTAACAGATCGCAATCACGCCGACGAACGCCCCGATGAGCGTCTCCATCGTCCGGAAACCGTAGCGGTGCAGCGCGAGAATCGCGTACGTCACGACGGCCGTAATCGCCGCACCGGCGAGCATCGGGATATGAAAGAGCAGATAGAGCGCGACGATCGCGCCGAGAAACTCGGCCAGGTCGGTTGCCATCGCACCGAACTCGCTGACGATCCACATCCCGTATACGACCGGCTGTGGCGCGTGCGCGCGTGAAAGCTCGGCAAGGTTCTTTCCGGTCGCAATGCCGAGCTTTGCCGAGAGGCCCTGGAAGAGCATCGCCATTAGATTCGCGAGCACGACGACCCAAAGCAGCCTATAGCCGAAGCTCGCGCCGCCTTGAATGTTCGTCGCGAAGTTTCCGGGGTCGATGTACGCGACGGACGCAACGAATGCGGGTCCGGTGAAGGGCAGCAGCGCGCGCCAGCCGCGACGGTTACCCGCGAGCGCGTCGCGCGCGGCGGCAACGACGTGCGCGCTGCTCGCGCCCAGCCCGTAGCTACGT
>JBAUYZ010000107.1:0-17777 GCA_049585055.1 Candidatus Cybelea sp. | reverse complement strand
CGCACCACCACCGCCGCCGCCGCGCCCCGCCGACGCGACCGCCGGCGAAATCGCAAAGAGCAGGGCCATCATCACACAAAGATATTTCATCTTATTTCACCACCTTGTCGATTCGCCCGTTAAGGTTGACGTAGGTGCCGCGTTTGGTCGTAAACGAAAGCACGATCCCGTGCGCGTCGACCTTTTGTGTGGAGGCCGAGAGCTGCTGCGGATCGTCCGTGCTGTTTACGTAGAGCGTCCCTTGCTTGAAATCGAGCGGACTCGTTTGGCCCGACTGCACGAGCGTCGCACTCGTCGGCAGGCAGACCAGCAGCTGACGTTGATACGCGCATGCGGCCCGGTTGATGACGAGCGTTCCTCTGCCGTCGGATGAGGTCATATACAGGGCGCTATGAATGACTTTGATGACGACGTCGTGGTAAACATTTGTTTGGCCGTCGGCCTGCTGGATCAGGATGGTACCCGTCGCGCGGGCCGCGGGCGCGCCGAAGAGGCACACAACGCCGAAAATCAACGCCGTCGTAAACGCCACCGTTCCGGCGCCGGTTGAGAAATCTCTCATAATCTTCCTTTGCTCTCGAAGAACTGACTCTTGGAAATGTAAAGAGTTCTCCGGGAGAGGTCGACTTACTGCAGCCGATCGCCACTCCGGTGGAGGGCGGCCCTTTCAGGCTTTTTTCATGCGTGGGCGCTACCTTTGGGGGCAGTCGGGATGCCGCGCGTGGCGAGGTGGCAGTGTCTGGGGGAAACTGTTCGAGCGCCGCGGCACCCCGGCCGTATTTTTGAGTAAAAAGATGGGTGCGCCGCGTCCGAAACGGCGCACCCTGCGTTGGAAGATCCCGACCAAAGGCAGCCTGCTAGATTACGTTCTCGTACCGGCCCTTTGAGAAGGCCGAAACCGGAGGACCGGTATCATCTTGGAGCGCGGCGCGTAAAACGAGGCGAAGCTCCTGCCAACCCCGATAGCCGTGCGCCGACACGGCGTGCCGGACTGCCGCTTCGAGTACCTCGGCCTCGGTACCGGCGGTGCGAAACGTGCATCCGCCGTGAGGGTCGAACTCGCGGCAATCAAAATATTTGTAGGCTCCAAATGTGGTGGACACGCGATCACATCGTAATCGAAAAAAGTCAAGAAATCGTCAAGTCAAGCCAAGAAGTCGGATCGCTCGCGGACGTACCGGAAACGACGCGATGAAAGTGCTGCCGCGTCCTACGCGGCTCGTTACCGTCACGTCGCCGCCGTGCCGGCGCGCTAGCGCGCGGGCGATCGCAAGACCGAGCCCCGAGCCCTCCGGGGAGCGCACGGGGTCGGCTCGCCAAAAGCGTTCGAAGATTCGTTCCAAATGCTCGGGGGCTATGCCAATGCCCGAGTCGCTGATGACGACTTGAAGCTCGGCTCCGTGCCGGCGGATCTCGAGCGATACGTTCCCACCCTTGCGCGTATAGCGCAGCGCGTTCTCGAGCAGATTCGCCACCACACGCTCGATTTGGTGCGGATTGCCGTAGAGCGACGCGGGACCGGGTGCGGCGGCCTGGAACTCGATCCCAGCCCCGGCGAATGCCCCGCGAAAGTCCACGACGAGCTTGTCGAGCATCGCGGCAAGATCGACCAGGAAAAGCTCGCGCTCCAGCGAGCGATCGGCGCCGGCAAGCATCAGCAGATCGCTCGTCAACCGCGACATCTGCCGGGCACCGTCGGCGATGCTCTCGAAGCGCTGACGATCGTGCTCGGGCTCGCGCTTGGGGTCACGCAGCGCCGCATCCGCGCTCGTCGCGATCACGGTCAGCGGTCCGCGTAGTTCGTGCGCGGCGTTGTCGGTAAATTCGCGCAGCGTTCGCAGACTGCTTTGCACGGGCTGCACGGCGCGCCGCGCGAGCGCGAGCGCTCCGGCGGCGCTCGCCACCGAGGCGAGCAACGCGCTCAGCAAAAGACCGGTATCGAGATACCAGACGTCGGCGCGCTCTTGCGCGCTCCATTCGCCGGCAGTCACGCTGCCGACGTACTGATGCGTGTTCGGGTTCAAGATGGGCATCGTGACGATATGAACCTTGCGATGGCCGCCCGCAGGCGGCGTAAAACCTTCAGCCGCCAACAGCCGGCCGTAACGATCGAACCATTGTAGCCCTTGTTCGGGCGTCAGAAGCTGCTTATTCGATATCTCTTGCTTGTCGATTGCGAGACCGTCTCGGACGAAGATCACGCTTCGAATGCCGGCCCGCGCCACGTCTTCGAGCCGCGCGATCGTCTGATGCTGGATGACGGCGACGAACGCGAAGTGTGCGGCGACTGCGGCCGCGACGAAAATTGCCGCAAAGGCAAGCAGGTACGAACCTAAGAGACGGCGTTCGAGCGAGAGCCCCGGGCCGGATTCATTGACCGAAATCTGCAAGCCGATATCCGATGCCGTAGACGTTTTCGATCGGATCCCTGATTCCGCCGGCGCTGCGGAGCTTGCGCCGTAGGTTGGTGATGTGAGTCTTGACCGAATCGCGTTCGGTTTCGTCGAACGTCGAGATCTTCTCGCGCAGCATCGCGCGGCTAAAGACCTGGAGCGGATTGTACATGAGCGTTGCGAGGATCGTATACTCAGTTCCCGTCAACGGAATCGGGGTGTCGTTGTAGGTGACCACGCGGCGGCTCGGGTCGAGTCGCAGCCTTCCGCGTTCCAGCACCGCCTCGGGCGCCTCGCGCTGCCGGCGGGATATGGCTCGCACTCGAGCGGAGAGCTCGGCCAAATCGAAGGGCTTCACGAGGTAGTCATCGGCTCCCCAGTCGAGCGCGCGGACCTTATCCCGCACGTCGTCGCGCGAGGTGATAATCAAAATGAACGCGCTCGACTTCGCGGCACGCAATCGCCGGCAGATCTCCAAACCATCGAGACCGGGTAAGAGAATGTCGAGCAAGACGACGTCGTGCACGCCGGTGAGGGCGAAGTCGAGCCCGGTCAGGCCGTCCGCGACCACGTCGACCGCGTGGTGCTGCCGGCGCAGGTCTTCGGCCAGCGGCTGATGGATGCGCGGGTCGTCCTCAAGGATCAGGACGCGCATGTCAGCTCGGCCATCGGAACGCGCGACATCTCATTGCACCCGAAGCGGCGCCTCTTCGACTTCTTGTTCGCCCGGCGTGTTGCGCGCAATGATGTAGAGCTCGTACCAGTGACGCCGGGAGAGCGGCGGCAGCTCGAGGACGTGCGTGTGGAAACGATAGACGCCCGGGGCAACGTGCGCGCTGTTGATCGAGAACGCGGCGGTACGCACTTCCACCGACGCGACGTTGGTGCTGACGAGGATCTTTCCGTCGAACCACGATCCCGGCTCGATCTTCAACGTTGAAAACCAGATGCGCACGATACGCGGTGGCGCATTCGGGGCGGCGACCGGCGGCGACGGCCATGCCCGCGGCTGCTTATCGGATACGGTAAGATTCAGCGGAACCGCTACGGGTTTGGGCGAACAACCAGCAAACAATACGGCACACGCCCCCACGGGCAAAGCTAGAAGGAAGCTCAGAAAAGGGTTTCGAGGCGAGTCGAAGGATGAGCGCCGGTACATGAACCTCGTCGATTTGCTGTCGCCTCGGACGGGGGGTGAGGCTACACTACCCCGTCTCGAGATTGCGCTTGAGCGCTCCGGGGCACCCAGCCGCCTCGATTGGTTGATGACCCTGTCGGGCCTGTGGATCATGACGGGCCTATTTATCGACGCTCATCAGCATCTCTTCTTGGCCGTCGAGTCGTTCCTCAATCCGTGGCACGCCACGATGTATAGCGGCGCGGTTTTCGCCGCCGCCGTCTTGGGCGTCGAAGTCTGGCGAAACTACAAGAACGCCGGCTCGTTCTGGCGAGCGATTCCCGGTGGATACGTGCAGAGCGTCTTCGGCGTTGCCGGCTTGCTGCTCGGCGGCGCGCTCGATTTCGTCTGGCATGCGATCTTCGGGTTCGAGCACCAACTCGATCTCCTGCTGAGCCCGCCACACCTCTTCTTGTTGACCGGTCTCTTCTTCTTGATTACCGGACCGGTGCGCAGTGCGCTGCGTCGGCCCAACGCGGCGCGTCTCGTCGAACAGCTGCCGATGTTGATCTCACTCGGCCTTGCCTTCGAAATCATTCAGTTCGTCACGCAGTACGGCTTCTATCCCGAAGCGCTCATGCGCGACCATCCGCTCTCGCAGACGGCTTTTGCGCGCGATCAGTTCGTGCTCTCCGTCTTTCTCTTCTATCGGCAAGCGCTAGAAATCTCGATCGTAATCTGGCAGAGCCTGTTGCTCGCTGCGGCCACGCTCTATCTCTGCTTACGCAAGTGCCTGCTCTTCGGTGCGCTGATCGTGATCGGCGTCGCGGTGAAACTCTGGATTGGCGGCGAGCTCTCGAGCGACTGGATGGAGTTGCTGCTCGTCGTTCTCGCCGCGGTCGCCGCGGGCTTCGTGGGCGACGTCATCGTCGCTACGCTGCACCCGTCCGCGCGCAACGCCAATGCGTTTCGGTTCTTGGGTTTCGCCGTGCCGGCTGCGTATTTTGCGGCGTACTTTGCCTTCGCCGTACCGCTCTTCGGCGGGACGTGGTGGGACGCGAGCTTCGTCTTCGGATCGATCGCCGAGGCGGGAATCGTGGGCCTTTGCGTCAGTCAGCTTCTGCTCGCCGGATCGCAAACGAGTTCCCTGTAACTAGGGAAGCATGAAGCTCCATCCAAGCGCGTACGTCCTCGCGCTTGCGACCACGGCCCTACACCTCGCCTACGCCCACCGCTTCGGATACTACCGCGACGAACTCTACTTCATCGACTGCGCGAAGCATTTGTCGTGGGGGTACGTCGACCAGCCGCCGCTGGCGCCGATCGTCACCTGGCTGACGGGGCCGCTGGGATATCCGGTCTGGGGCTTGCGCTTCTTTCCCGGGCTGCTCGCCGGGGTTACGGTGCTGCTCGGGTGTGCGATCGCGCGCGAACTCGGCGGGCGCGCGTTCGCGCAGCTCTTGACGGGTCTAACGATCGTCTTCGACCCCGGCTTGATCGGCATCGCATACGGCCTATCGACCGAGTTTCTCTCGCCGGCATCGTGGACGGCGCTGATCTACTTGACGATTCGCTTCGCAAAGACCCAGGACCGGCGGCTCTACATTCCGATCGCGCTGGTCGTGACGCTCGCGCTCTACGCGAAGTATTCGATCGCCGCCTGCGCGATCGCGCTTGCGATCGGACTGCTGGCGACGGGGCAGTCGAAGCTTTTGCGCTCTCCTTGGCTCGCCTACGCGGTTGGTCTGACGGTCCTGCTCGTGCTCCCGAACGTGGTTTGGCAAATCGGTCACGGCATGCCGATGCTCGAGGTGATTCACAACGACCAGCTCAACCGACACGCCCTCGCCAACGGCATGGCCGACGAGTCGTCGAACCGCTGGATCAACGCGCTCTACATGTTCGGCCTGCAGTTCGCGTATCAGAACCCCGTCTTCGCGCCGGTTTGGATTTGGGGGCTGGTATGGTTATGGTCGGCACGGTCATACCGGTTTTTGGCGGTTGCGTACCTCATCTTGCTCGGAATGCTGGTTCTGACGATCGGCCGCGGCTACTACATCCAAGGGTTTTACCCGGCGCTCTTTGCCGCGGGCGCCGTTGCGATCCAGCATGCCGTCGACGCGAAGCGGCTTGCGTACCGGGCTGCAATCGCGGCGATCGTCGTCGTGGCCGGTCTGCCGATGTTTCCGCTCTCGCTTCCGGTACTCACCCTGCCCGCATACATGGCGTACGAACGCGCGATCCACTTGAGCCGGCCGGAGCCGCCGGACGGCGCGTATCATCTCATCAATCCGATGTTTGCCGACCAGCTCGGGTGGAAGACGATGAGCGCGATGGTCGCCGGAGCTTACTGGTCGCTGCCGCCGGCGCAGCGGAAGGTTACCGCCGTCTTCGCCGATCGCTACGCGTATGCGGGCGCACTCGACTACTACGGGCCGCGCTACGGTCTGCCGACGGTGATCAGCCCGAACAACTCCTACTATCTCTGGGGCACGCGCGGTTACAGCGGGCGCTCCGTCTTAGCCGTCGGCGCTACCGATTATCATCTGCTCGTCCAATGGTTCGGCAGCGTCCGCCAGATCGCGGTCTACCGCAACACGTACCGCTGGATGCTCGAAGGACCGTTGCCGATCTATCTCTGCACGCGCCCGCGCGTGCCGCTCGCGGTGATGTGGCCGGCGTTCAAGTACTACGGGCTCTAGCAATCGGACCAACTCCTCGCGCCAAGGAAGGAATCGCTTCCTTTTGGGTATGACGTAAGGACGTCATGGAAAACGTTTCGGCAGAACGCTCCGCCGGCTGGTCCGCCCTCTGCTACGTCGCCGTCCTCGCCGTCGCGACGTTTCTCAACAACGGTATGCCGTCACTGGGTTCGCGTCCCATCGACGCTGCGCTGGCGATCGATTCGCATCGGTTCGGTTTGCTCTTGGGAGCGTGGCTCACGTTTCCAGCAGCGGCCTTCTTCCTGTGGTTTCTCGTTGGGCTTCGCAGCTATTTGAGCAACGCGCCGGGACGGCAAGAAGGCCTTCCGACCTTTGCACTCGTCGCGGGTGTCGTGATGGTAGCGACTTCCCTGTGGGCCGCCGCGCTGCTGACCGCCGCGCTCTACGCGGTGCCGGACGTCTTCAAGGCGCGGGGCATGACGAGCATCTACGACGCCTTCATCTTCGCGCAAGGCGGTCTGGGCTACGCGCCGGTCTCGATCTTCCTCTTCGCGGCAGCGCATAGCATGCGCCGTCACGATCGCGCGCCGGTCTGGCTCGCCTGGCTCGGGTACCTGGCGGCGTTCGGCACGGCGATCGCGACGCTTTCGATCTTTGCTACCGATCTCTTCATGGCGCCGGGCCAACCAGGGCCCGGATTCTTCGGCGCGATACCGGCCGCGATTTGGCTCGTCGCGACCGGATTCGTGCTGATCTCTCAGAGCAGACGCGGATCCGCCGGCGCGAGTGCATCGGCTTCGTCGTAGTTCGCATTATTGACGCGCGTCGAGACCTCGCGCACGTCCATCAGTTCCGCATCGAGCGGGCGCAAGATCGAGCCCGCAGCTTCGGGCGGCAGCGGATCGGGATCGAGCCATAGGTCGACGGCCGAATCGGCCAGGATCACCGGCATGCGATCGTGGACCGGCGCAACGAGTGCGTTTGGTTCGCACGTGGCGACGTCGCATCCGACCGTTCCATCGAGCGCGTCCCATAGTCCGGCCAAGGCAAACGGCCGGCCGGATTTGAGCGTGTAGTAGAACGGCCGCCGATTCGACCACTCGTAGAATCCGTCGGCAAACTCGATGCAGCGCTGCCGGATCGGCGCGCGTCGGGCGAGGATCGATTCCGCGCGAATGTTGATGCGGCCGCGGATCCCCCAGCGCAGGGCCTCGGCGACGTTGCGTCCGTCGTTGCGGACGCCCAAGACGTCTTGAGCCGGTGCGATGTTGTAGCGGGGCAACCGCGTCTCGCTGAACTCCGGAAAGCGAAAACGCGGAAAGGCAGAGGCGAGGGCCGCGGGCTTGGTGAGCGTGAATCTACCGCACATAACGGCCTGCTTCGGCCCTGCCGGCCGGCAGGCTTGCTTGCGTGTGCGGAGTAGATAGCCCCCAGGAGTGAGTATCGTGCATAGAGCCTGTATTTCATTAGCGCTCGCGGCTGCGTTTTTTGCGTCGCCGCTCGCGGGCATCGCTCAGCCGAGCGGTTCCCGCCCGACGGTGGCGGTTCTCGACTTTTCGACCCACGGTCTCACCTCGGACTGGTACGGCTCGTTCCAGCCCGGCGTCGCGCTGAGCGACCTGCTCACCGACCGAATCGTTAACGACGGCAAATTCAACGTCGTCGACCGCTCGCATCTGAGCTCGACGCTGGGAGAGCACCAACTCGCCGCGAGCGGCGAAGTCGACCCCCAAACGGCGGTCACCGCAGGACGGATGATCGGCGCGCGCTTTCTCATCACCGGAAACATCCTCCAACTCGACCAAACCGGAGCGAGCGGCGCGAGCGCAGGCAGTTTGCTGCCGGGCGTATTCGGCGCCGCGGCAGGCGGCGTCTCAACGCACCGAGTGACCATTAAGGTCGCGATCCGCGTTATCGACGCGAAGACCGGACAGATCGTGCAAAGCTTCTCCGACGAAGAGACGCGTTCGGGCACCTCGTGGAATGCCAGCGGATTCTCGGGTTATACCGGCGGTTCGTACAGCAACGAGCAGTTCGTCAATAGCGACATGGGACACTTGATCGACGACGAGGCCGCGAAAATCGTCGCATCGCTCGATCCGAGCCGCTTCAACTCAGGACCGGCCGCACCGCTCTTGTCCGGACACGTTTCGGCCATCGATGGCCGAAACGTGATCATCGACCTCGGCAGCAACAACGGCGTGCAAGCCGGCCAGACCTTCGACATCGTGAAGGTGAAGTCGCTGGTCGACCCGACGACCCATGCCATGCTCCACGTCAACGAGAACGTCGGGAAGCTGCAGATCGACTCGGTGAGTCAGAACGCTTCGGTCGGTCACGTCGTTTCCGGAACGGCTGCCGTGCGTTTGACCGTTATCGCCGAACCGTAAATCGGCCCTAACTACGTTTTGACGCAGGTGTCGGTCGACGAGGTCGTCTTTCCGCCCTCGGTCTGAGTAAAATGCACCGTGAAACGCGTCGGCGAGACGCGATCGAAGACCTCGGTCGCGCCCGTGTGCGGATAGAAACTATGATAGACGACGTGATTTGAGTCGCTTCCCGAAGCGCGAAAAATGGTCGTGGTGCGATCGGGCTCGAGGATTACGACCGTCCACCCTTTCTTAGGCTCATAGGTGAACATCCCCAGATCGCCGCCTCCCGACCAGGAGTCGCTCTCGCGCATCCAATTGTCGTTCATGTCGTAGGCGAACGACGCCTTATACGTGAGGTGCGTCTTCCCCGTCTGGTACCCGCAGCTCCACGTGCCGACGAGGAAGCGCAGCGAGGCGAGCGGATCGCTTGCAGCAACCGGCCGCGCGAACAGAACGGCGAGGAGCAGCGTGGCTCCGACTATACGCATGTTTATGTACCTCCCGTAATGCGAGCGACGACGCGCTCGACTTTGACCAGACGCGTCTTCGTCCAGCGATCGTGCAGCAGAATCCGGCGCCAAATCAGACTCAGCGGAAGGATCAACCACCAGAGCACGAAGACGATGAGGTACCGGAAGATCGTGCGCCATATGCCCGGCTTGGCGAAATCAGTCGTGGCGACTCGCAGGCCCGCGATCATCATGCCAAACGTCTGTCCGGCGACGATTACCAGCGCCGCGAGATAGACCGGAAACCAGAATGCGAAGCCGAGCCGGTTGATCGCTGCGCCGACCGCCGCGGCGATCCCGTCGATGCTGAGCGGGACGTCTTCACCGCCAACGCGCAGCGCAACGCCGGGATTCGAAAAGGCGAACGGTCCGACGGTTACCTCGGGTGAGGGTGAAGTCACGGGCGGCGACGGCGTTGGCGGTGTGATCGTGCGGGTGTGTTTCTTTCCGTCGATCGAAACCGTCCCCAACCCCGGTGCGGTGACCGTGACGTGACCCGGAGTAACGGTAGCGCTGCTCTCTCTATCGCTGCTCCGCCCAATCACCTGTCCGCCGAACGAGGTGATGATCGCCGTCACGACGACCGCGTCTATACCCCAAGCCGCAAAGCGCCGCCACCATCCGGCGCAATCCCGCGGCGCGACCTGCATCTCGCCGGGCACGGCGATCGTCGGCGGCTCGGCGCTTCGTTCGCGCAAAAACCAGGCTTCGGCGTCGCGATAGAGCTGCGTCGTCATGAAGAGCCGCAGCGAGGCGATTCGCCGCGTCGCGTACGGCTCGCTGCTCATCCACTCCCCCCAGCGCAAGACGCTATCGTCCTCGAGCTCGGCGTGCTGCTCGGCGAAGACTTCGTAGTCGACTTTGCGCCCGAACTCGTGAAACGCGGCGATGCCCATCGCCCGAATCGCAGCATCGACCGAACCGCAGCAGAGAAGTCCGACCTTGTCACAAGTGAGCGCGCAGCGGCGCAGCCAGGCCCCGAAGATCATCGAAACGATCGGATTCTCGTTGCCGTTGACGCTGAGTAAGGAGTGAAAACGCGTATGTCCGGCCGCGATGTGTCCCAACTCTCGACCGACCATAAAGGCGAGCTCGTCGTCGGCAAAGATCTCGATCCAATGGCTTGAGATGACGAGCGCGTAGGGCTCGCCGAAACCCAGCGCGACGACCGGGACGTAGTTGTCCTCGCGCACGAAGATGAGCGGCATCGGTATATCGAGCGCCGCGCAGGTCTGCTTGACGATCGTGAAGACGCGCGGATACTGGCGCTGGTGCACGCGGACGCTCGAACCCAAGAGACGACCGCGCGCGAGCGTCACGTAGACCATCGCGATCACGATGAAGAGTGCGACCTGCGACGCACCGATCGACTCGTGCAAGACGTATCCGATCGCCAGCGCCGCCGGGAGCGCGAAGAACGCGGTCAGCCAGAAGGCGCGGCGTTCCCACGGGTCTCGAAGCGAAGCGGGCCCATCGAAGAGCGACTGCATCGCACGGACTCTGACGGTGCGGTCCGCGGTTCCTCTCGGCTACTGCGGCAATAAGGAGGCAATCTCGCTCCCCGAGATCCCGCCGGTCACCGCTCCGAGGTCGCCTTCGCGCAGCGCCTGCGCCGTTGCCAGCAGCGCGCTCATCGCGACGCCAAAGAGCGCGCCGCCGACGCTAATCCGGCGAACGCCGGCGTCCGCGAGCTGCTCGAGCGCGACGGCTCC
The DNA here is from genome assembly GCA_049585055.1 of Candidatus Cybelea sp. Classification (GTDB taxonomy): domain Bacteria; phylum Vulcanimicrobiota; class Vulcanimicrobiia; order Vulcanimicrobiales; family Vulcanimicrobiaceae; genus Cybelea. The sequence continues at coordinate 7,011 of JBAUYZ010000107.1, read as the reverse complement.
GTCATCGGGCCCGATCAAGACGTTGACGGGCTTTGGCGCGACGGCGCGCACGACCGCGACAATCGCGTCCATCGTCGGCAACCCCGGCGCGTAGAGCACGTCGGCCCCTGCCTCGGCGAACGCCGTCAAACGCCGAATCGTATCGTCGAGATCGGGCCGCCCATTGAGATAGTTGTCGGTGCGGCCGGTGAGAACGATTCTTCCGCGCGCCGCGACTGCAGCTGCGCGGACGCGCGCGACGGCATCGTCGAACTCGTGAATCGGCGCGGCGGGGTCGGCGGTCGTATCCTCGATGCCCACTCCGGCGAGTCCGGCTTCGATCGCGGCGCGAACGGTCGACGCACACTCTTGCGGAGCCGGACCGAATCCATCTTCGAGGTCGCCGTTGACGGGCAGACCGGTCACGCGCGATAGGAGTGCTGCGTGCGCGACGGCTTCGTCGCGGGTTACGGCGTGGCGTCCGTCCTGGCGGCCGAGCGAGAGCGCGAGACCCAGCGAAGTGCTCCCGAGCGCTTCGAATCCCGCGCGTTTGAGCAGCACCGCCGAGGCCGCGTCCCAGGCGTTAGGCATGACGAACGCGCCGCGGCGTTCGTGGAGTTCGCGAAATCGCTCGTACGCCGTGTTCATGACGCTCAAGAACGGCTGCGCACACGCGCGGGTTGCGCTGGAAAGGCCAACGAGCAACATCGAAGAATCGCTTCCCATGCTCCGCCACATCGCGACGACGCAATCGGACTCGCACTCCGAGATGCGAATCTAGCTCGTGGCTGTCGGACGGAATGAGCATCTGCATTCCTGGGAGCGCTTCGCGGCACTCCTCGCCGCCGCCGTTGCGCTCTTGCTCAACATTGCCGCCGCAATCGAGCTCTTCGCGCCGCAAACGACCTTCGGCTATCATCTAACCTACACGAAGGGCTTCGAGGTCGTCGAGGTCGATCCGGGAACTGCGGCCGCGCGCGCCGGCGTCGTCGCCGGCGACTATCTCGATTTCCGAAAATCGACGTTGCACGACCGCATCGTCGGGCTCGAATATCAGCCGGCCCGGCCCGGCGAGAGCGTCGCATTCGTGGTCGTGCACGAGCGGGGCGCGCGTCCGCTGCAGCTAACCGCCGGAGCGCTGACGGCGTCGCAGACGCAGCGAGCGATCTTCTCGCCGCTCGCATCATTCCTGCGGTTGACCGGTTTTGCGTATATCGTCGTAGCGCTGATCATTTTGCTGCGGCGCCCCAGCCGTATGACGTGGGGCCTCTTTCTCTATCTCGTCTCCGCGACGAACGTCGAGCTCTACCGTTTTCCGGAGCGCTTCTTGCCCGTTGCAACGTTTGGGTCGGACCTTCTCGACGTTGCGGGAATCATCGGCCTGGTAATTTTTGCCGCACGCTTTCCGGGCGACCGCGCCTTCGGGTGGCGTGCATGGCTCGATCGGCTGGCGATCCCAATCGGCGCGCTCTTTGCGATTCCGAACGTCGCGTGGGACGCGCGCGCGCTCTTCCTCGGCGAGAGTCCGGCCGCGTGGATGTCCTACGGATCGACGCTCGGCGGATTGGCGCTCATCCTCGTGGCCGGCGCAACGCTGGTCGCAACCTACGTCGCGGCGAGACCGTGGGAGCGCCAGCGCCTCCAATGGGTCATCGCCGGCATCTTCTTCACGCTCTTGAGCTCCGCGTCGAGCTGGGCACGGTATTGGTCGACGGCGTATCCGCTCGCTACGTCGGATGCGGTTGCGTGGACGGCGACGGTGCTCTACGCCTGTGCGCCGTTTGCGCTCGCCTATGCCGTAATCCGTCAGCGCGTCTTCGACATCTCGTTCGTGATCAGCCGCACGCTCGTCTATACGATCGTGAGCGCGAGCGTCTTTGGAATTTTTGCGCTTATTGAGTGGTTGGTCGGACACGTGCTCGAGCAGACCGGCATCGCGATCGTCGTGGTCGCTCTTACGGCGATCGGCATCGCGTTTTCGCTCGACGCGCTCTACGGGCGAGCCGAAGAGTTCGTCGAGCGCACGCTCTTTCGGCGACGCCATCTGGCCGAGCGCCGTATCACCGCCATCACCGCGGGCCTTCCGTACGCGGAGAGCGGTGCGGCCGTCGAAGCGGCCCTGATCGGCGATCCGGTTGGGGCCTACACCCTCATCTCGGCCAATCTCTTCCAGCGGGATCAGTCGGGAAGTTTTCTCTCCGACGGCAAGGTGCTCGACCGGCGCATCGCCCTGGAGCTTCAAGGGCACCGCCGTTCGCTGCGGCTCCACGACGGCGATCCAGCACTCGCAGTCCCGGTCTTCGTTCGCGATCGTCTGCAAGCCGTCGCCCTGTACGGCGCACATGCCAATGGCGAGGACATCGATCCCGACGAGGCTGCCTCCCTCGAGGCAATGGGCGTCGCTGCCGGAATTGCCTACGATCATTTAGAGACGGCGCGCGTCGAGCGCGACGTCAGCCGCTGGCGCCGGGTTGCCGAGCGGCAGTCGCGCGAGCTTGCGATCCTTCGCGAACGGGTATCGCTTCTTGGCGAGCATCTCGCCGGGGAAGAGGCCGGCGGCAGCGGCCCCGGCTAACCGCTTCCCCGGAGGGCGGGGAGGCAGTGTTTCGCTCGCTGGGCGGCACGGGTATAGACGCAAGACGAAGCTGGAGTCACTGGAGGAAACGCCCGATGAATAGCATTGCAGCTACGCTCGTTTTGGCCATCGGTGCGACGCCCGCCGCCGCACTTGCCGCCGGAACGTGCGACGGAGCAAAGCCCGCCGTCACGTCCGTCTCTTTGCGCACGATCAGCCATACGGCGCATTTGAATCTGTATCACGTGACGGCGACGATCACGAATCTTGGAAGCCAGGCTCAGTCCGGCGACGTCCTGCAATTCGTTGACGTCGTTCAATACGGGGGCCGGCTCGACGACCGCGGCGTCCCGCCGCTGGCGCCGGGAGAGTCATATACCGTCAACTATATCTGGCCACGATCCTCCGACGCTGGGGCCTGGACCTCACCGCTCGGCTTTCAGGTGCGTCCGGTAACGGCTTCCCTATCGAGCAACTGCGCCGCGCGGAAATCCAGCGGCGGCATAACGGTCTAGGAACGGAGGAACCTTACATGACGATGCGCGTTTTAGCCGCCGGGCTCTTCGCCCTTGCGCTCGCGCCGGCCGCCGCACCCGCGGCCACGTGCGCCGGACCGAATCCGGCGATTACTTCCGTGGTCGTGAAGAGCGTGACGAGCACCGGAGCGGTCGACGTCTACCACCTGGTCGGTACGGTGACCAATCTCGGAGGCCAGGGGCAGCCGCCGAACACGCTGCAGTTCGTCGACATCTACACCGACACGGTCAAGCACGACGACCGCGGAATACCGCCGCTGGCGGCCGGGAAGTCGTACACGTTCGGCTACGATTGGACGCGGTCGGCAGACGCCGGAAAGGGCACGACGACGATGCAGTTCCGCATCGATACGCGTCAGGGCTCGAACTGCAACCCAGCCAACGGAAGTTCTAGCATAACCTTCTAACCCACCAAGCACGCGCAGGCGCGCCGTCGAAGCGACGGCTATGGAGCGGCGCGCTTTACGCGTGGGGATCGACGTCGGCGGAACGTTTACCGACCTTGCCGCGCTGGAGTCTTGGAGCGGCAAGTTGGTCGTGCGCAAGGTGCCGAGCACGCCGCGCGAGCCGCACCGCGCCGTGATCGACGCGCTTATGGCGCTCGTCGCCGAGTACGAATCGCCGCCGGCGATCGAGTTTCTCGGCCATGCGACGACGATCGCGACCAATGCCCTACTCGGACAACTCGGGCTCGAGCTGCCGCGCATCGCGCTCGTGACCACGCAAGGGTTCCGCGACGTCATCGAGATCGGCCGCCAAAACCGCAGCGAAATCTACAACCTCCTCGTCGAGCGACCGCGACCGCTCGTCGCACGCGAGGATCGGCTGACCGTTGCCGAGCGTATCGACCATCGCGGGGCAGTGCTGGTCCCGCTCGACGACGATCAGATCGCGCGCATCTGCGATGAGATCGCGCGCCGGAGGATCGAGGCGGTTGCGATCTGCCTGCTGCACTCCTACGTCAACGACCTCCACGAACGCCGCATTGCCGAGGCACTCGCTGCGACGATGCCGGGCCTGCGCGTCACGCGCTCCTCTGAGGTGGATCCGGAGTATCGCGAGTACGAGCGATGTTCGACGACCGTCGTCAATACCGTGCTCGCACCGATCGTCGAGCGATACCTCGAGCGCTTGCAGTGCGAGCTGCGCGACCGCGGCTTCGCGGCGCCGCTTTACGTGATGCGCAGCGACGGCGCGATGGCCGCCGCATCGCAGATTCTCGCTCGTCCCGCGGCGATCGTCGAGAGCGGTCCGGCGAGCGGCGTGGTCGCGGCGGCGGCGCTCGGCGAGCGGCTGCAGACGCCGAGACTGCTCTCATTCGATATGGGCGGAACGACGGCAAAGGCGGCTGCGATCGTTGACGGCATCGCGCAGGTCGCGACCGAGTACGAGGCCGCGGGCCGCACGCATAGCGGTCGCGCCGTGAAGGGTAGCGGATATCCCGTCCGCTTCCCGTTTGTCGACTTAGCGGAAGTCAGCGCGGGCGGGGGCACGATCGCGTGGATCGGCGAGGCCGGTTCGCTTCGAGTCGGACCGCTATCGGCCGGCGCCGATCCCGGTCCGGCATGCTATGGAAAATCGGATCGCGCGACCGTGACGGACGCGAATCTCGTGCTCGGACGGCTCAATCCGCACCATTTGCTCGGCGGCACCTTCGCAATAGATGCGGCCCGCGCGCGCCGCGCCGTCGAAACGTTGGCTGCGCAACTTTTGATGAGCGTCGAGGCGACGGCGGCTGGGATCGTGACGCTCGTCGACGACGCGATGGCAAAAGTGCTGCGCATCGTGACGATCGAGCGCGGGCTCGATCCGCGCGACTTCACCCTCGTCGCCTTCGGTGGCGGCGGTCCGCTGCACGTCTGCGCGCTCGCCGACGGACTCGGCATCGCGCGCGCTATCGTTCCGCCGCATCCGGGAATCTTCTCCGCCTGCGGATTGCTCGGCGCGGAGCTCGGCGTGACCGAGGTTCGATCGGTCCTCACTTCGATCGCTGCGATCGACGCCGAGGAAATGGACCGCCGATTCGCCGCGAGCGAAGCCCGCGCGCGTCCGGTACTCGCCGAGCAAGGCGCCGCCGCGTCGACGATCTCCTTTCGTCGCGAGTACGACGCGCGCTACCGCGGACAGAGCTTCGAACTGACGATTGCATACGACCGCGAGCGCAACGTCGTCGAGGATCGCTTTCACGCGGCGCATCGCGCGCGGTATGGCTACGACGTTCCCGGCGAGAGCGTCGAAATCGTCGGCGCACGTTTGACGGCGCACGGACGCGTCATGTCGACGCCAGCATCGCTTCCGTGTCATCCTGAGCGTGATCGAAGGACCGCCCCGCAGCAACGCCGGCTCTGGGTCGCCGATGCGTTCGTCGAGGCGCCGGTCTTCGAGCGCGCAGCGTTGAGCGGCGATACGCAGATCGACGGTCCGGCAATCGTCGAAGCGTACGACAGCACGACCTACGTCGCGCCGGGGTGGAAGTTGAAGCTCGATGGCGATCTGCTGATTCTGCAGCGAGGAGCCGGCGTTTGACCGATCCGATCAGCACCGAGGTCATCAAGAACGCGCTCGTCTATGCGGCCGAAGAGATGGGCATCGCGGTTCGCAATGCGGCGTACTCGCCGAACATCAAGGAGCGGCTCGACCATTCGTGTGCGCTCTTCGATCGCTTCGGGCGGCTGATCGCGCAGGCCGAGCACATCCCCGTCCATCTCGGATCGCTCCCGTGGGGTCTGCACCGCATCCTAGCGATCGTCGAGCGCGAGTACGGCGGCGCGCGCGAAGGTGAGATGTGGATTGCGAACGATCCGTACGTTGCCGGAACACACCTCAACGACGTTACGCTCGTGCGTCCGGTCTTCGATCGCGGTCGGCTGATCGGCTATGCGGCGAACAAAGCGCACCATGCCGACGTCGGCGGTTTCGTGCCCGGCTCGATGCCGGTAGAGGCCGCCGATATCTTCGCCGAAGGGTTCGTCGTTGCGCCGATGCGGCTCGTGCGCGACGATCGCGTTCTCGACGAGATCGTCGGGCTCTTTCGCGCGAACTCGCGCACGCCCGAGGCGCGCAGCGGCGATCTGCGCGCGCAGGTCGCGGGGAACTATACCGGTGAGCGGCGCTTGCGCGAGCTTTGCGAACGCTATGGCGCCGAGCGGCTCGAAGCGTCGATTGCACGCATTCTCGACGAGAGCGAGCAGCGCATGCGCGCGGCGCTCCGTTGCATCGGCGACGGTATCTTTACGGCGGAGGATTATCTCGAAGACGCTTCCGGCGAACCGCGTCTGCGCATCGCGTTGAAGCTGACGCTGCGCGACGGGCGCGCACACATCGACTATGCGGGCACCTCCGAGCAGGTTGCCTTCCCGCTCAATGCCGTCTTCGGCGTCACGCTCTCGGGCGTTCACTACGCGCTGCGCGCCGTGACCGATCCTACGATCCCGATGAACGAAGGCTGCTTTCGTCCCGTCGAGGTCGACGCTCCGGAAGGGTCGCTGCTCAATCCGCGCCGGCCGGCTCCCGTCTCCGGCGGTAACGTCGAAACGAGCATGCGCAATGCGGACGTTGTCTTACAAGCGCTTGCACAAGCCGCTCCGGATCGCGTACCGGCCTCGAGTGGCGGTACGATGAGCAACGTGATGCTTGGCGGCACGCGCACCGGCGGCGAGACGTGGGCGTTCTACGAGACGAACGGGTGCGGGATGGGCGGGCGTCCGACGAGCGACGGTATCGACGCGATCCATTGCCACATGACCAATACGCTCAACACGCCGATAGAAGCGATCGAGCGCGAGTACCCGCTGCGCGTCGTGCGTTACGAAATCGCGGAGGGAACGGGTGGCGCGGGGCGACGACGTGGCGGAAACGGATTGATTCGCGCGATCGAACTCGTCGAAGGTTCGGCCCACGCGACGCTGCTCGCCGATCGTC
>JBAUYZ010000106.1:0-83507 GCA_049585055.1 Candidatus Cybelea sp. | reverse complement strand
GCGCAACGCGGCGCCCCAGCGCCTCCGCGACGTCGCGGCGCCCGTCTTTGAGCGCGAGTACCGCCGCGCGCAGATTCCCTTCGTAGGCGCCGAATGCGCTCACCCGCAGCGACGGAAAACGAACGTGAATTCGTTCGCCCGCGCCGGCACAGGCGTCGCAGAGCCCCGAACCGAGCGCGTTGCAGCCTGCGCATTGCGGGGGAAATAGCAGATCGAGCAGCGGCCGCAATACCATGGGGCTCGATCACGACGGCAAAGGCGAGTAGCTAGTGCCTCAAGCGCCGCCGGCGACCAAGGCGTTCGTGATCACGCTCGAGGGTTCGACGACGTAACCGTTGCCGACGACCGCGTCGCACAGCTCCGCACGCGCCCCGATCGTCGCACCCTGCCAGCAAATCGCGCGCTCGAGCCGCGCGCCGCTCTCCACCCGTACGCCGGCGTCGAGAATGCTCGGACCGACGATCCGAACGCCTTGCGCAAGGATGACGCCCGGGCCAACCCGGACCGGGCCTTCGACGCAGACGTCGCCGGCGAGTCTGGCCGACGGATCGATTCCGTTGGGCGTCGTCTGCGGAATCCGCATAACGCCGCGCACCACGTCGTAGCTCGCGCGCCGGTACTCACTCGGCGTACCGATATCGGCCCAGTAGGCGCCCCGCGCCTCGAACCCATAGAACGGCGCTCCGGCACGTTGAAGCGCGGGAAAGACCTGATTGCCGAAATCGTAGAACTCGTTTGCGGGAATGTGGTCGAAGATCGCCGGTGAGAACGCGTAGACCCCGGTGTTGGCGAGTTTGCTTAGTTCGGTGCCCTTCTTCGGCTTCTCTTGAAAACCGACGATCTTGCCGCGTTCGTCGAGTAGCACCACGCCGTACTGGTCGACCTCGTTGCATTCGACGAGCCCGATCGTCGCGATCGCGTTGCGGTCGCGATGGAAATCGAAGAGGCGATCGAGCCGCATATCGGTGACTTCGTCGCAGCCGATCACGAGGAACGGCTCGTCGTCAAAGAACGACTGGATTTTCTTCACACCGCCCGCGCTGCCGAGCAACTCCGGCTCGTACGAATAATGAAGCTTTACGCCGAAGCGCGAGCCGTCGCCGAGCGTCGCGACTATGGCATCGGCGAGATAGTGCGTGTTGATCGCGATTTCGTCGAAGCCGTACGCCTTGAGATAATGGAGCAAATGCGCGGCGTTGGGGACGCCGGCAACCGGGACCAGCGGTTTGGGAACGAGCTTGGTAAGCGGATAGAGCCGCGTCGAGAGACCTCCGGCCAAGATCATCGCCTTCACAGACTTACCATTCCTTTTCGAGCGGAGCGGATGCCGATTTCGTCGAGCGCGACGAGCCAGACGAAGCGCGGAAGCGCGAGCTGACGGCGCCAGCGCCAGGGTTCCTTCACCAAGCGGTAGAGCCATTCCAAACCGAAGCGGCGAACCAGCTGCGGCGCTCGTTCGACACGTCCGGCGATTACGTCGAACGATCCGCCGACGCCGACGCCCGCGCCGCAACCCGTTTCGTGCAGGTGCTCGGCGAGCCAGTACTCTTGTCGCGGCGAGCCGAGTCCCGCGAAGAGCAGCCGCGCATTGCTTTGCGCGATCGCTCGCACGATCGCCGGCGTTTCGTTGTCGCGAAAGTAGCCGTTTCGCGTGCCGGCGATCCGCAACGCGGGGTATTGCGATTGCAGCTTCGGCGCGGCATCGGCCGCGACGCCCTCCGCGCCGCCGAGAAAGTATACCGGCAAGCCCTCTGCCGCGGCGCCGGCGCAAAGGCGTTCGATGAGTTCGACGCCGGTGACACGCTCGCGCAACGGCGCGCCGCGCCGGCGCGCAACCGCGAGCAACCCGACCGTATCGCAGAGCGATAGGGCCGAGTCGTTGACGATCGCGCGAAACCGGGGGTCGCGCTGCGCGTGCACGACCATCTCGGTTCCGAGGGTCACGATCTGCGAGCCGCCGGCGCCCCGAGCGAGTTCCAAGATGCGCGCAGTAGCTTTATCCGCGTCGATTGGATCGAGCCGGCATCCCAGAATCTGCACGCGGTCACCGAGACTCGACGGTTTGCCGTGCGTACGGCGCGATCAGTGGCCGCAACCGCTGCACGATCGCCGGCGGCAACGCGTCGAGCGGCAACCGGCATTCGCCAACGTGGAATCCCAGCTCGCGCATCGCCCACTTCACCGGAATCGGGCTGGTCACGGCAAAAAGCGCGTCGATCAACGGCAAGAGTGCGGCATGAATCTGCGCCGCTTCGCCGGGCCGGCCGCCCCGGAACGCATCGAACATTGCACGATATTCGAGCGAACAGAGGTGCGATGCGACGCCCACGACGCCGTCGGCGCCCAGCGCCAGGCACGGCAGAAAGAGATGATCGTCGCCCGCCCAGACGACGAACTCGGGCGGGCGCCCGAGAAGAACCATGCCGATTTGCTTGAGATCGCCGCTCGATTCTTTGACGCCCACGATATTGGAGTGGCGCCGCGCCAGCTCGAAGAGCGTCTCGGGCAGCATGTTGGCGCCGGTACGCCCGGGGATGTTGTAAACGACGACCGGGAGCACCGTGGCCTCGGCGATGGCGCCGAAATGTGCGAGCATGCCGCTCTGCGTCGGCTTGTTATAGTAGGGAACCACCGCGAGAATCGCGTCGGCGCCGGCTGAGGCGGCCGCTTCGACCGCGCCGACCGACTCGCGCGTGGAGTTCGTCCCCGCGTTCGCAACGACCACGGCCGTCTTGCCGACCGCCTCTTTTACCGCTTGCCACACCGCCGCGCGCTCGTGCGCGTCGAGCGTCTGCCCTTCACCCGTCGAACCGGCGACGACGAGCCCGTCGTTCCCGCGGTCGACGAGCCAACGCGCGAGACGCTGCGTTTCACGTAAATCGAGCTCGCCGCGTTCGTCGAACGGCGTCACCATTGCGGTGAGGATCGCGCCGAGATTCACAGGATGGATTCTCCTTTGTCAAGGCCGAACTGTTCGTGGACGGCGCGCTCGGCGCGGGGCACCTGATCGGCCGGCACCAGGACGGAGATCGTGACGTTGCTATCGGTGCAGTGAATGATCTCCACATTCGCTCGCGAGAGCGCGTCGACGATCCGATGCACGACGCCCGGCGCCCCCCGCATTCCGCTGCCGACGATCGAGAGCTTCGAGCAATCCTCGCGCATGCGCACGGCCAAGTTCAAATCGCCGAGCAGCCGGCGAATCTCGTTTCCCAGCTCGCCGTCGATGACGAACGCCACGCCGGCTTGATTGATCGTCACTTGGTCGATCGAGATCCCTGCCTCGGCGATGCGGCGGAACATTTCGAGCTCGGTCTCCATGCGCCGTTTCGGCGACTCGATATCGCCGCGAATGATCCTGACCCAGGTAACGCGCCCGGTCGACGTCACGCCCGTAATCGGCGATTCGTTGCCGGCCCGATCGTCGACGAGCGTGCCGCGATCGGTCCGCACATCCTTGACCGAGTACCGCGTACCGGTGCGATGGGCGTATTCGGCCGCTTTGTCGTGCACGACCTTGGCGCCATGGTTCGCCAGCTCGGTCATTTCCACGAGCGACGCGCGCGCGATCGTGCGTGCTTCGGGAACGCGACGCGGATCGGCGGTCATCGCGCCGCTTACGTCGGTGTAGATGTCGATGCGCTGTGCGCCGAGCGCTTCTCCGATGGCGATTGCCGAGAGATCGGTTCCGCCGCGACCGAGCGTCGTAACGACGCCCTCTTCCGTTGCGCCTTGGAATCCTGCCACAACCGGCACCGCGCCGCAATCAAGCGCCTCGAGAATAGCGCCCGGCTCGACGCGAAGAACTCGAGCGTCGCCGTGCCGGGCGTCGGTGACGATACCCGCCTGCGCGCCGGAGAGCGCAATCGCGTCGACGCCACCGGCACTAAGCTCGTCGGCAAAGAGGGCGGCCGAAATAAGCTCGCCGGCGGAGAGCAGCAAATCGGCGTTCGGACTGCCGCTCCGATCTGCGATGAGCTCGAGCAACGTATCGGTTGCGTACGGTTCGGGAGAACGGCCGATCGCCGAGACGACCGCGACCGTCGCGAAACCCGCGTCGAGCGCTTCGCGGACGCGCCGATAGGCGATCGCGCGCTCCTCGCGATTGGCGACCGAGGTTCCCCCGAACTTCAGCACGGCGATTTGCGCGAGCGCCTTCATGCGGCGACGTACCCCTTTGCGAGGAGCAGCTCGAGAATCTGCACCGCGTTGGTTGCCGCGCCGCGACGGAGCTGGTCACCGACGCACCACAACACAAATTCCGTACCCGTGTCGGCGCGAAGGCGGGCGACGTGAACGTCGTCGGTTCCTTCGACTTCGCGCGGCGTGACGATCCCGTCGCGATGAAAGACGACGCCCGGTGCACCCTCGAGCGCCGACGCCAGCTCGTTGAGAGTCGTGGCGCGCTGCGTTTCGAGAAAGACCGCTTCGCTATGCGCCGTGAGCACCGGCACGCGGACTGCCGTAACGTTCACGCGCAGCTCGGGAAGCTCGAGCAGCTTTCGCGTTTCGTCGCGAACCTTGCGCTCTTCGCCGGTCCATCCGCTCGCGTCGAACGAACCGATCTGCGGCACGACGTTTCGTGCGAGCGAACGCGCAAAGACTATCGGTGGCGGCTCGGGTTCGCCCCGCGCCAGCGCCTCTTCGCCGGCCAAGAGCTCCTCGATGCCCCGCCGGCCGGCGCCGCTCGCGGCCTGGTACGTGGCGACCTGGACCGATCGCAATCCTGCGGCGTCGCGAATCGGGCGCAGGGCCGTGCAGAGCACGATCGCGGTGCAGTTTGCGACGGGAAAGAGACGGTGCTCGGCGCGCAGCACCTCGGCGTTTACATCGGGAACGATCAACGGCACGCCGCGCTGCATCCGGAACGTCGCGCTGTTGTCGATGACGATCGAGCCGCGCTCGAGCAGCGCCGGGGCGTACCGCTCGCTGGCATCCTCGCCACTTGCGAAGAAGACCACGTCGAAGCCGCGCAGCGCGTCGTCGGAGGCCGCGCGCACGTCGAGCGAGGCGCCGCGAAAACGAACGGCATCGGAGCGGGCGCGCGAAGCGAACGGGGAGAGCTGGGCGATGGGCAGATCGCGCTCTTCGAGCAGGCGCACGATCGTCTCACCGACGGCACCCGTTGCGCCGACGACCGCGACGTTCACGCGCCGCCCTCGACGACCGACTCGAGGCCGATCGAGAGACCCCGCCGGTGCACGACGGCACGAACCGCGGCGAGCATTCCGGCGACGAACGATTCGCGCGCGAAGGAGTCGTGACGAATCGTGAGCAGTTCGCCGGGAGCTCCGAAGAGCACCACTTGATGCGCGAGCAAACCCGTCAGCCGAATGCTGTGGATTTCGGGCCTTTTACCCGCGGCCCGTTCGATGCGTGCGGCCGTCTCACGCGCCGTTCCCGACGGCGCGTCCTTCTTTCCGGGATGGTGCAGCTCGAGGATCTCCGCATCGGGGAAAAAGCGGGCCGCTTCTTCTGCGAACCGCATCATCAGCATCGCGCCCATCGAAAAATTCGGCACTAAAATGGCACCAACGTTGCGATCTTCGGCCAGCGCTCGTAACTCAGCACGCTGCTCCGGTGTCCATCCGCTCGCGCCGACGACCGTGCAGCAGCCCCGCGCGACTGCGCCAAGCGAGATTTCGTAACTTCCGGGCTGGGTCGTGAGATCGAGAACGACGTCGGGTTTGGCATCGAGCATCTCGTCGAGTGAATCGAAGACGGCGAGCTCCGGGTCGCGTCGCCGTGCGAGCCCGCAGCAATACTCGCCGCTGCGTTGCAGCGCTTCGCGGGCGACCGCGCCCATGCGACCGAACGCACCCGCGACTGCAACCCGTAACTGTTGAGCCACCCTCTACCTCAGGCGGGGACGACGGGCCTAGATTTTCTCGAGGGGCGCGTACTTGAGCATGAGCATTTTTTGGCCGACGTTCGGAAAGTCGATGGTAACGAGTCCGTCGCCGCCCGCGCCGACGATACTCTCGATCCGCCCCTCGCCCCACTTGGGATGGCGCACGCGATCCCCGGATTTCAAGCCGAGATGGACACCCGCACCGGCCGACTCGTGAATCGCGACCTCGCGCCAGCGTCCTCCGGAAGGACGCGGCAGCGGAACGCTGCCGCTCTCGAGCACCTCGAGTGATGGAATCTCTTCGAGGAAACGCGACTTCGGGTAGGCGTAGGTATTCCCGAAGAGCGCGCGGCGTGCGGCGTACGTCAGGAAGAGCCGATCGACGGCGCGCGTGATGCCGACGTAGGCGAGCCGCCGCTCCTCTTCCACCTCAGCCGGCTCGGTAAGCGTGCGGCTGTGCGGAAAGACGCCCTCTTCGAGCCCAGTCAGAAAGACGTTGGGAAACTCCAGGCCTTTGGCGCTATGCAGCGTCATGAGCGTTACGTACGATGCGTCCTCATCGAGCGCGTCGAGATCGCTCACGAGCGCGACGTTCGCAAGAAAACCGGCAAGTGAGGGTGCGTCGTCGGTCGCTTCGTACTCGCGCGCGACGCCGAGCAGCTCGGAAAGGTTCTCGAGCCTCGCTCGCGCATCGTGCGTGTCTTCGGCTTGCAGTTCGCGGACGTATCCCGAGCGCTCCATGACGGCGACCAGGATGTCGGCGACGCCGCCGCTCTCGGCGACTCGCCGAAGCTCGTTGATCAGCTCGGCGAAGCGCTCGAGCTCCTTGAGCTTCTTCGGAACCGCCGCGCGCAGCAGATCGCTGCTAAAGATTGCCTCTCCGACCGAGACGCGCGCCGCATTGGCCGACTGCACCAGCGCCGCGAGCGTCTGCTGCCCGATTCCGCGCCGGGGTACGTTGACGATTCGCTTGAACGCAAGCGCGTCGGACGAGTTGACGATATAACGCAGATAGGCCACGACGTCTTTGATTTCGGTTCGCGCGTAGAACCCGACGCCGCCGACGACGCGATATGGAATGCCTTCGGCGAGTAAGGCCTCTTCGAAGACGCGCGATTGCGCGTTGGTGCGGTAGAGCGCGACGAAATCGCGATAGGCCGAGCCGTCGCGCACCATACTCTTGACCTTCTCGACGACGTAGCGGGCTTCGTCTCGCTCCGTTGCCGCGGGATAGAGCGTGATCGCCTCGCCCTCGCCGCGCGAGGTGAAGAGCCGCTTCGGCGCGCGGGAGCGGTTGTTCGCCACGAGATTGTTCGCGGCTTCGAGAATCCGGCCGGTGCTGCGATAGTTCTCTTCGAGCTTAAAGGTCTTTGCGCCCGGAAAATCTTCTTCGAAGCGCAGAATCATGCGGTAATCGCTGCCGCGCCACGAATAGATCGACTGGTCGTCGTCGCCGACGACCGTCACGTTTCCATGATAGCCTGCGAGCAGTGCGACGAGCCGGTATTGGGCCGCATTGACGTCTTGATATTCGTCGACCAGCACGTATTCGAACCGGTGCTGGTACTTTTCGCGGGTCTCTTTATCGCGCTCGAGCAGATCGATCGTACGAACGATGAGATCGTCGAAATCGAGCGAGTTCGACTCGGCGAGACGGCGCTGGTACTCGGTATACACGTTGGCGATGCGTTCGCCCGCGAAAGACGTTTGCGTCTGCGCGTACTGTTCCGGCCAGATCAGCGCGTTCTTGGCCTTGTCGATTTCGGCGAGACAGGCGCCAGGCGAGAGTTGGCGCTCGTCGTAGTCGAGGTCGTCGAGAATTTCTTTGACGAGCTGGCGTTGATCGGAATCGTCGATTACCGCGAAGCTGCGTCCGACGCCGATGCGCGATCCATCGCGGCGCAAAATGCGCACGCACATCGAGTGGAACGTACCAACCCAGAGGTCGCGCGCGGTCGGACCGACCATCCGCTGCAAACGCGACTTCATCTCGCCGGCCGCCTTGTTCGTAAAGGTTACGGCCAAAATACGTTCCGGCGCGACGCGCAGATCTTCGAGCAGGTGGGCGATGCGGTGCGTCAAGACCCGCGTCTTACCGCTCCCGGCACCGGCAAAAATCAACACCGGGCCATCGCTTTGCCTAACGGCGGCTAACTGCGCGTCGTTGAGGATTTCCGTTTCCAGGAGCATTTATCGCGGTTCGCCGAGGGGCTCGTCCTTGCCTGTCCTTCTAGACGGCTTGCGACGTTTGCCGTAGGTTTTTAGCGCACGGCGCGCAGTACCCGAGCCTGTCGAGCCGCCAGCGAATAGGCCGCCGAAAGGAATGCGAGCGTCGATTCGGCGCCCATATTGAGATTCACGCTCTCTTCGGCCAACCCGTCGTAGCAGCCGCCGCCGTTGGCCATCACCACGCCCCGTGAGTTCTTGCCGTAGTACCATTCCAGGGCAAGCTCCGCCGTGGCGACGTTTCCCGGGTCGCCGGTGAGATCGAAAGCCGCGAGCGCGGCGTCGACCAGTGCGCAGGTCTCGAGCGGCTGCTGCTCGTACCTCGCGCGCCGCTCGCCGCGATAGTACCAGCCGTCGTTGCCAATCGGGACGTGGATGCCGTTTTCGATCGTTGTCTCTTGATAGAAACCGAGTGCCTCGAGGCCGGCCTCTCCGTACCGCGCTTCCCCCAACACGTGACCGGCTCGGATCAAGGCTTCCGGAAGGCGCGCGTTGTCATAGGTCATGACGTTCTCGAACCATCGCCACTCCGGGGTTGCGTTTGCATCGTAGGCCGCGAAAATCTCACCGGCCAGGTACCGCAGCGCATCGGCATATTTGGGTTCCGCAAGCGCGGTTTGCGCGTGCGCGAACCCGATGGCCGCGTAGGCGCGCGACCGAATGTACTCCAGTTTGTTCACCGATCCTATCGTGCGGTCGAGCATCGCCGTGCAGACGCGCCGCCAGGCTTTCGAGGGGGCGTTGGCAATGCCGTATCCAAGCGCCCAGATCGCGCGGCCGCAGCTGTCGTGCGTGCCGATCTCGTCGATCCAGCGGCGATCGTAATCCATGAAATTGTGAAAGCGTCCATCGTCGAGCTGGGCATGCTGCAAGAACGCGAGATAGGTCGAGGCGAGTCGCGCGCTGAGCTTGTCCGACGGTGCGAGGCGCGAGTACGCGAGCACTACAATCAGTGCGCGAGAGACGTCGTCGGTGCAGTATCCGAACGTTCGGTTCGGTACGTTATAGCGGGCGTGCTGAATGATGCCGACGTCATCCGAGAGCACGGCCACATGATCGAGCGGCGGCGGCGCCGTGCCGGCGCGGGATTTAGGCAGAGGACACCAGTTCGAGCGGACCCTGCGGAGAGAGCTCGGCGAAGAGCGCCCCGTATTCGGCGGCTACGTGCGGCCACGTCATCTGCCGGCCGAACCGATAGGCACGCCGTTCGGTCGCGCGCCGCAGCGCCGGATCGTCGAGCAGCATGTTCAGCCGCGCCGCGATCGAGCCCGCATCGCGAAAATCGCACAAAAAGCCGCGATTGTGCGCGAGCAGCTCCTGCGCGTACAAGTACGGCGTCGATACGATCGCTTTGCCGCATCCCACCGCATACGCGAGCGTACCGCTAGCAATTTGCACCGGGTTCAGGTACGGGGTGAGGTAGATATCTGTCGCCGCGAGATAGCTCACCACCTCATCGAAGTCGAGGTATTTGTCCACGAGTTGGACGTTATAGTGCAGTTTGAACTCACGAACCATCGCGTGGAGCGATTCGCGGTACGACTCGCCCTCGTTACGGCGCACGACCGGATGCGTCTCGCCCAGAATGAGATAGAGCGTCTCCGGGTGGCGCTTGACGACGCTGCGCATCGCCTCGATCGCATACTCGAGACCCTTACCGCGGCTGATCAGCCCGAAGGTCGAAATCACGGTCCGCAAACCGATTCCAAAGGACGCCTTCGCCGCGTAGGTATCTTGGAACGGAACGTCGGGCACGCCGTGGTGAATCGTCTCGAGGCGGTGCGGATCGATGCCATAGACGTTTTCGAGCAAGGCGCGTCCCGTCTCCGAAAGCGAGACCACCCTCGCCGCCTGCTCGCAGAGTTCGCGCGTTACACGCAGATAGGTCTCGTCGGGTTCGGGTAGGACGGTATGCAACGTGAGCACGACGGGCTTCTGCAGCGTGCGAATGAAATCGACGAGCCATTCGCCGCGCTCGCCACCGAAGAGCCCGTATTCGTGTTGAATGTTGACGAGATCGACGGGATATTGATTGACGAATCGCGCGGCTGACGCGTAACCCGCGCGTTCTTCCTGCGCTATCCGGCCGACGACTTCGGGCAGATAACGGCGTACGTCACCGCCCGGCTCGTCGACCGCGATGACCGGACTTGAGATCCCGAAGGCGCGATCGTATGCGTCGACCACATCCTTTGTAAAGGTGGCAATTCCGCACTCACGGGGTGGGTACGAACCCAAGAATAAAGCTCGCGGGGGCTGCATGTCAGCGAACGGACTCCCTTCCACTACAGGACCTCAGTGTACCCCGCGGCAGATGCGTCGTAAACCGAACGACCGCTTGCTAGCCTGTTGCTTTCTCGGCAGGGGAACCCAACCGAGCCCCTGGCTCCAAGACGGCCCCTGGGTCGACGCTGACGTCGTGGCCGATGACGCTTCCCTTGGCAACGAACGCCTGCGGGCCAATCGTTACGCCGCTCGCGAGAATTGCTTCCTCGATAATAGCACCCGTGCCGACGCTGACGCGTTCCCAAAGCACCGATTCGCGAATGGCGACATCGGCGCCGATGCTGCACGACCGGCCGAGCACGACGTTCGGACCGATCTTCGCGCTTGCGGCCACCACGACGTCGGCCGCGGCGTGCACCGGCGGTATAATGCCGGGATGTCCGCGCAGCGCATCGCCGCCCTCGCCGCTGATACCCGGCTCGATCGCGAGCGGCATCGCGCCGCTGAGCACGTCGCGATGCGCCGCCAGATACTGCTCGGGCCTTCCGAGATCGAGCCAGTAATCGCTAGTCGTGAAAGCGTAGAGCGCTTTGCCCTTTGCGATGATTTCCGGAAACGTAGCACGTTCGATCGAGACGTTCTGTCCCGGCGGAATGTACTCGAGGATCTCGCGCTCGAGCAGATACGTTCCGGCGTTGATCTCGTCGGTCGGTTCTTGGCCCTCCGGCGGCTTCTCGACGAACGCACTCACCCGACCGGTTGCGTCGTGCACGACGCACCCGAAGTGTGACGGATCTTCGACGCGAATGAGATGGATCGTACCGATGCCGCGTTTTTCACGGTGGTACTCGCGCATCGCCCGCAGGTCGAGACTCGTGAGGATGTCGCCGTTGAGCACGAAGAACGGACCATGAATGTGCGGCTCGACGTTTTTGATCGCGCCGGCGGTGCCGAGCGGCGTCTCCTCGATCGCGTAGGTCACTTTCATGCCGAGCTGCGTGCCGTCGCCGAAGTAGTCGACGATCGCTTGCGGCATATAGCCGGCTGCGAGGATGACTTCGCGAATGTCGGCAGTGTATAGCCGTTCGAGCGTGCGGGCAAGGAAGGGCACGTTCATGATCGGCACCATCGGTTTCGGCGTTCCGTAGGTCAGCGGCCGCAGCCGCGTCCCCTCGCCCCCAACCAACACGACCGCCTGCATCCGCGATAGGTTTTGTACCGCGTCGCCGCGAGCCTGCAGCAGCGGGACTGTCCCGAACGCAGCGACGCGGGTGGCAGCCTGCGAAGCGTGCGCATCAAGAGTATGTCGTCCTGAGCGTAGCGTGCGAAGCACGCGGAGTCGAAGGACGCAGCGCGAAGAACGAGGGGCGCTGCGTAAACTCGCAAATTACGTTTGCATAATGCCATACAGGTGGCACCGCGGTTTTGTAGCATCGACGCAAGGCAAGAATGTTTTACGATTGGAACGCCGTGCAAGCATATCACGACGAGGGCCACGGCGTCGTTGAGTGCGTGAAGCATTTTGGATTCACGAAAAGCGGGTTGAATAAGGCTGTGCGACGCGGTGCATTGAGCATGAACCCTGAGACAAGCATCGACGGGCGCCGACGGCACCATTGGGCGGAGATACAGGCCTATTATGATGCGGGGTTTTCGTAGAGACAGTGTAAGACCATGTTTCGGTTCTCCAACGCCGCTTGGACAAAAGCAAAGCGCCGCGGCGATATCACTCCACGCCGCGTATCGAAACCCATCGAGGAAATGCTAAAGTCAAAGTCTTCGCGATGGTACAAGAAGGCGAGGCTTATTCAGAAGGGACTCCTAGCGAACCGCTGCCTTCACTGCGGAATATCAGAATGGCTTGGGCGCTCGCTTGCGATCCAGATCGATCACATCAACGGCATCAAGGATGATTGGCGATTGGAGAACCTCCGGATGCTGTGCCCAAACTGCCACAGCCAAACCCCGACCTACGGCGGGCGCAACGATAGGCGAGGATCCCGGTTGCAAGAAGTAGAGCGGTCGTGTAGTATATCCGTCGCTACCGATCCCGGGTAGTTCAGCTGGAAGAACGGCGGCCTCTGAAGCCGCATGTCGGTGGTTCGAGCCCATCCCCGGGAGCCACGGCCCTATCGTCTAGAGGCCTAGGACGCCGCCCTCTCACGGCGGTAACGCGGGTTCGAATCCCGCTGGGGCTAATTCAAAAGTGCTTATTTTGCAAGGGTTTCCGGCGCATGAGCGGGTGCGGAAAAGCCGATTTGTCACATTTTGTCACGTCGGCTTTCATTATAACTACGCCACGAGCCGCTCGAAGGCGGCCGCCGCAGCGGCGTCTCGTTCCTGATAGACGGTGAGGTAGCGAGGTCGACCGTGATGCTGATGGAGCTGTGACCCAGGCGGCCTGCTGATCACCTCGATCGGCACCCGGCCTTTGCGAGTAGCGAAGCATGCGTATCGCGGAGATCGTGTAACGTGATCGGTGTGACGTCCGCGCGTTCGACGAGGTCTTTAGAGGCTGCCCCGAAGTTCCAGGGCGTAACGGGTGCCCCGTCAGGCCGTCCAAAGACAAGGCCGATTTTCTTGTACGCCTCACCGAGGAAGAGCTGCTCCTCTGCCTGCTTTGCTTTGTGCGTGCGTAACATTGCGGCCAGCTCCGCACCGATAGTGATGGTTCGCACCTTTCCGTTCTTTGGACATTTGAATGCGAGGCCAGACCGTGGTTCGCTGAGTGATTCACGAATTGTCACCGTCCCCGCATCGAGGTGCAAGCACTGGCGCGGGCCTCCGAGATGGACGCATGACGGGGGCCTGACGAATGTGCAGGAAGCTCGCATCATCCGCGCGTACAAGCTGCGACTTGATGCGTTACGAAGAGGTATGGACGTGAAAGTACAACTTGGCGCGGTCTGGCATTTCAGCCTTGCCGTCAGAGACCCGGAGAAGAGCGCGCAGTTTTGGACCAAGAACTTCGATCTGCATGAAATGTTCCGGTCCGATGAGGCCATCGCGCTGACGAACGACGCAATTATCATCGGGTTCTTCAAAGGCACACCACATCCGGACACGATTGACCACATGTCGTTTTACCTCGACAGTATGCGCACGCTACACGAAGCGCTCGAGATGCTGAAGAAAAACGGCGTAGAACTGGAAGATCCCGGCAACGAGATCGGCCCCACAGCGCCGGGCTCGCCGCATATGGGCCTGTGGTTTCACGATGCGGACGGGTATCGCTGGGAGCTCTCGGTTCAGAACGGTGCCCGCGAGCGCTAACCGCGCAGCGCTAACGAGGCGATACAATATACTTGACCTGCACCTGTTCGATCTTGCCGTTGAACTTAAAGGGCGCCTTGTCGAAGTAGTCGAGCGACACCGGCGAGCCGAGCGCAATGCCGATGTCTAGGCAGTCGTTGGCCGTGAAAAGCAGCGGCGCGCTGACCGGCACCGTGCCCTCGGCCATCAGCTCGTCGTTGACCTTCATCGAGACCTTTAGCGGACCAGCCGGCCTGAGTTCAACGTATACCGTTTCGATCTCGATCTTAACCCGGCCGACCGGCAGTTTCGCCTTTGCGCGGATCTTCGTGCGCTGGATGAGGAAAAGGTTGTACTCGTAGCAGAGAGTCCCGTCTTCTACGAAGCACGTCAGGCCGCCTGAGTTGGCGCCGAGCTTGTAAAGCACACCGTTCGCATTGTTCGGGACATCTACGTCGATGGTGACAACGTTGGGTTTGTTTCCGAGCGCTGGCGCACAAAACTCGGGCATTCGGACCGTCTCGCCCGAAAACGTCCATTGTTTGTACGGGGGAGCGATGCGCAACTCGGGATGGTAGATCGGGACCCAGAGCGCCCCGCCGATGGGGAAGCCGTTGTTGCGGGCAAACTCGATAGCAAACGTCTCCTTCATCTGGGCGACTTTCTCGGGCATTTGCGCTGCCAGGTCGTTCGCCTGAGTCCAATCCTCGTCGAGGTTGTAGAGCTCCCAGATGTCCTTATCCGGGGTCCACTGCTCGAAACCGGGAGGTAAACCTGGAACCCACGGGATGCGCGGACCGAATGCGGAGGCTATCCATCCATCGTGATAAATGGACCGGCTGCCCATGATTTCAAAATACTGGGTAAGTAATCGGCCTTTGGCCTTGGGCTCGTCAAACGAATAGGCGAAACTCACTCCGTCGATCGGGTCCTGCGGGACGCCGTTCACGATGCGTGGGTGGCTCACGCCGAGAATCTCGTAGATGGTCGGAACGACATCGTTGCAGTGGTGGAACTGTGTGCGCGGCGTCGTGTCCGGCTTGATCCGCGCGGGCCAGCGAATCGCCATGGGATTCCGCGTGCCACCAAAATGGGAAGCCAACAACTTCGTACCTTTATAGGGGGTACTTCCGGCCCAGGCCCAGGCGGCGTGGTACTGATTGTCGGTTTTGGGTGAACCAAGCGCGTCGAGGCCGCCGAGCCCTTCCAGCGCTTGAATATGCTGCTGAACGGTTGTTGGTATTGCATTTTGCGCCAACAGCTCGCTGATCGTCCCGTTCTGCCCTTCTGCAGAGGATCCGTTGTCGCCCCAAATATAAAAGATCAGCGTGTTGTCGCCATAGCCGAGCTTCTCGACCTCGTCGATCACACGGCCGACTTGGACATCGACGTGTTCCGCGTAGCCGGCGGCCACTTCCATTAGGCGGCGCTGAAACGGTTTTTCGTCCTCAGGAATACTCTCCCAAGATGTCATTGTGGGGTGCCGCGGGGTCAGTTGCGCAGCGGCCGGGATCCAGCCTTTGTCCTTCGCGCGTTTGAAGACACGCTCGCGGTAGGCGTCCCAGCCGTCGTCAAACTTGCCTTTATATTTATCTGCCCACTCCTTCATGATGTGGTGCGGGCCGTGAATAGCACCGCTCGCCCAATACATGAAGAACGGTTTGTCGGGCTGGAAGGCCTTGTGGTTGTTCAACCAACCAATTGCATCGTCGGCCAGATCTTCGCTGAGGTGATAGCCGTCCTGGGGGCTTTTGGGAGGGAGGACGACGGTCGTGTTTCGCACCAAGTTCGGGTCGTACTGCGAGGCCTCACCCGCGAGAAAGCCATAGAAATACTCGAAGCCGAGAGCGGTAGGCCAGTTCTCGAAGGGGCCCGCAGCGGTGGTCTCCTCGGCTGGTGTATTGTGCCACTTGCCCCAAGCGGCGGTAGCGTAGCCGTAGTCCTTGAGCACCTCGGATGCGAGCGCGCTGCTCTTGGGTATATGGCCGGAGTAGCCGTCCCAGTCGTTCGCCAACTCTGCGATCTGCCCACTGCCTACGTGATGATGATTGCGACCCGTCAGGAGCGAAGCACGCGTCGGCGAGCACATCGCGGTCGTATGAAATCGGTTATACGTGATTCCCTCCGCAACAATCCGATCCATTGTGCGCGTTTGGATCTCACCGCCGAATGTCGTCGGTAGGCCCGGCCCGGCGTCATCGATCAGCACGATCAGGATATTCGGCGCATCAGCGGGCAGGCGCGGCTGCGAAACTCGGGGGTTGTAGACCGACTCCTGCAGAGTACGACCAGCGATGCTGGCGGACGGCGTCGGCGGAAATGGCAACGCATCCTGGGCCGCGAGACTACTGAATGGCGGTGCCGCGGCCGTCGAATCGGGCTCCGTGCTCACGGGTAACTCCTCTCAAGTGTCCGCTGCATTTGCGCTGTTACGTTGCGGTTCCCGCCCTAGAAGGCTGGTGAGATATCCAACTCGGAACTACGCCGGGACATTCAGCCTTAAAACGCCAAACCTCTTTATAAGCATTAAAAATGGCGCCATCGCCATCCTCAGCAGTGACAATGCGGGCGGCGGGTATTCCCCAAATGTCGGGCCCGGTTCCAACGGGCCCTGGCGCGGCGATTTCCCGAACACGCCGTTTGAAGGAAGCCACCGGGTACCGGCTATGATCCGTTGGCCGGGCAAAGTTCCTGCGGGCATCGTCACCCAGGAGACACTCGCCGCGGGGGACTGGCTGCCCACGTTAGCCGGGATGACGGGTACGTCGAATCTTGTGCCCAAGGATCGACCGATCGATGGTGTCGATGCCTCAGCCTTCATACTAGGCGAAAGTGAGAACACTGGTCGCGATCCCTACATGTTCTTCGGTATCGACGGCGAGCTGATGTCGGTCAAGTGGAGGATCTATAAACCTGCGGCTGGATGTTGGCGCCGGTTTTTAAGATCATCGCGGAGTTCGAACGCAGTGTAAAACAATACCCCAACATCAAGGTCGGCGAAGACTTCAAGGGCTACAAACAATGAGTCTGTCCTGCGCGGGGAATCGCAGCGCTGGGCCACTATTTTCTAACATTTACTGATATGTTCGTCCGGCCGGTTCTCCGGTGGTGGGGTCGAACGTTCCCACCAGTGCTCGGTGACACCGACATTTTCTTGGGCCCGAGAGCCCGCCCGTTAGATTGGTGCCCGAGCAGCTCGTGCGGTAGGTGATGACCGGACGGAATCCAGGGCGTGCCGCGAAGGCAACAGCTCGTATCTGTCAGACTGGTCGACGCTACCGCGGTAAGGAGGTTGCCGTGGATTTGGCCGTTCTTGGCATCGATGTTGGGAAGTTCGAGTTCCATTGTGCGCTGAGCGTTAAGGATCAGGTTCATACGAATCATTTCCCTCATTCCGCGGCGGGTTTCGAAAAATTACATCGCTGGCTTTCAAACCGCCATGTCAGTCGGGTGCACGCGTGCATGGAAGCGACCGGTGGTTGGAGCGAGGAGCTCGCTACGGATCTGCACGCGCACGGTCATGTCGTGAGCATCGTGAACCCGCTGGCGATCAAGTCCTTCGGCCAAAGCGAACTCTCTCGAACGAAGACCGACAAGGCTGACGCAGCGCTGATCGCACGATACTGCGTAACAATGCACCCGGCGCCGTGGGAACCGCCTACCCAGGTGCAGCAGCGCTTGAAACGGCTAGCGCGCCGGCGTGTAGCGCTCGATGAAATGCGGGTTCAGGAGTCAAATCGACTCGGCGCACCGGGCTCGGGTGATGTGCGCTCGTCGATCGAAGCTACCTTGTCTTTTCTCGACCGCCAGATCGATGAGATCGACTCACAAATCCGCTCGCTCATAGACGATGACCCGACCCTACGAGGCAAGCGTGAGCTATTGACGTCGATCCCGGGGATTGGCGAGCGGCTTGCCGTCACGATTCTCGGTGAACTGCCGAACCTCAGCGAGTTCCGGAGCGCCAAGGCGGTGGCCGCGTTCACTGGCCTTTGCCCGCGTGAGTTTCGTTCTGGAAAGTCGGTATCGGCTTCGTGGCTGTCAAAGGCTGGCAACGTGCATCTGCGGCGCATGCTTTATATGCCGGCCGTCGCAGCGATCCGCTGCAATCCCATTCTCAAGCATTTTGCTAATCGGCTGCGTTCTTCGGGCAAGCACGGCAAGCAGATCGTCGCTGCCGTCATGCGTCGCCTCTTGGTTTTGGCTTACGGCGTACTCAAGTCTGAGCGTCCGTTTGACCTCAAGCATCGGGTCTGGGCGACGTCACGGAAGTCCCAAGCAGCCATCTCGCCGACACTTAACGCTTGACATCGCACACAGAATCTAACGGAGCGGTCGGAATCGGACGGGATCGGTCGGGAACCGTGGGCTGAAAGCCTTACAAAATAACACGAATCGGTAGCGGACGGGACTTTCCGGAACCCCGAGAAGTGGTTCGACTCCCGCTGGGGCTAAGAAAATCGAACTAGCCGGACCCGGCAACTAAAGGCGTCCGCCGCTTCGGCGTCTTGGCTACGGTGGACATCCAAGTAACGCTTGCCCCGGCGAATGGGTCGAAGGAACACTCGCAAAAAGAGTTCGTGCAACTCGCGCCCGTGAATCATCAGTTCGGCCGGCGTGTCGTTGTGTGGCGCCGAGTGCGGTTGGGCGCTCCAGCTACGCCGTCGCCGGACTGCAGAGTAACTTCTCGATCTCGATAGGTAACGTGCGCACGCGCACGCCGGTCGCGTGATAGACGGCCGACGCGATGGCCGAGGCCACTCCCGCTAGCCCGATCTCGCCGACGCCGCGAGCACCCAGCTCGTTCACGTTCGTGTCGGGATGATCGAGGAACGTGACGTCCATATGGGGCGTGTCGGCGTTCGTCGCAACGATGTAGTCGGCCAAGTTACTATTAATCGGAGCGCCCGAGCGCGGATCGTAGTGCGTTTGCTCGAAGAGGGCCATGCCGACGCCCATCACGATCGCTCCCTCAATCTGGTTACGCGCGGTGCGCGGGTTGATGATCCGCCCGGCATCGATGACCGTAACGACCCGATTCACGCGAAGCCGGGCAATTTCGGGCTCCCACGCAATCTCGACGAACTGCGCGCCGTACGAGTGGAGAGAATATTCCGGATGCTCTTCGCCGAAGGTTCTCGCGGCTTTCCCGCTTCCCGAGACCATCGCCACGGACGCATTTCGCAAAACCTCGTGGAAGTCGATCTGCTCGGCGCCCAACCCTTTACGCGCAACGATCTTACCGCTCTCGAAGGACAGATCGTCCGGAGACCAATCCTCAAAGGCTTGTTTTGGCACTGTCGTCGCGAGACCGATCGCCGACTTCATCGCGGCCCGCACCGCCTCCATTACGGCCGGGATGACGGAGGACGTCACTAGCGAGCCTCCGGAGGTAGGTCCGGGCGGCAAGCGCGTGTCGCCCAACTCGACGACGATGCGCTCGATGGGGATGCCGGTTGTTTCGGCGACGAGCTGGGCCAACACCGTGTACGTGCCGGTGCCGATGTCCTGCGTTCCGATCGCAACGCGAGCGGAGCCGTCAGCGTGAAGCTCCACACGGGCTTCCGCCGCGAAGCGGCCTGCAATCCAGGAGCACCCCGACATTCCCCATCCGAGCACAACGTCGTCTTTGCGCATCGATCCGATCGCGGGCGAGCGCTGCGACCAGCCGAATTTCTCCGAGCCCACCGTCAGGCATTCGGCGTAATGCCTCAAGGAGAACGGAACGTCGAGCGACTGATCTCGCTCCGGTTCGTTGTGTAAGCGAAGCTGCACGGGGTCGATGCCGAGCTCGGTCGCGAGTTCATCGTACGCAGATTCCGTTGCGAACAGGCCGGGGACTGCGCCGGGCCCGCGCATCGCGGTCGGCGAGCCGACGTTCCGCCGAGTCTGTGCCGAGGTCACGAGCAGGTTCGGCGTTCCGTAGAAGTACGGCGTCGCTTCGCCGCAATTTTCATCGTATTCGTCGAGCATGCTCGCATCGTTGACGGCTTCGTGCCGCAGCGACGTGAGGGTTCCGTTACGCTGCGCGCTCATTCGGACGCGTTGCTGCGTGCGCGCACGGTGACCTACGGTCTGGAACATCTGCTTACGCGTCACGACGAGCTTCACCGGGCGACCGAGCTTGCGTGCAGCCGCTGCGGCAAGGGTCCCATGCGTCCAGGGCCAGAGTTTACCGCCAAAGCCCGAGCCAAGAAATTTCATAACGATCCGCACGTTCTCGCGAGGTACGTCGAGGATCTCGCTGACGACGTTGCGATGGTTTGCGATCGCTTGCGTCGTTTCATAGAGCGTGAACGCGTCGCCATCGTAGATTGCGAGCGACGCATGCAGCTCGATCGGGTTGTGCGTTTCCGCCGGGGTTACGTAGGTTCGATCGATTTTGACGGCCGAAGCGTCGTAGGCAGCCTCGGGGTCCCCACGCCGGCTGACCTCGGTTGGCTCGTCGTCTCCGACGAGCTCGAGTTCGACGTTGGGAGCGGCCACGTCCGCGTACCCTAGCTCGACGAGCGCAGCGGCCGCCGTTGCATCTTCGAATGTCTCGGCGACGACGAGCGCCACGTATTGCCCGTAATAGCGAATGACGTCGTCGGCAAACGGCGGCCGTGCCTCGTCGATCGCGCCGGCTCCCGGCGAGGGCTTGTAGAGCACCCCGACGTTTCCACGATGATAGATCTCGATGACGCCGGGCATCTCCCGAGCCTTCGAGATATTCAGTGCAGCAATGCGGCCGTTGGCAATGGTGCTGCCGACGGGCACCGCATAGGCCACGTTCTCCCGAGTGTGATCGGAAGTATACGCTGCAGCTCCGCTTACCTTGAGCGGCCCGTCGATGCGCGCCAGAGATTGACCGACGATCTTCGTAGCCATCGGCTACGCAACCGCCGTGGCTAAGCCCAAAGCGTGGACGAGGCAGCGCTTCGCTAGCTCGACTTTGAAGCCGTTCTCTGACTGGGGTTTCGCGTCGCTCAGAAGAATCCGCGCTGCCTCGGTAAAGCGCTCGTGCGTAGCCGGTTGCCCTTGTAGTGCACTCTCCACGTCGAGGCTGCGCCAAGGTATGGTGGCAACTCCGCCCATCGCGACGCGCACGCGCTGCATCGTACCGTCGCTGACTGTAGCCACGACCGCGGCGGACGCAAGCGCGAACTCGTACGATGCTCGATCGCGCAGCTTGAGGTAGATCGATCTCGCGCCGGCGGCCGGCGGAGGCAGGGTTACCGACGTCACCAGTTCGCCCGGCTCGAGGATCGTTTCACGCTCCGGCGTTTCGCCCGGCAGCAGATAGAAATCGCCGATCGGCACGCTGCGCTCGCCGTTTGAGCCGATGAGATGAACCGTTGCTTCGAGCGCGGCGAGTGCGACGTTCTGATCGGAGGGATTCGTGGCAATGCAATGCGCGCTCGTACCGAGAATCGCGAGGTTACGATTGAATCCTCCGATCGCCGCGCAGCCGCTCCCCGGCGACCGCTTGTTGCAAGCCATCGCCGGATCGCGAAAGTAGACGCAGCGCGTGCGCTGCAAAAGATTACCACCGGTCGACGCCATGTTTCGCAACTGCGCCGACGCGCCCGAGCGCAACGCTTGCGAGAGCAACGGATAGTCGCGCATGACGTCGGGATGATGGGCGACGTCGGAGTTACGCGCGAGCGCGCCGATACTAAGCCCGCCATCCGCCGTTCGCGTCAACTCGGCCAGCGGAAGAGCGTTGATATCGACGACCTCCGTGGGGCGCTCGACGTCGAGCTTCATCAAATCGACCAGCGTGGTGCCCCCAGCGAGAAATCTGGCGTTGTCGCGCGAACGCCGCAGGGCATCCGCTACGCTGCGGGCGCGGCTGAAAGCAAAGGAGTTCATGTCCTCGCCTTGCGCACCGATTGTATCGCAGCAACGATATTCTGATAGGCACCGCAGCGGCAGATGTTGCCGCTCATAGATTCGGCCACGTCGGCATCCGATTGCCCGCAGGGCTCGGCTAGCAGCGCGACCGCCGACATGATCTGCCCCGGCGTACAGTAACCGCACTGGAATCCGTCGCGTTCCAGGAACGCTGCCTGGATCGGATGTAAGTTGTCCGGCGTCCCCAGGCCTTCAATCGTGTCGATCGTTGAGCCCTCGTGCATGGCCGCAAATGAAAGGCACGAGTTGACGCGACGCCCGTTGACGTGTACGGTGCAAGCGCCGCATTGGCCGTGGTCGCAGCCTTTTTTCGTCCCGGTGAGACCGAGCGTGTCGCGCAGCGTATCTAGCAGGGTCGCGCGCGGGTCGACCACCAGCTCGACTGGCCTTCCGTTGACCGTAAAGGCAACCTCCACGCGGCCGCTGTGAAGTTCCGCACCGCCCATAAGAAAATCCATTAGTTTAAAAGACAGTCGCTCCTATCCGATTCGCGCTAACTTCCGAGCTTAGAGCCTAGCCCCCTCGCGGCGACCGGTGACACGGGACATTGGGCGGCGCGCGACAGTAGAAACGTGCGGTCGCGGCTGTTTCGCGCGAGAGCGGCGGCGCGTTCGAATTCCGCTCGGGCCTCCGCTGTGCGGCCGAGTTTGAAGAGCAGATCGGCGCGGACGCTCGGCAGCAGGTGGTAGATCCGGAGCGCGGGCTCGTCGAGGAGTTTGTCAGCGATGTCGAGTCCGGCTTGCGGGCCGTATGCCATTGCGACCGCCACGGCTCTGTTCAATTCCACGACCGGTGTCGGCTCGATTTGCGCGAGTGCATCATAGAGCGCAGCGATGCGTTTCCAGTCGGTTTCTTCCGCACTCGCGGCGCGGGCGTGGCAGGCGGCGATTGCGGCTTGTAATCCGTATGGGCCGAGTGCGCCCGCGAGTTGTTCGGCCTTCGTCAGTTCTGTCAGGCCGCGGTGGATGAGCAGACGGTTCCATTTGCCGCGATCTTGGTCGGGCAGCAGGATCGGTTCGCCCCAGCGCCCGACGCGCGCTCGCATTCGAGATGCTTGAATTTCCATCAGCGCGACGAGTCCGTAAACCTCACTCTCGTTCGGCATGAGGGCGGCGAGCATGCGCCCTAGGCGCAGCGCGTCTTCGACAAGCTCGGGGCGCAGGACGTCGTCGCCGGCCGTTGCCGCATAGCCTTCGTTGAAGATCAGGTAGATGGTCTCGAGGATCGAGGCGAGACGTTGCCGGCGCTCGGAGCCGGAGGGTACTTCGAACGGAACTCGCGCTTCCACGAGCGTGCGCTTCGCGCGGACGATGCGTTGCGCGATCGTCGTTTCCGAGGTGAGGAAGGCGCGCGCGATTTCTGCAGTAGTGAGTCCGCCGAGCAGCTTGAGCGTCAGCGCTACATGGCCTTCCTTCGAAACGACCGGATGGCACGCCACGAACATCAGGCGGAGCAAGTCGTCGTCGATTTCTTCGTACGTTGCGGCAACGTCGGTTTCCGATTCCTTGACCGAGAGGTCGCGGATGAGTTCTTCTGATTTCCGTTGCAGCGTCTCGTCTCGACGGATCTGATCCATCGCGCGCCGTTTGGCCGCCGTCATGAGCCACGCGCCGGGATTGCGCGGCATGCCCTCTTCCGGCCACTGCGAGAGGGCTGAAACGAAGGCATCCTGTGCAAGATCTTCGGCGCGTCCGACGTCGTGCACCATACGCGACAACCGTGCGATCAGCTTGGGCGATTCGATGCGCCAGATTGCCGCGATGGCAGCGTGAAGGTTGGACGTCACTCCGGGGATGGGTAGACTTCGTGGAGGTAGCAGGTGGCGTCGTGGCCGAGAGTCTCGAGAAAGCGCGTTGCTGCGGCTATTGCGGCTTTGCGATCCTTCAGCTCGAGCACGGCGTATCCGCCGACGACTTCCTTCGATTCGGAAAACGGCCCGTCGGTGACGCTCGTGCGGCCGTTCTTGCGCGTGAGGCGGAGTTCCAGCAGCTCGTTGCTGCGGCCGCCCGTATCGACGAGCGTACCGTCGGCGCGCATTTCCTCGACGAGCTTGCGCATCCGTTCCGTCATTTCGGGGCTTTCGTGCGGGTGCGTGTTGGCACGATCGAGCGTCATGATTGAAATGAATCTCATTTGAGTTGCTCCCGAAGGCGCGCCTCAGAAGCCCGGACTTCAGGTGTTAGGTTTTCGCCGAAGTCTTCGGCTTCGAAGATCTGTCGAATCTCGATGACTTGGCCGCCGTCGAAAGGCGCGTGCGTGAATCGCTCGACCACCTCTTCCTTCGATTTCCCCTGAACGATCCAGAAGCCGGCGATCAACTCTTTTGTTTCAGTGAACGGGCCGTCGGTGATCGTCGTGCGGCCGCCGTCGAAGCGCAGTCGCGCTCCCTTCGACGAGGCCTGCAGGCCCTCGCCCGCCAGCATCACGCCGTCTTTGGCGAGCTGCTCGTTGAACCTGCCCATCTTCTCCAGCATCTCGCTCGATGGCAGCACGCCTGCCTCACTCTCTTTGTTGGCCTTAACCAGGACCGCGAATCTCATTGGTCTCTCCTCATAGTAGATTGGGGTCTTCTGTTGATACGTCGGATGGGAACCCGCAAATTCGACATGGGAAGTTAGCAGAGGAGGCGGGGGCTCGGCGAAAAGGCCCGCTGGCGGCGCGCCAGCCGGTCTCAGTGCCGTTCTGCGAGCAAATCGCCCGATTCGATCCGCAGTAGCGCGTCGCGCCAGCGGACCGCGTTTCCGCGCAGCCCACAAGCCCATACGGTTATCCCGAAGAGATCGCGTGGCAGCACGAGCCACGCGGGGGCGGATGCAACGCCGAGCGCGCGCGCGGAGACGCGCTGCAAGGCGATGCGTACCAGTGCCGCAACAAAAAACGCACCTAAGCGCTTCGGCCGGGGCGCGAGCAAGAGCGCTAGCAGTGCAAGCGGCAGTGGGTAGGTTAGAAACATGCCTACGTAACCAGCCGGCTGCACTCCGCGAATCGTCCGATGCCAACGCAACTCGTGGTTCCAAAGAGTCGGGAGACTCGAGTCCGACACCATCGTTCGTACGACGTAACGTGAGATTACGACTCGGAGGCCTCGGTTAGCAATATAATTTCCCAGCATGAAGTCGTCAGCAAGATGCGATGCGAGCGCCTCGAGGCCACCCAGCGCAGAGAGGACCGCTGAACGTACCGCATTCGTCGGGCCCAGGCAGTGTCGCTGGGGGCCGAAGAGTCGATTGACGAGCACCGATGGGATAAACTGCTCGTTCATAAACATCGCCCCGAGTTTGGATGAAAACGAACCGTTAGGAACGCCGGCGAAAAGACAGGTCACCACGCCGACGTCCGGCTCGCGTAAGGGCGCCGTAACGGAGCGGATGTACGTCGGATTGACCCGAGTGTCGCTGTCAGCCAGGATCAACACCTTGTGGCGCACGAGCCGCATCATGGAAAGCAAGTTCGCGATCTTAGGGTTACGCGCGCTGGGAGCTTCACCCACGTTGATCTCGATATTCCGATCGGGAAGCGCCGCCGCCACCCGCTGCGCAATTGGAAG
This sequence comes from Candidatus Cybelea sp., assembly GCA_049585055.1. Classification (GTDB taxonomy): domain Bacteria; phylum Vulcanimicrobiota; class Vulcanimicrobiia; order Vulcanimicrobiales; family Vulcanimicrobiaceae; genus Cybelea. Next base: position 58,509 of record JBAUYZ010000106.1, on the reverse strand, counting down.
CGCGCCATCTTCGGCGCGCGCGACGCCCAGGACGAGCTGATAAACAGGATAGTCCTGCAGCGCGAACGCCCGCAGGTTCTCCTCGAGGCCGGGTTCCGCACCATGCAAGGGCACGAGCAAACTGACGTTCGGCGGGTGATCGACCGGGTCGGGCTCAGGTTCGCGCCGCGCGAAGCGCCCAATGGATACGATTGCGACGGCCGCATAGCCGATTGCTGCGATCGTCGCGACATCAAAGGCAGCGGCGAAGATACGCGCAAACTTCACGCGACGCGGTTCGCTAACGGAGAAGGCGGCCCTTGCTTCTGTATGCGGAGAGATCTTTGTGGAGATGAACAGGGATGGAACGATTTCGACGGCGCGACCACGTGGCGATAAACGCGCTGTGGGTAGGTGTGCACTTCCAGGACGCGGCGCTGATGTCGATCATCGTGCCCGCGCTGTTGCTTCAGTTGACCCCGGGCAGACACACATACGTCCTGGCGGTGCTATCGACGCTCGTCGCAATTGGGACCGCAATCGTGCCTCCGCTCGCGGGTGCGCTCTCGGACCGCCTACGCCGGCGCGGTGGGGACCGGCGCCTTCAGACGGCGATTGTGCTCGCGATCGACACCCTTGCGCTCCTCGCGATGGCCCGCGCCTCGTCTGTTGTTGACCTGGGCACTGCCACTGTCGTGGCGACCGTCGCGCTAGTGAGCGGCTCGGTCGTCTATCAGGTGCTCGTGCCGGAGATCGTTCCGCGCAGGTTCTGGGGAACCGCCGCAGGCCATCGCGGCGCAATGACCCTGGTCGGAACCATCGTCGGCCTCATGCTGGGCGCGCTGCTGCCGCCGCGTCAGGCGCTCTTGGCTGCGGCAGGCGGCGTCGTGGCCAGCGCGCTGACGCTGGTCTTCGTCCCGCGATCTCCGGCGTTCGTAGCGACGGAGCACCACGAGGGGCCAAAGGTCCGCGATCGCCACGATCTAAACGTCACGCTGATCGCCCGCGCCTGGATCATCATGGGAATGACGCTGCTCAATACCTACGTGCTCTACTTCTTCCACGACGTGCTCGGTATCCGCAACGCGTCGTTGAACACGGGGCTCGTCGCCGGGGCTGCGATGCTCGGTGCAGTCGCGTCCAGTGTAGCGGCCGGAATGCTCTCCGATAAGTTAGACCGCCGGCTGGTCGTCTGTTTGTCGGGGCTGCCGATGACGCTGGCCGCGCTCGGCTTCGCCCTCTATCCGGATTTGCGCGTGGTCTTCGTCTATGCTGCGCTGTTTGGCCTCGGTTACGGCGGCGTGTTCGCAGTCGGTTGGGCACTTGCCCTGGATTCGGTCCCCGAACTGGGCGACGTCGCGCGCGATCTCGGCATTTGGGGAACGCTCTCCAATCTCCCCATGGTGATCGCGCCGGCGACCGGCGCCGTGATCATCACCCACGGGGCTACCGTGAGTGAGGGCTATCGCTGGCTCTTCGCCAGCGCCGGCGCGTGCTTTCTGTTTGGCTCGCTAACCGTGCTTGCGGTGCGCAAGCCGACTGCAGCGCCCCGATGAAGCCCAACTGGACGTTGACGGCGATCACCTACGGCGTGCGCCAGGTCTACCTTTCCTTCAAGATGCGCGTCCGCCAGTGGGGTCATTTGCCGGCAGAACGCGGGGCCACGGTACTGATCACAAATCACCAGCACATGGACGAAGGGGAAATGGTCACGGCGCGCACGTTTCTTCTGCACCCGCGGAAGCCGCTGGTGATGTGCAACTCGCGCCGCACGTTCGAGACGGGATTCATTGCGTGGCAGATGCCCTGGACCGGGTGGTTTACGCGCAGCTTGAATCTGAGCGGGCTCTGGGCAGCCTACAACATCCTGCCGATCGAGAACCATCTGTTCTCGCGGCCGCTCATCAGCTTGGCCGAAGAGCTGCGATCCGCGCATGGCGATCTTCCGCTCGAAGCGATCTTGCCGGCCGAAGCCCTCGAGCCGTTGCGCTTGAAAGGGCGCCTGCTGAGCGACCTGTGGAAGCCGGTCAACTTCGTGCAAGCCCACGCTTGGGTAAAAGTGGCGAAGCTCAAGCAGCCCTACCGGGGCGAAGTGCTCGAGAACCTCCGCGCCGTGACCAAACGTGACATCGCTGCGATCGTGGAGCGCGTACGGACGGGCGCGACGTTCTACATTACGCCCGAAGGCGACTTCAGTCGCGATGGCCGCATGCATCCGATGCGCGGGGGAATCGTCGAGGCCCTCTCGACCTTCGCCGACCTCTGGCTCTGCGCGATCGCGTACGACCCCTTCCGGGGCGGGCGGCTCTCGATGTTGTACCGGGTCCTTCGATATGGCGGTGCCGCCGATATTGGGACGTCGCTCGCCGGAGCGCGGCCGATCACGACCTCTGCGCTCCTGGCCGCTTTTCTACTCGAGGGTCCGGAGACGTTTGCGGCGCAGGATGCGGTGCGCGCGGCGCGCGAGCGGCTCGATTCGCTGCCCGCAAACGTCTTCGTCGACCCCGAATTGCACCGCGCGCCGGAGGCTGCGGTCGTCGGCGCACTTGCGACGCTGCGAAAACGGCATACGCTGGCCGAAGACGCCGGACGCTACCGCCTTACCGCACACCGCGCCGATTCACGGTTCCTCCACATCCCCGACATGGTTGAGTTCCAACGTAACATGCTCGACGAGACGCTGGCGTCGGCCCGGCGGCTTGGGCGAGCCTGACGCGCATTATAGCGTTACGCGGGAGTGAATGTATGAAACGTTGGATCGATCTAGAGAATGCTGCCCGCAAGTCTGCGGGCTTAGCGCAGTTCGCGAATAAGCATCCTGGCGACGTGTACGCTGTTATTTTGGCTATGCGTCACGGTAACAAGGTCAAACGCTTAGACCTCGCGGATGAAAACGTTAGGGACGATATTCTTTAAACTATGCATCCGCCTCGCCTCCGGCGTCTCCCCCTTGCGGCGGCGCTCGTTACTCTGGCAGTCCATCTCGCCGGCAATCCGCATTACGGCTTCTTCCGCGACGAGCTGTACTTTATCATCTGTGGCTTTCATCCGGCGTGGGGATACGTCGACCAACCGCCAGTCGCGCCGCTTCTGGCGGCGGCCTCGCAGCTCTTCGGCCACTCGCTCTTTCTCCTGCGTCTGGTTTGCGCGGTGTTTGCCGCGGGATCGGTCTACACCACCTGCTTGTTGGCTGCCGAACTCGGCGGTGGTGCGTTTGCGCAGTTCTTAGCGGCACTGATTGCGGCGCTCACTCCGGTCCTCATGGATTTCGGAACGAAGCTGACGGCCGACATCGTCGGATTATGGCTGTGGCCGCTGGCGGCGCTCTACGTGCTGCGCATCGTTAAGGGAGCCGACCCGCGCTGGTGGCTGGTCGTCGGCACGATCGTGGGTATCTGCGTGGAGAGTAAATACACCGTCATCTTCTTCGCCATCGGCATCGTCTTTGGTCTGCTCGTGCTTCCCCAGCGGCGCGTTCTCTTTACGGCCTGGTTTGCGGGCGGCGTTCTCGTTGCGGCGCTCATCGCGCTCCCGAACTTCCTATGGCAAGCCGCGCACGGCTTTCCGATGTGGACACTGTTGCGCGCCGCGGCGCAGTATAAAGACGTCTCGCTCACGCCGCTGCAGTTCCTCGCTACTCAGCTGCTGATCACGTATCCGCTGCTCGCGCCGGTTTGGCTGATCGGCTTGGCAACGCTGCTGCGCCGCGCGGACGTCCGATTTCTGGGCATCGCGTATCTCGCATTGATCGTCCAGATGATCGTTCTGCACGCAAAGCATTACTATGCCGGCGACGTCTACCCAATACCGATTGCCGCGGGTGCGATCACAATCGAAGCATGGACGGCGCGAGTAACCTTCTGGCGCCCCGTGCTCACGCTCTACGCGCTGATTGCCGGCATTGCGCTCGTTCCGTTGCTGATGCCGGTTTTGCCGGAACGCACGATGTCCGCGTACGACCGGATGCTGCAAACTATGCTCGTGCAAGAAGTGGATCTGGCCGTCACCGAACACACGCAGATCGGCAACTTGCCTCCCGATTGGGCCGACATGCACGGCTGGCGGGAACTGGCGCAAACCGTCGCACGCGTCTACGACTCGCTGCCTCCGGCCGAGCGCGCTCAAACCGCAATCCTTGCAAGCAACTACGGCGAGGCCGCCGCGCTGGATTTTTTTGGGCCGCCGTACGGCCTACCGCCGGCGCTTTCGGGCCACAATCAGTATTGGGCCTGGGGCCCGCGCGGCTACAGCGGCAACGTGCTTATCGACGTTCATGGAGACTGCGAAAATAAAGCGCACCTCTTTCGAATGCATCGCATCGTCGCCCGCTTCTCCAATCCGTGGGGACGACCGTTTGAAAACGGCTTTCCGATCTCGCTCTGCCGCGGAATCACAATGCCGCTGAGCGTCTATTGGCCGAAGCTTCGCAGGTTTATATGAGGGAGAAATAGGCCGCCTTCGCACACGCGCGCAGCCGCGTGGGCCGGAGGGGAGAATCCGGCCATCGTTGCCCTGAGACGGAAGACGCGCAATCGACGAAAGGCGCCGCTACAGTTTCGGGTAGACCCAGGGCGATGCGTTACAGGGCAATACTTGTTGGCAATCTCGAGGAACGCGTATCCCACCCGTTTACCGCGTGCATTTCTCCCGTCGAACTCTAAAATGGCGCCATCGCAGTATCCACCCGACGTGATCAGCCACTGCGTCTGACTGTTGCCGTAGCGCGCGGCATAATAGCAAATCCGGCCTTCTAACCGAGCGCTCGGAAACGGCCGGAGGCCGAGATCCGGCATGAATCTCATCGACTCTTAGCCGTTTTAGGACGGCCTACGACGGGCAGCGCCGACGGTATTGCAGAAGAGCTGAGTCAGTTATGAAAATATTTCTCGGAGCGCTCGCCGGCATTTCCGCAATCCTGTGCCTTCGGCCGGAAGCGGCGTGGCCGGACACGTCCTCGCCGGCGGAGAGGTGGGAAACCCAGGTCGGCCAGCAGCGCTACGCGGAGTACGTGCAGCGCGGTGAGATCGTCCCGCCGCAGTCTCCGCTCTATCGGACGCTCGACCCGATCGGGGACGCCATTGCCTCGGTTGCTAACCGGCAGTACTTCACGCGGTTTCATTTCGTATTGCTGAACGAGCAGACCCCAAACGCATTCTCCATGCCCGGTGGCAACGTCTACGTGACGACTGGGTTGCTGTCGTTTCTCAAGAATAGGGACGAGCTCGCAGGCGTGATCTGCCACGAGGTCAATCACGACATCCACCACGACATGTATGCCGTCTTCCAAGCGACGCAGGGCGGTCGATCGCAGCAAGATCCAAGCGTGATCGCCTACGAACGCGCTGCCGAGGCGAACGCGGATCGCGCCGGCGCCTACACGTGCGCGAAGGCCGGATTTAATCCGTGGGGGATGGTGTGGAACTTCAGACGGTACCGTCAAGCGATGGGCGTCAGCCACAACGGCGCCGCCGATCACCCGAGCGACGAGCAGCGCGAAGCCGATCTCGTCGCGTTATTCCAAAGCCACAAAGCGACGTTTGGGAGATTCAATGACGACGTCGCGAGCGCAACCCCGCTAGCACTGCCGGTGCAGATGGCGCAACGTCAATATTCGCCGTACCCGCAATATCCCCAGCAGCCGCAATACCCCCAGCAATATCCCCAATACCCTCAGCAGTATCCGCAATACCCCCAGCAGCAGCCGCAATATCCGCAGCAGCAGTATCCCGCCTATCCGCCGCCGCCGCCTCCCTGTTATCCGGGCTGCTAGCCTCGTCGTCCGGAGACTCGATGTCGCGTACCGCGTCCTGAGCATGGCACTTACGGCCCGAAGCCAAGCGCGTGAGAAAAGCTCACGCCGGCCGAGATCGTTCGCTTGACCATCTTTTTGCCTGAAGCATAGACCGTGACGGTACTGTTGTCGGAGTTTCCGACATACAAGCTGCCCGATGCGTCAAATGCCAGCGATCCTGGAAACTGCACTTTCTGGGAGATCGTTCGGAGGACCAACCCGGAACCGGGAGCATATACCGTTACGGTGGCCGCGTTGTAGTTCGCTACGTAGAGATTTCCTGACGAGTCAAACGCCAGCGCGTATGGAACATCCACGTCCTCAGAGATCGTTCTCAGGACCGATGAGCTTCCGGGAGCGTACACCGTCACGGTGCTGAAGTTGTCGTTTCCAACGTAAAGGTTGCCGCTGCCGTCAAAGACCAGTTCTCCGGGGTTGCCGATGCCCTGAGAGATCGTTAATAGGAGCGTACTGGTACCGGATGCATAGACGGTAACGGTAGAGCTGGCATAGTTTGCAACATAAACGTTGCCGGCGTTATCAAAGGCCAGCGCGCCCGGCTCGCTGATACCGTTGGAAATCGTTTGTTTCAGCTTGGTTTTACGCGAACCGTAGACCGTTACGGTGTTGGCACTGCCGTTCGCGACGTACACATTTCCTGAGTGATCCACCGCCACGTCGCACGGAAGTTTGACGCCTTGGGTAATCGTCCGCAATACCGACGTGGTGCCCGGCGCGTACACCGTTACCGAATTGCCGCTACCATTCGCAACGTAGAGGTCTCCGGAAGCGTCGAATGCGAGCTGGAACGGACCGTTACACCCTGCGAGATCGTGCGCAGCACCGATCCGCTGCCAGGAGCGTATTCGGTGACCGTGTTATTCCCATTGTTTACGACGTAGAGATTGGGGTTCGCGGCCCGGCGAATTGCGCGGCGGTTGACCGCGTCCCCCCGCGTCGGAGGAACAGGGTTGGGTTGCGTCCGCCGGCGTCTTTAGAGATATTTAACCCGCCTCTGCGAGAATGGCCGGAACATGAGCGACCCTCAGGTGATCGTCGTCGGGGCCGGCCCGGCCGGCCTGGTGCTTGCATTGCTACTCAGCCGCAGCGGGATACGCGTGACGGTTCTGGAGCAGTCGGCGACGTTCGCGCGCGAGTTCCGCGGCGAACTGCTTCAACCGGGCGCGAACAGGATATTGCGCGATTTGGACCTGCGCGAGCGGATCCTCGCGCTGGGCTACGCTTTCCCGCCCGGCCTGGATATCCGGGACGGCCGTAAGACCATCCGCTTCGAACTGCCGCCGGTCTTCGACTCGAGGCGGGGCGACGGTATTATGATCGTTCCGCAGCAAAAACTTCTCGAACTGCTTGCTGTCGAAGCGTCGAAGCATTCGAATTTCAGACTCGTCATGGGCTGTTTCGCTTGCGAGCTATTACGCGGTGCGGATTCCGTTAGCGGCGTTCGAGCGCAGCTGCGCAGCGGCGCAGAAGTGATCGTGCGCGCGCCCCTCGTCGTTGCATGCGACGGTCGCTTTTCGGCGATTCGGCGCGCGGCGGGAATCGGGGTGCGAGAGAGTCCGGTGCCATTCGATCTCGTATGGTTCTCCGCGCCCAACCCCGGCACTCTCCCGGACCGGATACACCTCAGGGTCGCGCGCAATCAGATGTTCGTTACATTCGCCAGCCGCAGCAATCAACTGCAAATCGGCTGGTTCGTTCACAAAGGTAAATACGCTCGGTTACGCGCGCAGCCATTTGCCGAAACCGTGAATCACATCGCGGCACACGTGCCCACTGAACTGGAGCGCACCGTTCGGCTCGGGCTGAACGGCTGGCACGATTTGTCGCTCCTGCCTGCGGTCAGTCAGGTTGCGGAGAGATGGTCGCAGCCGGGCCTGTTGTTGCTAGGCGATGCCGCACACCCGATGTCGCCCTCGATGGGGCAGGGCATCAACGTGGCGATCTACGATTCCGTCGTCGCGGCGCAGCGCCTCGTCCCGGCTTTTGCCGCCGGGGCATCGCTCGATGAAGCCTCGCGCGCGATCGAAAAACAACGGCGCCCCGCCATCGCTGCGACGCAGCGGACACAAAATATCCTTACCGGCATCATGTACGCGCTCGGCCCGCGTGCGGCGCTAAAGCTCGCGAGCGGCCTGATCGGCCTCGGCACGTGGACGCGCTGGTGGCCGCGGTGCATCAGAAGGGAGGCCGACCGCCTCTTATGGGGCGACCCGCGGGTACGCGCCAATCACGAGCCCTGGGCACTCGCCGGCAACAAATCGACGACGCCTTGAGCGGCAACGCGTTCGAGGATAGAACCGCGTTGGAACAGGGAATATTAGATAAATGTTAGCATCAGCGCTTCTTACGCTAGCGCTTCAACGTCCAAGCCTAGTTCCCGGACTCTACTCTACCGATCGAGGCCGCATTTACTTAGCCCTTGAGGCAGAACCACCCGCCAGTCGAGTGGTCCAATATTTCGATCCGCAGACTCGTCGCACTGGCATATTGCAGCCGGCCTCGGGGAACTACGAGACTACCGACACTCCGGTGCTGACGTATACGCTTTCGCAACCTTTGGTTGCTCTCAAGGAACATCGATTTACGGTCGCGGACAAGGGCGGCAAGCTCGGCGTCTCGATTTGGTAGTCTCCCCCCTTGTGAAGCGGGCGACCATGATTCTTCTCCACGGCGCCGATGACGAGACTCGCGACATGGGTTTTATCATTCCCTATTTCGCGTCGCATGGTTTGAACGTCGTGACCTACGACCAGCGTGGTACCGGTCAATCCGTTGGCGACTGGCGCTACACCAGTCCACAATCCAAGGCAGCGGATGTGATTGCTATTCTGGAATCGCTGAAGAGCGAGGCTCCCTTCGACCCGAACCAGGTCGGCGTCTGGGGATTCAGCAATGGCGCCTGGGTTGCACCTATAGTCGCGACGCGCTATTCACTTGCATTTCTTATCCTCAAGAGCCCACCCGCCGAATCGATCGTACAGAATGTGCTTTACGAAATCGAAGGAACCCTCCGCGAACACTCGCAGTTCTCCAACGCGCAGATCGCCGCTGCAATGGATTTCGAGCGTCTTATGTTCAAAGCCATAAGCACAGGTCAAAACTGGCAAGCTGCGAGCGCCGCACTCGTGGCTGCAAAGCCGCAGCCCTGGTTCCCCTACAGGCGAATTCCGACCGACTTGCCCATTCCCCCACCGCCACCAGTTCTCGCCCGCTTGCGGGCGGCGCTGATTTACGATCCGACGGCTGTGCTCAAAAACGTGCGCACACCAACGCTGGCGCTGTTCGGAGCGCTTGACAAGAACGTCGATGCGCCCGATTCAGCGTCGCGCCTTCGGCGCGACTTTCAGGCTAGTGGAAACCGATCCTTGACCGTCCGCATCTTTCACGATGGGGATCACACGCTGAGCGCCACGACGACGGGATACGAGGATCAGCCGCTGCAGCCGCACCGACTCGTCTCGGGATATCCCGAAGTGGTCATCGACTGGCTAAGGGCACGAGGTATCGTACCGCTGACTGCTACTGTTTGGTCGGCCCGAGCGTATTAGCAGATTTGAGGGTCTCAAACGACGATTCGCCGCTGTTGGCGGCGTTCGGAGGGGCTTCGATCTCCGCCGCATTGGCGAGCGGCCCGCGATCGGTCGTCACGCAGCCGGCGGTGCGGAAGACTTCCTCCACCACGGTCATCGCATCGGCATCGTCGCCGCAGTAGAGAATGGTTGCGCCTGGCTGGGGCGACATAATCAGCGCGCGAACGACGCGATGCGTGTCGAGCTTGCGAGCCAACAGTTCGGGGCCGCTCTCACCGTCTGCAAGTGGGCCTTGCATGGCATCGACGACGACTGCCTGGGGCGAGACGCGACCTGCCTGCGCGATCAGGGCGTCCATTTGTTCGCGGGGGGCAGCGAAAATTAACATCTCGCATACGGCTGCGTCGTTGTAAGGAGTGTCCGCCAGGGCGCCCGCTCGTTCGGCGGCCGCCTCGGCCGGCTTCATGCCCTCGGCATCGCCGAAGCAGACGTGATACCCCGCGTCGACCAGCAGGCGCCCGATGGCTGTCGCGTGAGAGTCCGAGCCAAAAATCGCGATCTTCATTGGAGCATTGTATCAAAAATCAAACCAGAATCGGGCCGGGATTACTGTGGCTTTGAAAATATCGTCGGAAAGGTCACCGAAGATGAAGCAGTTGCCCAAGCTCACGCGCTAGAGGACCTTGGTCGGCTGTAAGAATGCACCGGCCTCTTCGATAGCGAACCAGAACTCTCGCTGAGCCGGTGTAGGAGGCCAAAGTATGCGCCCTGACTACGCGAGCGATTCCCTAGTGCGCTTCCCGTACCCCATACACTTCCCGTACCCAGAGCCCGTCAATCCCAATATTGTGTATTATGGCAGAATCGTCACGATGGACGACGCTGGAATCATAGACGATGGCGCATTGTACGTTTCGTCTGGCGTAATCCTTGCGGTCCAAAGCCGCAACGCACCGCCTCCCCACGGCTTTGATGTGCGTGCCGCCATCAATGTGGAGAGTGGTGGCTCCATTTTTCCAGGACTGATAGAGTTACACAATCATCGGGCTTACAACGTCTTGTCAATGGAAATCGCAGACCAACGATACAGTAATCGTGATCAATGGCGTCCGTCACCCGCAAACAACTGGTTGGGCTCGCCAACGTACAACGAATTGGTGGCGACACCCATGCTAAGGCTGAAAAATGCCGTACCGGCTGCGGGACCAGCGGTAGCGACGTACGTGGATACGAAGGCCGTGATCGCGGGAACCACGACGACCCAAGGCATTCCAATTTGGGATCAGACCATTAAGGACTATACATATCTTCCCAGTCTAATTAGATCGGTCGAACTTACCGGCGACACGAGACTTCCCATCGCAGATTCCCGGGTGGACGACGTTGACTCTTTCCCGTACACGGCGCAGGCTCACCCGCTCACGGCACTTCAGTTTCTCGGCGCGTTGACCACAGCCCCGGGATCGTATCTCTTGCATCTGTGCGAAGGCAACAACGCAACTGAACTCACGGGGGGGATAGTCCCGGCCCGCGAGCATTTCGACTGCCTAAAAATACGGACCGGGCTAACTAGTTATAAGTGGGCCCTGACTTCAAGGTTGGCAGGAGTTCATTGCCTCGCTCTAAATGCCGCAGACTTTGCAGTTCTCGCCACCTACAAAGCATCGGTCGTCTGGTCTCCGCTGAGCAACTACGTCTTGTATGGCGCTACCGCCGACATTCGGTCTGCAAAAAAGGCTGGGGTCCGTATAGGATTGGGAGCCGATTGGAGTGTTTCGGGCAGCAAGAACCTGTTCGGCGAAATGAAGGTAGCACGCGCGGTTAGCGATTACGAGAATATCGGTTTCACCGATCAAGACATAGTCGCAATGGCTACGATTAACGCTGCGAAGATTCTGGGTTGGGACCTATATCTCGGATCGCTGAGAGCCGGAAAACTTGCGGACATTATTATACTCGATGGAGTAGAAGGAGATCCGTATTATCAACTGCTTTCGTCGCCCGAGACTTCGATCACATTAGTAGCGGTCGGAGGTAACGCGCTTTTCGGATCGCAGGGCTTGATGAAGCAGTGCGAGGCGAGCGGCGAAGGGATTTTTGTGGGCAGTGATATTCGGGTCGTTGCGCTACGTGACCCGACGTTAACGGTTGCTGAGGCGGCTGCGACTATCCGCGGCGTACTCAACTCTCCTGAGCCATACGTACCGTCACCAGGGCAACCGGGCGTACCCACGCCGGTAGGACCCGGTGTACCTATCGCGGGCCCTGCATGGGATCTTCATCTTCCCGAACTCTCTGGAATCCGCAGCGTACAAGGTTTGGAAGGTTCGAATATTGCGACCGGCGACGTGGTGAGTCCCGCCTTGAAGTTCAGCTCGCTAAGTCCTGTGACGCACTCGTTCCCGCCCCTGGAGTACTCTTGGCGTCTTGACCCACTCGCCGTCGCGAGCGACGATCAGTATTTTGCGTCGTTGGAAAAGCAACCGAATCTTCCGTCGGAACTCAAAGAGGGAATAAGACTCTTATATGGCCCCTAGGCCGGGATGCCCAATATGGGCTGCCCGAATGAACCGTCTTTCCCACTTTTCCCTCCAGTTTGCTTGTCGATTACCGCTCACCCGCTGACGCGACTCCAAAATCGAGCTTGCGAGCAATCTCGTCAAGCTTTTCCAAAATCTGCTCTTCAATGCGACTCTCAACTCTTACGGCACTATCGTGCGAGAGCGTGTCGAGAGCGGTCGCCACGCCGTGCGCCAGAGTAAACAGCGCGTCGGTCTCGTCCGGTGCGTACGCCTCGCCGTCACGTTTCGGGCCACATACCAACGCTCCAACCAACGTACCGCGAGAGATCATAGGAAACGCTAGTTCGCCGTTGATAGCGGACCGTTCGACGTCATGCAGGAGAACGGTCTTGCCCCATGCGCGCAGCTGCACGATAGCGGGATCGTTCTCGCTTACGGCGGTCGACCGGCCCTTCATCGCTTGAACGTAGCCGGCGGCGCCGCCGTGCAGGAAAATCGCCGCATCGCTGGCGGCCGTATGCGCCTTAACGTTTTCGAGCGCCCGCTCGAGTAACAGTTCGCGATCGGAAATAAACGACGACTCATGGGCGAACCGGCGCAGTGCGCGTTCGTCTTCATGCCGCTTTCGAAAGAAACTGTTGTCGACGAAGTGATCGACGTACCGATGAATAAACCGCATCGAGAAGCCGAGAACCAGCGCCACAATGCCTCCAACAATCGCGCTTGTTGCATGACTCGCATTCACGAGCCATTCGCTCGCGGCCCATTCAACCAGGACGAAGGCGCCAACGACGATCGTCGAGACAATCGCAAATACGGCCGCTTGATTTAAAATGAAGCCAACGTCGATCAGCCGCCGGCTCAGCGCCAGATACGTCAGCGTTAGCGGCGTGAAAAAATACGTTACGTTGAGAATGATCCCTGACAGGTTCGATATTTCATTCGTCGGCGCCGTAACGACAATGGTCGCATATGCCACGAAGACGACGTACAGGACTGCCAGAGGAACGAACGACCAAACCGCACGTTGACGGTCGGCACCATGGCTTGCGGCAATCGCCATGATGCCGCAGAGGAGCGCCATAAAGATGGTTGCGTCCAACGGGAGTGCCCAAACGGGCGACAGCGCGAGGCCCACGGGATCCGGGTGAAGCGTCACCATGCCGATTACCCACGCGATGTTCAACGCACCAGCGATGCCGGCGCAAGCGTAGCAGGTCAAGTGCGCAAACCGACGCGCGCGGGAAAGCGGCGCCGCGAACCGGCTCGCATACCTTGCCCAAATCGCAACCGACAGCGGCAAGAGCGGCGAACATACTGCCGCAAGGATGTACTGCCATGCCCACGGCGATCCGAACGAACCGAAATTCGGCAACTCAATCGTGCCGATGGCAAAGCACACGAGCACTGCGGCGAGGAGAAGATTACCTTCCCCGAGCGGCCTGCGCCAAAGTATGAGCGCGGCGAATAGAACCAGCAACAGAACGCCCGTCGTTGCCGCCTCGACATCCCACCGGCGCGCATCGGTTTGGGGCACGACGACGACGCGTATATGCTGCGAACCGCGAGAAACGGAAAGAGCTATCGGTCTCCCTGCGAGTGGCTGAGAGATGATCCCAAAGCGTTCGAGGATGGAGTTGCCGCGTATATCGATGAGATCTCCGCGGCGTAGACCAGCTTTGCCGCCAGGCCCGTCGGGATCCACCGATGCTACAACCACGTGATAGGGCGCCGAAGAAGCGGCAAATTGAGTATACCAGAACCCGAACCACGGCGCGCCGCCGGCTCCAAACTCGTCGATCAACGTCGCAACGAACGCCACGCTTGCGGCAGCGCAAAGTGCGAGCAGAATACGTCGCCAGACTGCGGCCATACATGTAACTTATTCGGCCTAGGCCGCTCTTCCCCGCCGCGGAAGAGCCAAGCGTCGATTTTCAGCAGTAGCCCAGATCGATAGGATATTGAGCGATCGCAACTCCGCCGGCCCCCTCGCTGATGGCGACGTTGGGGCCCTTCGTCCGCGGCGACGATGGAACGGAGTGCCGTTGGGCGAAACTCAATCGGTCGTTGCTCCATTGCTGCCTAGGCGTAGGATTACGTAGATGAGGATTTCAGTTTTCGCGGCCTTTGCACTCGGCATCTGTGCGGGTGCGGCCATGCTCGGAGGCTGCTCGCTCGGCTCGCAAGGTTCCCTGCCTTACATGCAAAGCGGCACCGCGTTGCGTGCCCTCAACGCAGTGGGCGCCGGCAAAATCACGCACATCGTCTACATCATTCAGGAGAACCGCAGTTTCAACAACATGTTCTATGGCTACCCAGGTGCGTATACCGTCACGCAAGGTATGAACTCCAAGGGCCAGACGATCACACTGCAGCCGTCGAAGCTCGGCGCGTTCTACGATATCGATCATTCCGTGAGGGCGATGTTCGAGGCGTGCAACGGTACGGGCAAGCTCCCCGGCACGCACTGCCGGATGAACGGGTTCGACCAAGAATGGGCCACCGCCAGTTTTAACAACCCGCAGTACGTATACGTGCCGCATGATCAGTCGAAGCCCTACTTCGACATGGCGCACGAAGGTGCACTCGCCGACAGAATGTTTCAATCGCAGCTCGACGAAAGCTTCGTGGCGCATCAGTACGTCATCGCCGCGCAGGCCGCTTGGAGCGCCGATTTGCCCGACGGCTACTGGGGTTGCCAGGACAACGAAGCCTCTGTGGTTCCGATGATCACCTCGGAGCGCGTCGTCACCGGGTATCACAAGGCGTGCTTTGATTATCAAACCCTAGGCGACGAGCTCGATAAGGCAAAACTGACGTGGCGTTTTTACGCGAGCCGGTACGGCAGCGCGTCGAGCGGCACCGGTGGAACGTGGTCCAGTTATCAAGCTATCAAACACATCTACAATGGGCCCGACTGGAAAAAAGACGTCATCTCGCCAAACTGGAAGTTCCTCACCGACGTACGCAACGGCGAACTCGCAAACTTTACGTGGATCACACCCGTCTGCGACGACTCGGACCATACCAACTGTCCGGATGACTACGGACCGTCGTGGGTCTCCGCGCTCGTGAACACGGTCGGCAAGCGCAAGTTCTGGAAGTCAACGGCGATCTTCGTCCAGTGGGACGATTGGGGCGGCCTCTACGACCCGGTGGCCCCGGAGTACAAGGACCGCGACAGCTTAGGTTTCCGCGTCCCCCTGATCATGCTATCTCCGTACGTCATACACGACCACGTCTCGCACGTTCACTACGAAACGGCGAGCGTGCTGCGTTTCGCCGAAGATCTGTTCGGCCTCGGTCAGCTCGCCAAAGCTGACACGCGTGCGAACTCACCCGCCGCCGACTTCGATTTTTCCCAGAGTCCCGCCAAGTTCGTTCCCATCAAGGCGCCGTACCCGCCAAGATTCTTCATGCACCAGTTCCCCGACGATTATCTTATTCCCGACAGTGAATGACCAAGGCGTAAGTTTCCCTACGCCTCGGCCGTTCCAGCCGAGACCTTTTCCGGCGGCGACGGGTCAGACTCTGCGGCGAACAGAGGGTTGCTCATCGGCTTCGTTTTACACTAAGTGATGGCAAAATCGACTCCCGATGGGTGGCATAGCATTACGCCTCGGCTGGTCGCTCACAACCCGGCCAAACTCATCGATTTCCTCAAGGCTGCGTTCGGCGCGGGTGGCGACCTCAGAGCGGACTCACCGTCCGTCATAAGAATCGGCGACTCGATCGTCATGGTAAGCCGTGCCGGCCCTCGTGATCCAATGCCCGCTTTTCTTTATCTATACGTTGACGACGTCGATGCAACTTACCAGCGCGCCCTAGCAGCGGGCGCGGTGTGCATTGAGGAGCCGGCCGATATGCCGTACGGGGATCGGCGCGGAATGGTCAGGGATCCCTGCGGCAACGATTGGCAAATCGCGACTTACACTAAAAGTGCAGAAGTGTGAGAATGCCGATCACAACTTCGACGGCTACGAGAACGATGATGATCACTTCGAGAAACTCGTCCCGGCGGCTGCCGGCCTGGTCGCTGAAGAAACGGTACATCTCCCCGACGCTGGCGAGCTTGGTATCAATTTGACGCTGCCAATCCGCGAGACCCAGGCGCTTCGCCGCAGATCGGTAGATGCGCGCGTAATAGGCGTCGCCTACGACTTTCAACGCGTTGCTCGAGCGGTCCGTCAATTCGAGCACGTCGACGATGAGGTAGCGCAGCGTTGCGGCCTGCTCGGCTTCCCGGCGTCCGCGCAACGAGCGCGGTGGACCCGCGGGCTGCATCTTATAGATGACGTCGAGCTCCCGGTCGAGCAGCGTGTCGTAGGTTCGAAGCTCGAGCAGTTGGGAGTTGGCAAACTCTAAGATATCCTCAATCGCGCGGGTACTCTCTCGACGATCGTAGACGAAGGCCGTATCCCATTGAACGATGGTCAGATCGTCCTCGTGGTAGGAAAAGCGCATTCGCAAGGCTTCTTCGGTTTCGGTAGCCGACAACGACTTGCGCTCGCCGAGTAACAGGCTCGCGAGCGCTGCGGAATGATCGTCCAAAAGCGTCTCAGCATCGACGGCTTCCGCAAACCGCTCGATCTCAACGATCAGATAATCTTCAATTAAAGGTGGGTGACGTTCATCCAAAGCATGCGCGTATTCGTCGCAGATTCGCGCGACGATTGATTCGGCAGAGCGTATGATGGCCTCGTCACTGCGCACCCGCTCGGTAAGCGCCGTTAGGTCGTTCCACGTGCCGGCGGCAGAAAAGGTAAATCGAAGCGAAATGACGCCGTAATCGTAGAATTTCAGCCGTGCCGAACAGCTCAGACCTTCGAAGTCTACATCCGGCAGAGTCGCGACCAGAGGGGGAACCGGAAACTGTAGATAGGGAGGAGCGTGGGGGCGCAACGAAAGAGCGGCGGGCGCGCGTGTATCGCCGGCGAGCGCACTCATCTTAGCCAAATCGATCGTGTCGGCGACGTCGAATAAGTAATACGCTCGCACGGCGCCGCTAGTAATTTCGAGCATCGCCGCCGCCTTACGACTTTACGGGGCGCCTTCCCTAGCCTCGATCGCGTCTGGCTCCCGGGCCGCCCCGTAACACCTACGTGCGGCCGGGAGCGCAGACCACCTTCACCGGCACGATCCGCTAGCGGACCGTTATACCATACGGAGCATCGAGCTGCGTATTGCTGCCAGAAATTAGCTTGACCGGGGCGATGTTGTTGGCGCCGGGCGCGAGACTGCTATACGCCACGAAAGTGCTTACGCTTGGGCCTCTCACGTTCGCCACGTAGATTCTGTTGTTCGTGGGACCGACGGCGATGCCGACCGGACTATTTAATTGCGTGATCGATCCTACGATGCTTCTTGTGGGCGCAACGTTCCCGTTCGAGTTTTGCGGAAAGATGCCGATCTGGCTGCTGATGGTTGAGTTGCCCGAGGTGACGAAAATCCTATTGTTGCGCCAGGCGACACCGTATACTCCGTTGGCAAATCCGGTGCTCGGACCCGCGATGGTTCGGATCGGTGCGGCGTTACCGTTTGCGCCCGCAGCGTACACGGTAACGATGCCGTTGAACGATGGAGAATTCTCATTCCCTACGTAAATACGGCCCGTCGGATCCAGGGCGATGCCGGATGGATCCGCAAGGCCCGTGTTTGGACCGGCGATCGTCGCGATCGGTGCGACGTTGCCGTTGGAGCCCGGGGCGTACACGGTTACGCTCGGGGTCGTCGTGTTGAGACCGTTGGCGACGTAAATGCGATCGCTGCTATCCAGAGCAATCCCAAACGGGTTCAGGAGTCCAGTATTGGTGCCGCTGATCGTTGCTATCGGCGTAACGTTTCCAGATGAACCGGCGGGATATACCGTAACGCTTGAGTTGCCCTGGTTGGTGACGTAAATATTGCTGGCAGAGTCGAGCGCGATGCCGGCCGGGTTCAGGAGTCCCGTGTTGGAACCCACGATGACGTTGCTTCCGGGGTTGTAGTTGCCGTTTGCCGCTATCGGATAAATGATCACCGTGCCGGGAAAGACAGCGTTTCCCTTGATGTCGGCGACGTACTCGCAAGGGCAGGCTGGCGTATATGCCCGCCGTGCGGCGTGACTCTGGGGACTGGACGCCGCCGCTTGCTGATTCACTTGGGCCGGCGGTCCCGCCGTTCCGCCGTTACATGCACTGAGGCCGAGCGCCAAAAGCGTCAGGCCGGCGACCGCTGCGCCTCGGAACTTACCATTCATATGGGACTTCCTTTCTATAGAGCAAAAACGGCCAAACGAGCTCGTCAATTCGACCATTGTTGGATGTCAATCGTCTAAAAGCCGTAATTAGCCCACTCCACGGCGCTACGCGGCACGCTTAGGCCATCGGCGCTACCGAGGGTGTGGATCAGCGTACCGCTGGGATACTGTAGCACATAAATTTTGTTGGAACCGTCGCTCACGAAGGCTAGGTTGTTGTTGGCGTTGATCGAGACGCTTTCCGGGGCCCCGTAACCGGAGCCGAGCGTTCCGGATATGCTCGTGTACGGCGGGTCGATAACGTCAACGGCTGGCGGACTGTCTTGGCAAACTATGAGTCTTCCGGCATTGTCGAGCACAATTCCGAACACCGAAGCGGTCCCGAATGTTATAGGTAGCAGAGTTCCATTGCATCCGCCAAGGCCCCCAACATATTCGACGATGTGTCCCAGGGCGCCGTCGTCGTAAGCAACGAAGACGTCGCCGTTGGGAGCGACGGCGACGCCGAAGACCCCCCATGGGTTAACACCCGGATAGCACGTGGCTATTACGGTGTTCGTGTCTCGCTTGAACTCCTTAACGAAGCCGGCATTCCAGCCTGTGACGAACACGTAGTGCACGCTATTCAGCACCTGAGTCGAAACATTCGCGACTGCAGTCAAGCCATTCGTATAGGTAAAGATCGGGGTGGTATGGTTGGGCCGGTACTCCGCGACATTTCCTCCATTGTTGCTATTGTTGCCCACGTACAAGTATTTCTGATCGCTCCAGTTACCCGACGGATAGCTGACGCCATTGTTGAAGGAACCGTTAGCGAGCCACGTTCCGTTCTTAAAGAGCCTGACGGCAGCAGCATTGCCAACCTCAAACTCGTCGTTCACGAATAGGCTCTCCTGCCAGGGCGTTAGCTGAATCGGTGTCGGCGTCAGTGCCGGCTGCGGTGCGCGTTTGATGCCCGAGGGCGGCAGATCATAGTTGCTCCGCGTTGCGATTGTTGTTGAGCCGGGCAAAGTCGAGTTTGCCGTCTGCAGTTGCTCGGTGGAACAAGCCGCAAGAAAGACGCCCGCTACGGCCACACTCAAAAATGTCACGTGAGACCGCATAAACACCTCTTCTTGGATCCACGATAAA
This sequence comes from Candidatus Cybelea sp., assembly GCA_049585055.1. Lineage (GTDB taxonomy): Bacteria > Vulcanimicrobiota > Vulcanimicrobiia > Vulcanimicrobiales > Vulcanimicrobiaceae > Cybelea. Next base: position 39,297 of record JBAUYZ010000106.1, on the reverse strand, counting down.
GCACGGCTACGCTCGTAGAACCTGCGAGTAGAACTTTACATACGCGTTCGCCCAAATGCCGCTGCTACACTGCGCGAACTTAAACGGTACGGGGCAATAGTCAAGAAATAGTCAAGATGCCCGCAAATACTTACTTTGCCGATTGCGGAAAAGGTATACTAAAGGAGGGCTGCGCTTTCGCAGTCACAGGCACTCTTGGAGGTTTCGACCATTATGAAGGTTCTTTCGATCGGACTTGCGCTGGCATTGCCGACTCTTGCCGGCTGTGGCCAACCATTAAGTCAAAGTTCGCTTCCGTCGGGCGGCGCGCAGTCCATGCACTCCACCGTGGGCCTCGTTCGCGTTCAGCCAGACAACTGCAACTACGGCAGCTATGGAACGTCATCGAGCGGCGGCTTTATTAAATGGAAGATATGCGGCGGATATCTCGGGCATATGACGTACGGGCCTGGAACCAGCGGCGGTCTGAAGATTTCAACACAATCCAGCACCACCAACCCCGGCGGCGTTCCCGTGCCACCTGGCGAAACGCCCGTTCTATTCACGCAAATGCAAGTATTGCCTCAAGACCCCGGTCCGGCGACGTTCACGGCGCCAATTGTGCCGCCGGGCGCGAACAAGTCGAGGATCACGGGCGTTCCTCCCGGCACCTACCAGCTCTATGCGTACAACGGTGCCGTGTTGCAAGGCGGCTTTCCGATCGTCCTTGGGTCGCCGGTAGGAGGCATATTGTATTTTCAGGCGGCGCCGCATTCGCCGCTGCCGCTCTTGCCGACGCTCCCCGTCGGTACGACGATTTCATTCGAGCTTGTTACGCCGTAGACGAAAACAACGGTATCTACTAAGACTTTAGTTGACAATCCCGCCCGCTTGGAGTATCCTTCTACTAAACTCTTAGTAGAAGGAGGTTCCAAGCGTGGCGCGTCCCAAGATCCGTTCCCTCACCAAAGCCGAGCTGCGTATCATGCGGGTCCTCTGGGAGAAGCGGCGTGCGACGGTGGCCGAGGTACTGGCTGCATCCCCGCGGCCGCGGCTCGCCTACACCACCGTGCTCACCATGCTTCGAATTCTCGAACAGAAGGGGGCTGTGAAGCGCGAGCTCGATGGGCGCGCGCACGTCTACTATCCTGCATTTGAACAGGACGAGGCGGCGGGCACGGCTATTGGCGACGTCGTTCAATCATTTTTTGCAAACAGCAAAACCGCCCTTGCGATGCGATTGATCGCGGAGGAGCAGCCCGATCGAAAGGAACTCGCGCGCCTCAAAGAATTAATCGCCGCCTACGAGGAGGAGGCGAAGTGAGCACGCCGATTCTGTTCTTAGTCACCGTGCTCGTCAACGCGTTCTGGCAGCCACTGCTCATCGTCGGGATCACGTGGCTCGGACTACGACTCTCCCGCTGCTCGAACGCCACCACCCGGCACTTCGTATGGACGCTCGCATTCGTCGCAAGCGTCTTGGTGCCGCTGCTGAGCGCGATGCCGATCGCGACGCAGCAAGTGGCGAGCGCTTCTAGCCCCGTGCGTGCCGTCACCCAAACGCGACCCGCTCAGCTTCAGGCGATCGGGATGACGGCACATGCCGAGCAGGCCGTGTCTCACCCCACCGCCGAGCTGCGCCGGCCGACCTTTGCCGTGCAGCCGAGCATCGCGACGGCAGCGAGCGTTGTCTGGTTCGTCGTAGCGTTGGGCATTCTAGCGCGGCTGCTTTTGAGCTTCTTCTATCTCGAGCGCCTCAAGCGCGATGCGTTACCGCTAGCCGTCGACTCACGCCGTGCACTCACGCGCTACGACCGCGCCGAAAAGGGGTATGGCGACGTGCGCATTTGCGTCAGCAACGAAATCAACGTTCCCGTCGCCGTCGGCATCTTCGATGCGATGATCTTGCTGCCCGCCGAGCTGCTACGCGAGCTCGAGGCGAACGATCTCGATCGCATCCTCCTTCACGAGCTCGCGCACGTGCGCCGTTTAGATGATTGGGTGAACCTGTTCGAGCGTATCGCGCAAGCCGTGCTCTTTTTCAGCCCCGGCATCCACTGGATCGCGCACGAGATGGACCTCGAACGCGAGGTCGCCTGCGACGACTGGGTGCTCGAACAATCGACGGATAACGTCCCCTACGCGCGCTGCCTAGCTCACATCGTCGAGGTGACGCAGTGGCCATACGCCGCTCCAGCTGCACCGGGCGTCTTCGTCACGCGCAAGAGCATGTCAATTCGCATCGAACGGCTGTTGGCTCGCGGCCGCGACGTTCGCTTGCGTCTCGCCGCGACGCCTACGGTGCTCTCGTTGACGCTCATGGGGGCCATCGTGGTCGCGGGTGGTTTCGTTTCGCCACTCCTCGCCTATACGATCGATCGTACGGCTGCCACGCCCACCGTCCACGCCATCGCGCACGGCACCGGTGCGATCGCCGGAGTGCCGCCGGCGCATGACGCGGCAGTGCCGACGGCCAAAGCCAATGCCTCGGTCGAAGCCATCCTTACCCCCAAAGTCAAAGCCAATGTAACGACGCAGGCCAACGTCAAGATGGTTGCCTCGCGGAATCACGAGCGCTCGACGTCGTCTACCGATTCGAAATCAGGCTCCGGTCCCAAACAGCTCGTTGCAAATGAAAGCTATCTCGACGAGCTGGCAGCGCTTGGGTACAAGAATCTTACGATCGACGAGGTGATCGAGTTGAAATCACTGGGTGTCGACCGAGAGTACATTGAGAGCCTGCAGCGCGCCGGATACCGGAATCTGACGGCGCGCGAGCTCGCAGCTCTAAAGAGTGTCGAGGTGACCGGCGAGTATATCGTTGCGATGCGTAATGCCGGGCTCACTGAGCTCGACACCCGCATGCTGATCGAGCTCAAGTCGCTCGGCGTCGACGGTGAGTACATTCGTTCGCTCGCCGCCGCCGGGTATCCGAATCTTTCAGCTCGCGACTACGTTCAGCTCAAAGCTCTCGGCATCGACGCTGCCTACGTCCGCAGCCTCGCAAGTCACGGCTTTACGCACCTCGCGGTCAAGCAGCTTGTCGAGTATAAATCTCTGGGGGTCTTCCCACGATGAATAGGCTCGCGTTTGTGTCGGTCGCAGCCTTGGTGTTTAGCGCGTCATCGTTTGCGATGCTGCGCGCCGACGATTCCCTCAACGGCACCTGGTCGCTCCTGACCGAATCGGGCGGGTTACGTTTGGAAGTCAACTGGAGCAACGGCCGGGAAGGCAGCCACGATTCCACACTGCGACCAATCGATGCGAACGCCCTCGGCATCGCGGGTGCGCTCGCATCCGGAGGCGAGCACGTGCGCTTCGCGCTGCACCGCGAGGCCGGCGACTACGCAATGGAAGGATGGATCGGCGGCGGCAAAGGCGGGGGCACGTACACCTATACTCCGAACGCCGCCTTCTTCGCTTATTTACAAAAACGCGGCATCAGCGTCGATACGCCAGGCGACGAGCTGACCGCTGCCGATCTCGACCTCACGCGAGAGTTCGTCGAGGAAATGTTAGGCCTGGGCTATCATTTGGATTTCAACGCTCTGATCGAGCTTCGCGCGCTGCGTGTCGATCGTGCGTACGTTGAGGCGATGAGGGCGCAAGGTGTTACCGGCCTGGATCAGCATAGCGTCGTCGAACTAAAGGCACTGCGCGTCGATGCAAGTTACATCCAGGAACTAGCCGCGGGCGGCTACCCGCATCTCAGCGCCAACGAATACGTCCAGCTCAAGGCGCTCCACGTCGATGGCGCATACCTGAAGCGGCTCGCAAGCCACGGGCTCACGCATCTCACCGTCGAGCAAGTCATCAACTATAAAGCGTTGGGGATCAAATGAGCGCGCACCTGGAGACGAGCTGGAGCGACGCCGGCAGCAGTCACCGTAACTCCGACGTACGGGCTCGAAATCGATAGCCGGTACGTACGATGCCTGCAGGCCCACGGGTTCCGGGGCCTGACCCCCCGAGAGGTGATCGCAGCGAAATCGCAGCAGATCTAGCTCGGTAGCTAGGACTACCGGCGCCGAGCCGGTCTCCCCGGAACCCAAGGCGAATAAGGCCGCATCGTGACTCGAGCGCTTCCGACGGGCATCGTCACGTTTCTCTTCACGGATATCGAGGGCAGCAGCCGGCTCTGGGAGCGCTCTCCCGACGACATGCGCGAAGCGCTGGCGCGCCATGACGCGATCTGCCGCGATGCGATCGCGAGCCACGGTGGAGTCGTCTTCAAGACGGTCGGCGATGCGATCTGCTCCGCTTTCACGCATCCGAACGACGCCTTAAACGCTGCAATCGACGCGCAGCGCGCTCTGAGCACCAATGTATGGCCCGAGGCGATCGGCAGGCTTCCGGTGCGGATGGCACTCCACAGCGGCGAATGCACGCAGCGCGATGGTGACTACTTCGGAGGTACGCTAAATCGGGTCGCTCGGCTCTCATCGCTGGCGTATGGCGATCAGATCCTTGTCTCCACCGCCTGTGCCACGCTGCTGCGCGACGTTCTTGCCGACAACCTTGCGCTACGCGCCCTCGGGCCGCACCGGCTCAAGGATCTCGCGCAGCCCGAGCCCACCTTTCAAGTCGTCGCCGAGGGACTTCGTGCCGAGTTTCCCGCGCTAGTCTCCGTCGATGCGAGGCCGAACAATTTGCCCTCGCAAATATCGAGCTTCGTCGGGCGCGTGCGCGAGCTGCACGAAATCGCCGCCTCGATCGAAGCATCGCGGTTGCTGACGATCGTCGGACCGGGCGGGATCGGCAAGACACGTCTGGCGTCACAGGTCGCGGCCGAAGTGCTCGGCGACCGCTATCCAAGCGGGGCGTGGTTCATCGATCTGACCACAGTACGAAGCACAGACTCCATCGCGGGCGCGGTGGCTGCCGAACTCGGCGTACGCGAGTTGCCGATCGAGGCGATCGACCAGACTCTGATCGCCCACCTCCACGAGCGCAGAGCGTTGTTGATCTTGGACAACGCCGAGCACGTGCTCGCCGACGTCGCGGCCTTCGCAAAACTCATTCTTTCAAAATGCGCGGACGTCACGATCCTCGCTACGAGCAGGGAACCGCTGCATGTGGCCGGCGAGCGCATCTACCGCCTCGGTCCGCTCTCGGATGCCCCGGTCCTGTTTGTAGAACGGGCGCGCGCGTCGGCGCCGTCGATGACGTTCGGGAAGCGCGAGCTCCAGGACGTGGAGGCACTCTGTCTACGGCTCGAAGGTATTCCGCTCGCAATCGAGCTGGCATCCGCGCGATTGTCCTCGATGCCGCTCTCGCATCTTCACCTCCGGCTCACATCAACGCTGAATCTCACAAGCAAGGACTCGACCGAGATCGCACGTCACCGTACGCTGCGCGAGATGGTCCGCTGGAGTTACGATATGCTCTCTCCGACCGAAAAGAGAACGCTCGAAGTACTGTCGATCTTTCGAGGCGGCTGCACGGTTTCCGCGCTCGAAGCCGTGGCGAGCGACGTTCCGGAAGTCGACGACGTGCTCGACGCCCTTGTCGACAAGTCACTGGTGCAAATCGATGCCTCCAAGAGCGAGCCTCGCTACCGATTGCTCGAGGTTGTCGCCGAGTACGTTCGCGAGCAACTGACTGCGAGCAGCGACGACCGCGGGATGCGCGAGCGTTACGCCGCGTATTATGCGAAGGCGGTAGCCACCGCTCGCGCACCCTATTTAGAGCTCGACGACGAAGTCCCAAACATTCGGGCCGCTCTCGAGTCGTATCTCACGAACGATGCCGGCGCAGCGATGGCCTTTATTGAAAGCCTCGCCGGATATTGGCGCGCACGCGGTGCGATCAACGAGGCGCGGTCGTGGATACGGAGCGCGCTCGCGTTGGAGCGTACCGGCTCGCGCGAGCGCGCAGCCCTCTTACGTTTGGCCGCGACATTCGCGACGCTGCAGGATGCGCTTGAGGAGTCCCTGGCGTTTTCAAATGAAGCGCTAGCCATCTATCGTGCAGAGGAGGATCGGGCCGGCACCGCGCACGCGGTCTTTCGCATCGCCGAAGCGAAGCACAGGCAACGCCACTTCGACGAATCCGAAACGCTCTATCGAGAAGCGCTCGAAGGATTCGCTGCGTCGGAAGAATCACGCGGCCAGATGCTTTGTCTGGGGAACCTGGGCACGCTAGCCTTTCAGCGCCACGACTTTCACCGCGCCTCGCAGTTGCTCGATGAAGCCATACGTCGAGCGAACGATCTGGGCGAGCGCCGCATTGCCGGAGACTTTACCATCACAATGGGGTGGGTCGCGCTTCGATTGGAAGATTTCACGCGCGCAAGAGCTCTGTTCGAAGAAATGCTCGCCGAAAAAGGCGAATCCCGCGATCGCTACGGGGAATGCGCGGCCCGGCACGGCGTCGCCACCGTCGCCTTAAAGGAAGCGAATCTCGACGAAGCGCTCGACCAATTCACCGCGACGCTCGAGGCTGCGCGCGAATTGCAGCTAGCGGACTACGTCGTGCGCGCCTTGCACGGTATCGCGGCCGTTCGAGGCATGCACGGCAACGCCGAAGCGGCCGCGAACCTTCTAGGCTTGGCCGACCGCCTCGGCGCCGAAAGTGGCCGAGAACTGCGTGACGGATTTGCCTACGAGGTCGTCTGTCAAATCCTGGAAACGGCGCTACCCGAATCGGACCGATCCCGTCTGCGGGCCGCGGGTTCTCGTATGGAACTCGAGGATGCAACTACGGACTTACAACGACCCGCCCGTTGACGTAATCTTTGTACGTCGTGCCGCTGCCCCCGGCGCCGTCGGTCACAGTCACCTCGAGCGTATCGTTTGCCTGATTGCTAAAGGACAGGCAGTTCGCTCCTTTGTCGCAGTTCAGTTGCTGGGATGGAGCGACTTTTGGGTCCAGCGAAAAGTCGAACGTCAACGTACAGGGTTTCGTTGAAGTTGAGGTGCAGTTCGCAGCGTTTAGCGTGTTGCTTCCGTTGATTTGAACCTGGCCCTTGGCATGAAAACCCACCGGGTTAACGTCGCTGAGCGGATGCATGTTAAAGCCGATGAGAAATGCGACGATGGCGATTACGGCGGCAGATATCGCGGCAAGCGCTTTGTTCATCCCGGACTCCTTGCCTGTCGAGCAGCCTGCAGGCGAGAGCTTTGTTCTCGGCCGAATTGAGGGCGTCCTAGCATCCCTGCCTGGAATCGCGCCTCACCTATCGGCCAGCATCATAAGGACGGCTGGCTCGGGAAGCAAGGGCCGGAGATTCTTTAGGCAAATCACAAGCGGAGCTATGACCTCCTCGGCGACACCTACGATGATCTGTGTGCGCTGCAACAAGGCGAGCGAGGAGCGCGATCGGTGCTCGTCGTGCGGCGCGGCGCTAAAGACGCTGGCGAGTCAACAGCGCCGCGGCTGGCTCGCATTCGGCGCGGGAGCATTCTTGGCGCTCTTTATCGCCGCGGTTGGGATTTGGGTCGATAGGCTCTTTACCGCCAGCGGCGCCCCGCAGCGCGACGCCGCGGCGGCTCAATTTCTCGGTCGGCTCAACGTCGTTTTTGCATTGGTCGTTGTTGCCGGATTGCTTGGGTGCGCAAACGGCTGGCTGATGGCTCGATCAGGGCGCCGCAACTTCCCGCTCATGCTCGGAATGGTCGCCGTTTTTGCTGCGGCGCTTTTTCTAGGCTTTACCGCATCGAACGGATATCATCCGCAGTAGCGGAGACTTTGCGTCAGTAGGGCGCGCCCGCGAGCGAGGCCGGCCGTACCGCTATGCCGCTGCCCGCGCCTCCGGGAATCTTTATCTCGACCCGCGGGAGATGGTTCGGCCGATGCTTAGGGCCGGGATAGTCCCACTCCGTGAGCGAGTCAGCCGATACGAACGCGCGACGTTCGTCGCGCTCCAGCGCGAGACCATTGGGATGGAGGAACGGTGGTTTGTCCGGCCCGATACCTCCGCGCCGTCCCATGTGCCCGAAGACGTTTGACATTTTCGTGGAACCCGGCGCAAAGATGCCGCAGCGGAACGCAAACGGGTCGCAGACCGCGAGCGCGCCGCTCTTCGTCGTGACGATCGCTCCCGACGAGATTAACTGCAGGCCGAGATTACGTGGCGTTCCCGTTCCGCCGATCCACTCGTCGACCTGCGCTTTGTTACTCTGCGTCATGAACGTAACGTAGAGGTTTCCTTGATTGTCGACGGCACCGGAACCACCGTTCCGCGCGTTCGGATCGCTGAGCGTTGCGGTCGGCAGGGTGCTGCCCTTTGCATAGACTTCGACAAGCGTCTGCGCGTTGAGATTGTTCTGATACTCCGTTACGTACGCGGTACCGCTCGGTTCGTCGATCGTCACGTCAACCGGAACTCCGTTGGGGTCGCTCAAGGTGAGTGTCGGGCTCTTCGTACCCGGAGCAAACTCGTAGACGCGGGCAGCGGCGGAGTCCGCGACCCAGAGGTTGCCCTTCGAATCGACGAAGAGTCCTTGCGCGGAAGCGAGACCGGAGATATTTCCGCACGGGCCGTGACGAAGATGATCGCGATCATAAATTGCTATCGAGCCGCTGCCGCTTTTGACGGCATATACCACGGCAGCGGGGCACTGCGCGGTATCGGCGCGAGCCTGAGTTCCGGCCGACTGCGAACCGGCGAGCGGCGTCGAACCGAGCGACGAACACGCCGGCAGCGCCACAATCGTAAAGATCGTAAAGATTCTCCAAATTCTCGCCATTTTTGAGATACCTCCGACAAAGCAATTCTAACACATCGCACGCAGCTGCGCCACAAAATAAACGGCGGCGGATCGTTTGCTCCGCCGCCGTTTCGCTCAGGTTCTCCGGTAAACTAGGGCCTCACTTTGTACACGACGCCGCAACTGTACGACGAACCGTAACAGTAGCAGCCCCCTGCGTACGTCGTGCCGTACATTACGCCGTCGTGAAAGGTAACGCTGCTACGTGGATTCACTCCGTCGCCGGCGCCATTGAAAGCGTGGAGCACTTTCTCGGTATAGCCCGAGGCGTTCGGCGTAAGCTCGAACACGGTGCCGCATCCGCACGGCGATATGCTGCTGCCGACGGTGGTGCCGTATAGATTGCCGCTCGCGTCTTCTACGAGGCCATCGGCATCCTCGGGATGAAAACCGTCCATGGTTGGCGCAAAGAAGTGCACCACGCGTTCGGTATAGGTTCCTCCACTCGTGGGGATCAGTTCGTAGGCGGTTCCGAGGTTTGAAGGTCCGCCAAAGATCGTGAGGCTGACGAACGAGCCGTTTGACAGTGGCAATAGCGCCGTGCGCGGATTCGATCCGTGGTGCTTGCCGCCGTCGAACTTGTAAAGGATCTTCTCGTGACCCGACCGCGTGATCTCGAAGATCAGACCGCAGGACGCGATCCCTTCGTTGGATTTTCCGCAAGCGGACTTCGACTTGCCGCCGTATAGGGTTGGGCCGTACAGGTTGCCGGAGCTATCGGCGATGAGCGTCGCTCGCGACGATTCGCCATCGCTGCCGCCTTGGACACTGTAGATGACCTTCTCGGTGTACTGTGATCCCGAAGGCGTCAAGCTAAAGACCGTGCCGCAACCGCTGGCCAATGAAGGGGCGTTACGTGCGCCGCCACCGCCGACGTTCGTCGTGCCGTAGAGCACGCCGTTCTTGCCGAGAACCAGGCTGCCGACCGGATCTGCGCCGTCCTGTCCGCCCGCAAACGCGCAGAGCACGCGCTCAGTGAATCCAGAACCGTTTGGCTGCATTTCAAAAACGGTTCCGCAGCCGTTGGTGCAGGCGCCGGAGCCGCCGAAGCTGGTGACGCCGAAGAGATTACCGGCGCGGTCGGCGATCGGGGTCGCTTCGGAGCCGGCGCCGTCGTTGCCGCCTTGAAAGTCGTAGAGTACTTTTTCTTGGCCCGTCGATGAGACTTCGTAAACGGTCCCGCCGCTAAAGCCGCTTGGGCCGACCGTTCCGCCGCCGTTCGATATGCCGTAGAACTCGCCGTGCTTACCCGCGAGCAATCCGCCAAATGGGCTTGCCGCGTCGGGCGCACCTGCAAACGAATATAGAACGCTTTCGCGCGCCAACGGTCCGGCACCAATCGTCCTTCCGCCGCCGGCTACGGCGGGGTCACCGCCGGCCGCAGATGGGGTGAGCGACGTGCCGCCTCCTTCGGACGTAGGTTTAGGCCCGGTGGTTCGGTAGCGGCTAGCGGGCGCCTGCTCTCCTAGTATCCGCCCGGGAACTGTTTGCTCGTCAGGTGGGAGAACCGCGCTGCGGTACCATTCTGCGCTCGCTCGCGCGCGATCTGTGCTTTTTGGCTCTCGAGTGACGTCGCGAGCGTCCCCAGACCGCCATTTAGCTCGGCGTTCCTCTTCCGCCAATCCGTCTTACTTATGAAATCAACGTGCGGATAGATCGACTCCAAGTCTGGCACGTTGCGATTTGCGCTTTGAACTCTTTGGATGACCTTTACCAGCGAGTCGATGTCGCCGAACGCGTAGCCGTTGATGTCGGGTCCGGCCAACTGCAAGAACGCGTCTTGCGCGTGGTAAAGCTCGAAACCGGGGTCGCCGATGCTCCCGATCGCCTTTTGGTTGACCAGCAACCCAAATTGACGTCCGCAGTATTGCGCCGAGTAGAACCAGTACGTTGCTTCCCAGCGATAGCCGAGATCGTAGAGACGAATCGCCCCAACGTAAAGCTGCATGAAACTGAGTCGATTCCAATCCTTCTTCATCTGCGAAATGGTCGCGACGAACGTTGCCTCATTTGCCGACGCAAGTCCGGAGCTATATTTTCCGATCCGAATGACCGGCCGGGACGAATCGTAATACGGCGTGACGTATGCGTCGATGCGCCCCGCGTCGCCGGCCGCCGCCGGCGCTTGAAGCGAGAGCGCGCTCGCGACGGCCAAGGCACTGGCAAAGAGCGTCTTCAAAATTGCATCCACAGAATCTTCAGGTCGGCGTTGACGACCGCTACGGGCCGCGCACGTGCCGATTCCAAATAGATATACCGGCGGTCATCGGGGCCGAGTCCGTCGAACTCCCACTCGGTAACGCGCGCGTCGGAGTAGTTCGACTTCGCAATGGCTTTACGCGCGGTCTGCGTCAACCGCGCAAAGTCAATCGCCTTTGGGCTGAAGGCACGTTGATCGACCGTTGCAACGGTGATGGGACCGCCGTCGAGCGACATCAGCTTGACCGGCGTAGGCCCGCTAAGGGTGCCGTCGGGCGCAACAACATAGTGGTCGACGTTGATGCGGTGAGCGGGCTCCTGCACGTCAACCATCAAACCGTTGATCCGATCCGCGGATATCGACGTGACGCGCAGCGGCCGCCCCGAACGTGCCGCGATGGCGTCGAAGGCCGTAAGTACGGCTTGGCCGTCGGTCAAGAACGGATCGATCACGCCGCCGCCCGGATTCGCGGCGGCAAGGTTAGGATCGCCGGAGCCGTAGGATCCGTGACCGCCCGATCCGCCGGAACAGGCCACCAACGCAAACGCGATCGCGATCCAAAGAAGTTTTTGCATTAACACCAATCTACGTCTGCAACGGCGCCGCCTTCGGATAGCGCCATAAGATATACAGAAAGATCAGCGCGATCACCGGAAGCATGAAATAGCTGGCCTCCGTCCCGAGGGGGCCGCCATTTGCCCATGCAGGACCCGGAAAGGTCGCGTCGAGCAGATGCCCCACCGGCGAGGCGCCCCCATTGCGCGTTCCGATCACGAAGAACTGCATGTAATCGAAACTGCAGTGAAAGCCGGCGGCGAGCCAAAGCGAGCCCGTGCGCTGCAGCGTCAAACAGAGCAGCAGGCCCAACAGAATGATGTTCGTAATGTCGATCGCGTTCTCGTCGGATTTCGTGAGATGTGCCACGCCGAAGAGCAGCGAAAGCAGAATCGCGGCCGCCCAAAATCCCATGCCGCGCGCGAGCGCCTGCAGCGGATAACCCCGAAACATATACTCTTCGTTCAATCCGACGAGCACCATGACGGCGAGCCAGATGCCGGCCTGCACGGCGATCGCCGTGCCCTGCAAGGCGAGCCCGTGAACGACCATTGCGCCCGATGCCACCATCGCGACGCCGACCGCGCCCGCGCCGGCCACGCCGATCGCAAAGCCCTCCCAGTAGCGTCGGCCAAACGCCAGTCGCATCGGCAATCCGTAGGCATCGATGCGGCGTCGCTCGCAAGCGGCCATTACCGCCGTCGCAATGAGGACGGTCGCTCCCTCGACGATCTCCGCGATCAGAAACGCGTATGAGTTCAGGCTCTCCTGGGCGTGGAGCGCCTTCATCAACGGCGGCACGAGGAGGGCCTGAGCCGAGAGGTTTACGCCGATTAAGATCGCGGCGTAGGCCAGAAATCGCCAGCCGGCTCGTACGCCGTTGGGCCCGAAGATTAGTGCGCGCATCGACCGTTTTACGCCGTCGCCGAAACCGTTGTTTCAAAGACGAGGCGCGCGGCGGCTACGTCTTCGACGGCGAGTCCGACGGATTTGAAGACCGTCGTCGCGGAGTGCGGCGGGCACGCCACCATGCCGGCGAAGATCTCGCCGGCTTCGGCGTAGATCGGTGCGCCGGCGATAATCACGTCGCCGGCCTCCGCGGCCGCCGCCTCGCGTGAATCGACGATCACGAGGTTACCCATCGCAGCGTCGTCGAGCTCGCGCCAATCGGGCCGCGACGAACCGACGGCGTTGACGTGCGCGCCTGGCTTCAGCCACGCGCCTTCGAGAATCGGTTCGTGAGCCCCGGTGGCCGTAACGACGATATCGGCTCCGCGAACTGCTGCTTCGGCCGAAGCGAAGGCCGTCGCGTCGTGCTCGCGCGCGAAGCGCTGCGCGTGCGTGGCGGCTCGGCTCCAAACGCGTACCTCCGAAAAAGTTCGGACCCGGGAGAGCGCGCCCAGATGCGCGTGCGCCTGCACGCCGCTGCCGAGCAGCGCGAGCACGCGCGATTCCGGCGCGGAGAGATACTTCGTGACGGCGGCCGATACTGCGGCCGTCCGCATCTCGGTGATCAGCCGGCCATCCATCGCCGCGAGCGGCAGACCGTTATCGGTGCGATAGAGTAAGATGGTCGCGTTGTGGGTCGGAAGCCCGGCTTCGGCATTGACCGGATAAAAGGTGACATATTTCAGCCCCATCACCTCGCCCACTACCGCCGGCATCAAGCCGACGTACCGGCGTCGCTCGTCAAGCGTGAGAATGGTGCGCGCCGGCTGTACCGAATCGCCCCTGGAAAAACCGACCAACGCCTTCTCCATCGCGACGATGAGCGCGTCCCAATCCAAGCGCTGCCGGACGGCTTCCTCATCCAGATAGACCATCGCTCGAGTCGGCTGCGTCAGTTGCGTGCGAAGCGCAACCGCGAACGCACCCGAGCCTTCGCGGCTTCCTCTTCGCGATCGCGAGGCGGAGCGTGCGTAACGAGCGTCGCGAGCAGCTCGTCCGCCGCTGCCGTAACGCGCTCGACCGCGCGATCGAATGCGGCCTCATTTGCCTTCGACGGCCGCGTGAATCCGCTTAGTTTCCGCACGAACTGCGTAGCCGACGCGCGAACTTCTTCCGAGGTTGCGGGTGGAGAAAAGTTGTGGAGAGTCCGGATATTACGACACATCGAGTGACTCGTTCGCTCGGGACTCCGCCCGCTCTTGCCCGAGAGGTCCCAATGACGAGCCCAGACAAGGATCGTGCGTGCGATGGCGCGCCCTTGGCCTTACGGCGCTTGCCGCGGCCGCATTGGCGGCCTGCGGCGGCTCCTCCGTCCCGGCACGACTGCAGAGGGCGCCCGAGTATCGCCGCGCGTCGAGCTCCGCCACGCCGATCCAGCACGTCGTCCTGGTCATTCAAGAGAACCGCACCTTCAATAACTTCTTTGCGACGTACCCCGGGGCCGACGGAACCACGACCGGCGCCGCACGACGTGACCGGCGATGCCACATCGGCAAGAACAAGACGATCGCGTTGACCGAGATGGGTCTCGTCGGTGACCGCGACTTCAATCATAGCTATCAGGGTTACCGTGCGGCGCGCAACGGCGGAAAAATGAACGGCTTCGACCAGATACTCGCTTCCGACGGCCGGCCGGAGTGCGCCTATCCGTATCAATACGTCGATCCCTCCGAAATCCGTCCCTACTGGGATATCGCCAAAGCGTACGTACTGGCCGAGCACATGTTTACGACGCAAGGGAGCAGCAGCTTTACGGGACACCAAGATCTGATCGCGGGCGGCACGATCGTCGCGCCGAACGAAGCGATGGTCAACCTGCCGTCTTGTTCGGGCCACACGTGCCGCTGGGGATGCGACGCACCGCCGGGCACGCACACGTCGTTGATCAGCTCGACCGACTCGTTTGCGCCGGGTAAGGGTCCCTTCCCGTGCACGAACGACTTCGCGTCAAACTACCCGACGCTGCGCGATCTGCTCGACGCCAAAGGCGTCTCCTGGAAATATTACGCGCCGCCGATTTGCTGCAATACGAACGGCCGGCTCTTTACCGCATTCGACGTGATCGCCGCGGTCCGCTACGGGCCCGAGTGGAAGACGAACATGTCGAGCCCGCAGACGAACGTCTTTAGCGACATTACCTACGGCACACTGCCGGCGGTGTCGTGGCTGATCCCCGACGAGCCCGATTCCGACCATCCCGGCGAGAAGATCGATACCGGGCCGTCCTGGGTAGCGAGCGTCGTCAACGCGATCGGCACGAGCCAATACTGGAATTCCACCGCAATCGTCATCGTCTGGGACGATTGGGGAGGCTTCTACGACAACCTTAACCCGCATCAGGTTGGCTACGGGGGCCTTGGCTTCCGAGTTCCCGCACTCGTCGTCTCGGCGTATGCCAAGCCTGGCTTTATTTCAACGACGAACTACGAGTTCGGAAGCATTCTCAAGTACATCGAGAAGAACTGGAACCTCGGATCGCTGGGAACGAGCGATAAACGCGCCAAGAGCATCATCGATTGCTTCGATTACTCCCAGCCCCCGCTTCAATTCACGCCGATCCCGTCGCAATACTCCAAGACGTACTTCATTGCGCGAAAACCGTCGTTCTCGCCGCCCGATACCGACTTCTAGCAGCCTGTAGGGCTATGGCGCCATGGCCCTACAGGCTCCTAGGGGAAGGCTTTGGCAATGCCGGCCTGCACGTCCTCAGGCATCATCACCGGCATGATTTGACACTTTGCGCCGAGCTCCGTGAAGAACGGCTCGCAGACCGACGGAATATCGCTTGGCTGCGCAAGATCGAAGACGATGTATCCGCCGCGGTCGCCCTCTACCGTCGTGAAATATGCGGCTTCAGGCTTGAGCCGCTCCATCGTCGCGGCCATGACCTTCATCAACCTGCCGTCCTTGATTGCAGCGTTTGAGAATTCGACCGGAAATTGCACTTTGAGCATCATTCGCATTGAAATCCAACTTTCTTAGAGCTCCGTGGTTGTAGCGCGCAGAGGCGGGCGCTATAGCGTCCGCCTCCTTCGCGTTTCGATTTAGAGGTCTGCTTAAAAGGCCTTGATCCCGTTTGGGGTTCCCCACCCTGCGGGGCCGGAGTAACTGTGGAACTGTTTCGTACCCGCTTGGCAAAGGTACTTCCCGCTGCACGAACCGTCGCTGCCGGTGGTAATGGCGTGCAAATCCTTGCCGCGCTGGCGTTTCTTTAACGACCAGATCTTCTTCGCAGCGTCTTGCGTGCTCGCGTTTCCAGCAAGCGCGAAGATGGCCGCGATCATCGGGGTCGCCACGCTCGTGCCGCCGACGGTGAACCAACCGCTGTACCCGTACGTGTCGTACTCTGCAACCTGCCACGCGATGGCCGAAACGTCGGAAATCGTGCGGGAGGTGCAATCCGGATCGTGCTGCCACGATGGCTTGGTGACGCCCGTGGCGCAGCCCGCGCCGGCGCCGTTCCAAACGGTCTCGCTATAGGTCGAGCCGTTCTTCGAGAGCACGGTACCACCGACCGCGACCACGCTCGGAAGCGCCGCCGGGGCTCCGATGGCCCCGTAGCCCGCGTCGCCCGAGCCCGCGGTATAGAGGACACCGGGCTGATCGAAGATCGACTGATCGACGCAGTTATACGAACCGTAACAGATCCAGCTGTTGCTCACGATATGCGCACCGAGCGTTACGGCTTGCGCTTCGGCGGTTTGGAGGTCGCTGTTGTCGGAGCTGTTCGCCTCGACGAGGTAGATCGTGCAGAGCGGACAGGCCGCAGAAACCATCTGCACGTCGAGGTCGATCTCGATGCCCCAGCCGGTGCTCCCGCGGGGATAGTTCTTTTTCTGCCCCTGCTGATTGTATTTCGTGAAGTTCGCCTTCCCGAGGCCGAACTGCGAACGGTACGCTGCAAGATCGGAGGCTACGTTCGGGTTATCGTAGGCATCGACGATCGCGACGATCTGTCCCTTTCCGTTCGTCGACGAAGGCAGATTATACCGCGTCTGGAAATCGCTCGGCGCCCACCCGGAGACGGTGGGGCTGATCCCGCTCTTCGATTGGATGAGCGCCAGGCACGTCGGTCTCCCGGTGATCTGCGGACAGGCGGCCTTTGCTAGGCCCTTCGCCTGCCATTCCGGCATCGCCGAACGGGATGATGACGTAGAAGACGTCTGACCGGCCGTTCCCGGCACGTTGGAAGAGCCGCCGGCATTACATGCCGCGACTGCAAGCGCCGCGACCAGCGGCGCTAAGAGTTTCACGGATCCGTTCACGGAGATCTCCTTTTTCCGGAGTTGGTCTGGGAAGGCGGAAATTACATCCGAGAGGCGCCAACTCCTCGACGCGCCAACAGAACGCCCATGAATCTCAGGCGTATCATCGCTCTTACGAGCGTCGCCGTCGGCCTCACGAGCGCGCCCCTCCCGGCTGCGACGCAGCAGTCCGCGGTGATGGCGACCGTGCACCAATTCATCGACGGGCTCAACCGAGGCGACTCGAAGACGGCGCTTGCAGCCTGCGCCACGCAAGCCTCGATCATCGACGAGTTTCCGCCGCACGAATGGCACGGGCCGGCGGCCTGCGCCGATTGGGCTGCCGCTTATGCCGCCGAGGCAAAGAAGGACGGCATCACCGACGGGATCGTGACGCTCGGTCAGCCCTGGTACCTGGCCGTTACCGGCGACCGGGCCTACGTCGTCGTGCCCGCGACGTACGCGTACGAGGAACATGGTAAGCCCGTCACCGAGCGCGACTCGATCTTCACCGTGGCGCTGCGAAAGTCGTCGATGGGTTGGCGCATCACCGGTTGGGCGTGGTCAAAACACTAAAGGAAGACGACAGCCTCGCCGCGTTCGGCTACCGGCAAGAGCTTTCACGCGTTCTTTCGCTCTTCGACAATTTCGCGGTAGCGTTCAGCTACCTCAGCCCGATGGTGGGCATCTACTCGCTCTATACTCTCGGCCTGGGTACGGGTGGTCCGCGGTATATCTGGACGATTCCGGTCGTCGTGGGCCTCATGATGCTCGTCGCGCTCGTTTTCGGCGAGCTTGCCAGCGAGTATCCGCTCTCCGGCGCGCTCTATCAATACGGAAAGTACAGCGTCGGACCGCGCTATGGATGGTTCATCGGTTGGATCTACGGTTTCGCGCTGCTCGCGACGGTGGCTTCGGTCGATTCCGGCGTCGTCGGCTACATTACCTCGCTCGCGAACGCGTGTTTTGGGACCAGGTGGGATCCCGCGAATCATTTGACGATCTTCGTGATCGCCGGCGGGATCATCGTGCTCTCGGCGATTTTGAACTGGGTCGGCGCGAAGATTCTTGGGCGCGTCGCGCGCTTTGGCGTTTATGTCGAAACGATCGGAACGTTCGGTGTCTTTGCCGCGCTCGCGATCTACGGCTTCCATCAACGCTTCGGCTTCGTCTTCTCAACGCAAAGCGTCGAACACATCAAGAGCAATCCGATCGGCTTAGATTTCGGCGGGAATTGGTGGCTCGGGGCCGCGCTCGTCGCGATCCTCGCGAACGTTTACATCTTCTACGGGTACGAGTCGGCCGGCGATATTTCGGAAGAGACCTTCGATGCGCAGCGTCAGGTTCCCAAAGCGATGCGCAACGCGTTGCTCTACGGTGGGATTGCGTCGTTCGTCTTGGTGCTCGGCTTGCTGCTTGCGACGCCCGCGGCCGGCATCGGAGCGGTGGTCAACGGCGGGATCGATACCGTTCTCGGCGTTCTGCCGGGTTGGCTGCAGACGTTCTTTCTCGTCATGGTCGTCGTCGCGTTCTTCAGTTGCGGCACGGCCGTACAGGGCGCGGGCGCTCGCGTCGCCTTCGCGCTCGCTCGCGACGGCGCTCTCCCGTTCAGCAAAAAGCTCGAGGCGATCTCTCGCCGTCATCACACGCCGGCGAACGCAATCCTCGTTGGAACGGTCGTGCCGTTTCTCTTTTTGCTCCTCGTGCTGATCAACCCGAGCAAACCGGTCCATCTGCTCTGGTTCGATTACCCGGCGCACGTCAACGCGCTCTACGCGCTGGTCTCTTTTGCGACGTCCGGAATTTATCTCGCCTTCCTGCTCACCGTGATCGGGGCGCTGGTAGCGCGGCTTCGCGGCTGGAAGCCGAGCGGCGTATTCAGGTTGGGCAAATGGGGCGTACCCGTCACCGTCGGAGGCGCGCTCTATTTAATGCTCATGCTCGCCGACATCGTCTGGCCAAGCCCGTTGTCGAGCGGCCGCGCCGTTTTCAACTACGGTTGGATCACGCTACTGGTGATGGCGCTTATCGTGGGGATCGGCGCAGTCTACGAAGCGATCGCCCGACCCGACAAGAGAATACGAAGCGCCGCGCCTCTGGCGAGAAACTCGGAGTGACGCGGCGCGCGAACGGGAATCAGCAGGAAGTACTTAGCTCGACTTGGTGCAGTGAATCGTCGTGCTCGTCGTCTTGCCCTGTGCATCGGTGGAGCTCGACGCATCGCTCGTCTCGGTATCGCTGACTTTCGTTGTGACGTCGGTACCGCTGCTGCCGTCGAGATTCTTGGTCGTCCACGTCATCGCGTTTCCTTGCCAACCCGGCGACGTCGAGGTCCCGTAGCCGCCGCTGTCATCGACGGCGATCTGAACCCACTGCTTCACCGTGGGATCGTACCCGGTGTAAATAGTACTATTGACCGCTACCGTGCGGTACTGGTCGAAGGGAGGTGCCGTATCTTGGGTCACCATCCATACACCGCCCATCCCCATCGTCGTGGTGGCCGTGTCCGGGCGGGTTTTGCCGCGCAGCATCTGGGTGCAGTTCCACGTTCCCATGAGGAACATCATCGACGAAAAGTCGGGTTTAGTCATCGGTACCATCGTCGGCGCCGGCGCCGGCTGTGCCGACGATACGACCGGAGAGGCCAGGAGCCCCAAAAACAGCGCGCCGGCGCTGAACGCCAACAGTGCTGGGTGTTTCATTATTTGCCTTTCCTGCTTTACAAGTAGGCCGTGCGTATTCGGGGAGAGCCCAATGCCTCCTCGCCCGCTTGACCGCTACTCGATCAACTCGAAGACCGTACCTTCGGAACGCGATCCGCCCGCCGAAGCCGTGCCGTAAAGCGTTTTCCCTCGTACGATCAAACCGGCTTCCGGCGCCGCACCGTCGGGTTTGCCGCCGAAGTTGTGAATCACCAACTCCGAGCCCGAGGGCCTGATGGTGAAAATCGTGCCGGCGTTCGAGGTTCCTCCGTAGCGCGTCGTTCCATAGAGTACGCCGCCGATGTGCGCGAGGCGGGCGACCGGGTACGACCCGTCGGTACGCGTCCCGCAACAACTGAAGGCGTGCAGCACGTGCTCCGTGCCCGATGCCGGATCCATTACAAAGACCGTTCCGTCGCCGAAGCGGCCGCCGCCCGGCGTCGTGCCGTAGAGCTTTCCGCCAAGCATCGCCGCGCCGGCGGCCGGATATGCGCCATCGGTTGACTTTGGCCCGTAGGTAAAGGAATGGAGGGTCTTTTTCGTTCCATCCATACTCATCTGAAAGAGCGTACCGCAGCCCGTCGCGCAGAGCGCCGTCTCAAGACCGCCGTATTGCGTCGTTCCGTAGAGCACTCCGTTCGCAGCGGTGAGGCGCGCAACGGGAAACGCGCCGTCTTTTCCGCCTCTGAAGCGATAGACGACCCGCTCTGCGCCGCTTGGCGTTACTTCAAAGACGGTTCCGCAACCCGAGGCACAGAGCCGCGTCGCCGTGCCGCCGAGTTGTGTGGTGCCGTAGAGCGTAGTGCCGATTGAGACCAAGCCCGCAGCGGGCGCCGCACCGTCGCTTCCGCCGGCAAAACGATAAAGAATCCGGTACGATTTGCCGTCGGTGCCGAGCTCGAAGACGGTACCGCATCCGCCATCGCACCCGCTCGCGCCGCCGCGGCTGGTCGTTCCGATCAGCATTCCGTTGACGATCGCGAGCTCTCCAAGCGGCGCGTCACCGTCGCTGCCGCCCTTGAAGCGATAGAGGACTCGTTCCGTGCCGGATGCGGTCACGGCAAAGGCGCTTCCACATCCAAGATTGCAAAACGCGTTACTCTTCCCGCCATGTTGCGTGGTGCCGAAGAGGAGGCCGCCGGCCTCAACCAGACTCGCGACCGGGCGGGATCCGTCGCCAAACTTGCCGTTCTGACCGAAGCCGTAGATCGATTTGTAGCCGCCCACAGCGGCGAGCGACAGCGCCTGCATCGGAAGCGGCGGCGTGCCGCCGGTTCGCGAACACGCGGCCGCTGCAAAACCGAGAACCAGCGCGAGCGAGGCGCCGGCGACGCGACTTGCGCTAATCGTTCGGCTCCGTCGCGGGTTGGCTCGAGAAGTAGCTCGGAGGATATGGTGCCGGAATGTGCTTGAACTTGGTTGGAGGCTTCGAAAAATCGAAACAATCGAGGAGATCGTCGGCGCGTTCGTCGGTCGTGTGAAGCGAGGGCAAGCCGAAAGTCTCCTCGGTAAGCTTGAGGATGCTTCCGAACTCATGCTGCACGTGGGAGACGTAATGATTCTTTGCGTACGGCGAAATCACGATCAGCGGAACGCGAAAACCGAGCTCGTAGGAGTTATAGAGCGATGGGCGGACGTGATCGTACCAACCTCCCCAGTCGTCCCACGTCACGACGATTGCCGTCGAATCCCAGTACCGGCTTTCGCCGACCGCGTTGACGACGGCGGCGACCCAGGACGGCCCCGTACCGTTCGTCGATTGCGCGTGATCCGAAGCGAGCGCCGTCGGCGTTACCCAAACCACGGCGGCAAGCCGGCCCTTCGCGATATCGGTGAGAACTCGCGACGGCGGGTTGACGACTTCGTTCGAAAAGTTGCGACTCGTTCGAATCCGCAAGACGGCGTCGGGAGCATTCCAGAGGCCCGCGCCGGAGGTCGCCTGATAGTAACGCCACGTCAATCCCTTGCGGTCGAGGAGCTCCATCAGCGAGATGCGAGCGTAGCAGGGGAACGATTTGCGATTCTCGGTCCCTGCGGGGTTGATCAGCACTACGAGCGAGCCTGCGGGTGAGTCGCAGCCGCCCGCCGCTTTTGCGTTGGCGTGGAACGGATTCTCGGCAGCGAGCAGCGAGGATCCGTCGGTGACGGCCGAGGTCCCGCTAACGAGGTACTGGTGCGCCGGGAAGCTCGGCCCTTGATTCGTTTGAAACATGCGGTCGCCGAACGCATACTGAGTCGCCATCGCGAAGTACGGCTTTACTTCATCGTGCGGAACGTATCCGTATGCGCGGCGATCTCGCGAAACGCAGACGGTTGCGCCGAGGCAGTCCGAGTTCTCCCGATCGAATCCGTTTAGCTTCCCGTTTGCGTATTCGGTCTCGAAACCCCCGTGGGAGTGGTCGAGATCGTAGGGTGCGGTTAAGGCGCTCGCCTGTAGGCGCACGCGCTTGCCCTTTGAGTTCAAGCCGCTGCGCACGGTATCGGCACCGGGTAATCCGTTGAAAAGATCGTCGGTCGACCGGTTCTCTTGAAAGACGATCACGATGTGTTTAATCTTCGAGATGGATCGCGCGTCTAAGGTGGGCGCGGAAGGCATCGAACCGGCGGAGTTGCTCGTGACGCAGCCGGCCATTCCGACCAGTAGCGCTAGGACCGCGCAGCGCAAGCCGCTCATCAGCCGAGCGCTACTACGGCGCGATGCCGATTGCCACCGGACCGTCGAGACCCTTGCCGACCGAGCGAACCTTGCTTCCCGACGCTGAATAGACCGAGAGCGAGCTCGGACACGAATTGGCGACGTAGAGCAGGCCGGACGAACTGCGTGCCATCGTCGTCGGACACGCGATGCCGGCGGAGATCACGCGCTCCAACGTCAGCGTAGCCTCCGAGTAAACGGAAACCGTGTTGTTTCCGTAGTTCAGCACGTAGAGCTCCTTCGACGAGGTCGAAATCAGCGTTAGCGGCTGGCTCACGCCCTTGGTGATCGTGTGAGGCGTGTCTTTGTGGCCGGGGTGATACACCGTCACCGAATCGTTGCCGCGATTGGCGACGTAGAGATTCTGCGCCGAATCAATCGCCAGCCCATCGGGATGCAGGATACCGGTCTTGATCGTCGCCATCGGCTTGAGCTTGCCCGGGGCGTAAACGGTCACGTCATTGCCCGACCAATTCGCGACGTAAAGGTTGCCGGCTTTGTTGAACGCAAGCGCCTCGGGCGAGCGTACGGCGTTCGAAATCGTTTGAGAGACCGAATCCGACCCTCGGGGGTAGACGGTGACGTTGCTCGCGCCGTAGTTCGCAACGTAGAGTTTACCCGAGGCGCCGAACGCAAAGGCGTACGGCCCGCGGACGCCCTGCGTGATCGTCCGCGTCGGCGTGCCTCCGCCTCCACCGTATACCGAAACGTCGCTCGTGATGCTCCCGCTCGGACTGCCGTAATTGCCAACGTAGAGGCTACCGGTGCCGTTAAATGCCAGCGCGTTCGGGTATTCGATGCCGTTGGTAATCGTGCGAAGCTTCGATTTGCCGCCGGCCGAAAATACGGCGACCGTGTTGTCGTACCAGTTGGCGACGAAGACGTTACCGGCTGCCGATGGGAGGATGGATCCGCCGCCGCGAGTCGCGTCCGCGACGCCCACCGGAATCGCGGTATCGCGACCGGCAGAGCAAGCGGCAAACGTCAAAACAATGAAAGCCGCGCCCAGGAATCGATTCACGGCAACCAGCTTCGAGTGCGCGGAGGGGAAGCCTGCCGTGGGGCCAATCTCAAGAGTGACGGAGGTTAGCGAAGTTGAAGCGATTGTTGACCGCGTGTTGCCTCACCCTCGCCGTTTCGTCGTGCGTGATTGCCAAGGATACGTACGCCCCCCCGACCTCAAACGAAGCGCGTACCACCGCGAACGCCGAGGTCATCCGTTTCGAGAGCGAGCGCCGCTGGGGTACCGCCGCCGACACGCGTTGGGAGCCGGTGGTTGCCGCCGAGCCCGATTCGAGCTGGGTCTATCAGATGACGACCAATCAGCACAAGGATTATTTACTCTTCCGGGCATCGAGCAACGGCGGTCGAACGTGGGAGCCGACGCGTCTGATCTGCCGCCGCGGTACGCGCGTGCCGTTCCAGTACGATCCGCAAATCGCCGCCGTCGACGGCGGCATCGTCGACGCGGTCTGCCTGAACGGTTTCTTGCCGGGTGTTGCCTTCGCGCAGTCGCGCGATCACGGACGCACGTGGAGCCGGTCGATTCGTCTCGATCGCCCGCTGCGTTATAGCGACAAGCCCATCCTCTCGGTATCCTCCTCCGGCCGAGACGTCTACGTCGCGTTCAACTCCTACAATGCGCTCTTCGTCGCCGCGTCGCACGACGGCGGTACGACGTGGCACGCGCCGGTCAAAGCAACGAGCGAAAACCGATGGTATTACCCGTACAGCGGCGCGACGGCTCCAGACGGCTCCGTTTGGTTTGCGGTCGGCGGCGAGAGCGGCCACGATCAAACCGGAAACGCCCACGTGGAGCTCGTCACTTCGGCCGACGGAGGCGCGACGTGGCGAACGATTCTCTTCGCCGTCGCGCACGAGGGCGCACCCTGCCGTCTCCACAACTGCTACCCGGACTTCTTCACCGCGCAAGCTGCCGTTGCGGTCGATCGCCGCGGCCACTACGTCTTCGTCTTTGCAAAGAACGAATCGAAGCAGGGGCCGAACTCCCTCTACGTGAGCCGTTCGAACGACGGCGTCACGTGGAGTACTCCGACGCTCTTCAACGGGCGCGGCAACAGCACGAGTCCCGCGCTCGCCGCAGGGGCCGCCGCCGGTGATTTCCGGCTCGTCTGGCAAGATAACCGAAACGGCGCCCACGCTTGGAACACCTGGTACGCACGCACGCGCGACGGCGGCGAGCGCTGGAGCCGGGCGGTCCGCCTCTCGGACCGCGGCTCGGGCGCGCCGTATAAAAGCGCCGAAGGCTACTACTTCCCCTTCGGCGACTATCTCGGCCTCGCCGCCGATACGAAGGGAGTCGACTACGTTATTTGGGGCGAGGGTTCCGCGATCTACTACCCGGGCGGCACCTGGTGGACGCGCGATTGACTCACCACGTGCGCGGCGCGTGCTCGAGCAGTTGCCCGAGCGTGCGAATCAGCTCGGCGCGATCGGTCAGTTGCGTCGCGGGCGACGTGACGGTCGGGATCTCGCTCTGCCGTTCGTAGGGAACCATCGCGCTCAACACGCCGATCGGCGCCGCCGAGTAGCCGGCAACGGTTCGAAAGAGTAAGTCCGCCCAGAACGCATTCGCCCACCCGAACTCCGGGCGCGTAAACTCTTGGGGATCGTTGGGATTCACCGATTCGTGCATCAAGCCATTGATCGTGTCGCTGCGATCGAGCATGTCGATCGCCTTCACGATCTCTTGTGGCTTCGTCGCCGTTAGCGCGGCACCGATGATTCCCAACGGCCATACCCAGCCCTTTGGCGTATGCGGACTGCCGAGCCCGGTCGCATACTTTCCGGTGAAATAGTACGGATCGTCGAAGCCTAGCGTGAAGCGGCGCGTGTCGCGGTAAACCGGATCGAGCGTCGCGCACCACCCGTACCACGGCAGCGTGGTTAGATTCGGGATGTTCGCGTCGTCCATCAGGTTCTCGTGGCCGTACCCATCGGTCTCGTAGATGTACATCCATCCGTACTTCGGGTTATAGGTCTTACCGTATCGCAGCACGCCGGTCTCGACCGCAGCGCCGAGCGCGGTCGCCCGCTGTGCAAGTGCTTCGTCGTTGAAGGCTTCCCGAGCGAACCGCGCGAGCAGCCTCATGGCGACGACCGCCATCGCGTTCTGCGGAACGTTGTACCGGTAGGTCACCGGGTCGTCGGAGGGACGGAACGCGCTCCAGATCATCCCCGTGTTCGGGTTGTACGACTGGTGCGTCGGCACCGCCGACGGCCAGACGTAGTGACTGCATGCGGCGTGATGCTGCTCGCACTCCAGCGTCGTGACGATCGTCTGCATCGCGCGGTGAAGCGTTGGCGTAAAAATCGTGCGGTCGTGGGTGTTTGCGTAGTAGACGAAGATGAGCAGGACCGGCCATGCGAGCGAGTCGATCTCCCATTTGCGCTCCCAGACGTGATAATCGGCGCTAAAGGCCTCGGCGTACGGGTCAGTCAGGATATTCTTCGCGTCGCGCTGGATCACGCCGAAGAACGCGGCGTGCAGCAATGAATACCTCCTCACGAAACGGACGTATGGGATCGTCTGCGCAGCCGAGTCGCGCAGCCACATCGCGGGGATATCGCCGGTTTGAACGTACGTCGTTCCGTCGGACTCTTTGAAGAAATCCGCGAAGAGCTCGTGAAAGAGCGTCTCGGTTTGGATCGGCCGGATTCCTGAAGCGACCGGTACGTTGAGGGTCTGTGCCGCGCCGGGCATCGAGAGGCCGAGAGCGGCGACCGCGGCCAATGCGGCAGGCACGAGCCGGCGTCGCAATCCCTTCACGGAAGCGCGGCCGTCGGGGCGCAGCATAGACGGGCTAGCCTAGAAACGCCGGAGCCGTATGAAGTGCGCCACCACCGCCGTTTTGCCAGAGGGCGTACTGCAACGACTGCTTGGAGTTCATCGAGGCAGCGCCGGTTTCACCGCTCGGGTTGATGGCGATCACGCAGTACATGTCGTCGTGAAGATTCGGCGCGGTCTTCGCCATGAAGCGCATGGCCTCGTCGCAAGCCTCCTGTGGATGCGCACCTTGGGCCATCCGCTCCACGATGAAGCTCGACGTGCAATAGTTCGCCATCACGTCGCCGTTGCCGGTCGCCGAGGCCGCACCCGCAGCATCGTCGGCATAGTAGCCGCAGCCGACTAACGGCGAATCGGCCACGCGCCCCGGAATCTTCCAGGCCAAACCGCTCGTCGAGCAGCCCGCGACGACGCGTCCGGCTCCGTCGATGCCGACCATGCCGATGGTGTCGTGATGGTTGCGGTCGATCCAGAACGTTTGGTGATTCGGATCGTTCTTCCACTTCAACCATTCCGCGAGACTGTGCGGCGTCAGCAGCTGCATCGGCTGGAATCCCATCGCGATCGCAAACTGCAACGCGCCCTCGCCGGCCATCGTCGTGTGCCGCGTCTTCTCCATCACCAGCCGGGCGACCGAGATCGGGTTCTTGATCTTGTGCAGGTTGCAGACCGATCCGGCACGGTGGGTCGTTCCGTCCATGATGCCGGCGTCGAGCTCCACCTCGCCCTGCGCGTTGGGAAGGCCGCCGTAGCCAACCGAATCAACGGTGGGGTCGTCCTCGGCGACGTTAATGCCCTTCTCTACCGCATCGATTAGCGAACCCCCCGCGGCAAGTACCTGCGCCGCGCGGGCGTTGGCCGAAATGCCCCATTCCCACGTCGAAAGCAAGACCGGTCCGCCGCTGCGCGCAGGCGCCGGCGAGGGAGTTCCCGCCGCAAGCGTCGCAGCCGTAGCGGCGCTCGTCGTTACCAGAAACTTACGCCGGTCGATCGAAATCATTGCTTGCCTCCCGCTCAAGTCAGCGTATACCGCGCTAGTTCGAAGAGCTCATCGGCATCAAAGCCAAGCCTCGCGTAGAACTCTTTTAAATGCGGCTCGCGCCGCGGGAGCTCCACCATGATACTCGATGCGTCCGTCTCGCGCGCGTGTTGCACGACCCGTTCGACGAGCCCCGCTCCGAGGCCGCGCTTGCGGCTCGACTCTTTGACGTAAAGGTCGCTCAAAAACCAGATTCTCCGGCAGTGCCACGACGACCAAAGCGGATAGAGTTGAATGAAGCCTTCGGCCTCGCGATCCGCCCAAGCGATGAATATCACGGAGTCGTCCGCGGCGAACCGCGCCGCTAAGAACTGCTGCGATCGCGCGATCTCGGGACGCCCGGCGAAGAATCCCCGGTATGCATCGAAGAGGGGCGCGAGGGCCGCCAAGTCGCCTTGCGCGGCGCGCGAGATCGTCGAGTGCGGCGCCCCCATCGTTCGTTAGAGTTTGACTTGCACCGAGAAATAGAGGTTGAGCGCGAGCGGATAATTGGACGAGCTCGGATCGCCGAACGACGGCACGAAGCTCTGCGCGAAGTAGGGATTCTCCGGAACGCCGTTGGCCTTGATATCGTTCGGGCTCGTTCCGTTATAGAAGTGTCCCCCGTTGTAAAATGTGTTCGACACGTATCCGCAGATCGAGTTATTCGGCGCATAGGCCCCCCGTGTCCAAGGCTCACTCGAGCCGCCGAAGCATTGGTTGAGCAAATTCGTCACGATGACCCGCCCCGAAATGCGCGGCGTGAAATCGTACGACATCTGCAGGCCGAGATTGAACTGCCAGGGCTCGCGGAACTGGCCGAAGTTGTCGAACGTTCCGGTCTGCGGGTTGGGAATGAAGAGATACCCGGGAGTCGTCCCGTCGTTGGTGAGGGCCTTCCCGCACGAAGTGTAGTCGGCGGTGTGAGGATTGACGCCCGCGATTCCCACGCTTCCCTGGTCTGCGTAGCACGAGCGGGGATCGAGGCCCTGAACGTCCGCGGGGGTTCCGTACGCCGTGCCCTCGAGCAGCGAGAAGGCGGGCGTGACCGCGAATTTGTTGTGACGGTAGCTCAGGACGACGGCGAACGTGTTGGGAGAGATATACGGAAAGTCGAGCCCGGCAGGGTACCAGCCGTTACGGTCGAGCAGTGGTAGCGGAGCCGTGTCGTAGTACGGATTCAAGATCGAGTTTTCCGGACATTTGGGCGCCCGCACGCCTTTGGCGGTGGTTCGGTAGCATTGCGCGCCGCCGCCGGCTTTGGTTAGGGCATTGAACTCTTGGATGTCCTGATTGTACTGGTCGACCGGATTAACCGGGCTGTTGAGATAGTTGTTCCACTTTTCGGCCGCAGTGGTGTACGTATACGAAAAGGTTCCGGCGAAGCCGTTCTTGCTAAAATCCCCTTTCGTCAGCATAAACTCGACCCCGTCTACCCGAAGCGTACCGGCGTTGAACGACGGCGAAACGTTCAAGCTGGGAAGATTTGGCGTTTCGTAGAGCTGGTCGGTTGCATACCGGTAGTACGGCGTCAGCTTCATCGCGACGTCGGTCCCCTTGAAGTGCTGCTCGTACGAAAGATCGTAGTTGTTTGAATACTGCGGCTGCGCCTCGTGCAGCGGCGAGCTGTAGCCGAACGGAATGAAGCCAAGCAACGTCGAGGCAAGATTCGGTTGCGCCGTATTATACTGAATCTCGTAGTTCTGCGGCTGCTGCGCGTAGCGTCCGGCCGAAGCACGCAGCACGATGTCGGGATTGACCGTATACGTCGCCGAGACGCGAGGCAACAGGTAGGAGACGGCATAAAAGCTTGGATAGGAGTTGGTCAGCAGAATGCCGTCGGTGCCGTTAGGATGCACGGTCTGGACCGGCGTGCCGGTCGAACGGTCGACCGGGCAGTTGAAGCCGACGAACGGCGTGTAGACGTAAATGCTTTGCGGCGGCTGGGGGATAAAAAGCGGCTGCCGCGTCACGGGATTGACGCAAAACTCGCGCTGCGCCGCGTGGAACCAGAAATTCATGCCGGGATTGTTCGTGTCGGCGAGGGCGTAGCCGTCGTTCTCGAAACGCACCGCGGCATTGACGTACCAGCGCTCGCTCGGACGCCACTGGTCCCCGACCGAGGCGGTCGTGACCCTCGGCGCCACCGAGTTGAGGTTCGCCTGGGGTCCCAAAAACGTCAACTGCAGCGACGCGTCGGCACGGCAAGCCGGAGTGCTCGCCGCGAGGTTTCCATCCACGCACGGGTCCTGCGTGCCGAAGATGCCGAACGGCGAGTTGAACGTACCCTGCGAAGCCCGAGCGTTGCACGGCGCCGGATAACCAACTTGGTACTTATCCCCGCTGTGCATGGCGAAGCACTCGGATCCGTTCGTGAAGTTGCTCACCTGTTGCGACAACGTGTTGTAATAATTATGGTTGAAATAGCGCAGCGTGTTCGAGGTGATGTACGAAACCATTCCTTCGAGGAGGTGCTCGCCCGAGAGCTGGTCGGCGAATTGCAGCTCGAGCCCACCGGTGTGCGCGCCGACTACGTACTGGTAGTTGGTCACGCCGAGCGTAACGTTATTGCCGAAGCCGTTTGGGCTCGCGCGATTGGTATTGGAGTAAAACGTGTACCCAAAAAGTCGAACGTAGGCCGACGAGCCGATATTCTTTTGGTACTGGAGCTTCGCGATGCTTCCGCTATCCCAACGCGCGTCGCGAAAGTTTGCCGGAACGAGCGACATGATCTGGGATTGCTGACTGTTGAATGGACAGGCGCCCGGAACGCCCGTGACGTTCGCGCAGCGCGCGGTCGGTGACCCCGGATAGAGGTACGCAATCTTCGGCGTCGATGCCGGAGCCAGCCAGGGTGTGTTGCTCGGGAAAGTATACGCGTCCGGCCAATTATTGATGTTCCCGCCGTAGAAATCGGGATGACTACCGAGCAAGCCGTCATTTTCGATGCCTTGCCCGAGCGGCCCGGAATCGTCGAGGCTCGAGTAGTACTGCGTGTTGTTCGTCGAGTTCATGTAGAGCATCTGCACGTCGTCGCGTCCCGCGTCGTGCCGATGCGGCACGCCGATGTGGATGTTCGAGACGATATCGCGGCTGTCGACGGCCGAGGGCTGGCCGTAGTACGCCGGATACGAGCCGAAGCAGCCTGGATCTCTCGAGAGCTTTTTGGTCGCGGGGTTCGAGTACGTGGTATTGAACCGGCACGTGGGATAGACCGCCGGCCAAAACCGCAGGAACGTCGTTACGTACGAGGGCCAATATCCGTACGGAATCGTATCGATCAGGCTCGCGCCGTTAAACTGATCGAAGTATCGAAAATCCTGATTGGTGCCGCTGATCCCGACGTAGTAGGAGAACATGCGATCCGGCGTGGAGCCTCCGGCTTCGACGCGCGCATCGTGATAGAATACCGGCGATCCCGCGGCTAGGCCGCCGAGCGCATAACCGGGATAGGTTCCCGTCTTGATGACTTGGTTGATGAATCCGGCAAGCCCCGTCGCGTTGGCATCGGCTTCGCCGCCACCGGTGTAAATTTGCAGCTCCTGCTGTCCCAGCGTCGTCTCGGAGTTACCGGGATAGTTGTCGAACGACCGATTGACCGGCACACCGTCGTACTCGTAGCCGATCT
This sequence comes from Candidatus Cybelea sp., assembly GCA_049585055.1. Classification (GTDB taxonomy): domain Bacteria; phylum Vulcanimicrobiota; class Vulcanimicrobiia; order Vulcanimicrobiales; family Vulcanimicrobiaceae; genus Cybelea. Next base: position 8,809 of record JBAUYZ010000106.1, on the reverse strand, counting down.
GATCGTAGTAGCCGCCACGAATGTAGACGGTCTGATTGACGCCGACTTGATTCGGCGGAACGTACGACCCCGGCATTGCGGCAATCGCAGAGTAAGCGTTGTTCAATCCACCTCCGCCGCCAAGCGTCGACGCGGCGCTGGTCAAGCCCGGATTGACGGAGTAGACGTCCGTCCCGGTTCCGGGCCGTACCGGGCTCAGCGAGGAGCGCGAGGTTACGCGAGCGATCTGTTTGAGGCTTTTTTGCAGCGCGATCGGAATCGATTGACTTTGATCGGCGAAGACGGAGATGCCCGCGATTATAACGGTATCGAAGCCTGCGCGTGTGACCGTGATCGTGTACGTTTCGGGCCCGAGTGAGAGAAACGTGAAACGGCCCGCCGCGTCGGTCGTGACCCGCGCGACCTGTGACGGACTCGTCGCGCTTACCTCGGCACCTGCAATCGGCACTCGCGTCGCCGCGTTGACCACCATGCCGGTGATCGTGCCGGTCGTGCCGGCGCTCGCAACCCGGATCAAGCAGAACGACGACGCCAGTACGAGCAGTACGCATCGCGCTCCAAACGATGAGCAACCCCTCATGACTTCCTCCGCAGCAAGCAACTCGTAAGAAGGCAGTTAGCAGCTTGGAACTGTATCTTCCTCCATTACGTTTGTTACCCGGAGGTATTATGAGCAGCTTAGTTGTTCGAAAGGCGGCCGGCATGGCGACCGGCTTGCTCCTCTTGGCCGCCTGCGGCGGCGGCGGCGTGCCGAGCGCCGCGTCGAGCGTCCCGGGTGGGGCGGCTCCATTGCAGCACCGTGCACCGTCGCCGAACTTCAGCGGCGAGTACGCCGGCCCGTTCCACGACAACGTGTACGGTAAGGGAAAAGGCTCGGCGTTCTACGCCGAGCAAGGAGCGAGCACGGGCGGTGTTCTCACGATCGCCTACCCATCGATGACTCTGACGGCATCGGTATCGCAAGTCGCCAATGGAAGCACGGTGAATGGAACGACCGTCGGCGGCGCCGGCAGCCTCTACTGCAGCTTCTCGACGACGGCTACCTACGATTCGGCGAAGCACGATTTGAAGGGAACGTTTACGGCGGTCTACGGTTGCACCGGCGAACACGGAAGCTTCAAGCTCCATCAGAAGTGCTTCTTCAAGGGGCAGGGCAGCGGAGATATCCGTCCGGAGAACGGTCCACACCCCTGCTAAATTGAGAGCGCGTGGGCGACGGCTTGGTCGTTCCCCCACGCCGCGCCTTCGGCGAGAAGAGCGCCGAGCTCCGCTTCGCCGATTCGCCTGCGCAAATGCGCGTGCAAATCGCGCGCGAGGGTATCGTCCGGCGGCCCGAGCTCCCAGCCTAGCTCTTGGAAACGTTGGGCCGCATAGCCGAAGAGACGGGCCGCCTTGGGCACATCGCTTTGGCTCGCGACGACCGCGAGGTGCGTTATCGCAAGCGATGCTCCGATCGCATTGCTTGCCTTCGCCGCGGCGGTGAGGCTCTTGCGAGCAAATGGCTCGGCGCGCGCTCGGTCGCCGATCGCGAGGTAGCAACTCGCGATTTCGCTACTGTGGAACGCGGTCGCGGCGTCGCCGGTATCGAGCCGGGCGGCTTCGAGTAGCCGCGCGATTGCCTCGCGATAGTTCCCAGCCACTTCTTCCCATTGGCCCCACCAGGTCAGCGCGCGCCACGTATCGTCATCGCGGCCGAGCCCACGAAAAAGCGCAACGCTCTCTGCGAACGTTTCTCGTACGCGATCCGGGCCGTCGGTCGCCAACGCGACCGCGCATCGCCGCAGCACGTCGGCCAGTAACCGCCGATCCTGCGCGTCGCGCGCCAACCCAAGAGCCTCTTCTGCAACTACCTTCGCCTCGGCGTTTCGCGATTGCCATCCGTAGCGCGAAGCAACTTGCGAGAGCGCGCGCGCCAGTCCTCGCCTATCTCCCACGCGGCGGAAGAGCGCAACGGCTTTTTCGGCTTCCGCGAGACACTTCGCGCCCTCTCCTAAACTGCTGTAGAGCATCGACATGCCGTAACGCAATCGCGCTTCGAGGTCGTCGGCGAACGGCGCTTCGGCTTTGAGAACGGTGATCGACCAGTCGATGCCTTCGGCGAGAAGCGCCAGCCGCAAAAAGACGATCGTGGCGTAGGCGGCGAGTTGCGCGCCGAGCTTTAGATCATGTGACTCGGCGACGCTCCATCGCAGAGCGGCTCGCAAATTGGCGAGATCGCGTTCGAGCCGCGCGAGCCAATCGGCCGCGGGGCCCGTATCCCATTGCTCGTACCACGCGCGTGCGAGCGATGCGATTGCGGCGGCGTGCTTGCGCCGCGTAGCATCCACTTCGCCCGATTCCGTCAGCTTATCCCACGCGTACTCTCGAATCGGCTCGAGCATTCGATAGCGCTGACCGCTCTCTACATCGTCGACGAGGACGAGCGACTTGTCGACCAGCGAACCGAGGAGATCGAGGACGCGCCATTCGTCGCCGGTGCCGGATCCGCAGACGGCGGCAGCGACCTCAAGGGTAAAACCGCGTAGAAAGACGCCGGCGCGGCGAAGCGTCTTCTGCTCCTCATCGGAGAGAAGGTCGTAACTCCAATCGATGAGCGCGCGCATCGTTTGCTGGCGCGGACGGCGGTCGCGGCCGCCGGCGAGCAGCCGCAGCTCCAGATGCGACGCCAGGTTTTCGACGGACATCGTGCGCGTGCGCGCGGCTGCAAGCTCGAGCGCCAATGCTATGCCGTCCAATTTACTACAGATATCTTCGATCGCAGCGGCCTTGGAATCGGCGGCGAACGCAGGATTAGCCGCGCGCGCGCGGTCCACAAAGAGTTCCGTCGCCGATACGAGGTCGAGCGAGTCGAGGCGGTAGAGCCGTTCGCTCGTTATATCGAGCGGCTGGCGGCTCGTCGCCAGCACCGTCACGTGCCGGCACCGCGCGACGATCCTCGCGACGACGGCGGCGGCGGCGGAGACGAGATGCTCGCTGTTATCCAAAATCAGAAGCAGCTCGCGGTGTTCGAGATACTTTAACAGGTCCTCGAGCGGCTCGCCGCCGGGTGACGCCTCACCGCCCACCGCCGAAAGGATCGTACCGGCAATAAGTGCGGGATCTCCAACTGCGGACAAGTCGGCGAACCAGACACCGTCGCGCTCGTCGTTGAGGCGGTTCGCCGCGATCTCGAGCGCGAGCCGCGTCTTCCCGATGCCGCCCGCGCCGACGATGGTGACGACGGCGCCCTTGTCCAAAAGTGCTTCGACTCGAGCGAGGTCGTCGTGGCGTCCGACGAAGGTCGTGCTCTGCCGCGGAAGATTATTCGGCGGCGTCTCGAGCGCGCGCAGGGGCTTGGACTCCGTGGAGAGTCCCGCACCGACCGCTTGATAAACGCGCTCCGGTTCCTTGATGTCGCGCAGCGGCACGGTGCCGAGATTGCGGAGCGTTATCCCCGCGGGAAGCTGCGGCAACGCGAGCTCCGCGGCGAATGCGGAGAGCACGATCTGTCCGCCGTTAGCGGCGGAGAGCAGACGCGCGGTACGGTTGACCGCGCTTCCAAAATAATCGCCCGAACGCTCGTCGGTCTCGCCTGCGTGGATCGCGATGCGCACGCGAAGTCCGTCGACCGCGCGAAAGTCCTGCGTCCCAAGACGTCGTTGCGCTTCGGTCGCCGCGTCGAGGGCCTCGCTCGCCGTCGAAAACGCAGCACAGAACGCGTCGCCGATCGTTTTGAACACGTAGCCGCCTCGCGATTCGATCGCGGTGCGCAGGATTTCATCGTGACGGCGCAGCGCGTCGCGCATTGCCTCGCCGTACCGCTCCCAACGTCTCGTGCTCGCTTCGACATCGGAAAACAAGAACGCGACTCTCCCGGTCGGCAGAGCACCTCGGGCGTCCAGCACGGTTGCTTCTTCACCCCCTCGGCGCCAGAGCCATCCTCGTCGGTCGCTACGCCGCCGAAGGATGACTCATGCGTCGCTCAATGAAACCCGTATCCGGAGGAGGGCAAGTTCACTATGCCGTCGAGCAGGTCGACCGAAGTTACCGTCAAGGTGGACGACGTCCGCGAGCTCTTTTCCGCGCACGAGTTCGACCCGTTCAACGATGACGTTGAGAGCGTTAGAAGCATCGCGGGAATCGCGCAGCTCCCCCACCTCGTTTCGCAGCTCAAGGACGTTCGGTTGCGAGTGCTGGTGCCGAAGGCGGCGTTGACTGCGCAAACCGAAACGCTGGTTCGGGGCGCTCTCGCGCGCTACTGCGCGCACATGATCGCCGATGCTCGCCGCAAGCTCGCTGCGATGCGGTGGGTGGGGGTACGAACGTTTGCGATCGGGATCGTCTTCTTCGGATTAAGTCTCGCTGCGTCGACGGCGGTCGGCCGTGCGCTCTTCATTCCCGAGAGTCTGCGCACGCTCGGTAGTGAGAGCCTGATCGTCGCGGGCTGGGTCGTCATTTGGCAACCGCTCGACACGCTCGTCCAAGGGTGGTGGCCGCAATGGCAAGAGGAACGGACGTTCCGCGCCATCGGCGCGCTGCCGTTACGTGTGGAGCCGTACTAGCGGCGAAGCAGGCGCAGTTCTACGTATAACGGCGTTTATCGCGCAGCATCGTCACCGGAGCTACCGGCTTCGACAACGCGGCGACCAACTCGGCACGGCTCTTGACGTTGAAGGTTTGGAAGAGCTGGGAGAGCTGGTTGCGTACCGTGTTCGGGCTGCGGCCGAGCACGTTCGCGATTTCGGCGTTTCGCCTCCCGGCACGAACGAGTTCGAGCACCTGCCGTTTCGCCGGCGGAATGCGATCGAGCCGCAGCACCGAGGTGTTCGTCGCCTCGGCTACGCGCCGCGCGATCCAACTATGCGGCCAGGGGTCGATCTTTCGAGCGGCGCGCTGCACCCATTTGCGGTCGTGGGTGATGTCGTAGAGCGCCAGCGCACAGAGCGCCGCACGCCAGGCATAGTTGAAGTCTTCGAATATCGACCACGCCTCGGTCAGCGCGGCCTTCCCTTCGTCGACGTCGCCGAGCCGGAGCCACGCGACGCCCTGGGAGTATGCTTCGAATCCCTTGACGCGCGGGTCGGTTCCATACGAGAGAATCGGAATGACGGATGTCGACAGCGTGCGGAACCGTGCAAGATATTGTTCTGCAACCGCCGGATCGTCGTGTGCGAAGAGCTCGGCGAGCACGAGCAGCGCCGAACGCTCCTCGCCGGTGACCTCGTTCCACGAAACACGCTGCGCGATCTCGTGCGCCTCCTGAACCTGTTCGGTCGCGAACGCATACTCGCCGGTGTTTCGTGCGAGCAGCGCTCGATCGAGGAAGCAGAGAACGCTCCAGTGATCGGAAGGCGCCAGGCGCGCCGCCTTTCGGAAGCCGGCGAACGCCGCAAGCTCGTTTCCGTCGAGCTCGTCGATCGCCGCGAGGAATCGCGTAACCTGAAACTGCTCGAGTTGCAAACCCTTCGTCCAGGGCAGTCCTTCAAAGATGCTGCGGACGCGATCGGCGACCTCGCGCAAGGGAAGCTCGCGGCATAACAGCGCCAGCGTGAAGAGCGCGTTCGCCCTAAAGTATTGGTCGGCCGCGTCCGCGGCGTCGAGCTCGTCGAGTGCCTTCTGCAGCTCGTCGACTTGCCGAAGGATCTCGCCGCGGCGCAGTGCGATCCACGAAAGCAGGATATGCGCGCGGGCGCGGTTGTTCGGATCGGCCGAGCGCAGCTCGGCGCCCGCAGCCTGTTCCGCCTCGCGATGGTCCTGCCGCATCCAAGCGATCAGCGCCTTATAGTGAAGCGCGTCGTAGTACCAAGCACTCTGCGGCGAAAGCTCGTTGAGGGCACGCTCGATCAATCGGGTTCCGGCAACGTAATCCCGCGTCAGCCCCAGAGCCGCCCCGAGCAAAATGTCGCGCCCCACCCGATTTTCGGGGGAGGACTTCGGAACTTCCGAAAGCGCGCCGATGATCTCGACGTAGCGGCGTTCCCGCAATGCGAGACGTGCGCGAGCGAGAACGGCGTCGTAATCGTCGCCGATCTCAACGAGCTCACGACAGCGGTCAAAGTCCGCCGCCGTGTAGGCCTTTTCGAACGCCACCGCGTCGAAACCGCGGTGGTTCAGTGCAGCGCTTGTCAACATGGTCGTCCCCGGTTAAGCAACAAAAAGCATGGTTGAAGGGCCCCGCGGTCTATACCACCGGACAATGCCGGTAGTTACTTAGTACATTCGTCTGCCTGGTTCCTTCCAGGATCACGTCTTCGGTTTCACTACCGGGCCGCCGCCAACGGAATCGAGGTGATGCCCCCGTCCGTCCGGCTTCACCGGGCCGCCGCCGACCGAGTCGTCCGGCTTCACCGGGCCGCCCCCGACCGAGTCATCCGGCTTCACCGGGCCGCCCCCGACCGAGTCGTCCGGCTTCACCGGGCCGCCCCCGACCGAGTCCACGTGGTGGGCATGCCGGTGGAAGGACGTCGGTTTCACAGGCCCACCGCCGACGGAATCGAGGCGGTGCATGGAGTTTTGGTTAGCGCTAGGAAGGGGGGAACCGCCGGCGAAACCGCCACCCGCACATCCGCCGAGTACTGCCGAAGCGAGCACGAGGACGGTCACAGCGATCATCTTGCGCATTGTTCAACCTTTCGGCGCCGGGAGGCGCCAGGAAGCATAAAAGGTAGTACGAATATACTAGTACCAAAAAGCCTCCAGGGATAGGGCCGCTTGGCAAACTTTGCAGGTAATTTAAGCAAACCTAGCGGGATGGATACGATGGATCGACGGAACCGAGCCCGGCAAGGCCCTCAAAAGGGGTCTTCTTTCCGTTTGCGTCGCTCCAGAAGGCTCGCCTATCTCATTTAAGAAGAAGGAACCCACTCTTATGTCTTACTCTCTTCTTCACACTCGCAGGCGGCTGTTAACGGCGGCGGTCTTAGCGATCGTCACGCCGGCGATCGCTGCGTGTGGCGGTACTTCGGCCTTTGCGCCCTCGGCGCAAGCGCCATCCGGGTTGGCAAGCTCGGACGGCATACGTCATTTCGGCTCCACGTCGTGGACGTTCGCGACGCTCGACGATCCCAATAGCCCCTCGTACAGCGAACTGCTCGGCATCAACAACGAAAAGAAGATCTGCGGCTACGCCGGAAAAGGCACGAGCAGCAGTCCGGCTACCGGCTTCTGCCTCGCCGAACAAGGGAACGCGCACTTTCGGCAGCACGATTATCCGGGCGCACTGGATACCTACGTTACGTCGCTGAACAACACCAAGGCGATCGCCGGGTGGTATTTGAGTAACTTCGGTCCGACCTTCGGATTCATCATGCAGGCCGGCGTCTGGACAAGCTACAAGGATCTAAAACTCCGCCAGGGGCACACGAACGTCACGAAGATCCTGGGGCTAAGCGATGCGGGCTTGGCCGTGGGCTTCTACACCGACGACGCGCAGAACAATCACGGCTTCGAGCTCAACTCGACTGTGGCGAAGTACCACGCCATCACGCCGCCGGGCGGCGTCAGCGTGGAGGCAACCGGAATCAACGGCAAGGGCGACATCGTCGGCTTCATGACGACCGCCAACGGAGATACCAAGAGCTACCTCTTAAAGGGAGGCAGCTACACGCTCCTCACCTATCCGAAATCCAACAATACCCAGGCCCTGGCCGTTAACTGGCAGGATCAGGTCGTCGGCTCGTTCGTCGACGCCTCCGGCAACACGCACGGATTCTTGTTGACTAGCCCGCTGAGCCATCCGATTTGGACGCAAATCGACGAGCCGAAGGCCGCCGGGCCGACGGTGCTGACGAGTCTTGAGAACCACGACTACATGGTCGGGTACTACGTCGACGGCGTCGGCAACACGAACGGCTTCTTGGCGACGCCCGCTAAGTAACCGCGCCGGAGGGCGATAGACGACGCCCCCCGAGCCTACTCCGTGTCGGGCGGGTAATGGGTCGTGGGCTGGTGGATGAAGTAATCCTTGCCGTACTCGGCCGGGATCACTTTAAACGCGCGCGGCGGGTTCTTGAAATCGAAAGCGTCCTTCGCTGGTGAGTTCGCGCGTGCGTCGCTCGCGGAGAGCCGCTCTAAGCCGAACTGATCCTCGATGAATCTCAAGATGCTTCCGTGCTCGTAACGAACGTGCGAAACGTGGCCCTGCTTTGCGTAGGCCGAAACGACGAGCATCGGAATTCGCATTCCCAGACCGTCGTAGTCGGCATAGGCGGGCGGTTCGGGATCGTACCATCCGCCGTAATCGTCCCAAAAAATGAAGATGGCGGTGGAATCCCAGTACTTCGACTCACCGATTGCATTGACGAGCGAAGCGACCCAAGCCGGCCCGGTACTGCTGCTCGATCCCGCGTGATCGGAGTTTTCCCAGGTTGGCGTGATCCAACTCACGGCGCGCAACTTCCCGTTCGATACGTCGTTGAAGAACTGCGTCTGCGGCGTGATGACGTCTTTGCCCCAGTCGGACCCGTAATAGATGTGTTTGATCGCCTGGTAAGCGCTCCAAATGCCCAAATCGCCGTTGATCGTCGCGGTGTAGAATCCCCACGAGATGCCGGCGTGGTCGAGCTCGTCGCCCAGCGTCGTCGGATCCCAACAGGCGACTTCGTAGCCGTTGGGGATCCGGCGCTTTTGACTCACCTCCGCAATCAAATCGCCGGAGCCGCCCGGGCAGCCCCAGGCCCCGCCGGGAAAGTCGACCGCCGATTCGGCCTGCGCAGCGATGATGTATTGATGCGAGATGAAGCTGCTCGCGTCGAAGTTCGACGCGTACATCTGATCGGCGAGCACGTACTGCTTGCCCATTGCAAAATAGGGCTTCGTCTCGGAGTGCGGT
>JBAUYZ010000105.1:0-35789 GCA_049585055.1 Candidatus Cybelea sp. | reverse complement strand
ATTTCGGCCCGGCGTTGAAGGGGCGCTCGTCGAAGGAGTTCCACGCTTCGCACTGGGGGCAGCGCCCCAGCCAGCGCGGCGACTCGAAACCACAGGCCGAGCAAAAGAAAATCGCGCGCGCTTTTGCCATGTCTACAGGCTCCTAGGTTCCTTTGCGTTCTGCGGGGCCGCTGCTTTGCCTGGGCGAATCGGGACGCGCGTAGTGAGTCCGACCCATCTGCAAATTGCAATCGACGGCCCCGCGGGGGCCGGAAAAACAACCGTCGCTCGCGCGACCGCGCAGCGTCTTGGGATTCTCTATCTCGATACGGGCGCGATGTATCGAGCACTCGCTTCGCTCGCTCTTCGCACGGGAACTGACGTCGATAACGGCGCCGCGCTCGCGCGGCTGATGACCGTGGCACCGATCGAAGTCGACCTCGACGAGAGCGCGCAGCTCGGATTTCGCATCGTCGCGGGCGGCCGCGAGCTCGCCGAGCCGGAGCTGCTTCGCAGCGAGGTGACGGCGATCGTCTCGGCCGTTTCGGCTCACGCCGACGTTCGTTCGGCCATGGTGCGCGCGCAACGCCGTATCGGCGAGAAGGGATCGGTCGTGATGGCCGGACGGGATATCGGCACGGTCGTCCTTCCCAACGCGCCGGTGAAGATCTATCTCACCGCGTCGGTCGCGGCGCGGACTGCGCGCCGCCACGCTCAGCTCCAGGCAGCCGGAGTAGACGTCGACCTGCACCGGCTCGCCGAGGAGATTGAGGAACGCGACCGGCTCGACCAAACGCGGGCTAACTCGCCGCTCGCTCCGGCTCCCGACGCGCGCCTCATCGACTCGAGCGATATCGGCGCGGCCCGGGTAGTCGACGAGATCTGCGCGATCGTCGCGCGCGTGACCCAATGAATCCGCGTTTCTACGACCTTTCGAAGCTCGCGGTTGGGACGATGGCGCGGATCCTCCTGCGTGCGCGCGTCTTTGGAGCTGCAAGCGTTCCGGCTTCGGGACCGCTAATTATCGCGTGCAACCACATCTCGTATTTCGACCCGCCGATCATGGGCGCTCTCTGTCCGCGCCGTATAAGCTATATGGCGAAGAAGGAGCTTTTTGAAATACCGGTCCTCAGCACGGTGATTCGCGCGCTCGGTGCATATAGCGTCGACCGCCGCGGCAGTGCGACGGGCGCGATTAAGCGCTCGCTCCACGTCTTGGAGTCGGGCGGCACGGTCGGCATTTTCCCCGAAGGGCGGCGCAGCCGGGGCGGACCCTCGGCACCGCAGACCGGCGTCGCCCTGCTGGCCTCCCTGGCCGGCGCACCGGTCGTGCCGGCCTGCGTGCACGGCACCGACCGAGCGCTTCGCCTGGGTCGCGTCGACGTCGCATTCGGAGCACCGCTGGCGCTTCCGGCGGGCCGGAAAGCAACCCGCGATGATTTGGCGAAGTTCGCGGCAGAGATTATGAAAGCGATCGAAGCACTGGCGGAGAGTATCGGTGGAAATACGTAAGGCCTCGGTTCAGGGGTTCTGCTTCGGGGTTGCGATCACGGTGAAGAAGGCCGAGGAGGCGATTGCCTCGCGCGGCGACGTGACGACGCTCGGTCACGTCGTGCACAACCCGCAGATGGTCGAATCGCTCGCGGCCCGCGGTTTAAAGAACGCGCAGCGCGTCGATGAGGTCGATGCCGGCGCGCTCTTCGTGCGCGCGCACGGTCTGCCGGTCGAAGTTTTCGAGAAGGCGAAAGAGAAGAATCTCGAGATAATCGACGCGACCTGTCCGATGGTGACGAAAATTCACGTGCAGGCCGAAAAGCTCAAGGCCGACGGTTATAAAATCGTCGTGATCGGCGATCCGAACCATCCAGAGGTCAAGGGAACGCTCAGCCACGTGCCGGGCGCATGGTGCATTCAGAGGCCCGAGGACGTCGCGGGGCTTCCGCGGTCGAGCCGCGTCGGCGTCGTGGTCCAGTCGACGTGGTCGGGCGAAGGCTTCACCGAGATCGTCCGCGCGCTCTCAGCGAAGTACTACGAAGTGCGCGCCGTCAACACCATTTGCACCGATACCCACAATCGCCAGAACGAAGCGCTGCGCCTGGCGAAGGACGTCGAGGTCATGATCGTCGTCGGCGGTAAGACGTCGGCGAACACCAAGCATCTCGCCGACCTCTCGGAATCGCACGGCGCACGCGCTTACCATATCGAAGGTCCCGAAGAACTCCAGCCGCAGTGGTTCAAAGGCGTCGTGGTCGCCGGCCTGATGTCGGGGGCGTCGACTCCCGGCTGGCTCGTCGACAAGGTTGAAGCGCGCATGGGGGAGCTGGCTGCCACTGCTTAAGGAAGCGACGCTCGCCGAGCGCTTCGAGAGCGCCCTCGAAGTACGGATTACGGGATATCGGGGATCTACAGAGATCTCCGATAGTCTTTTGCGGCATTTCGGTTACGCGCCGTACGGGCCGGCGCGCCGTGGCAAGCGGCTTCGCCCTCAGATGGTAATGCGCGTCGCGGCCGGCGAGGGCGCGCCGATCGAGAACGCTCTCGACGCTGCCGTCGCCGTTGAGATCTTCCACAACTACTCGCTCGTTCACGACGACATCGAGGATCGCGACGAGCTTCGGCACGGAAGGCCGACGCTCTGGAGCGCCTATGGGATCGCCCGGGCTATCGACGCCGGCGATGCGATGTGCGCCTTGAGTTTCCTAAGCCTCGAACATGCCTCGGCCCATCTCGAGGCGAGCCGCGTGCTGCGAATGCTCGCGCTGCTGCACGAAGCGCACGCCGTTATGTGCGAAGGCCAGTCGCTCGATCTCTCCTTCGAGTCGCAGCCGTCGGTAAGCTTGGCGGATTACTATCGGATGATCGAGTGCAAGACCGCGCAACTCTTCGATGCCTCGTGCCGTTTGGGAGCGCATGCCGCGGGCTGTGACGCAGGGGCGATTGCTGGTTACGGCACGCTCGGGCGCGCGTACGGCATGGCCTTTCAGATCCGCGACGACGTCGCCGGCATCTGGTCCTCGGTAGACGAAACCGGAAAGACGGTCGCGAGCGACATCGCGCGCCGGAAATGGACCTTCCCGGTGGTCTGGGCGATCGCGCAACCGCCGTCGGCGGCGCGCAACGCGATCGCCGATGCCTACGCGCGCGGTAACGCACTCGATGCGGCGACGGTGGATCGCATCGTCGACGCGCTCGAGGCGATCGGCGCACCCGCAGCCGCCGCGGCGGCTGCCGCGGAGCATCTAGCGGTGCTCGAAAACCATTCGAAGTTGGAGCTTCGCGAATATCTTTCGAGTACGCTAGGCTTAACCGCCGCTCGCTGAAGACAAAGGAAGAAGCGTGAACGTCAACGGTTCGGTGCGCGCATCGGCGCGGCAGGGATCGCTCGCGTGGGCGCTGCCGGCGCTCCTTTTGCTCGGACTCGTCGTGCGGCTCTTCTTCATCGGCAACGAAGGATTCAAGACCGACGTTGCGACCTATGCGGCCTGGGCGCTTGGGCTGAGTTCGCACGGGTTCTCGACCTTCTACTCGACGATCGGCTTCGTCGACTATCCGCCGGGGTATTTCTATATCCTCGCAGCGATCGGCCACGCCTGGCATCTGTTCTTCAGCGCGCACGATCCTGGTTTCGCAATTCTTCGCGGCCTGGTCAAACTTCCGGCGATCCTCGCCGATCTCGGGGTCGGCGCGCTCGTTTATGCGATCGTCCTCCGGTTCGCAAGCGCGCGCATCGCGCTCGGCGCCGCGGCGCTCTACTTGCTCAATCCTGCGACGATTTATATCTCGGCGCTCTGGGGCCAGGTAGATTCAGTTGCCGGCGGCTTCGCCTTGCTCTCGATCTATGCGCTATTGCGCAGCAAAGATGCCGGGCTGCAAAACGGCCGGCAGTCGGCCTGGATTATTTTCGCGTGGCTCACCTTTGCCTACTCGTTGCTCATCAAGCCGCAAGCCGCGGCGCTGCTGCCGCTGCTCGTGGCGTTTGCGTTTGCCGATCCGCGGTGCCGCCGGGAACGGATCGTCGCAAGTGCGATTGGCGCCGCAGCCTCGCTGCTCTTGGCTCTGGCGCTCACCGAGCCGTTCCATCCCAGTAATCCGGTCGCCGCCCTCGTATGGCTCTACGACCGGTATCACAACGGCGCGATCGTCTATGCGTATAACAGCGTAAACGCGTTCAATCTCTGGGCGATTCGCGGCACGCTCTGGGTACCCGACACGCAGCCCATTTTGGGCCTGCAGCAGTGGATTTGGGGCATTCTGCTCGTGGCGGCGGCGCTCGCCTTGATCGTCTGGCGCTATCTGCAGGATCGAACGGACGAATCGCTGCTCGAGGGATGCGCGATTGCAGCACTCGCCTTTTTCGCCTTGGCGACCCGGATGCACGAACGCTATTCGTTCAACGGACTGCTCTTCACGATCGTCTGCCTGCCGTTCGCACGGCGCTATCTTTGGGGCGCGGTCGCGCTTTCTGCCGTGCTCCTCGCGAACTTGATCTACAGCCTGCAGTATCTTTACGTGGTTACCGGAAGCGTCCCCGGAGCCAACGCGCAGAACCTATGGGGCGGCTGGACCGTCGCGTTTTCGTTCCTTTCCGTCGGCACGTTCTTTTGGCTCGGGTACCAGTACTTGGGTGCGACCGACACGGGCTCGCAGCGGGCAGCGGCCGCGGACGAACCTCGCGCTCAAGCCGAGGCCGCCGATGCGGTGGGCGACGTTCGTCACTGGTTCGATCCTCGCGAGGGCTTGGCCGCGATGCGCGTGCCGCTCGACTGTGCGATTGCGGGGGCGCTCGGCATCGGGAACTTCGTGCTCTCGTTCGTCGGGTACTGGTGGCCGCCGGACAAAGTCTTCGACGAAATCTACTTTGCGCGCGCCGGCGAAGAGTATCTGCAGAATCTTCGCATTTACGAAAACACCCATCCGCCGCTCAGCAAGCTGCTGATCACGTTCTCGATCGTGCTCTTCGGCGGCATGCCGAAGGGCCACGGACTCGGCGGCTGGACGGGGCTCAACGCGATCGTCGGCCACCTGAGCAACGGCGACAACTCGTACGGATGGCGCTTCCTCGACGTGGTCTTCGGCGCGCTCGTCGTCATGCTGCTCTACGCGTTTGCAAAACGCGTCACGGGGTCGACGGTCTTTGCGACGATCGCCGGTCTCCTGCTCACCTTCGACGGGATGCATTTCGTCCAATCCCGGATCGCGACGCCCGAGGGATTCGTCGTCTTCTTCGCGACGCTAGCGAGCTACGCGTTCTACCGCTTTTGGGTCAGCTCGCAGGTCGGCGAGCGTGCCCACGTGCCGGTGCCGAACTGGGGCGTCTCGGCCGCCGGATTGTTGGCGCTGGGAGCGGGATTCGTCGCCGGCCTCGGGGGCAAAGCTCTGTTGAAGCTCGACGGTCATGCGACGATTGTCGTCGGGCTCTACCTCGCCTGCGGTTTCTATCTGATCGTGCGCTACCTCGTGCTACCCAGGCTCTACGGCGACGGCCTTCGCGAGCTGACCTACGCCGAAGGTTCGCACGCGCTGCGCGGTCCGGACGGGACGTCCGTCTTTGCAGCGGACGGCGGCGCGATCGACGCTCGCGGAAAGATGACGCGCGGCGCCGTCTCACAGCCTAAGGGCAGCGCGCTCGTCTATAGCGACGACCCGCTCATCATCGAATACCGGCGCGACGCAAGCGTGAGCTACGCGACGCCCGAAGGCGAGGCGGTCTACGCACGGGACGAGATTCGATCCGGCGATGCCGTGGAGAAGGGGCGCTCTTCGAAACTCTGGTTGATCCTCTTCACCGTCGCACTGGGTTTGCTCGTCGGCACCAAGTGGTATGGCGTCATGGGCTTCGGCGTGAGCTTTTGCGGACTCATCTTCATTGCGTTTGCTGGGTACTTGGCACGGCAGAGTTTGATGCCCGCGCTCTGGGGAAATCCACGCGGGTTCCGGCTTGACGGAGCGCTTGCGACGATCGTCTTTATCAGTGCGACCGTCTACGCCTTAGCGTGGCTGCCCGATTTGGTGCGGCAATCGCCCGATCCAGGGGAAGTTCACAACCTCAACGACGTCGTCGAGCGCCAGCACACGATGTACGAGTACCATCACAATCTCGTTGCCACCCATCCGTATTCGTCTAGATTCTTCGAATGGCCGATCGATTACGTACCGATTGCATATTTCTATCAGGATCACCGAAAGGATCCGAGCGACTCGAACGGGTGCTGCATTTACGAGATCACGTCGTTACCGAACCCCATCATCATGTGGTTCGGGCTGCTCTGCGTACCCTGGGTCGCGATCGTCGGTTGGCGCGAGCGAAATAAGGGCTATCTTCTGATCGTGGCGACCTACTTGCTGCAATGGCTGCCGTGGGCCGGATCGCCGCGTCTCACCTTTGCGTACCACTTTTACGTCAACATCCCGCTTATCTGTATCTGCAACGTTGTCGTGCTCCAGCGTCTCTGGCAATGGGCGCAGCGTCGCGAGGACTCGCGCTGGCTCGGGCCGCTCGGGGTCGGCGCGTACGTCGCCGCGGCGGCGGCGGCCTTCGTCTTTTTCTATCCGATTCTAGCCGCGTATCCGATCGGTTGGAGCGCTTGGCACGCGCGAATGTGGTTTCCGACCTGGATTATCGGGCCGGGTTAGCGAAAGACTCAGCCGAGGTTAGTTGAGATGTCGGGACATTCTAAGTGGCATAATATCAAGCTCAAGAAGGGCAAGGTCGACGCCCAACGCGGCGCGCTCTTCACCAAGCTAAGCAAAGAGATCATCCTGGCGGCGAAGGGCGGTTCCTCCGACCCCGAGGCCAACTACCAGTTGAAGATGGCGGTAGAAAAAGCGCGCGAGTTCAATATGCCGCTGGAGAACATCAAGCGCGCGATCGCGCGCGCATCGGGGCAGAGCGGAGAGCGTGAGATCGAGGAGATCAGGTACGAGGGGTACGGTCCGCACGGTCTTGCGGTCGTCGCCGACGCTGCAACGGACAATCGCAATCGGACGGCCGGAGAGCTGCGCTTTCTCTTCAGCCGCCACGAGGGGAGCCTCGGCGAAACGGGCAGCGTGGCTTGGATGTTCGATCCGGTCGGAATCGTCGAAGTCGATCCGAGCGGGAAATCGGAAGAAGCGCTGATGGAAGACGCCTTGATCGACGGCGTCGAAGACATCGAATACGACGACGACTTTGCGACGATCTACACCGAACCGGCCCGGCTCGCCGGCGTGCGCGACGAGCTCCGCGCGAAAGGTTTGAAGATCTCCGACGTCTATCTCGGAATGCGGGCGAAGACGAGGATCGAGCTGCAAGGGGCGCAGCTTACCGCAGCGCTCGCGTTTCTCGAGGCGCTCGAAGAACACGAGGACGTGCAGCGGCTTTTCAGCAACCTGGACTTTAGCCGCGTGCCGGCGGAGGCGCTCGCCTGAGGTCATCCCTCAACGCGTATCTGTCGCGCGATTGGCTCTTTCCAGTCGTGCTCGTGATCTTCGTCGCGGTCGTCGTTTGGTTCGGCCGGCAAATCTACGACTTTCTCTTGCCCTCCGCGATGACGGTCACGGTACCTTCGTTCGTCGGCCAGACGCTTGGGGATGCCAACGCCGAAATCGAACGTTTGAAGCTCAGCTCGGCGGTCGTCGACCATGCCACGAGCGATCGATATCCGAAAGACGTCGTGATCATGCAGCGCCCACAAGCCGGCGAGCAAGTTCGACAAGGACGTCAGGTTTCGTTCGTGATCAGTGACGGCATCGTCGCGCGTCTCATGCCCGACCTACGCTACCAATCGATGCGCGAGGTCCAGCTCGACCTCTCGCGGGCGCATTTGCAGCTCGGAAAGGTCACCTACGCGCGCAACGACGTCGTTCCAGACGGTCACGTCGTCTCGCAGAATCCGGGCCCGTTGGTCAGCGTGCACGAGGGCGACGCCGTTGCGCTCGTGATGAGTCGTGGCGGCCGGGCGAACCTGGTCGTCCCGGATTTTGTCGGACTCACCGTCGATCAGGCGCGAGCGCTCGCCGCCGGCGCCGGAATCAAGCTCGGACAGATCGTTTGGACGCCGCTGGGCCGGTCGGCTCCGCCCCACGGCATGGTCGCGCGTCAGGTTCCGCCGCCGAAGGCAAAGATTGCATCGTACGACCCGGTGGCGCTCCAAGTCAGCGCGGGTCCGAACGAATCGGGATACATCATTCGACAGGTGCACGTACTCGTCTCCGTGCCGGTGCCGGAGAACGTTACGAACGACGAGCCGCTCGACGTGCGTCTTTCCGTTACCGACGCGACCGGAGCGTACGATCTCTATCGCGCCTTCGCCGAACCGGGCCAGAAGCTCGACTTCATGGTGACCGCGGTGGGAACGTCGGTGCTCGATATGTACGTGAACAACACGCTCGTCGCCGAGGAGCGCCTCGGTACCGAGCCGCCGCGCGTCTACGGCACCTCGGCACCGTCGCCCGCGCCGACGTAGCTATCGGCTAACGACCGCGCCGGATGGAAACTGGAATCCCGCGATCGTTTTGACCGCAGAACCGCCGCTCGGATAGGTGTAGATTAAGACCGTACCGCTCGAGGTGCACGCACTGGGCACGATGAGCGTCGAGCCGTCGATGTAATACTGACCGACCCAGCAGGCTCCATGAAGTTTGGTCTTTCCGGTAACGGTCCCGCCCGTCGTTTGGTAGATCACTCCGCGATAGGAATCGCCGACGGCCATGCTCGTGCCGTCGTATTGCACGCCGCCGGGATACTTGACGTGCGGACCCTTCCAGTGGAGCTTCTCGAGCTTGGTCCCGCCGGCTGGCAGTTCGGCGAGCCGAAACCCCGCGCCCATTTGAAACTCATCGACGAAGAGATTACCGCCGTCGTCGTAACCCAGGTGGTTCACTTCAAAGACGCGTTTATCGTAGTACGTCGCCGGCTTTCCGGAGCCGCTCTTGTAAATAGCGACGTAGCCGGGATCGTCGCCGCCGTTGGTGATATTCGCGATTGCGAGATCGCCGTTGACGGGATTGACGGAACAATCCTGGACGTAGCCATCCGGTTGATCGATCGTTCGTATCGGCGTCGTTCCGCCGTGCGCGAACTCGTAGATCGAATAACTCAGCGTATCGGTGACCCAAATACCGCCGGTCTTCCTATTGACGCAAAGCCCCTCTGGGGTGAGGAACCCCAAGAGCGCGCCCATCGGTTTGAGGCTCGGATAGGCATAGACGTTTACCGTTTGCGCGTACTCGTCGGAAACGTACAGCAAGGCTTTCGACTTTGCGGCGGGGTCCATCCACGATCGGCTTGCGATACGCTGAGCGCTCGAATCGGCGGGCTCGTGCACTGCCGGCGCGCTGCCCCCGCATCCGGCGAGCGACCCGATCGCGACGATGGCGAGGGAGAGAAGCGTTGAGAACCGCGTAACGCTCATCGTGCATCCTCCATTTGGTGCCTTGACGACGCGCTGGGAGATTCGGCAACCGCACTGGCGTCCCCCGGCGGGACCGGCTTTGTCGAAGGATGCTCGAGCCGTCCCGTATCATAAAGCTGGAGAATATGACGATTCTGGCACCGTCGTTACTTTCGGCCGACTTCGCGCGAATCGCGGAGCAGATCCGCTGCGTCCAGGATGCCGGCGCGCAGTACTTGCACCTCGACGTCATGGACGGACGATTCGTTCCGAACATCACGTGGGGTCCGAAGATCATCGGCGATCTGCGCAAGCTCTCGCCGTTAGTCTTCGACGCGCACTTGATGATCGTCGAACCCGAGCGCTACGTCGACGATTTTCGGGCGGCGGGTTGCGATCGAATCAGCTTTCACCTCGAAGCGACCTCGCACGCACAGCGTCTGCTCTCGCATCTGCGCGAGATTGGCGCCAAGGCGGGGCTCGCGATCTGTCCGCAGACCCCGGTCGGCATGCTCGTCGACGTGATCGAGGATTGCGATACGGTGTTGGTGATGAGCGTCAATCCGGGCTTCTCGGGACAGAAGTTCATACCGCGATCGCTCGAAAAGGTTCGCGAGGCGCGCGCGCTCATCGATCGCCGAAATCCGGCGTGCCTGATCGAGGTCGACGGCGGCGTTGGCGCCGAGAATGCGCGCGATCTCGTCGAGGCCGGCGCGGACGTCCTGGTGATGGGGTCGGCGATTTTCGACGCGGCGGATCCTGCGGCCGAGCTGCGGCGCATCCGCGCGCTGCTCGCGTGACCGAAGACGAACTAGTTCAGTCGATCCGGGCCGTTATCGACGAGTGTCATCCTGAACGCGCTCGCGCAGCGAGCGCAATCGAAGGCGGTGACGACGCGGCGCTTTGGCAGCCGTCGCGATCGCACCGCAGCGCGATCTCGACCGACATGCTTGTCGAAGGGGTCCATTTCACGCGCGCGGCGATGTCGCTGGAGGATGCGGGCTGGCGCGCAATGGCCGCTAACGTCAGCGACCTGTGCGCGATGGGCGCGCGACCCGTCCTGGCGACGGTTGCCTTGGGTCTTCCCGAAGCGACGCCGATGCAAGAGGTTTTGGAGCTCTATCGCGGCTTGGCGAGGTGCGCCGGGGCGTGTAAGCTCGCGATTGTCGGCGGCGACTTGTCGCGCGCCGGCGAGCTGACGATCGCGATCGCGGTCGTCGGCGAAGTGCGGGCTTCCAACGCGAAGCTCCGAACCGGGGGCCGGCCCGGCGACGTGCTCGCGGTGACCGCTCCGCTTGGCGCGGCGCGTGCCGGCCTCGAAGTCACACGCAACGAGCTCACGATCGGCGACCCACTCGCGCAGGAAGCGCTCGATGCATTTCGTCGTCCGCAGCCGCGAATCGCCGAAGGGCGTTTCCTCGGGGCGAGTCGCAACGTTACCGCCATGATGGACATTTCGGACGGACTCTCGACCGACGTCCATCGTCTCGCCGCAGCGAGCGGATGCGGGGCGGAAATCGAATCCGTTCCGGTCGCGCAATCGGCCCGCGCCTGCGCACGAGCGCTGGGAGAGGAGCCGCAGCGCTTCGCGCTTTCGGGTGGTGAAGACTTCGAGCTGCTCGTCGCGGTGAGGTCGCGGGCCTTTGGCCATGTAGCCGCGCGGTACGCGGCGCACTTTAAACGCGATCTCTATCGCGTCGGCGTCTTGGCAACGGGTTCGGGAATCTTCTGGAACGGAGCGAGCTTAGAGCGATCCGGCTGGGATCACTTCGCGGGCTAGCGGTTAGGCGCGGCGCGTAACGCGATTCGAGCGCAGGCAGCCGGTGCAGACGCGCGCGGTACGATGGACGCCCCGATCGTCGATACGGACCGACTGTAAATTCGGAAGCCAACGCCGTCTTGTCTTATTCATTGCGTGACTGACGTTGTTGCCCGCCATCGGGCCCTTCCCGCACATTTCGCACCGCTTTGCCATAGCCGGCCGATGGTATCACGGCTCACGGCCGCCCGGCAAGCCCAGAAGTTGACGTCCCAGAAAGTTGACGATAGGCAAGGAATCCAGGGGGCGCTCCAAAAGACGCGGCCATGAGCCGAGCGCGCATTGCGGTCGACGCGATGGGCGGCGACCACGCTCCCGGCGAAATCGTCGCCGGAGCGTTACTCGCTGCCGGTGAGTGCGATGCCGAAATCCTGCTGGTAGGGGACGAGGCGTGCGTTCGCTCGCTTCTTCGCGGCGACGGCGCCGACCGCGTTCGCGTAATCCACGCCCCTGAAGCCGTCGCGATGGACCTATCGCCCTCGACCGCGCTGCGCTCGTGCGAGCGCACCTCGCTCGGCGTCGCGGTAGGCCTGGTCAAGCAGGGCGAGGCCGACGCCGTCGTTTCGGCCGGCAATAGCGGCGCGTTTCTGGCGATCGCGCTCATCAAGCTGCGCACGATCGAAGGCATTTCCCGTCCGGCGATCGCGACTGTATGGCCCGCGCTCAACGGGCCGACCGTCTTGCTCGACTCGGGAGCGAACGTGGATTGCAGGCCGGAGTGGCTCGTGCAGTTTGCGATTATGGGATCCGCCTACTCCAAGGCGGTGCTCAACGTCCGCGAACCGCGCGTCGGCATCCTCTCGGTCGGTGAGGAACGCAGCAAAGGAAATCAGCTCGTCTTGGAGGCGGCGCGCCTTTTAGAGATTGCGCCCGTGCGCTTCATCGGTAACGTCGAAGGGAGCGACCTCTTCCATAACGTCGCCGACGTGATCGTCGCCGACGGCTTCGTGGGGAACGTAGTTCTCAAAACCGGAGAGGGCATGATCGCCGACCTCGCTCGCGTCATGCGCGACGCCCTGCTCGGCGGGAATCTCCTTACCAAACTCGGCACCGCCATGCTCGCTCCGGCGCTAAAACGGCTGCGCAAACGCTTCGATTACGAAAACTACGGCGGCGCGCCGTTGCTCGGCCTGCGCGGAAACTGCATCGTAACGCACGGCCGGGCGAGCCGCAATGCGGTCAAGCACGCGATAATGGCGGCCGTTCAAGAAGTCGACCAGGACGTCATCGGGAAGATCAGCGAGGTCATCCTACCGCATCTCGCGCCCACCTAAGGAGCCTGTAAGGCCCTCGCCATGCTCGGCGTCTACGTGCACCTGCCGTTTTGCCCGTATCTCTGTCCGTACTGCGATTTCGCGAAGTGGCCGATGCGCGCGACCGCGTCCGCGCGGTATCTCGAGGCGCTCTACGCCGAGCTGGAGCGCGAGCCGATTAGATCGGCCGCGACGATCTACCTCGGCGGCGGAACGCCGAATGCGTACGATGCGCAAACGATCGCCGCGTTGCTGGAGCGGTTGCAGCGGCGCTTCCCGGGCGCGAGCGAGGTCTCGATCGAAGTCAATCCGGAGCTCGTGCGCGAGGGCGATATCGCGCGCTATCGGCAGGCCGGGATCGACCGGATCTCGATCGGCGTGCAATCCTTCGAACTCGACGAAATCCAAACGCTGGGGCGCAAGCACCATCCCGAAGAGATCGCGGCGGTCGTCGGCGCGGCACGCAACGCAGCGATGCGATCGGTCTCGCTCGATCTGATGTTTGCGGTGCCCGGACAGACCGCGCAATCGTGGCAACGAACGCTGCGGCGTGCCATCGCGCTGGAGGTCGACCACATCTCGGCGTACGGCCTCACGGTCGAAGAGGATACGCCGTATGCGACGTGGCGCGCATCCAATCCGTCGGCCTTCGCCGACGATACGCTCGAAGCCGAGTTCTACGCGCTCGCGATCGAGATGCTGCAAGCGGCGGGTTTCGAGCAGTACGAGATCAGCAACTTCGCGCGCCCCGGCCATCGCTGCGCGCATAATCTGAACTATTGGGCAAACGGTGAATACTGCGGCCTGGGCGTTGGCGCGGCATCCTACCGCGACGGGGTGCGAAGCGTCCACACGCGTTCGTTGGACGAATACGTCGAGGCCGCGCTCGACGGACGCCCAATTCCGTCGGACGCCGAGCGACTGGAAGGTCGCAAACGCGTGGGCGAGGCGATGATGCTCGCGCTACGGACCGCGCAGGGGGTTGGGCTGAGCGAGTTCAAAGAACGTTACGGTATCGACGTGATGGCCGATTACGCGCCGGTCTTCACTCGATTCGCGCGGACTGGGTTGCTGGAGCGAGTCGGAGATACCGTGCGGTTGACCCAGCGCGGCCGATTTCTTGCCAACGATGTTTGCGGAGCCTTCGTAACATTCGAGTAACATCAAACGCGCTCTCGGAGACGGTCCTGCGCGCCGCCTTCGTCGTCGTCTTCGGCGTAGCGGGCTTCCTCTTGGGCCGCGAGGCCTATTTCAGCCTGCTTTCACCCCACTTTGCGAACGAAGCGCTGCAAGTTGCGTTCTTGATTCTCTCGCCCGTGATCGGCGCGATCGTCGGCGCGCTCCTCGCGCCGTTCGCCCAAGCGCTCTTCGAGAGTCAGCTCCGTCAAGCCGAAGGAGCGATGGAACGGCTGACGCCGGCCGAAATTGCCGGCGGCGCCGTCGGCCTGGTTGTGGGCCTCTTGATCGCGTTTCTGATCAAGGGCATCGTCTTCGAGTTGATCTCCGATTTAGGACGGGCCGGCACCTACGTCGCGATCGTCCTCTATCTCATCGTTGCGATCTTTGCTGCCTACTTGGGTGCGCGCGTCGGCGCAAAGATTCGCATCGTGCCCGTTCCGCGCAGCGTCACCGGCGCGGCAAGTGACGGCATTCCGAAGCTGGTCGATACGTCGACGATCGTCGACGGACGAATCGTCGAGATCGTCGAGAGCGGGTTCCTGGAAGGCGAGCTCATCGTGCCGCGTTTCGTCTTACGGGAGCTTCAAGCAATCTCCGATTCCGTCGACCCGCTCAAACGCACGCGGGGGCGCCGCGGCTTCGACGTATTGAGCCGGCTGCAGGAACTTGCCGCCGTCGAGATCAGCGAACGCGATTTCTCCGACATGGCACCCGGGAACGTCGATGCGCGGCTCGTGCGTCTCGCGCAAGAAATCGGCGCCAAGCTGGTGACGAACGATTACAATCTCAACCGGATCGCCCACGTCGAAGGCGTTTCGGTTCTGAACGTCAACGAGCTGGCCAATGCCGTCAAACCCGTGGTGCTTCCCGGCGAAGAGCTGCACGTCGCGGTCATTCGCGAGGGTAAAGAGTTTCACCAAGGCGTCGGCTATCTCGAGGACGGAACGATGATCGTCGTCGAGCACGGACGGCGCTTGATCGGTGAGGAGACGGATGTGATCGTAACCAGCGTGCTGCAGACCGTTGCGGGACGCATGATCTTCGCAAAGCCCAAGCGCGAGGGCGTCGCCTCTTGAACTGGGCGGCCGTGATCGTGGCGGCCGGCCGCGGCACGCGCTTGGGCGAACCCAAGCAGCTCATCGAACTCGCCGGCCTGCCGATGGTCGGATGGTCGATGCGCACGTTTGCAGCGATGCCGGAGATCGGCGAGATCGTCGTCGCAACCGAACCCGAAAACCTCGAAGCGATGCGCGCGCTCTTCGCTCGTATCGCGCCGGAGCGGAGGTCCTGCATCGTGCGCGGCGGTGCGGTCCGGCAGCAGAGCGTTTACGAAGGACTGAGGGCGGTCTCGGAGGCGTGCGATGCGGTCCTGGTTCACGACGGCGCGCGACCACTACTGCGGATCGAGGACGCGCGCGCAGGGATGCTCGAAGTTCGCAACGGGCGCGCGTCGCTGCTCGCGCAACCGATCGTCGATACGATCAAACGGGTCGACCGCGCTTCGTTGCGGGTCGCCGCGACGCTCGACCGCACAACGCTCTGGGCCGCGCAGACGCCGCAGTTCGCGACGCTTGCCGATCTGCGGGGCGCGCACGAACGCGCGCTGCGTGACGGCATGGAAGCGACCGACGACGCGGCGCTGCTCGAGCGCATCGGGGTCGAGGTCGTCGTCGTTGCGTCGACAGCAGAGAATTTCAAAGTGACGTTGCCGGATGACGTCGCCCGAGCCGACGCGATCCTCCGGGCGCGCGCACTCCTGGCGAAGACGGGATGATGCGGGTCGGGCACGGCTTCGATGTACACCGCCTCGTTGAAGGACGCGCGTTGATCCTGGGCGGCGTTCGCATTCCGTTCGAACGCGGTTCGTTGGGCCACTCCGACGGCGATGTGCTCGCGCACGCCCTCGCCGACGCGCTGCTCGGGGCCGCGGCGCTCGGCGACCTTGGTGCGCGTTTCCCCGATACCGACGCGCGCTGGAAGGATGCCGATTCGATGGATTTGCTCGGCCGCTGCGCCGCCGCGGTGCGCGGCGCCGGCTTCGCCATCGGCAACGTCGACGCGACCATCGTTGTCGAGCGGCCGAAACTAGCACCCTTTATCGAACGCATGCGCGAGAACGTAGCGCTGCGGCTCGAGCTTCCGGTCGATGCCGTCGGCATCAAGGCAAAGAGCAGCGAAGGGATGGGTTACACCGGTGACGGCACGGGTCTTGCCGCATATGCGGTCGCGCTGCTCGATTCCGCGAAGTGAGCGCGCCGCAGCCGCAGCCTCTGATTGACCGAGCGGGTTACACTGTTGCAAATGCCCTTCGGAAACGTCCTGGCCGACCTGCGAGCACCCCTCGAACGCGACCCCGCGGCACGCGGCTGGTTGGACGTGGTCCTCTCGTACCCGGGCTTCCACGCGCTCGTCGCCCATCGAATCAATCACGGATTGTATCGGGCGGGCATACCGATTTTGCCGCGCTTTTTCGCCAACGTCTCGCGGTTTCTCACGCAGATCGAAATCCATCCGGCCGCGAAGATCGGTAAGGGCATCTTCATCGATCACGGATCGGGTGTCGTCATCGGCGAGACGTCCGAAGTCGGCGACGGCTGTACGATCTACCAGGGAGTAACGCTCGGCGGGACGAGCCTTTCGCATGGGAAGCGCCATCCGACGCTGGGTCGCAACGTGACGGTCGGCGTGAACTCAAGCGTGCTCGGCGCCATCGTGCTGGGCGATAATGCGCGGGTCGGCGGAGGTTCGGTCGTCGTCAAAGACGTTCCGGCCAACGCGACGGTCGTGGGCGTGCCGGCCCGCATCGTCGCTCAGGACGGCAAGCCGATTCGCGTCGTCTCCGATCGGCCGCAGGTCGAAATGCCCGATCCAACCACGGACGCAATCGTACGGCTCCAACGCAAGCTTGCGGAGGTCGAGAAGCGGCTCGCCGAGCTCGAGCACGGTGAGGCTTCGGAAGACGAAGCCTGGAGCTGGGTAATCTGACTCCCTTAACGCCAAGCGCCGCAGGCCTGAGCGTAGTCGAAGGATGAGACTCTATAACACTCGCACCCGCGGCGTCGAGGAGTTCGCCCCGTTGCGCAATGCCGGCGTGCGGATCTATGTCTGCGGGCTCACGCCGTCCGCGCAAGCGCATCTCGGCCACGCCCGCTCGTTCCTTTTCTTCGACGTGCTCCGCCGGTATCTCGCACATCGCGGTTATCACGTGACGTACGTACAGAACGTTACCGACATCGATGATCGCAGCATCAATGCCGCGAAGGAAACGGGCCGGAACTACCACGACATCGTCGATGGGTACTATGCTGAGTTCAAAGCATCGATGCGTAAGCTCGGCGCTCTCGAATACGATGGCGAACCGTACGCAACCCGCTACATCGAGCCGATTCAAGCGATGATTCGCGAGCTGGTCGAGCGCGGGCACGCCTACGCCTCGAAAGACGGCATCTACTATCGCGTATCCACCTTTCGGAACTACGGGTTGCTCGCCAATCGCAACGTCGAGGAGCTCGAGGCGGGGGCGCGCATCGAGGTGGACGAGCATAAAGAAGATCCGCTCGATTTTGCGCTCTGGAAGTTCGCCAAGCCGGGCGAGCCGCACTGGGCGTTCGAGCCGTACGGCGACGGCCGTCCCGGCTGGCACATCGAGTGTTCGGCGATGGCGCGCGAGCTGCTTGACCGCGAGGGGCTCGGATTCGACATTCACGGCGGCGGCGCGGATTTGATCTTTCCGCACCACGAAAACGAGATCGCCCAGAGCGAGCCGCTGATGGCGCGCCCGCCGATGGCGAACTTCTGGGTGCACGGCGGTCTATTGCTCTTCGACAACCGCAAAATGGCAAAGTCGCTCGGCAACTTCGAGCCGCTCTCCGATTTACTGAAACGTCACGACCCGCAAGCGATCCGCTGGCTCTTTTTACAGACCGGCTATCGCAAGGTGATGAACTTCACCGAAGATTCTATTACTGCAGCCGCGCTCGGACTCGCACGCGTGAAGGCCGCATATCGAGACCTAACGCCGGCAACCGACGGCGAGCCGGCGACTTCTCCGGAGCTCGACGAACGGATGGAAGCGGCGCTCGACGACGACATGAATACCGCCGCGGCGCTCGCCGGTCTTTACGACGCCGTCAGCCGCTCGACGCCCAGCCGCGAACGGCTAGCCTATTGGCTCGGCGTGCTCGGCGTCGCGCCGAACGATTCGTGGCTGGAAGAACCCGTCGCAGTTCTCGCGCCGGGCTTCACGCAACGGTTGCAGCGCGCGCTGCGCGAATCCGGCCTCGATTCAGCTTGGCCCGCGATCGAGGGTGCCGGACCCACTGATGCGATCGAACGAATAGTCGCGCTGCGCGACGAGGCGCGCCGCACCAAGGATTGGGGAGCCTCCGATCTGCTTCGCGACGCGCTCGCGCGCAGCGGCGTCGAAGTAAAAGACTCCAAAGAGGGCACGATGTGGAGCATCGCCGTTCAGTAAAAAAGGCGGGGCGACGGACCGCTCAGAGCAATCTCGACTTCGACGATGTCATCTATGGCATTCATGCCGTCGGCGAAGCGCTGACGGCCGGCGAGGCGCTGCGAGTGATTCACGTAGCCGTCGATCGTTCGAAGGACGCGGCGCTTCGGTCGATGCTCGCGCAGGCGAAAGATCGGAACCTTACAGTGCGTTTCGAACACCGCGCATTCTTCGAGCGATTACCGTTTCGCGCGCATCAAGGCGTTGTCGCGATCGCGCCGCCGTTCGCGTACGCATCGCTGCACGATCTACTTGCGCGTCGCGGGAACGCACCACGGCTCATCGTGGTGCTCGACCATTTGAGCGATCCGCACAACGTCGGCGCGATTCTTCGCACGGCCGAAGCCGCCGGCGCTGCGGGTGCGGTGCTGCCTTCGCGCCGGTCCGCCGGCGTCAACGCCACGGTCCGCAAAGCCGCCGCCGGTGCGGCCGCCCATCTGCCGATCGCTCGCGTCGCTAACATCGCCGACGCAATCCGGGTGATGAAGAAGGCCGGACTTTGGGTCGTCGGCGCCGATCCCTCGCCTGAGGCCGTCGAGCTCTCGAAGGCCGACCTCAATCGCGATCTCGCACTCGTCGTCGGGGCGGAAGATACCGGACTCTCGCAATTGGTCAAGCGAGAATGCGATTACTTGGTTAGACTGCCGATGCGCGGGAAAGTTGCCTCTCTCAATGCCTCGGTAGCCGCCGCTATTCTTATTTACGAGGCCTTAAGGCAACGCGAGTGCTCGCTTCGTCCTTGACGAGGGAGGGGGACCCTCCTATATACTTAGCGACGACGTGCCGCGCCCGACGGGCTGCGGCCTGCGCATGCGGCTCGTCTTACCCACGAGGCAGATAGAATATTATGGCAATGGCCCATCCGGTCGCGGAGGGAGTTGAGTACCAGCAGCGGGTCGACGAGGACTTGGTCGCTATAGCAAAGACCGGCGACAACCTCGCGATGGAGTATCTACTCAACAAGTATAAGAATTTCGTCCGCATCAAGGCCAAGAGCTACTTCCTGATCGGGGCCGACCGCGAGGACATCATCCAGGAAGGGATGATCGGTCTCTACAAGGCGGTCCGCGACTTCAAGGCCGACAAGCTCTCCAGCTTTCGAGCCTTCGCGGAGCTCTGCATCACGCGGCAGATCATCACAGCAATCAAGACCGCGACCCGGCAGAAGCACATTCCGCTCAACCAGTACATCTCGCTGAACAAGCCGATTTACGACGAAGACAGCGAGCGCACGCTGCTCGACGTAATGGCATCGCAGAAGACCTCCGATCCGGAGGAGCTGGTCGTCACGCAAGAAGTCTCCGACGACATCCGCCAGCGGATTCGGCAGAATCTCTCGGAGCTCGAATCCCAGGTGCTCGAATCGTACCTGGAAGGCAAGAGCTATCAAGAGATGGCGCGCGACCTCGGGCGTCACGTGAAGTCCATCGATAACGCCCTTCAGCGCGTCAAACGAAAGATCGAGAAGAACCTAGCCGAGTTCGAGTTCCAGTAAACTCTAAATGTGTCATCCTGAGCGCGCCGCGTAGCGGCGCAGTCGACGGGCGTTGACACGAGCACTGTGCTTCGCTGTAGCCGCGCTAACTTTAGTCGGCGCGGCACGTCCGCTTCCGGCTGCGCTTCAAGGTAGTTGGACGACCGGACCCGCGTTGCCGGTCGCGCGTAGCGAGGTGGCCGTGGTTGCCGACAACGACGGCATTTACGTCATCGGCGGCTACGCAAATGGAGACGTCGCTCAGTCGCTCGTTCAGGTTTTGCATCCAACCTTCGAGTGGGGTGCCCACGTTACAGGAGCGTGGCGCGACGTTGCGCCGCTACCGCGCGGTCTGAATCACGTCGGAGCCGTCGGGTACGACGGGAAGCTCTATGCGTTCGGGGGATTTGCCGCACAGAACAGTTCGGCCGTGCCGGATGCCGAGGTGTACGATTCGGTAAGCAATCGATGGTCGCCAATCGCTCCACTGCCACATCCGCTCGCTTCGATCTCAGTGGCCGTCCTCAATGGCAAGATCCACCTCGTCGGTGGTCGAGACTAGCACAGCGTCGGGATGCACCTAATCTACGACCCTGTCACCAATACTTGGAGCGCGCGCCGCTTGCCGTAGGTCGCGATCACTTGGGGCGTGTCGCATTCGATGGGCGGCTCTATGCGGTCGGCGGCCGGATCGATACGCCAGCGCACAACACGTCTCTGCCCGAACCCCGCAGCGGGATGGCCGTAGTCGAGTATCAGGCCAGAATACTTGCAATCGGCGGCGAGCAGGCCGGCATGTCCACGTCGTTCGCGACGAATTATTCTTACGATCCATTCAAGAATCGCTGGTCGGAGGCTGCGCCGTTGCCTGAAGGCCGGCGTGGAACCGGCGCGGTCGTCCTTGGCGGGCGTCTGCTACTTCCGGGCGGCGCTTCCATTCGCGGCGGCAGCCGGCAAAGCAATACCACCTTTGTCTACGTTGCTATCGCTCGGGTAACGACCTATTGATGCCGAAGGACGATGTACCGTGAAGAAGTCACTCCACATCGGCATCGTCGCCTGCTCCGCACCGGGCGCCGCACTTTGCTATGAAACGATTTGCTCGGAAGGCGCCGAGATGCTCGGCGCATACGATCACCCCGAGGTTTCGATGCACTCGCCGTCGTTCGCCGCGTACAACGCGTGCATGGAGCGCGACGATTGGCGCGGTGTGGGCGAAATAATGCTGGATTCCGCGGGCAAGCTCGCGGCGATCGGTGCCGATTTTCTCATCTGTCCCGACAACACGATCCACCGAGCGCTGCCGCTCCTCGAACCGCGATCGCTACTGCCGTGGCTCCACATCGCCGAGATCGTCGCCGATGAGGCGCTTCGGCGCGGTTTTCGGCGCCTGGGCCTGACCGGAACGCGCTGGCTCGTGGAAAGCGAGGTCTACCCGGAGAAGCTCGCGGCGCGCGGAATCGAATATGTTCTTCCGACCCCCGACGAGCGCGATGAAATCAACCGGATCATCATGCGCGAGTTGGTTTACGGCGTCTTTAAACCAGAGGCCGTCGCCTATTTTCAGCGCGCGATCGAACGGATGAAGTCGGAAGGCTGCGAAGCGGTCGTGCTCGGCTGCACCGAGATTCCTTTGATTATTAGCGATGAAAACTCGCCGCTGCCGGCGCTCGACTCGACTCGGCTTCTTGCTCGGGCGGCTCTCAATCATGCCATCGCCGCTGCGGCAAACGCAGCAGCGCGGCTAGCCTAGCGCTCTGACGATCGCGTCGTAGATCGTTTCGCGATCGCCGACCGGGTCGACGACCATCACGGTTGTTTCACCGTTTTGCGGCTCGATGCAGACGGTCACGCGGCCCCGCCCGCAGACGTCCATGCAGCTCGTGCTAATCGCGCGAATCGGACCCCACCGGCCGTCCTCTTTCAGTCGATCCTTTAACCAATTGCGCAAGTGGAAGTCGCCGATCTGCGCGGCAATCTCGGGATCCTCCTCGGGAATGCGCTCTTTAAAACAGCGCTCGCAGACGAGTACGAGGCCTGATTTGAGCCACTTTGGTTTTACTTCTTGCATAATAATAAAAGTCGCAAGCCGACGGCGGGATTCGAACCCACGTGCTCATTACTGAGGGCTACTTACAAGGCAGCTGCCTTCGACCGCTTGGCTACGTCGGCGTCAGTTAAATTGCAGTTGCAGCGACTCCGCCTCAAAAACCTCTTGGGTGGAATGGTTCTGTTGCATCGGTGCGTTCGCGCGTAGGAAGAGGATTTCCACGCCCGCCAAGCCGATGAGCCCTGCCTCGTCCCCGGTTAAGACCACGGAATGTTGCCGTTAGCGCGTGGCAGTTCGGGCATAGCAAAGTCAGATTCTCAAGACGATAGTTTTCCCAATCGCCGTCGATGTGTTCGACTTCGATCGGGACCTTTTTCGTCAGGGGACGTCGCTCAGCCCAGCCGCATTTTGTGCAGCGTTCGCCAAATCGTTGGATTAGGTACCTTCTCAGAGACTGTGTTATTTGAAGTGCCGAGTACTGACCGCTTTCCAAGAGTCGTACACGTTCTGCTCGACGCACGGCGTGTTGACACCTCAGAGAGCAATACTTCGTTGCGCCTTTTTTAATCGCGTTACCGCAACCGTTTTCGCACCAGCCGCGAAACTTCTTTGCATTCATGCATCAATGCTATGATGCCGCTGTGCCACATGTATGGCAGTGTGTTTAAACTGTTTGCCGATCCCACCTCGCGCGCGTGTAGAGCGTCACGAATCCGCAGCGATGGAAGTTGCGCTCCGACGCACTCGCCGGCGCCGCGGCCGCAAAGATGATGCGAGCGCCGGCATGGAGCGCGCGCGCGAGACGGTCGCGAATCAGCGCGAGATGCAAACCGCGGCGACGAAACTCGCGCAGCGTAGAACCGGCAATGAGCGAGGCACACTCGCCGCGCACGGTCAGCGCGGCCGTCGCAACGATTGTGCCGTCTTCGCGCGCTTCGAGCGGGATGACACCCTGCGCCGAGCCGACGATCCGCGCGAGCGAATCGTCGTGCAAGTTGCGGTCGCGGTCCATGAACCCGTCGACCGAGGCGCGCGCCCAAGAGCCGACGTCGGCCGCGACGGCGATGCGGTCGTCGCGAAGCGCGTGGCGCTCCGGATCGACCGCAACCATGACGCTGTCGTATTCCGCGGGCTCGTAGCCGGCTTGCGCCAGCGTGGCGCCGAGCGCCGGATCGGCGAGCGGCGTCACGAAAATGCGCGCAACGGCGTTACGAGATTCGTAGAACTCCGAAACGCACGCGACGTCGTCGGCGCTGACCGACCCGAACGTTCCGATCCCGAAGGCCTTCGAGAGGGGCGAATCGGCGCCGGCGAACGCGGCAACTCCGCCGGCGACGTCGATCCTGGCGGCGTGCGCTTCGGGAAAGAGTCGCTGTACCGACGCGATCGTGCTGCGGATTCCGGTGATTTCCGCGCTTCCGATCGTTTCGTGAAGTTCTCGCGTGAGAAAAAGCACCCGCGTACCTTCGAACCCCGGCGAAAGGGCCCTCGCACCAGCGCGCAAAATCACTGCGCCGTTATGGAGATGTACATGAGACCGTTCGCCGCTCTATCGCTCCTCGCCGCGCTCGGCGCCGCCGCCGCGCCGGCGAGCGTGACGGTACAGCCTTCGAGCATCGGATTCAAACAAGCGCTGGCGGCGTGTCCCGCCGACGCGCTCGGCGCCGTGTCGCTGACGCTTGGGCACGTGCGCGTTGCCGAAGGCCCCGGTGTCGAGTCCGATATCGACGCCGAAAACCCATCCGCGCAAATGCTCACGCTCTCGAGCGGAAGCAAAAGCGCTGCCGTCACGGTGAATGCGCTCAAGAACACCGTTTCGGGAAAGCACGTTACTCTGGCATCGAACAAGCGCGTTGCTTGCGTGGCGCCCGACTAAACCTCTGCCGCTTCGCCTTCCGCTTAATCCGGGTCTAGCCCGGCTCTAAGCCGCTCTCAATTCACTCCGCACGAAAGCCGAGCATGCTTGAATTCGCAACCAGCTCGGAGGGCTTGGCACGATGAGAGAATTGGTCTTCGCGGTGCTCGTCGCTTCGATGACGGCGTGCAACGGAAATGCCGTCGCGCCAATTCCCGCTCCAACAGCACCCGTTTCGGCGTGCGATGCCGCTCCCCGGGCCGCAGGCGCATCGCCGGCGCCGGCGCCGATTCACCGGGTCTACCAGCCCGATTGGGCCGGTCCCGTACTCTTCGCCCCCGGGCAAGTTTCGTTGCGGGTTCCGGCGCGGCGCTTCTGTGCGGTTGAGGGCGAGTGGATCGTGCCTTACGCGAAGCCGACGACTAACTGTTACAACCGGCACGAGCCGACCGACGGCTCGTCGCTGTGGATCGCGATCGACGGGTGGAGCGCGACGTTCAGCGCGCACGCACGAGGAAAGAGCGGCAAGTGGTACACGTATCCGTCGACCGACATTCTGCAAGCCGGCTCGGAATCGGACGTGCCGTGCTATAACGGCGGTCCGCTGCACAAATATAAAACGACGGCCTATTTTTGGATCGAATGGGCGGGCGTGAAGAACGTTCGGGTTACACGGCATTGGAGAAACCTGCCGCTTCATCCGGGCGATAAGATCTACGTGCGAATCGCAGCCACGACCACGGGTCCGCGCGCGTGGCAACAGGCAACGCTGTGGCTCGTCGACGAGACGACCGGTGTCGCGATACAACCGCGTACCTTTCACTCCGGCTGCGTCGACTGCGGTACGCCCTTTCAACGGCCTGCTACCCTTTTCGGCAATACAGTCGAATGGATTACCGAAACGACCTTTTACAGCAGCGACAATCCGAAGTGGCCGAATACGCTGGATGAAACGTTGAAATGACGCACGTCGATGCGGTCGATCAGGAAGGCACCATGTACGATCTCTCACGCCCGCTTGGCGGCGTCGAGAATATCGATTGGATGACGTGGAACGGCGTGCGGCTATCGCGCAAGGGCGTACTCTTGGCATGCGCGACGATCGACGGACACAATGCGGTAACGTTCTCGCGCGCTCCCTATGCAATCGCGACGCCCGGAGATCAGGGCGAGCTAAAGCCGAGACCGAAGAACTGCGGCTGAAGCGTTAGGTTCCGACGACGACCCAGTCGGCGATGACGTATTGTGCGCCGGTGCTCGTGATCGTCAACGTGCCGTAGCCCGAGGCGTTCGTGCGGAAGGTCGCGAGTTGCGAACCTCCGTTCGCGACGATGCCGTGGATCACGGTGTGCCGGCCGTTCGGCTGCGTCGTGACCTCGAGGGATTCGCCGCTGCCGAACTTGCCGTTCACGACGCTGAGGTTGATCAGATCGCCGCGATGGAACGCCATTGACAGCGGAAGAGAGAAGGCGTTCGCCGCCGTGCCGCCCCGCAGGACGAAGGCCGGCGAGCTGGTCGAGCAAGCCGCGCTCGCGCTTGCGCGCACGACGGAGAGGGTACCGATCGCGCCCTGAACGATGGCGCCGCTGGCATTTGCCGACCAGGTCGCACCGCCGCGCGCGTCGGCCGTCCGGGTGCCCCCGGTTGCGCCGTTCTGCCAGCCGAAGGTTTCGTCGAGCGACGGAATCCCGCTCACCGTGTAACCCGCCGAGCTTTGGCAATACTGGCCCAGGGCGGGACGCGCGACGAGCTCGGACCCGGCAGCGACACGCCGGCCGTTTACCTCGACGGTGTACTCTCGAATGGAGTGGATCGTGGGAAGGGCCGTCCGACGAATGCCTGCTCGTGCGAGCGCTTGCTGGTCGGCGCTGATTTCGCGGACGAACGAGCCAAGGGCATCGGTAACGGCAATCGCGGACTTGGCATTCGCGGAACCCGACGTCCGATGGCCGTCGAGGGCATCGGCGGCGTCGCTTACGGTCTGCACGCCGTCGCTCGTTGCGGCGGGCAGCGAGAGTCCGGCCTGACCGAAGCTACCCCCGGTACAGCCGGCGAGGAGAAGACCGATGAGGGCGGCAACCGCGAGAGTCGCTGAGCGAGCCATCCAGGGCACTCCAAAGGGTCGTAGGCGAGTTTGCTATGGCTTCCATGGTAGGCTACCCGGACAGGGGGTCACATGAGAAGTCGATGAGGAGCAGTTTAGCGGGTGACCGGAATCACCGAGCCGAGGAGCCCGTAGCCCTCCTATCGTACCCTGCTGAGCCCCCACAGAACAATGGGAAAAGCCGACGGTGCGGGTAGGTGGCCGAGTGGTTAATGGCACCAGACTGTAAATCTGGCGCGCGAAGGCGCTACGCTGGTTCAAATCCAGCCCTGCCCAAATTGGCTTTCCATCGCGATGCTTGCAGGAGCTAATCTCGTGGAAAAGACGTTGTCATCCTTAGCCGGCGCGGCTTTTCTCATCGCCGGCGCTCTTCTCGTTGCGTGTTCGAGCGGGCAAACGCGCGGAAGTGATTCCGCGATCCCGGGGATTGGCACGAGCTACTCGCTCGCCGACGTTGCGAGATCTGGCGCCGCGCCGAAAGTCTGGACGCTCATGCGGTTAGAGTCGGCATCGAGCGGTCGCGCGATGCCTGCCTCGGGCGGCGACCTGTTCGTCGATGATTTCGGCAGCAATGCCGTCGAGATCCTCAGGAACAATCGATGGAGGGACGGAGGCACCATTACCAATGGGATCGGCGCTCCCGACGGCAACTGGTTTGATCTCAATGGCCTCTACGTTGCCAACTACGCGAACACGGATATCACGCAGTACACCTCGACGAACCTGACGTTTACGTATAACGCGGGTATGGTCGATCCGGTCGGCGTTACGACCGATTCCGCAGGCAACGTTTACGAAGCCGACTACGCCTATCCCGAGGACAACGGTTTCGTCAACGAGTACGCGCAGGGAGCGAACAAGGTCATCGCCCATTGCTCGCCCGGCGGTGCGGTGGAAAGCGTTGCCGTCGACCAGCGCGGGCACGTCTTCGTCGGGTATAACTCGGGCTCGCTCGGATATATCAAGGAGTACCGGCGCGGTCTGCGGGATTGCCACGGAATAGACCTCACGCTTCCGCTCGGGTTTATCGGCGGGATGGTGATCGACAGGGAGAAGAACCTCGTCGTCTGCGATCAGCTTTCGGCCACCGTCGACCTCATCGCACCGCCGTACCATTCCATCGCGCATACGGTGGGTTCGGGCTACTACGATCCGTTCCACGTGACGATCAACCGAAGCAACAACCGCGCCTACGTGACGGATCTGGGCGCGCGCGACGTCCAAATCGTCAGCTATCCGATCGGCTCTCCCATCGCGACCCTGGGTGCCTCAAATGGGCTCAATCAGCCTTCGAGCGCCGTCGATACGAACAACTACGTTCCCTAGGAAGCCTTGGCGCCGGTTCGACGCGCGCCGTAGGGGTTGCGCGGCCGTTCGCGGTAGAGAGGTCGCCGAGTGAGTCGCGGGCGTTGCATAGTGGTAATGCCCTTGCCTTCCAAGCAAGAGTCGCGGGTTCGATTCCCGCCGCCCGCTCCATCGCTAGTTAATATCGTCGACCGCGTCGAAGCGCGCAAACGTGGCGCGATATTTGCTCTGCGCCGGCGCTGTCATAGTTATGCTCGCAGCGTGCGGCTCGCCGCAGCCGGTTCCCGGCGGCGCGGCCGAGGTTCGTCCCGCATCGAGCTCGGGCAACGAGCTGCTCTACGTAACCGATTGGAAGGCGGGGAAGATCCTGGTCTTCACCTATCCGGCCGGCCCGCTCGTGCAGAGCATCGACGACAATCAGTATCCGCTCGGCCTCTGCAGCGATGCAGAGGGCAACATCTGGGTGATGAACTTCGGCGGGGGATCCAACCAGGTGATCGAGTACGCGCACGGCGGCACGACGCCGATTGCAACGCTCAACGATGCTTATGGCGAGCCTCGCAGCTGCTCGGTCGATCGAATAAGCGGAAGTCTTGCGGTCGTCAATCCCTCGCCGCCCGGCATCGTGATTTACCCTTCAGGGAGCGGATCACCGCAGGCATATAGCCCGGAGCTCGAATATCCGTTCGCGTGCGCCTACGACGCAAGTGGCAACCTCTTCGTTGACGGCTACCATCTGCACGATGGCGACCACTTGCGGCTCTCCGAGCTCGCCCGCGGCGGCGCGCATTTCGAACGCGTTTCCGTCAAAGGTACGGTCGGCCTACCTGGAGACGTGAAGTGGGACGGCGCGGATTTAGCCATCGCCGACTATCAATCTCCCGGCGTGATTTACCGCCTTCAAATCCTGCACAGGAAGAAGGTCGCCGTGCTCGTCGGCACCACAACGCTCGACGGCCCGACGCGCCAGGCACCCGAAGGCGTCGAGTTTTCGCTAGATCAGGGCACCTTGATCATGCCCTTCGGAGATCAGAAGAACGTTAACAAGATCGGATTCTGGAACTACCCGGGCGGCGGCTATTACACCAGCAAACTCACGCGCTTCGGCGGGGAGGAGCTCTTCGGGGTTGCCGTCAGCGCTCTTCCCAGCCGCTAGTTCGCGCTATCGTCCGACGACGATCGCGTTGTTGAAGGTCTTGCGCGGGCCTTTGAAAGTGACGTGAAACATACCCGTGATCGTTGCGCTCGCACCGTCGCTGTGCGACTGATTCGTCTTGTCGATAACCACGACGCACTTCGAATCGCAGAGTTGAAAACCGGCAACGGTACCCATCGGCGTGCTCGACGTCTGAAAGTGCGTGACTTTACCCGTGACCGTAACGCTCTTACCGTCGTAGGACGCCGGATTCGCGAGGATCGTCGAGGGGGCGATGGCAGCTGCCGCGGCGATCGCAGGGACGAGCGCCAGTAGCGCGGCTAAGACCGTGCGCCGCATCTACATTCCTCCCGGCATCATGTTGCAGTCGATCATTTTATTGAGCAACGGTCCGGCGACGATGTTCACGAAGTCCGTTCGCGCTTGGGTGTTGCCTTTGAGCTTTGCGGACATCGGGCTGGGCGTCGCGCCCGGTTTATGTTTCATCTGCGCCATCGTACTGGCGAAATCGGAGCAGCTCTCACCGTTGATCTTGGTCACGAGGGAATTTGCGGCGCTGGTCGCCATCTTGTCGGCCATCTGCTGACGCATCTGTGCCGCTACCGGAAGTGTGGTAACGCCGAGCACCGCACTGGCGGCAACGACGATCCCGATCCGGCGTAGTATTGTAGAAGAACGAAGCATTAGGGAAACCTCCTGTCGGCCGCACAATTCGCGCTGCAAGCCGGGGTAACCTTGGCTGCTTAACCGGCCGGAATCACGACCTTCTTGCCGTTCACCCACGTTTCGGAGATCTTGATTTCGCCGAGCTTGGCGGGGTCGAGCGTTAGCGGGTTGCTCTCGAGCAAGACGAGATCGGCGTACTTGCCCGCGGTGAGCGATCCCGCTTTCTCGCCGAGTCCGCACTGCGCCGCGGCGACGGTCGTCATGCCTTTGAGCGCGGCTTCGATCGGCACTCGCTCGTTTTCGCCGATCACGGAACCGTCGGTCTGGCAGATTCGCGTGACCGCGGTCGAGATCTCGCGCAGCGGTGCGATGGGCGAGCACGGGCAATCGCTGTGGATCGAGAACGGAATCCCCGCCGCGAGAAAGTCGCCCGCCGGATTGAAACGCTCGGCTCGCGGGGCGCCGAAGATCGTGTCGCGGTAGGCGGCACCATAGTAGTAGAGGTTGTTCATGAGATGGCTCGGCTGCACGCCCATTCGTTTCATCCGCGCGATTTGATCCGAACTCGCAAGCGTGCAGTGCTCGATCCGATTGATGCCCTCCGGCGGCATCGCGGGACCGTATGCCGCCTCGATCGCGTCGAGCGCACGCTCTAGAGAGGCGTCGCCGTTGCAATGAATCGAGGAGGGCCATCCGCTCTGCTTGACCTTGAGCACGAGCGCGTTGAGTTCGTCGGCGGCGTAGTTTGGTTGGCCGGTCGAAGTGCTGTTGAGATACGGCTGCAGCTGAAACGCGGTCTCCTGTTGGGGCGATCCATCGGAGACGATCTTCACCGCGTAGAACGAGAGCAAAGTACCGGGAATCTCCAACGCCTTCGCGCCCGGTTTGCCGTATGCGGCGACGAATTGATTCGCGACGTCGAGGAACTCGACCGCCGGGCTCGCGCTGTATCGTACGGGCGCGCTCGTCATCACGGCTTTATAACCTTCCAGCGCACCGGGCGTGGGCGCGTATGCGCCGGCCTCGTGAACCATCGTAATCCCGAGCGCCGCACTCTGATAGAGAAACTTCGTCACGGAGCCGGCGACGAGTTCCATCGTGAGCTTCGGCATCCCGACCATGAACTTCACGAGCGCGGGCGGTTCGAAGATCATGCCATTGAGATTGCCGCTCGCATCCTTACCGAAGTGTCCGCCGCCAGGCAGATCTCCGGTCGACGCGGTCACGCCGGCGAGCTTAAAAGCCGCCGAGTTGGCCGTCGCGGAGTGCATGCTGATGTAATAGACGAAAATCGGATGCTCGGTCGATACCCCGTCGAGCTCGGCCATCGTTAAATCGCCGCCCTGCAAAATGTTGTCGTAGTACGATGCATAGATCCACGCACCGGAAGCAAGCTGTGCGGCTTTGGCCTTCAGCGCGCCGAGCAGGTCGGCTTTCGTCTTGTAGGTATCATAACCGGCGTTCATCGTTTGCGTGAGCATGATGCCGCCTGGGATCGGATGCTGATGCGGGTCGATCAGCCCCGGCATCAGCGTTCGGCCGTCGAGGTTTACCGAGCGCGCGCGCGTTCCCGCGACGCGCAGCACGTGTTCGCGATCTCCGACCGCAAGAATTGTATTGCCGGAGATCGCGACGGCTTGCGCGCTCGGCATTGCATCGTCCATGGTGACGATCGTTCCGCCGTAAAAAACATTCGGCGGCTCTTCGGTCGCCGCAAACGCCCTTCCGCCGGCTCCCACTGCGGCAACGATTCCCGCCGCGGCCGCCGAAGCGGCGAGAAATCCGCCACGCGTCATTTCGGAGCGATAAAAAGAATCCAATCCAAAGATATCGCCGATACAGCCTGTGCACATGCCGCATTCATTCGCGCGCAGGCGGCGCCTTACCGCCTCGCACACTTTTCGTGTGCGGTGTTGCTGACCTTAGGGCTCGTGAATGTCGTTGGGATTCGGGAGCTTGCGGTAGGGGCGAAAGCCACCGACGGAGTAACCCGACCTAGTCTCGAAGTGCCGTCGTAGCTTAGTGGTAAAGCACCGCCTTGGTAAGGCGAAGAGCACCGGTTCAATCCCGGTCGACGGCTCCATTTCCTAAAAGCCCGCCTACGTTATTCCTTGCAGTTCATCACTGCCTTGATGAACGCGTCGGCGGCGTCACTCCACGGGCGTTTGAAGTCGCTCGGCCAGTGCGTTGGTTCCGACCAGAGCCGGTTCAGACCGCGTTGGATCTCGGCGTTGCCTTGCGTGAACTGACGGACCAAAGCGCTCCATCGCTGCGCGAGGGCGAGCGCTTCGCCGCTCGACGGATCGAGCCCACGGGCGGCGGCCGCTTCGACTTCGGCAATCAGCGTGCTCCAGTCGCGCTCGGCTTGCGCGATCGCTTCCTGCGGAATGCTCTGCCGGAGTTCTTCGAGTTTTTCGAGCGCCTCTTCTGAGTAGTATTTTTGAGTCCACTCCCAATCGTTCTGCATTTTAAAAGTCTCCATGACGGTGCGAAGCGTGCTCCAGAGATCGACCGTTTCCTCGCGCGAAATCGCGCGTTCGGCCTCGTCGATTGCGGCCAGCGCCGATTCGAGGCGGCGTTTTTGCCGAGCCACGACGGCGCGCTGCATGCGCAAGGCGACGAGAAGCGGGAGGTGCGATCCCGCGAGCAGCTCCTTGATTTGGTCGAGATTGAATCCGACGAAGCGCAGCGCCAAGATGTGCTCGAGCCGCTCCAGCTCGGCTTGCCCGTACATCCGGTAGCCCGACTCGCTGAGAGCCGCCGGTTTGAGTAGATCGAGCCGGTCGTACAGGTGCAGCGTGCGGACGGTAACGCCCGCCTCGCTTGCAAACTCTTTGACTCGGCGCAGCTTGGCAACTTCGGTACTCATCGTTTCCTCTCCAGGGACGACCCTACTCCCTGACGTAGCGTCGGAGTCAAGCTCCGGAATCGTCTCGACTGCTTGGTCAATCGAGCGGGAGAGCATGTTTTTGCGCGGATTCTAACCCCTCTGGCGCGACCGCGGCGCTATAATAGGTGGGATATGCGTTTGCCAAGCTTCTCGACCACCTCAACCATGATTGCCGCGCTGAGCGCGGCCGCTTGCCTCGTGCTGCCGGTGCTGACTTCGGCTCAGCAGGAACCCTATCCCCAACAGCCGCCGCCGCAGCAGCAAGGGAACTATCCGGCACAGACGCCGACGTACGCGCAGCCGCCGCCCGCGCCCAGCTACGGGCGGCAGGGCGGGATCAAAGGCACGATCAGCGGCTTTGACGGGCAGTGGGTCGTCTACATGCACGACGACAAGGGTTACACCGACCACGTCACACTGCACCAAGGAACGATCATCAACCCGACCGGCATCAAGCTGCTCGAGGGGATGCGCGTCACGATCTACGGCAACGCCGATGGTCCGACGTATCAAGCCAATCGCGTTGACGTCGCCTATTCCCCTTATTCGCCGTATTACGGCGCCGACGGCAACCCGGCATACGGATCCGGTGGCTACGGATCCGGTGGCTACGGGTACGGCGGCGGCTACGGTGGCGACTACGGCTATGGTGACGGTGGCGGCTACTATCCCAACGGCGGGTATGGCTACGGGAGTCCCTGGGGCTTGAGCCTCGGCATCAACTGGGGCTGGGGCTGGGGCTGGGGTTGGCCCGGCTATTGGGGTTACCCGGGTTACTGGGGATACGGGGGCTATCCCGGATACTACGGCGGATACGGCTACTGTTGCGGTTACCGAGGTGGCGGCTACTACCGGCCACCGGGCCCGGGTTATCGCAGCGGACGGATCAACGCGCCGCCGTACGGAGGCGTGCGCGCCCCGGTATCGGGCGGCATGCACGCTCCCGCGGGCGGTGGGCATGCCCCGGTGAGCGGCTCGGTGCACGCGCCTCCGCGACCCTAGCTCCGCGAAGAGATCCGCAGAAGGCTCGCTACCACAGCGAGCCTTCTGCTACCAGAATGTAAAGAATCGGGCCGAGCCCCCAGATGATGCTCACGACGAACCAGATAAACTTTTGCAACGTCGTGAGATCGCCGCGCGCGAGAAGATTGATCCACATGAGGATCATGGCAATCGGGTGCAGCACGATCGAGAGCAGAATTTCGAGCAGAAGCTTCATACCACCCTATTGTTCGCCGCATCGCTTTGGCGCCTTCGCACGTTATGGGCCGTGAGGAGCGAAGATGAAGCACGACGTCACCCCGCATGTCCAGAAGTCCGAAGAAGAGTGGAAGAGCCTGCTCGGGCCACAGCGTTACCACGTTCTGCGCGAGGCCGGCACCGAGGCGCCCTTCTCCGGCTCGCTCTTGCAGGTCAACGCCGACGGTATGTATCGCTGCGGCGCTTGCGGTCATCCGCTCTTTGCGGCCGGCGCGAAGTTCGAGTCGCATTGCGGCTGGCCGAGCTTCACTCATCCCGAGGAACAGGAGAACGTCCGGCTCCTCGACGACTACAGCCACGGCATGCATCGCACCGAAGTACGGTGCAAGCGCTGCGATTCGCACCTCGGTCACGTCTTCGACGATGGCCCCGGCCCTGAAGGAACACGCTACTGCATCAACTCGGCCTCGCTCGACTTTGCGCCCTCGTCTTCGGAGTAGCACTCTCACTCTCGCTGCGGACCTCCGCGTCGAGCGCCGGGCTGCAGGTCGTGACCGTGCTCTATGCCGGTTCGCTCGTCACGCCGATGGAGGGACCCGTCAAGAGCGCGCTGCGCGAGCGCGGCATCGACTTTCAGGGTGAGCCGGGCGGCAGCAAGGAACTCGCGAACCTGATTCTGGGCGGCATTCGTTCGCCCGACGTTTTTATCAGCGTCAATCCCAAACTGATCGCGCAACTCGGCGATCGCGTCGCTTCCGCGACGACGTTTGCCGGCACGAGCCTGGGAGTATCGTGGGCGCCCAGCTCGCGATATGCGCCGCTCTTCGAAAGTGTTGCCGCCGGTAAGCGTTCCCTAGAGAGTGCACTCGAGACGCCGGGTATCAAGATCGGCCGAACCGACCCCAAGCTCGATCCAAAAGGCGAGTACACGGTTGAGGCTGTGAGGCTGTGGCTCGGAAGCGACGGCGAGCGGCGTCTGCTCGGCGACGACGAGAATCCCGCGCAGATCTTTCCGGAAGAAGACCTGTTGGCGCGCATCGATACCGGTCAAGCCGACGTCGGATTCTTCTATCGTACGGAGGCGGTTGCGCGGAGTTACCGTTTTCTTCCGCTTCCGGGCGCCGCCTCGATGACCGACCGCATTACCTACACTTTGGCGACGATGAAAAACGCCCCGCATCCAACCGCCGCGCAAGCCTTCGCGGCCTTCATTCTGAGCGGCGCCGGCCGGCCGATTCTCGAACGCGGCGGGCTCATATATTTAGACCCTCCGCGGTAGCGGGTACAAAGTCCTCATGACGATCAAAGCGCAGTTTCCCGACGAGCAGAGCGCCGACGGTGCCTTCAAACGCCAAGAAGACACGTTTCGCGACTGGGTCAAGGCCGACGCAGGCTCGCATTACCCGGTTCAAGCGGGCCGTTATCACCTCTACGTCTCGCTCGCCTGTCCGTGGGCTTCTCGCACCGTCATCGTGCGCAAGCTCAAAGGTTTGGAGGACGTGGTCGGAATGACCGTCGTCGATCCGATTCGCGACGAGCGAGGCTGGCGATTCATGCCGCGCGAGCCCGATCCGGTGAACGGCTGGGCATTCCTGAGCGAGGCCTATTTCGCGACCGAGCCCGATTATCGCGGGCGCGTCACGGTGCCGATCCTCTGGGACAAGCACCACCGGCGCATCGTCAGCAACTCCGACGACGACATCATGCGCATGTTCGAAACGGAGTTCGATAGCGTCGCCGTCAATCCGGCGCTCGACCTCTACCCGCTCGAGCTGCGCGCGCAGATCGACGAGCTCAACGATTTTCTGTACGAAGACTTCAACAACGGCGTCTATCGGGCAGGCTTCGCCACATCGCAAGCCGCTTACCAAAAAGCCGCGTACGGAGTCTTTACCGCCATCGACGCGATGGAGGAACGGCTAGCGTATCGGCGTTATCTTCTCGGCGCGCAACCGCTGGAGACCGACTGGCGATTCTTCGTGACGCTCGTGCGCTTCGATCCGGTCTACTACGGGCACTTTAAGTGCAATCTCCGCCGCATCGTCGATTATCCGAATCTCTACGGTTATCTTCGCGATCTCTACCAGATCGACGGCATCGCCGACACGGTCGACTTCGATCAAATCAAGCGCCACTATTACATGACGCACGACGACATTAATCCGACACGAATCGTGCCGATCGGCCCGATCATGGACCTCGCCGCGCCCCACGGCCGCGAGCACTTGTAAAGTAAGGCAAGGCCCGGCGCTCTTCGTTGCGAATCGTAGCGCCGGAGGATGATACGATGTTCGACGTCGAGCAACTCGTAGCCGACTGTCGTGCCCTGAACCTGCCATTCGGGCTTCACGCGCCTAGGATAATCAAAATCTGACCATACTGACCAGATCCCCCAAAAAATAGATTTCAAGGGCCATTGACATCGAACATATGTTCGATTAGCATGAATCTCCCATGGCGGTGCCGGCGGCGATTGAGCCCTGTCATCCTGAGCGCAGTGATACAGGCACGGAATCGAAGAGGGAGCGGTTCGAGCTCCTCAGGGCCCGCCTAAGCGCAAAGCTTCCGGCCATCCCAGCTGAAGGGCTCATCGCTACCGCCATTCCGGAGCTCGACCGCTTGCTCGAGGGCGGTTTCCCGGCCGGTGCC
The DNA here is from genome assembly GCA_049585055.1 of Candidatus Cybelea sp. Taxonomy (GTDB): domain Bacteria; phylum Vulcanimicrobiota; class Vulcanimicrobiia; order Vulcanimicrobiales; family Vulcanimicrobiaceae; genus Cybelea. The sequence goes on along the minus strand of JBAUYZ010000105.1, from coordinate 326 downwards.
GTGGCGACGCTCGAAGGGCTGAGCGGAGGCTGGAGCCTTGCGGCCGGCATCGCCGCCCGCATGACGCGCCGCGGCTTGGTCGCGATCCTCGACGACGGCGCCTTCTACCCGCCGGCGTTTGCCGAAGCGGGCGCCTCGCTCGACCGCGTCTTGGTGGTTCCGGTCCGGAAGGCGTTGGCGACGGCGCGGGCCGCCGACATTCTTCTGCGTGCGCGCATCTGCCGGTTGATTCTCATGCCGGTCGTTGCGTTGCGCGATGCAGTCTGGGACCGGCTCGCGAAACTCGCGCACCGCAGCGGCGCGCTCTTGATCGTGGTAGCGGCGCG
>JBAUYZ010000104.1:0-22881 GCA_049585055.1 Candidatus Cybelea sp. | reverse complement strand
GGTGAAGCCTTTGGCGACGAGCTCGAAGACGAGATTCCGTTTTAGTCTTCAGCGAGTGCTTTTCCGCCATTCGGGCGGGAGAGGAAGAGCACCGGTTGATCGTGATAGTGGCTCTGCTCGAGGATTTCATAGCCGCATTTCCTGACGACGCGCAGCGATGCGAGGTTCTGCGGATTCACCATGCACACGCTGCTCGGGTACGGAAGATGCGCATCGGCCCATGGGAGGGCGGCGCGCACGGACTCCGTCGCATATCCTTTCCCGTGAAAACGAGAGGCTAGCGCGAATCCTAGTTCCGGCTTTCCTTTGATCGAAGGGGCTACGTCGCGCTTGAAGTCTGCGAAGCCAACCTCGCCGACGAAGTCGTTGGAGACTCTCTCCTCGATCACCCAGTATCCGAAGCCCATAACCTCCCAGTGCCCGATATATGCGAGCAGCCGCGCCCAGGTTTGCTGCTCGGTCGAAGGCCGCCCGCTAATGAATCTGGTTACGTTCGGATCGGACCACATCGCAAGAGCGTGCGACAGATCGTCGTAGCGATGTCCGCGCAAACGCAGACGCGCGGTTTCGAGAACTGGAATCGTAACTGACGCCATTCTAGCGCCCTTGGCGTGCTTTCATTCCGTTAGCTCGGAAGAGTTGCCGTATCGACCTTTTGACCGCCGAGAACGATCATGGCCGGTGCGCGTTCCATCAGCGTGATATCGCGGCTCGGATCGCCGTTGAAGACGACGACGTCGGCACGTTTACCGGGTGCTAGAACGCCGCGGTCGCTCGTACCGATCAGTTCGGCGGCATTAGCGGTCGCCGAGCGCAGCACGTCGATCGGCCGCATTCCGAGACCGACCATGAGCGCGAAGTCCCTATTGTTCTGGCTATGCGGAAAGACGCCGGCATCGGTGCCGTAGGCGATTTTGACGTTCGAGGCGACGGCGCGGTGCATGCCGGCATTGCGAAGCTGCGCGGCGTATTCGGCTTTCTGCACCGAGCTTTCCGGAATGTGGTTCGGATTACCGGGCTGCAGGATCGAGTCGAGCGCCCAAATCGTCGGCACCAGATACGTTCCTCGCTGCACCATGATCTCGAGCGTCTTCGCGCTGACGCCGGTGCCATGTTCGACGGAGTGCACCCCACCGTTGACGGCGATCGCGATGCCGTCGTCGCCGTGCGCGTGGGCCGCAACCTTGCGCCGGAACTTCGTCGCCTCTTCGACGACCGCTTGGACTTCGTCGAGATTGAACTGCGGGATGTCCCAGACGTCGCCGTACGAGAGTACGCCACCCGTTGCGAGGATCTTGATCACGTCGACGTGCAGCTTCACGTTCTGCCGCACGAGCTCGCGGAATCCGTACGGACCGTAAGCGATCGCGCCGACCCGCACGCTGGGGTCCTCCTCGACCCACCCCGGCACGTCGTTGGAGTCGCCGTGTCCGCCCGTGATCGAAAGGGCCTGTCCCGCGGCAAAAATTTGCGGCCCGACGATCGCGCCGTCCGCGATCGCATTGCGGACGGCGAGATCGATGCCGGCGCCGCCGCCGACGTCGCGCACGGTCGTAAAGCCGTTGCGCAGCATCAGTTGCGCGTTGCGAACGCTGTAAATTGTCGCTTCCGGCACGTTATCGGCCGAGCGGTACTTCGGAAAGATCATCGTGAGGTAATGCGAAGGCAAGACGAAATCGGCGACGTGCGTGTGGCAGTCGATGAGCCCCGGCATGATCGTGGCATTACCGAACTCTACGACCGCCGCGCCGGCGCCCGCGTCTCCCGCCGACATCGAAACGATGCGATCGCCGCTGACGACCAGCACGCCCGGCTCGTGCATCGTATGACCGTCGAAGAGACGCGCCGACTTGATCACCATCACGCCTGCCGCTCGAGCGCGCCACGGGAAGAGCATCGCCGCGCCCGCGGCGGCCGCGCCGGCTAAGAAGGCCCGGCGGCCCAGCACGCGCTGGGCCTCGGCAAAAACTTGCGGTGAATATGCGCCATGAGGGCAGCGGCAATCGCAGTTCATGTTCAAGGCTTCACGTTCGAATCGGCCGCTCCTCGAATTCCACAAGCAGAAGGTCGAGTTCGGGATAGGTATTAAGTCTGTTGCGTGATCCTCGCACTCGCGCTCTGCGGATCGTTCCTTGGTTTTTCGGCGGCGAATGCTAAGGCGGTGCAAATCGCATCTGCGATGACGCCGGAGGAGTCGCTTCAACTCGTGCGCGGCGAAACCGGCACGCCGGTTCGCAACGGCATACGCACGGGCGCGATCGGATCGGCCGGCTACGTGCCGGGCGTACCGCGCCTGGGTGTGCCCGCATTGCAGGAGACCGATGCCGGACTCGGCATCGCCAACCCCAACGGCGTTCGGCGGCGCGACGTCGCAACGGCTATGCCGTCGGCTCTCGCGCTGGCTTCCACTTGGGATCCGCAACTCGCGTATGAATACGGTGCGACGATCGGCGACGAGGCGTGGCGCAAAGGCTTCAACGTGCTCTTAGGTCCCGGCCTGGATCTCACGCGCGACCCGCGCAACGGGCGCAACTTCGAATACTTCGGCGAGGATCCGCTTCTCGCCGGGACGCTCGCCGGCGCCGTCATCTGCGGCGTTCAGGATCAGCACGTCGTTGCATCCGTGAAGCACTACGCGCTCAACGATCAGGAGACCGGGAGGCTGGGGCTCTCCGCGGATATCGGCGAAGCCGCAATGCGAGAGAGCGACCTGCTCGCTTTCGAGATCGCCCTCGAGCGCGGGCATCCCGGCGCGGTGATGTGCGCATACAATCGCGTGAACGCCGTCCACGCCTGCGAGAACGACCATCTCTTGAACAAGATTCTCAAGAGCGATTGGGCCTTTTCTGGCTGGGTGATGTCGGATTGGGGAGCAGTTCATGGAATCGATGCCGCGACGAACGGGCTCGATCAGGAATCCGCCGCGGAGTTCGACCGCGCAATCAGCGGGAAGGCTTTCTTTACATTCGGCGCGATTGCGCAGGATCGGCTGCTCGATATGAACCGTCGTATCTTGCGGTCGATGCTCTCCATCGGCCTCTTCGACGTTCCGCCGCAGCTATTGCCGATCGACTATCCGGCGCATGCGATGGTCGCCCTGGAGGCCGCGGAGCGCGGGACCGTCTTGCTGAAAAACGATGGGATACTGCCGTTCGCGCGCTCGCTGCGGCGCATCGCCGTCATCGGTGGTTATGCCGACGCGGGCGTTCTATCGGGCGGCGGTTCTTCGCAAGTATCGCCGGTCGGCCACGCCGTCGTCGTGCCGCTCGGCGATGAGGGTGCTCCCTTGGTTTTCTTCGATCGATCGCCGCCGCTGCTCGCCATTCGAGCAATCGCGCCGCATAGCGCGGTGAGCTTTAGCGACGGCCGCTATCCCGGCGAAGCCGCGGCGCTTGCGAAGGATGCCGACGTTGCAATCGTCTTCGCGACGCAGTGGGCCTCCGAGGGCACCGACGCGCCCGATCTCACGCTGCCCGACGGTCAGGACGCGCTGATCGCAGCCGTCGCCGCCGCGAATCCACGCACCGTCGTCGTCCTCGAAACGGGCAATCCGGTGACGATGCCCTGGCTCGAACGCGTAAACGCCGTCGTGGAAGCATGGTATCCGGGAGAGCGCGGCGGCGACGCGATCGCGGGCGTGCTCTTCGGAAACGTCGACGCGACCGGCCGGCTGCCGATAACCTTCCCATCGGGCCAAACCCAGCTCGTTCATCCCGATCTACCGGGACTCGACGCGCTGCTCGCGGTCAAGGCCGCCGGAGCCGGCGGCTTTCAGGCCGCTAAGGCACTGCATCCCTTTTCGGTGACCTATCCCGACGGCAGCGACGTTGGTTACCGGCGATTCGTCAACGAGAATCTTCGCCCGCTCTTCGCCTTCGGTCACGGCCTTTCGTATACGAGCTTTCAATATGGAGGCTTTCGCGTGAGCGGCGGAACAACGCTGACCGCAACCTTCACCGTAACCAACGCCGGAACGCGCACCGGCACCGACACTCCGCAAGTCTATCTCACGCAAGGGGCGGGATCGCCCGTAACGCGGCTAATCGGATGGTCTCGCGTCACTCTCCCGCCGGGAGCGTCACGCAGCGTGAGCGTCGTCGCGGATCCGCGTCTTCTCGCCGGCTTCGATCCGTCGCAAGGAAAATGGATCGTGCGTGGAGGCTTGTACGAAGCCTCGCTCGGCGCGGCTTCGGATGCGTTGGCGCTGCACGCGAGCGCGCCGGTCGCGGCGCAGCTCTTAAGGCCCTAAGTTCCTTGCGGGGCGTCGGCCTCGGCGTTGATCGAGAGGTCGATATTGTTGCCGACGACCAACGGTCCGTAGGTCATGCCCCACTGCGTGCGATCGATCGTGACGGTGGCGGCGTAGGCGACGATCGACCGTCCGCGCGGTGTCTTGCCGGAGGCGACGACTTGCGCGTTCAAGACGACCGGATGGGTCTGTCCGTGCATCGTGAGGTCGCCGGCGATCGTGAAGTGATTCGGATCGCTCCCCGCGACCTTCGTGCTGACGAACTTGATCGTTGGCGTCTCGGTGACGTTGAAGTAGTGCGCCGATCGTAAGTCGGAGTCACGCGAATCGTTGTGGGTGTCGACCTTCGAAGCATCCAGCGCGGCCGATACCGCAACTGGAATCTCCGAGCCCGGATTGAGCTCCACCGAGGCTCGGAGAATCGGAATCGTTCCAATGACCGGAACGATTCCGAAGTGGCGCGCCGTAAACTGTGCGGTCGAATGGACGGGGTCGACCGTCCAGGTCTGCGAGCCGGCCGCGAGAGCCGGGGTCGAGGCGAACAGCGCTGCCAGCGGGATGGCGATTGCACGCAAAGCTTTCATGGAGCGAGTTCATTTGAACATCTAGGGCGTCCGATACTGCTTGACGAGGCTGCCGTCTTGGGGAGGCCACACGCCGGGGATCGGGATGCCGTGCATCGCGGATCGAATGCGAACGACCTCAGCCGTAGTCAGTCCCTCGCTGCTGGTTGCACTCATCGTCTGATCGCCGTTACGCCAGGTGAAGACATTCCGGCGAAGCAGGATTTCGCGCCCCTTGCCCTCGTCCAAAAACATGTATTTTGGCGGCGGACCCGTTCGTGGATCGAAGCGGTCGGCCAAGAGCGTGAACGAACGGCCGCCACGTCGCTGGTAGGTGAACCAGACGCACGGGCTTCCCACGCTCCAGGAGCGACTCTCCTTCGAATAGACGCCGGTTGGCGTCGTTGCGATCGTTTCAGAGACGACGTCCTTCGGCAGCCCGGCCGGTGCGACGATCGTGAACTTGACGCGCACCTGGGCTTGCGAAAGGGTACTTACGTGGGAACGCATTGCCGAATCGATCGACGCGGGCGGCGGCGGAGGTGGCGTCCAGCGAAGGATCGCTTTGATTTCCGCCGCGATGCTCTGCGCGAATCCGGGGGCGACCACCGGCAGAGCGCTCGCGGCAATCACCAGTGCTGCGGCGGCGGCGAGGAAGAAACCAGCAGCGCGGCGCTGCTCGGCGGGCGGCTGCGCGATTCGCTCCCGAATTCTGGCGATTGGGACCGGCGGCACGTCGATTCCCCGCAGCATCGCCTCCAGGGCGGCGGCAATGCGGGCGTCAGTGAACATCGGGGAGTACCTCGTCAAGCGAACGTGCGACGTCCGTCACCGCAAGCGCTTTGCGCAGCGCCGCACGAGCGCGCATCAAGTGAAAGCGAACCGTTGCCGGTGCGACGCCGAGCGCAGCTGCAATTTCGGAGCTGCTCAACCCGGCGTAGTAATGGAGTAGAATCGCGGCACGTTGGCGCGGCTCCAACGACCCGAGGGCATCGTAGAGATCGAGCGAGTCGCCGTACTCCACGCAAACGCCGGCACGGCCGAGCTCGTCAAGACTTTGCGCAAGCGGGCGGCGGCGCGCCGTATCGAGTGCACGGCTCGTCATGATTTTGTAGCTCCACGCCGTGAAAGCATCGGCATCCCTCAGCGAGGACAAGCGCCGGGCGATCGTCGCGCAGGCCTCCTGGGCGGCGTCTTCGGCGAGCCCGCGGTCGCGCAGAATGCCGAATGCTAGCCGATAGGCCTCGGGCCAGAGTTCGGCGATCAGGGCGTCGAGCGCGTCGCCACCCGAACGAGCAGCCTCGACAACCTCGCGCTCGACTTTCATACGGCTATAGACGTGCGACGGCTCGGAACTGTTGGCGGCCCTCGCACGTTTGTCCCAAGCGCTTGTCCCATTTGTACAAAGGCGGTCACGGGTGACCGCATAATCGTCGCAAGCAACACCACGCCGCACTAGAAGAGGAGATTCGAGCGACGATGCATTTGACGGACCTGCCTGCCGGCGCCGAGCTGCGCGATTTTCTCATGCTGCCCTACTCCGAGCTCGAGGAGCTCAACCTGCGTGCCAAGTCGCAGCGCCAAGAACGCGTGCCCCTGCGCGCGCTTGCGGAGGAGCGTCTGCGCTATCTAGCCGAGGAGCCGCGCATCAAAGCCCTCACGGTGCTTTTCAGCGACCTCGAGGGGCGTCTGCACATGCTCGACTACGACAAAAAGTTCTTGCTGCGCTCCTACGATAACCTCACCTTCGACGGTTCCTCGATTCGCGGCTTCACGCCCCAGCGGGAGAGCGATTTGCGCCTCACGCTCGATTGGAGCGCGTTCTATTGGGGACCGGCCGACATCTTCGGTCCGGGAAAGGTACTGGTCTTCGGCGACGTCTTCGACCGTGACGGCAAGCCCTTTGCCGGCGATATTCGCGGGGCGCTCAAGAAGCTCGCCAACGACTGTTATGCGAAGGAAGGCTACGCGCTCAACGCCGCCAACGAAATCGAAGGCTTTCTCTTCCAAGGTCTCGACTCCGAACGCCGCTACCACGATACCGGCACGTTCGAATACGTCAACACCGGCGGGTACTATCATTCGTTACCTGGCGACCCGCTGCGCAACTTCATCGACACGGTCGCCGAAGTTCAGCGCGCGATGGGCTTCCAAAACGAGAAGGATCATCCGGAGGTCGCGCCCTCGCAGTTCGAGATCAACTACAGCTACGGTGACGTCGTCGCCGCGGCCGACCAGATCCAGCTCTACAAGCTGATCTGCCGTCAGGTCGCGACGAAGATGGGCATGACCGCGAGCTTCTTACCGAAACCGGTTATCGGCGTGAACGGCAGCGGCATGCATACGAACGTCTCGGTGAGCAAGAACGGCAAGAACCTCTTCTGGGATCCGAAGGGTAACGAACAGCTCAGCAGCTTCGGCTGGAAGTTCGTCGACCGGATCCTCACGCACGGCAAAGACATCTGCCTCATGCTCAACTCGAGCGTCAACGCCTACCGTCGCCTCGACCCGCACTTCGAAGCACCGAATCAACTCAAAGCGTCGGCGATCGACCGCGGCTCGATGGTTCGAATTCCGATCGGCAACGAGCGCAGCATGCGCACCGAAGTGCGCTCCGTGGCGCCCGATGCCAACCCCTACATGGTCATGCTCGCCGTCTTCAAGACCGGTCTCGAGGGAACGACTAGCAACCTCAAAAACTTGCGGCAAGCCGATCGCTACTTGCCCGACAACATCTACGATGCGCTCGCAGCATTCCGCGAATCCGAATGGACTGGTAAGCTGCTCGGCGACGACGTCAAGCAGCGATACGCCGATCTCAAGCAGGCTAGTGCGGATCGTTGCCCGCGTCTGCTCGGTACGTTCGTCAAGGCACAAGAAGTCATGTATCACCACGAAGTTTACAACCAGTATCTCTGGAGTTTGTTCTAACCTACGCGCCGCCGCAGACGCGACGTGGTGGCGAGGGGACGCCCGTTTTTTCGCATCGTGCGAAAAAACCGCTCGCTTCGTCGTCGCTCTCGCCATCCTGGCTTCGCTCCTCCCTCAGACGCCCCTCGCCACCACGTCGCGTCTGCGGCGGCGCTGCGTCTTCTAAAAGTGCTGGGCGATGAAGCCGATCCAATAGTGGAAGACGTCGGCGATTCGTACGGGGTCGGTTGGGAAGTGGCCGTTGATCGGCCAGACGCGCAGGGTCGCGTCCTTGTGATTATCGCGTAGCGCGCGCCAGTACATCGACGACGTCGCGAACGGATCGCGATTGTCGCCGACGTCTGAGAGGATGAGGACTGGCGTGGTGACGTCGCGCGCGTACCAGATCGGCGATACGCGTCGCCACTCCGGCGCGTTGTTCCCAACGAAGGGCGAGCCGTGCAGCAGATCGACGTCGGCGAGGCTGTCGTCGGCGGTGCCGTAATCGGTGATCCAATCGTTGACCGAGGCGCCGGAGACGGCGACGCGCCAAAAGTGATACTTCGAGATGAGCCAGGCGGTCATGATTCCACCGTAGGACCAGCCGCAGACGGCGATGCGGGCCTCGTCCACAATCCCGCGCGCGCGCACCGCATCGACGGCGGCGACGATGTCCTTGCCGGGGCCGTCCTCCGGATCGTAAAGGATCGCGCGCTGATACTTCAGGCCGAGATTCGGCGTGCCGCGGTAGTTGGGGCGCAGTACGAGCCATCCGCGAGCTGCCATCACTTGCGCCCAGAAATCGAACTCGAGCATTGACGGATCGTCGGGGCCGCCGTGAATGAAGACGACGAGCGGATAGGTTCGCGAGCGTGAGAACCCGGGCGGAAGATAGAGAACGCCGTCACCTGTCACGCCCATTCGCGTCGGGAACGTTACGCGTTCCGCCGGCGACCATGAGTATTCGGTCATTGCGTCGTTGAACGCGGTGACCTTCGTCGTCGCTCCGTCGGGCGAGTGTTTGTAGAGCTCGAGCGGTTGGGTCGTCGCGCTCGCGAGAAAGGCCAGCGTGCCGTCGGCAGTGAGGGCGTTACCGAGCGACGGGGCCTCGGCGCCACCGGTCGTCGACAACGGCGTTCCGGGAACGATTCCGCCGACGTCGAGGCGCGACCAATCGCCCTGCAGCGTAACGCGATAGAGCGCGTTCGTCGTGCGGTCGGGCGCGGTCACGATCAAGCTCTTGGAATCGCGCGACCAGACGAAGTCCGCGATCGGCCGGTCGAGCTTTGCCGAGACCGGCGCGCCGATTTCGCCGGCCGGAGTCGTCACGTAAATCTGCGTGAGGCTGACTTGCGGATCGCCGTCCGAATATGCGTAGGCGACGTGGGCGCCGTCGGGTGAGAAGAGCGGGTAGGCCTCCCACATCGAGCGGCCCGTCAACCCGCGAACGCGCTTCGTCTCAACGTCGACCAGGACGGCGCGCGAATAGCTTTGATCGTTCAAGATCGCGTTGCGGCAGAGCGTGATCGCGATTGTCTTGCCGTCGGGAGACCACGAAGGCGGCGCGCCGCCTGCGGCGCTCTCCGGTCCGAAGGTGAGCTGCGTCGCCGTGGCGTCGCCGAGGGAAACGGTGAAGAGATGCAACGGTCGCGGAGCGTCGCGCGCGGTAATTGGTTCGGTCGTGAAGAGAAAGCTATCGCGGAAACGGTCGGAGCCGGATTTCCGTGCTTGCGGATCCGCCGCTGTATAGGCAACCGCGTTGCCGTCCGGGCGCCACGCAAATGCATCGACGCCGTCAGGATCGCGCGTGACGGCAAGCGCGTTGCCGCCGGCGGCGGAGATGACGAAGATCTGGGTTCGCGCCTCGTCCCCCTTACCGTCGTCGGCCAAGAATGCGAGGCTCGAACCGTCGGGCGAAAACGCGGGATCGGCGAGGCCGGTGCGATTCGAGACCAACGTCTGCACCGCACCGCTCGTTAGATCGACGAGCGCGAGCTCGCTGCTGCGCCGGTCCTCATCCCACTGCGTGCGCCGCACGATCAGCGCCGCGTGTTTGCCGTCGGGAGCGATCGCCGGAGAATCGAGGGCGACGAGCCGCTGGTAATCGTCCTCGCGGACGACCGGAAGCGGCGCCGCGGCCAGGAGCGTCCAGGCACAGGTCACGGCGAGCCCGAGCACCCGCCGATGCGACGCCCTCACTCGCCGAAATGCTGGGCTATATAATCGATCCAATAGTGATAGACGTCGGCGGAACGGACCGGATCGTGCGGGAAATGCCCCTCGACCGGCCAGACGCGCAGAGTCGCATCTTTATGATTGTCGCGTAGCGCTCGCCAATACATCGACGAGGTCGCGAAGCTGTCGCGATTATCACCGACGTCGGAGAGAATGAGCACCGGCGTCGTGACGTCGGCGACGTAGCTGATCGCCGAGGCCCGGCGCCACTCGCCGGCGTTCGCGCCGATAAAAGGCGAGCCGTGGAAAAGGTCGACGTCGGAAAGGCTGTCGTCGGCCGTTCCGTAATCGGCGATCCAATCGTTGACCGAAGCGCCCGAGACCGCCGCCCTCCAGATGTGGTACCTGGAGATCATCCAAGCCGTCATGATGCCGCCATACGACCAGCCGCAGACGGCGATTCGCGAAGAATCGACGATGCCGCGCGCGCGCACCGCCTTGACGGCCGCCATGACGTCTATGCCCGGACCTTCTTCGAGATCGTAGAGCACGGCGCGCTGATAGGAGAGGCCGAGATCGTCGCTCCCGCGGTAGTTCGGTTGGAGTACGAGCCAGCCGCGCGCGGCCATGACTTGCGCCCAAAAGCTGAAGGAGAGCGTCGACGAGCTGGTTGGACCGCCGTGAATGTAGACGACCAGCGGATACCGCTTGCCGGCGTTAAAGCCGGGCGGAAGGTAGAGCACGCCGTCGGCCTGCGTGCCGGTCGTCGTCGGGAACGTGATGCGCTGCGCCTCGGCGAGGTCGAGACTCGCGACGGCCGCGTTGAAGCTCGTGAGCTTCGTCGTCGCACCGTCGGGCGCGCGTAGGAACAGCTCCGAGGGCTGCTTCGTCGTCGAGCCGACGAAGACGATGGTGCCGTTCTCCGCTATGGCATCGGCTATAGAAGAACCGATCACGATACCATTGGTGTCGAGGCGCTGCGGCGTGCCGTTAAGCGGAACGAGATAGAGCGCCACGGTCGCGCGATCCGGTGCAATCGCGTAGAGGCTCGACGAATCCGCGGCCCAAGCGGCCTCAGCGATGGGGCGATCGATCTGCGCCGAGACGTTGACGCCTCGTCCCCCGGCCGGCGTCGTGACGCAGATCTGGGTGAGATTGATTTGGTTGTCGCCCTTCGCGCAGGAGTAGGCGATGTGCGTCCCGTCGGGCGAGAACTTTGGATCGCCTTCCCACGCGGTGGCGCCCGTGATCGTTCGCACCGTCCGAGTCGTCACGTCGACGAGCGCGATCCTCGAGTAGCTCTCGTCGTTGAGAATCGCATTCGGTACGAGCGTGAACGCGATGGTCTTTCCGTCGGGCGACCACGAGAGCGTCGATTCGGCTTCTCCGGTCGCGACGCTCGGCGTTCCCGCGGTTATTTGGGTGGTCGTGCCGTCGTCGAGCGAGACCGTGAAGAGATGAACCGGACGCGGCAGCTCGTGTGCGACGATCGGCTCGGTCGTGAAGATGAAGCTGTCGCGGAAACGATCGGAACCGGTGCGTTGCGTTTCGGGATCCTCTGCGGCGTAGGCCAACGCGTGGCCGTCGCGCCGCCAAGCGAACTGTTCGACGTCGACCTTACCGTGGGTCACAGCCCGTTCGGTGCCGCCATCTGCGGGTATGACGAAGATCTGCGCATGCGAGTCCTTGCCGGTGCCGTCGTCGGCGAGAAACGCGATTTGCGAGCCGTCCGGTGAGAAGGCTGGGTCGGAGAGCCCCGACCGATGCGTCAGCAGCGTCGACTGCGACCCGCTAGTCAAATCGACGAGCACGAGATCGTGCGCGCGCTTGTCTTCGTCCCATTCGATCCGCGTAACGACGATGACGGCGTGCTTGCCGTCGGGCGCGCTCGCCGGCGCTCCGATTGAGACGAGCCGCTGGTAATCGCTCTCGCCGATTCTCTGCGGCGACGCCGCGCCGGTGAGCGTCACCGCCGCGACGAGCGTGAACGCCACCGTGAGAGCTGGCGGGATGATGCCGCTACGAATCATGGCTCGATCGGATCGCCGCGAGCGGTACGGCGATCACGCTTCCCGAGTCGCTGCCGATGATGAGCGTCGCGCCGTCGACGATGGGCGAGCCGACGTTGAACGGCGTGTGCATTAACTTGTCACCAACCATGCGCCCGGTCTTCGCGTCGAAGGCCCACAAATACCCGCCGAGATCGCCGAAGTAGACGACACCGTCGACGTCGACGATGCCGCCCTTGACGGCGCCGCGCGTCGGAGCCTCCCAGACGAGTGCGCCGCTGGCAGCGTCGAGCGCGTGAACGTACGGCGCGATCGCGCTGCCCAAATAGAGCTTTCCGTCGGCGAAGAGCGGGACTGCTGCTTCGTTGCGTTCCGGCAAGGCCCCGGTCTCCAGCGCCGTATCCCAGATCAACGCGCCGTCGCCGACGCGAAGCGCGTAGACACGCTCCACCGCGAGGTCGCCGATGACGGTAACCATATCGGGCCAGACGGGTGAAACATAATCGCAGTAGACGCGATTGCCGTCGCTGACCGGTGGGCAATCGCCGATTCCCGACGCGCCTCTTGAAAAGGGCGTCTGCCAGACGGTCGATCCACCGTCGGCGTGAAGCCGCCAAACGGCATTCTTGCCAACCCCGGTGGTGACGAAGTCGCCGTCGCCGACCGGCAATGCTGCCGTCATCGAAGCCATCGACCCAATCCAGCGGGAGTACCGCCTCGCGCCGGTCAGCGGATCGATGCCGTTGATCCATCCGGCGCCGTCGTGGTTCACGAGAACTCCGTCGATGATCGCCGGGGTCGGCATCGCCGATCCGCTCAACGGGACTTGCCACCGGATATTTCCATTCGCGCGATCGAAGGCGATGAGCGCGCTCGGACCCTGCCCTACACTCACTGGTTCGGACGGCGACGAGGTTCGGCTCGTTGGGTCGCCTTCGCCGACGATGACGACGTCGCCGTATACGAGCGGCGCGCTCATTAGCGGATTGGTAACGTGCGCCTTCCAAAGAATCTCACCGCTGCCGGCGTCGAGGGCGTAGAGCGCGCCGCTGTTGTTTCCGATGTAGAGGGTGCCGTCGACGATCGTCGGGCTCGCTGAGATTTGACCGCCCGTTTCGATCCGCCAAGTGGTTTGGAGCGTTCCGGCGAGCACGGCATTATTTTGCGGTCCCATCCGGAACTGCGTCCATGCGGGCTCGACGACCATTATAAGGGCCGGAAGCAACCAGCCGGCCAGCATGATCATGATCGATACTCTTCGACTAGAGCGTTAGCTGCATCCCGTCGTAGGCGATTTCGGCGCCCGAGACGAGCACGGCCGCGTGCGCCTCTGATCTCGAGTCGAGCATCGGGTTGGAGTTGTTGAGATGGGTGAAGACGATGCGCGCGCGCGTGTCTTGGAGTTGTGCCAGCGTTCCGTCGCTGCCGCCGACCGGTTGATGGCCCATCGCGCGCCCGCGCTTTGCTCCCGATTCCTTGGTCTCTAACTCGTCGTCGGTAAAGAACGTGCCGTCCAAAAACGCGACCGACGCCGATGCGATCGCAACGGCGAGCGCCGTGTCGATTGCGCTGAAGACCGGTGCGAAAAGCAGGCGCTCTTCGCTGCCTCGATCGGCAATCTCGTAAGCGACGACGGCGCCGCGCAGCGGTCGCCGGCCGTCGTATCCTGGAGTCGTTCCCGGCACCGCAATCGTGCGAACCTCGAGCCAATCGCCGATGACGTCGTCGTCGCCGATGTTGGGAATGGTCTCGTCGATGGGCGCTTCTTGCCAAAGATGCGGCGGCGCCGCAAAGTGGGCAAAGCTTGGTTGAGCCGCGGCGATCTCTCGAACGACGGCGGTCGACCGCACCCGAAGTCGCATGCCCTTCGCTTGACGCAGAACCGCGAGGCCGCCGATATGGTCGAGGTTCGCGTCGGTGAGCAATACATCGCCGATCGGCGTGACGCGCCCGCGAGCTGGATGCAGCGGTTCGAAGGCTTCGATTTGCGAGCCGATGTCCGGCGAGCAGTTGAGTAAAAACCAATGTTTGCCGCGGGCTTCCTTTGGGCTGATCGCGAGCGTCGACTCGGTGCGACGGGGGGCGCTTCCGGCGCGCGCGGCGCTGCAGTTAGCGCACGCGCAGTTCCACTGCGGCACGCCGCCGCCGGCCGCCGAACCGAGAACGCGAACGATCACGCGCGCCGCGCGACGGGTTCGACGTCCTGTGCGTCTTCACGCAGCGCTTCGACGACGGAATGGTGCGGACTGAGCGAACAGGCCGGATCGGTCGCGCCCGCGTCGCCTGCGAGCAGAAAGGCTTGGCAGCGGCAACCGCCCCAATCGAGCTCGCGGCGTTCGCAGGAGCGACACGGCTCGCGCATCCAGCCCGTGCCGCGATAGCGTTGGAAGGCCTCGGAGCTTTCCCAGATCGCGCCGATCGAGCGATTCCGAACGTTTTCGAAGCGAAGATCGCGGATTGCCGAGGCAGCCGGACAGGGAAGCACGTCACCGTTGGGGGCGACGGTCATAAACTCGTTGGCCCAACCGTTCATGCACGGTTTGGGAAACTCGCCGAAATAATCCGGAAGGACGTAGACGATCTCCATCGTGCCGCGCAGGCGATCGCGTGCGGCGGCGACGATCTCTTCGGCGCGGCGAACTTGCGCGCGGGTCGGCATCAACGCCGCGCGATTGCGATAGGCCCACCCGTAGAACTGGACGTTGGCGAGTTCTAAGCGCGCGATCCCGAATCGCTCGGCGAGCTCGATGATCTCGGCAACGGCGTCGTGGTTACCCCGATGGAGCACGCAGTTGAGGGTCAGCGCGACCTCGCGCTCGCGCACCCGGCGCAGCGCGTCGAGCTTCGTTTCGTGCACCGCCGCGCCGGCGATGCGGTTGGCCGCATCCGTTTGCGGAGCCTGGATGCTGATCTGAATATGATCGAGCCCCGCGTCGAGTAGCCGGTCGAGCAGCGCGTCGTCAAGAAACGTTCCCTGCGTAATCAGATTGGTGTAGAGGCCCTCGCGCGCGGCCGCACCTACGAGTTCGGCAAGGTCGCGGCGCAGCGTCGGCTCGCCGCCCGAGAAGTGCGTCTGAAGCACTCCCAAATCGGCGGCGTCGTGCAAAACGTTGCACCACTCTGCGGTCGAAAGCTCGTTGCGGTACTCGCTCAGCGCGAGCGGATTATAGCAGTACGGGCACTGAAGGTTGCAGCGATACGTCAGCTCGCAGAGTAGCGAGAGCGCACGGCTCACCGCAGAAAGCCTCGATCGGCGAGGCGGTCGAAGAGCTCGCCGGTCTCTTTGCGCGCCTGCTCCGCCTCGACGTCGAACGCTTCGACGACGGCCTCGACGATCTCGCGCAGCGTACGCTTGCCGTCGACGAGCTCGAGCGCAACCGCTGCGGAACGGTTCAAGACGAGCGCCGCTTCGGGAACGAGCAGCATGACGCCGCCGTCGCGATCGCGCCGCAGCTTGACGCCTTTGCCGAAGCGCGGACGAGCCTCCGCGTTCATTTGAAGATGCCGCTCGCCAGGGCGGTCGCATCGAGAATGCACCAGAGCACGTCGCACTTGAAGCGCAATGCGTCGATGCAGCGCTCTTGCGACTCCGGCGAGATGGCCTCGCGCAGCACCCACGCGAGCGCCGTATCGGCGTCACGCCGCGCGAGCGGAATCCTTCGTTCGAAGTACGCCACTCCCGCGGGATCGATCCACGGGTACTTCTCCAGAATCGCCGTTACGCGGCGTTCCATGACCGGGGGCCCGAAGAGCTCGGTCAGCGAGGATGCTACCGCTTCGATCCACGGCCGCGTGCGCGCGAACGTCACGTAGGCGTCGACGGCGAAGCGCGTGCCCGCCGCGACATTGCGTTCGGAACGGACGTGCTCGTCGTCAAGGCCGACGGCGCGGGCGAGTGCGAGCCAGGAGGCCGTCCCGCCGGCTTCACCCTGCCCCTCGCCATCGTGGTCGAGGATCCGAGATATCCACGCGCGACGATGTTCTGCCGAGGGGAGGTTTGCGAGAATCGCCGCGTCCTTTACCGGAATCTGCTTCTGATAGTAGTAACGATTCGCGACCCAGGCTTGCACTTGGGCGCGGTCAAGCGTTCCGGCGACGAGCCGTTCGTGAAAGGGATGCCGGTCGTGGTATCGCTCCCGGCCTATGGCGTTCAACCGCGCCACGAGGCCGGAGCCGTCGCCTACGATGTGCCCTTAGAGCTTCGGATCGCGGATCGGCGCAGAGATATAGGCGGTGACCTCAGCTCCGAGCGGGCGTTCTTGAAAGTCGGGCCGTTCGTAGCGCGCGCGTGGCTTCTTCATTGAGCCTCCTTGAGTCGAGTGCTGACAGTATACATCAAGAACGCGTGTTTGCGTACGCCAGCCGGCGCCGCATGATCTCGCTGGGAATGCGGATTCGGTCGGCGAGCCGCAGGAAGGCAAGCACGCGCACGTGCCACCACGTCATGTCGATCTCGAACCAGCTCAGACCGTGGCGCGCCGAAAACGGAAAGGCGTGATGGTTGTTGTGCCAGCCCTCGCCGAACGTCAGCAAAGCGACCCACCAGCAGTTCGTCGATTGATCGGTGGTGCGATAGGTGCGATATCCAAGCATGTGCGCGGCACTGTTGACGAACCACGTCGTGTGATAGCTCACGACGAGCCGGAGAAAGACGCCCCACACGACCCACGCCCAGCCGCCAAGGAAGAAGAGTCCCGCGGCGAGTGCGATCTGCAGCGGGAGCGCTAGGTACGATAGCGCCCGGTAGAATGGATCGGCGGAGAGGTCGGGTGCGTAGCGTGCGATCTCATCGTCGGTCGGATAGGCAACGTTGTGACGATAGAGCCAGTCGACGTGGGCCCACTTGAAGCCGAGCTGGATGCTGTGCGGATCGCCGTCGTGATCGGCGTGCGCGTGATGCTTGCGATGCACGGCAACCCACCGAATCGGATCGCCTTGCAGTGCGAGCGTGCCGAAGATCGCCAAGAGGTATTCGAGCGGTTTGCGCAGCCGAACGCTCCGGTGGGTCAGAACGCGGTGATAGCAGAGCGTCACGCCGAGGGCGCCGGTGCAATACGAAACGACCGCGAGCAGGATCAAATCGGAAAGACGAAAGAGCGCCGGCAAAAAGGCCGCAAGCGCGCCGATATGAATGAGCGCGAGCCCAACGCCCGTGCCGTATCTAGACATTCGATCCATGCCGCTCCACTTTAAACGCAAACGCCCCGTGGGGGAATGCTCAGCCCGTTTTCTGCGATGCCAAAAAGGGCCTGCCGAAGCAGGCCCTTTCGAAGGCAGGTTTGCCGAGCGGGCGACTACTAGTGGTAGGCGCGCCGACTGCTAAAGCAGTCTCGGCAATAGACCGGCTTATCTCCACGCGGCTGGAACGGAACCTCCGCGACGCCCCCGCACTGGCTGCAGGTTGCCTTGAACATCTCGCGAGCGGCGCCTCGGCTGCCACCACCGCCGCCGCCGTTCGAAGAACGTCCGGCCTTGCGAGCCGAGCGGCATTCCGTGCAACGGCTGGGCTTATTGGTGAAACCCTTCATCGCGAAGAACTCCTGCTCGCCGGCGGTAAACGCGAACTGCGCTCCGCAGTCAACGCAGGTAAGCATTTCGTCTGTATACATCTGTGAGCGAATCTCCTAAAAACTGTTGGATTAAGTTGTTCTCCGGATCCGATTCGCTCAGTATCTTGAGAACTTCGCGGACTTCGAAACCTGGGTAACTAAACCACTATACACTATTGGGGGCCAGGCGTCACGACCAGGCCCCGACGAAGGAGTCGGGGCTGGCCCACCGAACATACGTTCCGCAATCCGGCCCTTAGGGGCAGGTGGTGGCGCGAATCCAATCGCTCCACCTGGCTAGGGTTCTCGGCCTTGGGCAAGTGGCCTAGAACCAGCACCCACCTAGTCGAGAGGAAAGACCATGCCACCGAAAACCAAGATGAAGCGCGCTCCCAAGGAGCGGCGCACCAAGCGCAAGCCGTGCAGCTTTTGCACGGAGCGGGCCATCGCGGTCAGCTACCGCGACGTCGGCCGCCTCAGGAAGTTCGTTTCCGAGCGCGGGAAGATCGTGCCCCGCCGCATCTCCGGCAACTGTGCGAAACACCAGCGCATGCTCACGACGGCCGTCAAACGTGCCCGGCTCGTCGCCTTCCTGCCGTTCGGCTCGGAGTAGCGCCGAGCGTGAAGCTCGTGCTCTTGAGCGACGTTAAGGCGCTCGGCAAGCGGGGCGACGTCGTCGACGTCGCCGACGGCTACGCCCGGAACTTCTTGCTTCCGCGCAAGCTCGCCGGGGAGGCGGACAAAGGCGCGCTCGCGCAGTTGGACGCTCAGCACCGCGCGAATTCGCGTCGCGAAGCACAGGAGCTCGCCGATGCGCGAGCCCTCGCCGCGCGGATCGAGTCGGCCAACCTCACCGTCAAAGCGAAAGCGGGGGAGAACGGCAAGCTCTTCGGTGCGGTGACGAACTCCGACGTCGCGGCCGCAATCGCCGCCGCGCTATCGGTCGCGCTCGACAAGCACAAGATCGAGCTCTCCGGCCAGATCAAAGCGCTCGGTTCGTACCCGGTCGAGATCAAGATCTACAAGAACGTCGTCGCGAAGACCGCGGTCAACGTCGTAGCAGCGTAAGAGCGTGGCGCACGCCGAGCAAGTCTATGCGGCGCGGTTCCGGCGTAAGTTCGGCGTCGAGGACGAGTTGAGCCGGTATGTCAGCGCGCTCTACGAGATGCTGGGATCGGTCCTCGGCCAAGACAAACTCGTGCTGCGAGCCGGCAAAGTCAACGCGCTGAAGATGATGCGCTCGCAGAACTTGCCCGATCGGCTCTGCGGCTTGCAACGCCTTGTTTTCGAGGATCCGACGCGCGACCGCGTGACGACGCGTGCTCAGCAGCGTAAGGTTCTCGGGGAGATTGAAGAAGCGATGGCCGACGTCATCGCACAACGCCACGCCGAGGACTCAATCGAGCGCCGCGTCAACGAGAAGATGGCCGAGCGCCATCAAGAGTACGTCAAGGATCTCAAGCTCGAAGCGTTGCGGGAGACGAGCGGGCCCGAAACGCCCGCTTCGCAGGCGAAGCTCGAGGAGCTGGACGCGCTCTCGCAACGCAGTCTTGCGGCCTCGGCGCTTGCTCAGCTTCGTCCCAAGACGTTCGGGGACGTCGTCGGAGAGGAAGCCGCGATCCGCGCGCTCCTGGCGAAGATCAGCTCTCCCTATCCGCAGCACGCGATTCTCTACGGACCGCCAGGAGTCGGCAAGACGACGGTCGCGCGACTCGTGTTAGAGGTTGCGAAGTCGCGTCCGTACACGCCGTTTGCCAAGGACGCGCCGTTCGTCGAAGCGAGCGGAACGACGCTGCGCTGGGATCCCCGCGAAACCATCAATCCGCTTCTGGGCAGCGTCCACGATCCGATCTACCAGGGCAGCCGGCGCGAGTTCGCCGATGCGGGCGTCCCCGAGCCGAAACTCGGCCTGGTGACGCGCGCCCACGGCGGCGTACTTTTCATCGACGAGATCGGCGAGATGGCCCCGTCGCTTCAAGCGCGGCTGCTCAAGGTGCTGGAGGATAAGCGCGTGACGTTTGAGTCGTCGTATTACGACGAGAGCGCCGCGAACGTTCCCGAGTATGTGAAGCGTCTCTTTCGCGAGGGTGCGCCGGCCGATTTCATTTTGATCGGGGCGACGACGCGCGAACCGGAGGATATCGATCCGGCAATGCGCTCCCGCTGCGCGGAAATCTTTTTCGAACCGCTCACGCAGAACCAGATTCTTTCTATCGTGCAGGGCGCGATCAAACGTCTCGGTGTGAGAGGGGCGCGCGGCGTCGCTAAACTCATCGCGTCGTATACGATCGAGGGACGTAAGGCAGTGCAGATTGTCGCCGACGCCTACGGCCAAGCGTTGTATCGGCTCCATCCCGGCCGCCGTTCGGAGAAGACGAAGCGGCCTTGGATCGTTGAAGAAGACGTTCGCGCCGTCGTGCAGACGAGCCGGCTCGTCCAGCACACGCTCGTCAAAGGGCGCGCGCGACGTGAAGTCGGCAAGAGCTACGGTCTCGGCGTTTTGCACCACACGGGGAGCATCATCGAGATCGAGGCCGTCGCTTTTCCTGCCGCGCAGCCGGGCAAGGGGACCATCCGCTTCAACGATACGGCCGGCTCGATGGCAAAGGACTCCGTCTTCAACGCGGCCAGCGTCTTGCGAGCCGTGACTGGTACCGACATCGCCGAATTCGATCTCCATATCAACGTCGTCGGTGGCGGAAACATCGACGGTCCCTCGGCGGGGCTTGCTATTTTTCTCGCGCTCTACTCGGCCGTCACGCGGACGGCGCTTCCGCAAGACGTCGCCGTCACCGGTGAGCTTTCGATTCAAGGGAAGGTGCGTGGCGTCGGGGGCGTCGTCGAGAAACTCTACGCCGCGCGGCAAGCAGGTATGCACCGCGTGCTTCTGCCGAAGGAGAACGCGCGAGAAGCCGGCGCGTCGCTTCCTGGGCTCGAGATCGTTCCGGTCGCCAACGTCGCACAAGTCTTAGAAGACCTGCAATCCAAACGCCGTCGCCGCCGAGCTTCTTGAAGTCCGAGTGCCACCCCGTGTGGCACACTGCTCGCATAAAATTCAAAGCTATGCACAACCGACCCACAAGGCGTTCACCGCCGGGGCGCCGGACAGCGGGTCGACGCCTATGACCGCCCAACCGATGCCGTCGCCGATCGATCGCATTCCGCCAAACAATCTCGAAGCGGAGATGGCGGTGATCGGCTCGATTCTCGTCGATCGCGAGATGTTCGCCGCGGTCGGCGAAATCATACGTCCGGCCGATTTCTACGCGCACGTTCACGAAACGATCTTCGCCGTGCTCTTCGATCTCTACGAGCGCGGCGAACCGCTCGATAAGATCTCCGTTTCCGAGGAGCTGCGGCAGCGCGGCGCGCTCGAGCGGGTCGGCGGCCTCTCGTATATCAGCGCGCTGATGGAGACGGTACAGACCGCGGCGTCGGCGCGCTACTACGCGACGATCGTTCGCGAGAAATCCGTGCTGCGCTCGCTCATCCACGCGGGGACGGAGATCGCGCAGCTTGGGTTCGAGGGTGAAGAAGACGTGCCCGGAGCGCTCGATCGCTCCGAACAGTTGGTCTTTACGATCGGCGAACGGCGCGGCGTGACCGATTTCATGCCGGTCAACCGGCTGATGAAGGACGCATTCGATCACATCGACCGTCTCTACCATATGCGTGGCGATCGTACTGGTCTGACGTCGGGCTTCCGCGACGTGGACGCGATGACGACCGGCTTCCAGCCCGGGAACTTCGTAATCATCGCAGCGCGTCCGGGCATGGGCAAGACGTCGTTCGCACTCAACATGGCCGTCGCGGCAGCCCGCGAAGAGGGCGCTCCGATCGCGTTCTTCTCACTCGAGATGTCCAACAACGAGCTGATTCAGCGCTTGATCTGCTCCGAGGCGCGCATCTCGATGAACGATATGCGTCGCGGAAACATCAAGACGCACCAGTGGGAAGAGATCTCACGCGCCATGGGCTCCATCAACGACCTGCCGATCTACCTCGACGACCTTGGTGCCCTGACCATCAGCGACGTGCGCAGCCGTTGCAGGCGCCTGAAGTCGACGGTCGGTCTCGCGGCGATCTTCATCGATTACCTCCAGCTCCTGCGCCCAGGCGTATTGACGCGCAATGCCAACCGGAACGAGGAGCTATCCGAGATTTGCCGGTCGCTCAAAGCGACGGCCAAGGACTTAAGCGTCCCGATCATCGCACTCGCGCAGCTCAACCGCGGCGTTGAGATTCGCAGCGAAAAACGCCCGATGCTCGCAGATCTGAGAGATTCGGGTTCGTTGGAGCAGGAAGCCGATATCGTCGCCTTTCTTTACCGCGACGGATACTACAATCCCGAGGCTGCCGAACCGGACCTCACCGAGTTCATCATCGGCAAGCATCGCAACGGCCCGACGGGTACGGTGAAACTGCGCTTCCAGCGCGAGTACACGCTTTTTTTGCCCTACGGCGACGAATCCCACTTCTCACCTGCCTAGGGCTGATTTGGCTCATTTCTGCGTCGCCGCGAGCCTCGTTTACCAGAGTAAACTTCGCCTCGCGGCTCCTTGAACTGAGCCAAATCAGCTCCTAGGCAGACGACGGAGCCAAATCAGCTCCTAGGCAGACAGCGGGAGATTTGGCCGCTCGGCTCCTAGAGCCGAAGCAAATCAGCTCCTAGGCGGCCTGACGGCGGTTTCAGTAGGTGTTCGCCGGGAGAATTTTGGTGTGCGGCAAAGCTGTTAACCATGGTTAGCATTACCCATGGCTAACAAGGCCTCCGAGCTCCTTTCGGTCGGTTACGATCGCTCGCCGGCCCGCGCGCGCGAAGACTACGTCAAGGCGATCTACCAGCTCGGCGGAGGCGGACCGGTGCGTGCCGCGGCGGTGGCGCGGTATCTAAACGTGAGCCGCGTCTCCGTCAGCAAGGCGAAGCGTTTGTTGGAGGCCGACGGCCTTCTGGAAACCGAACGCGCGCGCTCGCAGCCGCTCCACTTGAGCGCGCGCGGCGAGCGGCTCGCCGTGGCGATGGTGCGGCGTCACCGCTTGCTGGAGACCTTCCTTCATCGCACGCTGCACGTGCCGCTGGAGCGGATTCACGCCGAAGCGGAACGCATCGAGCACGTGATCTCCGACGACGTCGCGTTGCGAATCGCGGCGTTGCTCGGGCATCCGCAATCCGATCCGCACGGTCATCCGATTCCGTACGGCGATGCGCTTCCGCGCCGCGACCCGCCGCCGACCTTGGCGACGCTAGCGCCGGGTTCGCGGGCGCGAGTGCTGAGCCTGGACGATCGAGACGACGCTGCCGTCGCCGCGCTCGCCGCGGCGGGTTTGCTTCCGGGCTCGACACTACGCGTCGAACGCATCGAACGCGACCGCGTCTTCGTCCGTCGCGGGAAGCGCGTCGTCGCGGTTCGCCGCGCTCACGCGGG
>JBAUYZ010000103.1:0-10920 GCA_049585055.1 Candidatus Cybelea sp. | reverse complement strand
GCCGCAGACGCCGCCCGCGGATCCGTTCGTCGTGGGTGCAAATGCGGCGACGTGCAGCAGCGAGAACGTCGGCAAGGCGCGCCAGCTCGCGACCGAGTTGAAAGCCTACGTCGCGCAGATCGAAGCGGCGCGCACCGCTGCGGGTTATCCCGCGACGATGGCGGGGCCGGCGCTGACCGACGCGACCATCACGTACCACGGCCTGGGCACGACCTATGCGCTGGCGATCACGCCGAAGGGGACGGGCGTGTTGCGGGCGCTTGCCGGATGCTTAGCGCTGCACATTGCACGCAGCGACGACGTGACGCAGCGCAAACTCTACGCGTCGAGCAGTCCGCTCTTCTTCGTGCCGCAGCTCAACTTCATGCCGGCCGTCGGGCTCTACTTCGTCGCGCGTCAGGCACAGGCGGGGCAAGAGATGTTCCGCGTCTACAAACTGCCCGCATCGGCGCCGCCGACGCCGTTTGAAGTGCGCGTCTCGACCTCGTGCACGAGTCAGGTCAAGAATCTTGCGACGCAGGCGCTCGGCGAGCTGAAGAACCATTTCGCCGGCGGTGCGGCGACGCCGAGCTGGACGATTATCGCGCATACGGCAAAGAGCGGCGCGTGGTACGAGCTCGATCCCGGCGATGCAACGGTAATACCGGCGCTGCTCGTCTGCGGCCGCGTCTCCGCCACAACGACGGAAGAACTCGCACAGCGCGGATTTGACGGCAAGATCGTTCCCGAGCTCAACTACACGCCGAGCCTCGGCCTCTATCTGATTCGTCCCGCTCCGCGTCCGACGCCCTCACCCTAACCCGCTGGAGGCTGCGGCACCCGCTTTTCGCCAAGACCAATTCGCACCGACGGATGAGCATTGCTCAAATCAACGTGAAAGGCTCCGGGGACATCGCTCTTCGCTAAAGCGGTAACTAACTTTACGTCAATCGATTCTCGATCGTTCTCGACCTTCGCGTCTGTTTTTGTCTCCTCACTATTGAAGTTGGCGGTCCACCAATTGCCCGCGCCAAAATATGAAACGCCGTCTTCGACTAAGCCCGGCCCCGGATCATCGATGTTTATGTGCGCACCATAAAGCAGCGCATTATTTAGCCGAGCGCGCGCCAAGCTAGCTCCCTCCAAATGAGAAAAACGGAGATCCGTGCTCCTGAGATCAGCACCGAGCAACTTCGCCTTTTGCAACTTAGCCAGGCTTAGGATCGCTCGTCGCAGATCACAACGCGAAATATCTTTTCCGGCCAGCCATACATCTGGAAGAAATAGCCTCGTTCGTAGCCTCGGCGCCGGCCGAAGTCTGAAGCGCCCAATACTAAACGGATGCGTTAATAGAAATCTAAGTGCGAAACGGAAGGCTTGTGGTGGTACGCGCTCGGTGCCCATCCGAATTGCCCACGCCAGCGCCGTTGCATTTGAATCGAGCCTGCCAAAGGCGATTTGCATTTGCTCCGTAGCATCTGCCGTGCTTATGGTCCGGTTTATCGCTTTCTCCGCTTCAAACGCACGACTGAACTCTTTTGAGAGAAAGGTAATCATCCAAGGCGGCCTGTCACCCATAAGACCGCGTAGCAGTGTTGCCTCGACTCCCAGGGCTGGAGCGAACTGCTCCGCGAGCCCTTCACAATCTGAGAGCGCGCTTACTTCCTGTGCAAGACATGCGCGAGCCAACGCCTCGATCGCGTCACGCTGAAGTGTTAGGTTTGCCTGATACAATACCTGGACAACGCTTTCGGGATTTAACGCCGCCAGACGCTTTAATGCGTCAACTATCGCTTGTCTAACTCTCGTGTCCTGCTCCAAGCGAAGGCCATCGGTTAGCTGCGTGACGGCTGTATGGAAATTCATCGGCGCTGCAGAGCCACGTCGAGAAACCGAGCCACAGTACGCTACGAGGCCTGCAGCGCTTGTTCTAAGTGCCGGGCTCTCATCGCCAAAGCGCTTTAGCGCCTCGTAAAGTTGCAGGTCTCGCTGATTCTGACGAGCGTCAGCCTGACCTCGAAGAGTGGCCCTCCAGTTAAAGAAGAAAGACAAAAGCGCAACAACCGCCGCTATAGTCGCGCCGAGCGCTGGAGGATTGTTGAAAAACCGCTCCAGCGACGCGGGAAACTGTTGTAACGGGGAGCTGCTATGTGCGACGGTTTGAGTGCGATGGTGGCGCGCTTGCGTTAGCTGCGCCAGTTTTTCGGGCACGGAGGTGGCCGTAGCGGAGAGCGTAACGACCAATGGAGGTCGGGCGCGCTCGGGCGTGAAGGCGGTTGCTCGAATAGCGCCTGCCACTACGAGCGTCGCGGCTGCTAGAGTGCAGAGAAGCGATTTCATTGGCGATTTTCACTCGCCGGGTTTACCGCGGCGGCAATCGCTTCCTTTTCGCCGGCAGGTGTGCAGCGAACGCAGCGACCTTTGCAGCGACGAGGAGCGCCGATGGTGTCCGAGCGGCTCGGCAAGGTGGTGGCGGGGCCACCGAGCGACGCGCCAACGCCGCCCGATCCGAATACGGCGCCCACGCCGCCCGATCCGAGCACGGCGCCAGCGCCTTAGAACACTTTTTGCGACGACAACTTCCCGGTTACGGAAACGTATCCGTGTTGGCGCCGTAGCTCTGTTGCGAGCCGTCGGCAAAGACCGCGTTGATGATATTGCACTGCACGCCGGTGAATCGAACGGTCCGGTAATCGCTGGGAAGCGGCGCCGCGACGACCTTTGAAACTTTACCGCCTGCCGGCGCACGCGTCTCGAGCACGTATCCCCAGTCGCTGAGGTTCCGGCGATTGGCGCTCGACGGAGAGAGCGCGAAGTTCATCCACGTCGCAGCCTTGCGGCTAGCATTGACGATATCGAAGCGCACCAGCACGGTATTGCGGTGCGGTGCCGCGAGCTGGGTGCACGCAATCGAAAACGGACTCTGCGGCTGCCGCTGCGTCGCGGCGATGAAATACGACACGTACGTGCCGGCGAAGGGCGACCAGCACGATGCCAGCGGCAATCCACGCGACGACTTTGAGCGGGTTCACTCCCCCATAGTACGCCATGGCCGCCTCGCGTGCCGTCAATATGTTACCACTATGGTAACATTGTGACGTGCCCCAAAGCCACCTCGACGCACTCTTGGAGCTCGCGGCCGAGAAAGAAGGCCTCGTAACCACCCGGTCTGCGGCCGGCGCCGGCATCAGCCGGCGGACCCTGGCCGGTATGGTGGAGCGCGGACGCCTGGAGCGGGTGTCGCGCGGGGTCTACCGACTCGCCCATTCGCATCGCGATCGGCTCTCCCCGTATCGTGAGGCGATTCTCTGGGCCCAGTCGCATCGAGGCCCGCGTGTGGCTCTTTCCCATGAGACGGCCCTTGCGGTCCTTGGCCTTACCGACGCGAACCCGTCAACGATCCAGCTTACGATTCCGCCGCATGCTCGGCTCCGTCGCCACGCGCCTGCGAGGATTGCGCTCCATCGGGCTGTTCTCGACAGCAGCGATGTCATCGAATACGAGGGTCTGCCCGTCACATCCGTCCCGCGAACGGTTCTCGATCTTGCGCGAAGCGGCAACCTGCGCTTTGCGAGCGACGCCGTCGGGCAAGCGCGCCGCGAAGATTTTATTACTGAAATCGAAAGTCGCCGGCTAACGAAGGAATTGAAAAAGCTCCATGACACGTGAGCGGCTTGACAAGGCTCTTTTTCGCGTAGCTAGAGGCCGGTGTCGACGAACTCAGGCTGCGTCGCTGGGTCTCGTTTCTCGCGCTATGCGGCGTGCTCCAACGAGCGATCGACGAAGGCATCATTACTGACTATTATCTCAAGGGCGGTGCGGCACTTGAGTTGCGATTCGCCGATCGGGCTCGTACCACAAAGGATATGGACATTGGCGTGGCCGGCAATAGCCGTCGCGACCGGTTTGCGGCGCTTGAGCGCGCTGCTGCATTGGGATTTGATGAGTTCACGTTCCGGGTGAAAGCTCCACGCGACCTAGAACTTGTCGATACCGTGCGCGTTGATGTTGTAATCGCCTACCGCGGTCGCGGGTTTCAAACGATTCAGATCGATCTCGGTCCCGCCGATGAACCGACGGTTGACCTTGTTGCACCGACGATCAGAGGCGTTGCTGAGCTCGGTATTCCGGTCACGTCGCCGGTACGCTGCATTACGCTGGATACTCAGGCGTGGAGAGTGGAGCTTGCATCCCTCGCTAAGGAGCAGGCCCTCCCATTCACTACGGGCGAGGAAATAGTAGTCGCTTTTGAGAGTATCTACCAGAGAATTGTTCGGGCATGAGTCTCATTAGAGCCGGTCGGCGCGCGCTCGTTGCCGCCGGTCTCGTACATTCGCAATCTCGCGCATGCGCGGCATTCACTCCAAAATTACCCGACTATCCGGCGAATGCGGTTGAGGACCTATTTGAGCGTTGGCCTGCTCGGCTGCGCCTCAGCAGCCTTAACTTACGTCGCACACGACAAAGAGTGTTGCCTGCTCCGATTTGTCCTTACTAGTATTTGTCACCCGAAAATACCATTTCACCATGCCGGTCGATTTCCCAGGATATGACGCAGTAAGGACGAGGTCTGGGCTGAGGTCGGGCGTCATGTTATAGCCGCCGCTCACGACCGGGGCGGTCGGATTCTTGGGGCAATCCAACACTATTCGCTTTTTTTCATTGGGGCTGAACATAAAAGTGTTTGAATACACGTCATACGTGTTGGAGGCAACGCGGCCCAAGGGCCTCAGTGCGGCGGATTGATGGCCGTGAGCACCTGCAGAAAAATCTTCCGGTTGAGATTGCGCGGCGCCGCAGCCGGATGTTGCAAAGCCGAGGATAAGCGCGATGGGCGCAAAGAGGCAACGTCCCTTCATTAGTTTGTCTCCTTCATTTTAGGTAGTGGTCCCCGTCATCATACCGACTCGCGTCGCTTCGCGATGCTCGCTCAGGATGACACAATTGACATGGGGCACTGTTCGGCAGTTACCTGAACGGACACTTCACAACATCGGCGGAGGACCGCAGCGATAACTTGAACTGATTAGGCATTGCGGTCGGCTCGGCGGCTGCTGAAGCGATGCCGGGACCGAGCCAAGCCACGGCGAACACCCCTAACCGCCCGTCCGTTCAGCTTCCGGAGGCATTGTTTCATGGAGACCCTGACTCGCTTAGCCCTTAGCATCGGCGCAGCCGCGCTATTTGCGGCGTGTGGCGGAACGCAGCCGCCGATCGGCGCGTCAGGCGCGATGCTGCAAAGCCGCGCGGTCGCGCAGCACGCCGCGCACGACAAGTACACCGAGCTCTACAGTTTCAAAGGCCGTCCTGCCGATGGCGCAGACCCGGCCGCGGCGCTTCTCAACCTCGATGGAAAAGTCTATGGTACCACCGACTACGGCGGAAGATATCGATGTTCTGAAAAAGGTTGCGGCACCGTTTTTTCGGTGACACCATCGGGTGCCGAAGCACTCCTTCATAGTTTCGAAGCAAAGCTTAGCAATTCGGCGTACCCAAATGGCCTTATCGATGTTAACGGCACACTGTACGGAAGTTTTCAAGGAGCGCCTGACGGCTGCGGAAGCATTTTTGCGATCACTCCAGCAGGGAAGCTGACCGTGCTCCACACTTTCACGTGTGGCTCTGACGGCCGTAGCCCACGCGGTGAACTCCTCAACGTCAACGGAACACTCTACGGAACAACCTTTCAAGGAGGCGCAAAGTATAACGGAAGCGTCTTTGCCATTACAACGGCCGGCAAGCTGAGAACACTCTACAGTTTCAAAGGCAATGCGCATCATCATACCGATGGTGCAAACCCGTGGGGCGGCCTCATCAATGTGAGTGGTATTCTCTACGGCACAACGTGCTACGGAGGCTCCTACGGCAGCGCATACGGCGCCGGAACGGTCTTCAAAATCACAACGTCCGGCAAGGAAACCGTGCTCTACACCTTTCCCAACGGTGGTTCATGCCCGCGCGGCAGCCTTGTTAATGTAAACGGGGTGCTCTACGGCACAACCCTTGAAGGAGGCAGCGCGGGCAGGAGAGGGTTCGGCACGGCCTTCGCGATCACGAACTCCGGCAGAGAGATGTGGGTTCATAGTTTCGCCGGCAAGCCGCTCGACGGAGCGCAACCTAATGCGGGTCTCGTGAACCGCAATGGCATACTCTACGGAACAACCGTAAAAGGCGGTGCGACCGACCGCGGAACGCTGTTCGCGATTACGACGTCAGGCAGGGAGAGTGTCCTCCATGATTTCATTGGCGGCCGACGAAGCGGTGCATTTCCCAAAGCTGCCCTCATCAACGTTAAAGACGTGCTCTACGGTACCACGGGGGGCGGAGGCAGGAACATCCTCGGAACGGTCTTCTCATTTGCGCCGTGAAACGGTTTCGTTTAACGCCGCGAGCGGGGGGCCGCTACGCCCGTAGCACGTGCTCTATAATTTCAAGGGCGGCTTCTCAGACCGCTGCGTCGCTCTAGCAAGGGACGGAGGACTTCCATTCGAACAGCATGATCATCGATGCGTTTGCGCATCGAGGAGGCGCTGGTGAAGGGTTCAGATTATGTCCGCTCCGCTTTAGTTTGCGCGACCACTGCGGTGCTTTCGGGATGCGGCGCCCTTCCCCTGAACCTGTCGAAGGGTCAGGGTGACATGCCGCCGATCGGTTCGCCTGGCGCGTCGCAACGAAGCGCGGGGATCGCAGCGCCTGCATCGTCATCCTACCAGCTGCTGTACAGCTTCGGTGGCGGCGCCGACGGAGTCAACCCGTACGCGGGCTTAATCAACGTGCACGGCACGCTGTACGGCACGACCTACGGTGGCGGCGCCAACGGCTACGGAACGGTTTTTAACGTTACGACGACCGGCAAGGAGAAGGTGCTGTACAGTTTCAGTGGCGGCTCCGCCGATGGGGCGGCCCCGTACGGGGGCTTGGTCGACGTCAACGGCACGCTGTACGGCACGACCTTCTATGGCGGCGCGCACGGTTATGGAACGTATTACCCTGGTGGCACGGTTTTTAGCGTTAGGAGGAGCGGTGCGGAGAAGGTGCTGTACAGTTTCGGTGGCAGCTCCGCCGACGCGTTTGGCCCGTACGCGGACTTGATCGACGTCAACGGCAAGCTGTACGGCACCACCTACGATGGCGGCGCTTACTATCAGGGAACCGTCTTTAGCGTTACGACGACTGGCACGGAAAAAGTGCTGCACAGCTTTGGCTATGGCTACGACGGTTCCCAGCCCCAAGCCGGCCTCATTAACGTAAAGGGCGTGCTGTACGGCACGACCCCGATCGGCGGCGCCAACGGTATCGGAACCGTGTTTAGCCTTACGAGGTCCGGCGCGGAAAAGGTGACGCATAGCTTCACTGGGCGGCCCGACGGAGAGAACCCGGACGCCGCCTTGATTAACGTAAAGGGCACCCTGTACGGCACGACTTCCACCGGCGGCCGATACTATGCCGGCACGGTTTTTAGCATTACGGCGACCGGCAAGGAAAAGATGCTCTACAGCTTCTGCTCGAGACATAAGTGCGCCGACGGGTCGGGCCCGGAAGCGGGCTTGATCAACGTCAGCGGCACGCTGTACGGCACGACCATCTACGGCGGCGGCACCGCACAATGCGGCAGCATCGGTTGCGGAACGGTCTTCCGCATTACGACGGCCGGCGAGGAGAAGGTGCTGTACAGTTTCGGTAGTCGCTCCGCCGACGGGGCGAACCCGTACGCGGGCTTGATCAACGTCAACGGCACGTTGTACGGCACGACCACCGCTGGCGGCGCATATGGCAGCGGAACCGTTTTCGCGCTCACCCCCTAGCTAGTGGCCATGAGCTCTGATGATTCTAGTTTAATAGAGGACCCGATATGAACGACGCGCCCGATCCGAGTACGGCACCCGATCCGCCCGATCCGAGTACGGCACCCGATCCGCCCGATCCGAGTACGGCACCCGATCCGCCCGATCCGAGTACGGCACCCGATCCGCCTGACCCGGGTACGGCACCCGATCCGCCTGACCCGAGTACGGCGCCCGATCCGCCCAACTGAGTGCGGCGCCCTAGGCCCGATGCCTTAGACGACTCTTTGCGACAGAGCGTCACAAAACGCAGTCCGAGTATCCGGCGCTTTGACGGAGGTTTGAAAAGGGTTCGAGCCTGAACTCGCAGCTGGAGGGTTAAGAATGAGACCAGCGACTTTTGCCCCCTTTCTCGGAGTCGCTATTGCTTTTTCGGGTTGCGCGCGCTCGACGACGCCGATCGTGCCGGCACGTCTTGTGCCGTCGCGGGCGGCTTCGTTGCTGCGCCCTGCGTCGAACTTCAAAGTGCTGCACAGTTTCGGCAGCGAGAAGGACGGCAAGAACCCCGAAGGTTCCATGAAGGTCTTTAAAGGCGCCCTGTACGGCACGACGTACGGAGGCGGCGCATTCGGGATCGGCACGGTTTTCGCCATCGGGGCTGCAGGCGCGGAACGCGTCCTGCGCAGCTTTGATTATAGCGACGGCGCTCGCCCAACAGCCAACTTGATCGGGAGAGATGGGATCCTCTACGGCACTACGTCGACCGGCGGCCAGCATGGGATGGGAACGGTCTTCACCTTATCGAGCTCGGGCCGGCAGCGCGTGCTCTATAATTTCAAGGGCGGTCCTAATGGCGATCAGCCGTTGGCCGGCCTGACGTTTTTGAACGGAACGCTTTACGGCACTACGTACGGCGGTGCGTATTATTACTTCCGCCAAAACGGGACGGCGTTCAGCATTACGACCGCGGGCCGCCAGAGGGTGCTGCATAAGTTCGGTATCGGAAGCGGCTACGACGGATTCAATCCCGAGGGGGACTTGACAGTGTTAAACAGCACGTTGTACGGCACGACCTACTCCGGCGGGGCGAACTACGACGGAACCGTCTACAGCCTGACGACCGGCGGTCACGAAAGCGTAATCTACACCTTTACCGGCGGTAACGGCGATGGCGACGGGTCACAGCCGCAAGCTGGACTCGTGACGTTGAATGGAATGCTGTACGGGACGACCTCTGAAGGCGGCACTGGAGATCCGCCGATTGGCTGTGGGACGGTTTTCAGCGTGACCCCCGCCGGTGAAGAGAAGATCGTTTACAATTTCCAATGCGGCGCGGACGGCGCGGATCCGATTGCGGGCCTCACTGTTGTTAACGGCATGCTTTACGGGACTACGCAATACGGCGGCGGCACGGGATGCCAAAGCAGCGGATGCGGGACCATTTTCAGCGTGTCCACCTCGGGAACAGAGCGCATAGTCCATGCGTTCAAGGGCGGCGCCACGGGTGCTTATCCTGCCGCTGCTCTTACCCTTTTCAACGGCAAACTGTACGGCACGACGGAATCCGGCGGCACGAAAAATGCCGGAACGGTCTTCGCATTGAGCCCGTAGGCGTGGAGCCGAGAAAGGACTCGATCTTCTCATGAAGCCGTCGAAGCTGGCCCATTGCGCAATGACCACGTCCGCCGCACTTGCATTATTTGCGGGCTGCAGCAGCGGCGCGTCCTCCATTACCCCGCTTGGGTCAAGCGTTGTACTATCGAATCGAGAGAGGTCTTGGGTGTCGCGCGGTGCGGCGAGCCAGAATCTCCTTTACGTCTCCATCCAAGGATTCAATGACGTCTACGTCTACTCGTACTCTCCATCTCCGATCGAATTAGTTGGGAAATTGACCGGCTTTTCCGACCCAAGCGGACTCTGCGTGGACAAAGCGGGCAACGTTTACGTTGCGAACGCAGGCGCAAAGAACATTCTCGAATACGCCCACGGTGGAACCAAACCCATCGCAACACTAACCGACGAGAGCGACGCCCCGTTCAGTTGCTCGATCGATCCGTCGACGGGAGACCTCGCGGTCTCGGGAAGCTACGGCAGCTTCGGCAAAGGCGATATTGCGATCTAAAAAGGTGCCCGCGGGACGCCCGAGTACCGCGGGGACTCGCGCCTTCAATATCCGGATTTCGTCGGTTACGACGATTCCGGGAATCTTTTCATCGATGGAATTTACTATCATTACAAAAACTCTTCGTGCTGCTTCGTCGAGGCGTACGCCGAGCTTCCGAAAGGCGCTAAGACGTTCAGGCGCATTGACCTGAATTTTGGTGCAGGTATCGCCGGAGTTCAATGGGACGGGAAGTATCTGGCAATCGGGGGCGGCAATTCCATTACGGAGTTTCAGATAACCGGATCAAAGGGAAGCCGGGTTCGTTACACAAAGCTCGGCACTGCTCACGCGCTCGCGGAGTTTTGGATTCGTGGCTCCGCCGTAGTCGGAGCCGATAACGGTTATGCCGACGTCAGTTTGTGGCGCTACCCTCACGGCGGGCCTCCGACCAAAAGGATCGAGGGCCTTTACGATCCCTTCGGCGTAACGGTGAGCCACAAGTAGCTTAGCCGGTATTCCCCCTACCAAAGGGAAGCAGCACCTTCGAGGATATGAGCGTGCAGGGCTCGATTGCTGGTAACGATTCTTTTTGCGACTCTAGCATAAGACGGCAAATACTTGGCGCTCAGTTCGCGGCAAGCGCTGCGGAAGCGAAGGAAAGGCACAGAAGTTGTCAATCGGGTTCAAATCAGCGGTAGCACGGGAACGGTCGTTGGCGAAGTGCCGTTGGCGCAACAAAAAGTGCCGTATCATCCGCAGTTCGTAATTGGCGGCGGCATCGCAATAGATGAATCGGACGGGAAGAAATCCTCGTATTTCACGTATTTTACTTATCCTGGTGGCAAGGAAACAAAAGAAGGTCAAGTTTTAGGCGTTAGCGGGATTGTTGGAGTGGCGTAGGTCCTGAGTCGGGAGCCAGGGATAAGTGACCGTCTTTGTCAACGCTACGCAGCTTCCGTGTCTACGCGTGGGTCGCTTATCGCGGCTTGCGCGGCGATTAACTTATAGAAGACGACCACTGAAAGTTTTCTCTTTAGAGCCCTGAGGGCGGCC
>JBAUYZ010000102.1:0-8689 GCA_049585055.1 Candidatus Cybelea sp. | reverse complement strand
GATGCGTGCGACCTCCTCGGCGACGAAGACGCCGGGTACCGCGTCGGAGTAAACGCCGTAGGAGCGCAACCGCTCCGCAGTGCGCTCGCCGATCGCAGCCACCTTCGCGCCTGCGATGGCGCGCGCGTCGGCGTCGCGAGCGCGGAGCCGAGCGAAAAATGCGTCGACGCCGTTCTGCGACGTGAAGACGAGCCATGCAAACGATCCGAGCGTGTCGATCGCGCCCTCGGCGGCGCTCGCGTCGTCGGGCGGTACGATCGCAATCGTGGACGCGAGCACCGGCTCGGCGCCGCGCTCGAGGAGCGCGCGCGCGAAGCCCTCGGATTGTTCGCCGGTTCGCGTGATCGCCACGCGCTTGCCGAAGAGCGGGCTCGTATCGAACCAACGAAGCTGCTCGCGCAGTCGTGCGACCTCGCCGACGACGATGACGGCGGGCGATCCGACGTTCGCATGCGTCGCGTCTCGCGCGATCGTCGCGAGCGTTCCGAGCACCGTCCGCTGGCTCGGGCGCGTGCCGTCCTGCACCACCGCGACCGGCGTCGTCGCGGCGAGTCCGTGCGCGACGAGCTGCTCGGCGATCTCGCGCAGGTTCGCGGTTCCCATCAGGATGACGAGCGTGCGCTTGGGGTCGGCGAGCTTTGCCCAGTCGAGCGTGGAGGTGGGCTTCGCCGGGTCTTCATGACCGGTGAGCACCGTAAACGACGCGGCGAACTCGCGATGCGTCACCGGAATGCCTGCGTACGCCGGTGCCGCAAGCGCCGAACTTATGCCGGGCACGACCTCGAACGGAATGCCCGCCGCTCGCAACGCTTCCGCCTCTTCGCCGCCGCGGCCGAAGACGAAGGGGTCGCCGCCCTTCAGGCGGACGACGAAACGGCCTTCGCGCGCCTTGGCAATCGCGAGCGCTTCGATATCGTGTTGCGCCATCGCGTGTTCGCCGGCGCGTTTTCCAACGTAGATTCGCTCGCACTGCGCCGGCGCGAGCGCGACGATCGCATCGCTTGCCAGCGCATCGTAGAGCAGCACCTCGGCGCCGCGTAGAACCCGTGCGCCCCGTAACGTCAACAAGCCCAGGTCGCCCGGGCCGGCGCCGACTAGAGCAACGCGGCCGGTCATCCCTCCGAGGTGAGGTTGAGTTCGAAGAGATCGTCGAGCACGCGCGCGCTCGAGAGCGCTTCGGCGCGATCGCTCGTTGCTTGTTCGCGAATCTTGAGGATTGCCGAGTGCAGCAGCTTCGAAACGATCGTCAACGTCATCCCGGTCACGAGCATGCGCTCACGCTCGCCGAGACCGGCACAGCGCGCGAAGAGCCGCTCGAGCTCGGCCACGCGAATCGCTTCGGCCTTTTGCGTCAGCCGTGCGATCACCGGCACCGCGGCGCGCGAGCGGTACCAGTTCTCGAAACGCTCGACGTACTCGGCGATGACTTCTTCGACCGCCGGAATCGCTTCACGTCGCAAGTCGAGTCGCTCCTTCACGACCGATTTGAGCCCGTCGATGTCGACGAGCGATACGTTCGGGATCTCCGTCACCGTAGGATCGACGTCGCGCGG
Organism: Candidatus Cybelea sp.; assembly: GCA_049585055.1. Lineage (GTDB taxonomy): Bacteria > Vulcanimicrobiota > Vulcanimicrobiia > Vulcanimicrobiales > Vulcanimicrobiaceae > Cybelea. The sequence continues at coordinate 7,136 of JBAUYZ010000102.1, read as the reverse complement.
GACTGCGATATCGACGATAAAGAGGGGTCGCTGCGGGCGTCGCGCCATCGCGGCGCGCACCGACTCCTCGTCGAGAACGAAGTCGGACGAGCCCGTCGAGGCGACGATGACGTCAGACTCGGCGAGTGCGCCTGCGAGCTCCGGCATCTCGACCGCTTCTCCGAAGCCGGCCTCGTTGACCAGATCGCGCGAGCGCGAGAGCGTACGGTTGACGACGACGACGCGCTGCGCGCCTTCTTGACGAAGGCGCTTGACCGCGGCGCGCCCCATCTTGCCGGCGCCGACGACGAGAACCGAGGTGCCCTCGAGCGACTCCAGCCGCGCACGCGCTGCCTCGACGGCGGCCGTTGCGATCGAGACCGACTCGCCTCCGATGCGCGTTTGCGCTCGGGCCGTCTTGCCCGCGGCGATCGCCTCGAGAAAGAGCCGGTGCAACGTGCGTCCGAGCGATTTCGCGCGCGTCGCGGCAACGTACGCGTCCTTGACCTGCCCGAGGATCTCGGCTTCGCCGATGAGCATCGAATCGAGCCCGGTGCAGACGCGGAAGAGATGCTCCACCGCTTGTCGCCCGAGCAGCGTGTAAAGATACGACTCGATATCGTAGCCGGTCGTTCCGTGACCGAAGTTCGCGAGAAACGACTTGATCTGCGTGACGCCGTCTTCGTAATCGTCGAGCGCGGCGTAGATCTCCAAACGGCCGCAGGTCTGGAGCATGACGGCCTCTCGTACCGCTTCGTAATCGCGCAACGCGACGAGCGCTTCGGCCATGCGCGAAGCTGGGAAGGCGTGCCGTTCGCGCACTTCGACCGGTGCCGTGCGGTGCGAGAGTCCGATGCAGGTAAGGGGCATCGCCGCTACTCCAGACTCAACCGGTGCGTGAGAATCGCCATCTCACCAGCGAGATCGATGTTGCGCACGATCACGGGTCCGCGCAGCTGGAGCGGCATCGGTGCGAAGTTGAGGATCGCTCGGATACCGAGATCGGCCACACGCTGCGCGCTCTCCTGAGCAGCCTCTGCAGGGACGGAGATCACGGCGATGTTGCAGCCCGTTTCGGCAAGCGTCCGCTCCAAGTCGGCGACGCTGCGGACCACGATGCCTTGCCAGCGCTGACCGATGACCTCAGGCGAGCGGTCGTAGATTGCGGCGACGTTGAAGCGCTGCTCGCGCGCGGTGATGAAGGCGGCGAAGGCGCGCCCGAGATAACCGAAGCCCACGATCGCGATCCGCCAGTCATGCTCCAATCCTAAGACCCAGGCGAGCTGCTCGACAAGCGGATCGATCGCATACCCTTGGCCGCGCCGGCCGAGCGGTCCGAGGGCGCTGAGATCCTTGCGAACCTGGGTGCTGGCGATCGTATGGCCGAGCAGTGCGGCGAGCCCGTGTGAGGTGATCGTCCGCTTTCCGCTTGCGAGCGCCTGCCGAAGCACCCGATGGTAGGCGTAGAGGCGGGGAATCGAGACCTCGACGAGCGGTTCGGCCGACTCGAGGCGGCTTGCCTCGAGCTTCGGATCGATCATGCGGTCGCCACGAGCGCTGCGAGCGAGGCGTCGGCGGCCGCGAGCGTGCGTTCGACGTCGCTGGCCGTATGGGCGGCCGAGAGAAAGTTCGCTTCGAACGGGGAGGGTGCGAGATAGATGCCGCGATCGAGCATGGCACCGAAGTACTTCGCGAAGAGCGCCCGATCGGACTTTCGCGCGCCCTCGAGATCGCGAACCGGCTCGGGGGTGAAGAAAATCGAGAACATCGCACCGGCGCGCGCGCAGTGGTGCGGGATCTGGTGGCGCCCTAGTACCGCCCCGAGCCCGTCGCAGAGTGCGGCGGCCGTCGCCTCGAGGCGGTCGTAGAGCGTGGCGTCCGCCGCGACGGCGCCGAGCACCGCGAGTCCCGCGGCCATCGCGATTGGATTACCCGAGAGCGTTCCGGCTTGGTAGACGGGTCCTTCGGGTGCGAGATGGGCCATGACGTCGGCACGACCGCCGAACGTGGCGACGGGCAATCCTCCGCCGATCACCTTGCCCAAGGCCGTCAAATCTGGCACGATGCCTTCGCGCGCCTGCGCGCCGCCGCGCGCGACGCGAAAGCCGCTCATCACCTCATCGAAGATCAGTAATGCGCCCGATGCCGTGCAGAGCTCGCGCAGTTTGCGCAGATACTGCGGTTGCGGCAGCACGAGACCCATGTTGCCGGGATAGGGCTCGACGATGACGGCGGCGATCGCATCGCCCTCGGCATCGAACGATCGTTGCGCCGCGGCGGGGTCGTTGAATGGAAGAACGATCGTATCGCGGGCGACGCCCTCGGTAACGCCGGGAGAATCCGGAATGCCGTGCGTCAAGGCACCCGATCCGGCCGCGATCAGGAACGAATCGCCGTGACCGTGATAGCAGCCGGCAAACTTTACGATCTTCGGCCGCCGCGTGAAGCCGCGAGCGAGACGAACCGCCGAGATCGTCGCTTCGCTTCCGCTGGAGACGAAACGCAGCCGCTCGATCGACGGCATCATCGAAACAATCGTCTCGGCGAGTTCGCTCTCCACTTCCGTCGGCGTGCCGAACGACGTTCCGCGAGCCGCGGCGTTAGCGACGGCGCGCGTCACCGCAGGGTAGGCGTGTCCGAGGAGCAGCGCTCCCCACGACATCACGTAGTCGACGTACTCGTGACCGTCGAGGTCATAGAGCATCGCACCGCTTCCGCTCTTCATGAAGACCGGCGAGAGTCCGACGGAGCCGAGCGCCCGAACCGGAGAGTTCACGCCGCCGGCGATGACGCGTCGCGCGCGCGCAAACGCGGCGATCGAGCGTTCGAGTCTCATGGCGAAGCGGCTTTCATGGCAAATCCCCGATTCGATTCACGTTGTGAAAGCGTTGCGCGTCGCACAGGACGAAACGCGCCGCGACGCGATCAATAAGATCGCGCATCGCGTTCTTGCCGCTGGGGAGCCGGAAACCTTCCCGGATCGCCGCCGTGCGTGCGTAGAGCGCGGCGAGCGGTTCGATTCCGCCTTCGTGCGCAGGCACGACGGCCTCGTCTCCGGGCCGCCACGACGCGGCGATCCGCTGCAGGTGGGTTGCGTCGATCTTCGGTTGATCGGCGGCGATGGCGAAGAGGCGCTCGGCGCGGATCGAGAGCGACGCATCCAGGAACGCCGCGAGCGGACCGCGCCCCGGCCGGCGATCGATCAGCATCGGTGCGTCGAGCCGCGAATCGAGGTCGCTTGGAAACGAGCCCCTCGCAGCAATGTAGAGCGGCCATCCGGTTGCGCGCAAGCGCCGGTAGCAGCCAGCGATCATCGGCTCGCCGTCGATCGAATGTTCGAGCTTGCCGGGAAAGCGCCGCGCTCGACCTCCGGCGAGCAGAAGGATCGCGATGCTATCCAAGACGCTGCGCGTACTCGCGGGCGAAATACGTGATGACGATATCGGCACCGGCTCGTACGAACGACGTTAAAAGCTCGTCGACCGCACGCTCCTCGTCGAGCCAGCCGTTCGCGGCGGCGGCTTTGAGCATCGCATACTCGCCGCTCACGTTGTAGACGGCGAGCGGAACGTCGAAACGCTCGCGCGCCGCGCGCAGCACGTCGAGGTATGGAAGCCCCGGCTTGATCATGACGATGTCGGCGCCTTCGGCGACGTCGAGCGCGATCTCGCGCAGTGCTTCACGCGCGTTCGGCGGATCCATCTGATAAGTTCGCCGATCGCCGAACTGCGGCGCCGAGCCGGCCGCCTCGCGAAACGGTCCGTAGAAGGCGGACGCGTACTTCGCGCTGTAGGCCATGATCGCGACGTCCTTGGCGCCGGCGCCGTCGAGGGCGGTGCGAATCGCCGCCACGCGTCCGTCCATCATGTCCGAAGGCGCGATGACGTCCGCGCCGGCCTCGGCATAGGTGCGCGCGATCCGGCAGAGCAGCTCGACGGTCGCGTCGTTATCCACCTCGCCGCTCGCGTTGAGAATGCCGCAGTGACCGTGTGCCGTATATTCGCAGCAGCACAGGTCGGCCATTACGACGATCTCCGGAACCGCGGCCTTGATCGCGCGGATCGTGCGCTGGATGATTCCGTCGCGATTGTAGCTGCTCGAGGCGCGGTCGTCCTTGGCGGCAGGAATACCGAAGAGCAGTACGCTCTTGACGCCGAGCGCGAAGAGTTCGCGAGCGGCGGCGACCGTTTCGGCGAGCTCGAGGCGCGCGATGCCGGGCATAGCTTCGATCGCGCCGGCTTCGTCGCTTCGTTCGGCGACGAAGAGCGGCTGCACCAGCTGTTCTAAGTGGATGCGATGCTCGCGTACGAGCGCGCGCACCACCTCGCTGCGGCGCAGACGCCGCGGGCGTACGACGATCAGCGTTCCACTCCTAAGGGTACGACGGAGGCTCTCAAGCGTTCCGCGACTTCGGCACCGAGCGCGCGCGCCTCCTCGAGCGTGGAGACCGGGCGTTCGAGCTTCGTGCGCGTTAGAATGCCGTTCTCCGGTGCGTAGACGCCGTGCACGGTCATCCTTCCCTCGCTGCGCGATGCGTGGATTCCGAGCGGCGCGCTGCAACCGGCGCGCATCGCGCGCAGCCCCTCGCGCTCGCACGTGACGCAAAGCTCGCTCTCCACATCGTTGATCGTATCGCGCAGCAGGACCGTGAGGTGCTCGTCATCGGCGCGCGTCTCGACGGCGAGCGCGCCCTGTCCGACCGCGGGCACCATCCGCTCGATGGCAAAAGGCACGACGTGCGTTGCCGATGCGCGCAGGCGTTTCAATCCCGCCAGCGCCACAACGATCGCGTCGTACTCGCCGCTTGCGAGTTTGCGCAGGCGCGTATCGACGTTGCCGCGGAGTGGTTCGTAGCGCAGGTCGGGGCGCATCGCCTCGAGCTGAACGCGGCGTCGTGGGCTCGAAGTGCCGACGACCGCGCCCAGTGGCAACGACTCTAAGTCGCGATAGCGTTCGCTGCAGAAGACGTCGCGCGGATCTTCGCGATGCGAGATCGCGGCGAGCCGCATGTCGTCGGGCAGCGATCCGGCAAGGTCTTTGCAGGAGTGTACGGCGTAATCGGCACGCCGTTCGCGCAGCGCGCTCTCCAGCTCCTTGACGAAGACGTTGACGGCGCCGAGCTGCTCGATCGGCGTTCGCCGGTCGCGATCGCCCGTCGTCGTGACGCCCAGCAACGTCGTCACGACGCATCGCTGCGCGAGTCGCGCCGCGACGCTGCGGCTTTGAATCGTCGCGAGCTTGCTTTCGCGCGTCGCGCAGACGAGGGCTACGGGCGCCGCGGCGAGCTGGTCGATCGGATGCTTCGCGAGGCCGCGCAGAATCGGCGCGCGTTCCTCCGGCTCGAACGTCTCCTTGACGTAATCGCGCATCTGCGCGAGCGTCTCGAGCGCATCGGCATAGGGCGCGCCCAGAGCGGCGGCGAGGTCGCGAACGACGCGCCGCGAAAAGGCCGGTGCCCGTCCGCCGGAATCGACGCCGATCGTCAGCGTTCCGACGCGCTGCGTCGCGGGCATCGTGAAGTCGCCGCGAGCCGGACTGCGGGCATCGCACACGAGAACGCGCGCCGCACGCGCGTCGGCGACGATGCGAGCGTTGACCTCCGAATCGTCGGTTGCGGCGACGACGAGTGCGGCATCGGCCACGTCGCGTGCGTCGTAGGACCGCTGCGCATGCGCGCTCCCGCTCTCCATCAGCAAGGAGCGCAACCGGTCGCCGATTCGTTCGGCGACCACGAAGATGGGAAATCCGGCAGCTGCGATCGATTCGGCTTTGCGTGCGGCGACGTCGCCTCCGCCGACGATAACGGCTCGGCGACCATTCGGCTGGAGAGAGATAGGGAGCATACGAACGCACAAAGAGTTCCGCGTCCGGCCGCTAAAAGCCGCTTGGGTGACGGGTCGCTGGTGACGAGAACCGGGAAGGGAGCTGCCCGAGCGGCTTGGGCCGGTGCATTCGTCGCGGCGCTCATCACGGTGCCGGGTCTGTGGGTCGGCACGCTCTGGGACAACAGCGAAACGGCATACGGCGAGGTCGCGCGCGAGATACTGCTGACACACGACTGGATCGTGATGCATCTCAACGGCGTCCCGTACTTCGTTCAACCACCGCTTTATTTCTGGATCGGTGCGGCGTTCGCGTTCCTTTTTGGACCGACCGCGTTCGCGTTGCGGTTGCCGTCGGCGCTCGCGACGATCGCGCTAGGCGCATTTACCGGCTACGCGATCGCGCGCCGCGCGGGAACGCGGGCCGGAATCTACGCCGCGGTCATTCTCTCGACGTCGTTGATGCAAGCGGTGATCGGACGTCTGGCGATCATGGATGCGCTGCTCGACTTGACCGTCGCGATGTCGATTCTGTGGTGGTTCGAGTTCCTCGAGACGGGTCGCGGGCGGTACGCAATCTACGGCTGGATAGCTGCGGCGGCCGGTTTTTTGGCCAAAGGCTTCGTCGCTCCGGTCGTCGCGTTGCTGACGATCGTGCCGTTCTATTGGTGGAACCGGCGCCTCGAGTCGATGAAGCCGCTCTCCGTGCGTGGATGGATCGCCGGCGCGGCGATATTCGTTGCGCTCATCGTTCCGTGGCCGCTCGCGCTCGTGCTGCATTTCAACTTCTTTCCACTCGAGAAACTGATCGGCGAGTACACGATCGGCCGGTACACGGGCGTCGTCGAGAACCAATCCGGACCGCTCTGGTACTATGTGCCGGTCATCATCCTGGGGTTTTTCCCGTGGATCGCGTTTCTGCCGATGGCGATCGTCTACGCAATCCGGCAGCTGCGCGGCATCTCGCTCGCGCCCGAGCTCGTTCCGCTCGTGCGTCTCGCCGTCGTCTGGATCGCAGTGCCGCTGCTCTTCTTCAGCTTTGCTCGCACGAAGCTCCCAAACTACGTCGCGCTTGAGTTTCCGGCGCTCGCGGTGATCACCGCGCTCTACTTCGATGCCGTCGCGCGCAAGGGGGGAACCCGCTCGGCGATCCTCTCCGCGGCGACCGTGCCGTTCACGATCGGTGCGCTCGCTCTGGCGATCGCGTTTTTCACGCGCAACAACCGGCTGACGGCGGAGGTCGCCGGCGCCGTTCCCCCGCTGCTCGCGATGGCGGTCGCGATTTTCGCAGGTTCGCTGCTGACCGCGTTGCTCGTCGCGCGCGAGAGCACCGCG
>JBAUYZ010000101.1:0-64062 GCA_049585055.1 Candidatus Cybelea sp. | reverse complement strand
GGCGGGATGTCACGCCCGTCCGGTGGTTCGCGTCCATCAGGCGGCGGCTTCAACCTCGGCCGCGATACATCGTCGCGGCCGGCCGGTGGCAGCATGGGCGGCAATCGCGGCAGCATGGGCGGCAACGGGAACCGGGGCAACGGGAACCTCAACAACGGGAACCGGGGCAACGGTAACGCCGGCAATGGTAACCGAGGCAACGGTAACGCCGGCAACGGTAACCGAGGCAACAGTAACGCCGGCAACGGTAACCGAGGCAACGGAAACCTGAATAACGGCAACAAGAATAACGGCAACAAAAATAACGGGAACAACAACGGCAATAAGAACAACGGAAACAACGGCGGCAATTTCAACAACAACAACGTCAACATCAATAACAACCGGACGATCAACAACCCGGTGAACTATGGCGGCAGCGCCTGGGGCTGGAATCACGGCGCGGCTTGGTATCCCGCAACGGGGTACTGGGGCGGCGGATTCTGGGGCGCGATGGCGATCGGCGTGACTTCCGCCGCGGTCGGCGCGGCCGTCTACGGATCGATTGTCGGCGCCAACAACGTCACGTACAACTCGTATCAGGTTCAAGCCAATACTCCGGGCTACACGTTCCTCTCCAACTATCAGTTGGTTCAGGTGCAGTGCGGTCCGGCAAATCTCGTCGTCGTGTACGGTCCGGAGAATAGCGTGATTTGCGCCAACCCGAACAATCTCGTTTCGGCAGGCAACTATACCCTGGATACGCAGACGTTAGCACTGAATCCGATGTAAGGAGCCGTTGCGGCACGAGCCTTGCGATCGTCGCGGCGCTCGCGCTCGCCGGCTGCTCCGGGAGTCCCTCGAGCGGTGCTGCGTTCTCACCGGTAGATCCGGGCGGGCGCGGCGCCGCTTCTTCGCACGGCGTCTCGAAGGCGTACTCGTTCTTGCGGCTGATGATGGATAAGTATGCCACGGGATCGACGAGGCGGCTCGTTCGGAGTTTCGACGGCGGTCCGCTCAAGGGATTCACCGACGCCGTGACTTACGACGACGCGCTCTTCGTCGATGCGATGCTTGCGGAAGATTCGACGGCTGACGTGGCTCGCGCGAGGGTCGTCGGCAACGCGTTTCTCTACGTTCAAGCCCACGACGTGGCCGGCGACGGCCGGCTGCGCGCGGCGTATGCGCCCAAACCGCTGCGCAAACCTGGCGATGTCGTGGTCGACGACAACACGAGCGACGTGGGGAATATGGCCTGGGTCGGCCAGGCGCTCGTGCGGCTCTACGCCGCGACGTCGGATGCCGCGTACTTAAGCGGCGCGCAGCAGATCGCGCAGTGGCTTGAGGCGAATACCTACGATACACGCGGCGCGGGCGGCTACACCGGCGGTGATACCGCGCGCGGCAAGAAGATCGAATGGAAGTCGACCGAGCACAACATTGACGTGTTCGCCTTCTTTTCGATGCTGGCGATGGAATCGGGCCAGAGCGAGTGGAGCTCGGACGCCGCGTGGGCGAAGCAGTTCGTCGCCTCGATGTGGGACGCGCGTGCCGGGCGATTCTACGTCGGCACGGCGACCGACGGCGTGACGCCGAACAAATCGTTCAGGCCGGAGGACGTCAACTCGTGGAGCTACCTCGCCTTTGCGAATCCTTTATGGGCGGCGGCGCCGAGTTGGGACGTGACGAATCTGGCCGTGACGAGAAGCGGCTTTAGCGGGGTGAGCTTCTGCAGCGGCGATCGCTCCGGCGTCTGGTTCGAGGGGACCGCCCACCTCGCCGCCGCGCTCGAGTTGCGCAACGCCTCGGGCGATCTCCCACTGGCTCAAGAGTACCTGCACGACATCGCCTACGCGCAAAGCAACGGTCCCAACGGCGATGGGCGCGGGATAATCGCTGCTTCCAAGACGATCAGCGACTGCGACGGTGATAAGTACTTCGCGTCGCTGCACGTCGGTGCGACGGCGTGGTTCATTCTGGCGGCAAAGGAAGCGGACCCGTTTCTGCTGCGGTGACGGTGACATTGCCACCCAGGTGGCACTCTCCGCCCTTACGCTGGCGGCATGCCGGCGGAGAAATACTGCGTGATCGACGTCGAGACGACGGGATTTAGCCCGGTGAACGATCGGATCGTTGAGATCGCCTGCGCTTTGGTCGACGACGACCGGGTCGCGGATCGATGGGCGACGTTGGTGAATCCACGCATGCAGATTCCGTGCGGCGCGACTGCGGTTCACGGTATTACCGACGAGATGGTCGCCGATGCGCCGGGCATCGAGTCGGCGCTCAAACACGCCCGTCGGCTCTGTGGCGGGCGCATCGTTGCCGCACATTTCGCGCGCTTCGATCTGTCGTTCGTCGGAGCGTCGGTCAGCACGACGGCGCTCTGCACGATGCGGCTCGCGCGAGCGCTTTTCCCCGAAGCGCCGAATCATAAGAACCAGACGCTGCGGCGCTATCTGCAGATCGATCGCGTCGCAGGCGAGGAATTGCATGCCCACCGCGCGCTCGGCGACGCCCTCGTGACCGCGCACGTATTGATCGCCTGCCGGCAGCGTTTTCGGTTATGCCGCGGCGAAGATTCGTGGGAGCGCTTCGTCCGCGACGGCATGGTCGGGATTCGGCGGTGCCGTAGAACCCCACGTGGCCCGTAGCCCTGCAGGCCGGTTCGCGCAGCGCGTTCACGCTGCCGTTGCGGCGCGCCGCCAGCAGGCTGGGCTCTCGCGCGGCGAATTCTTGGGCGGCGTTGCCTCGCTAACGCTTGCGGGATGCGCGGCCTCAATTCCGGCAACGCCGCTGTCGACTCTGCCGCTGGCTCGCAATCGCGGCGGCGAGAGCCGGGTCGTGATCGTTGGCGGCGGTGCCGCCGGGATCACCTGCGCCTACCGGCTCCATCAAGCTGGCATTGCAAGCCGCGTTTTTGAGGCGAACGCGCGCACCGGCGGCCGCACCTGGACGCTGCACGGTTTCTTCAACGATGGACAGTACGCCGAGCACGGCGGCCAGCTCATCGCGACCTCGCAACATCGCGTTAGAAAGCTCGCGACCGAGCTCGGCCTACGGCTGGTCGACCTCAACGCGCTCTATCCGCGCAATGCGGTCGACACCTACTTTATTTCCGGCCGGCGCTACACGCACGACGAGGCGGCGCACGATTACGACCGCTTCGTGTACGGACCGCTGAGCAGAGCGGCGAAGGCGGCCGGTCATTCGACGACGTTCGATCGCCACACGCCGGCCGGCGTCGCGCTCGACCGCACGAACGTCGACGAGTGGATCGACGCAAACGTGCCGGGCGGCACCAGCTCGAAGATCGGCAAGCTTCTGCTTTTGGCCTGCGTGAGCGAGTACGGCGGCGAATCACAGGTTCAGAGCGCGTTGAACCTCATCTATCTCTTCTCGGGAATGCGCCACGGCCGGCTCGATCTCTCCGGAACCGGTGAGGACGACAGATATACGATCGATGGCGGCAACGACCAGCTCGTCGCGCAAATGATCGCGCGGCTGCCCGGGAACACGGTGCAGCTGGAAACGGCTCTCGAAGCCCTCGCGCGCAACGCCGACGGCTCGTATACCTGCACGTTCTCCTCGAGCGGCGCGCGAAAGGCGATTCGCGCGGACGTCGTGGTGCTCTCGATCCCATTTACCGTTCTGCGGCTCGTCGATACAAAGGCGGCCGGGTTCTCCGAACGCAAGCGCCGCGCGATCACCGCGCTCGACCTCGGGTCGAACGCCAAAGTCCACCTGCAGTTCAAATCACCTTACTGGTTCAAAGAACGCTTCAGCGGAACGGCGTACGCCGACGACGTCTACCAAGATTCTTGGGACTCGAGCATCGGACAGCGCGGACACGCCGGCATGCTCGTCTGTTTTCCGGGCGGCGCACAAGGGATGCGGTATAGCGGCGAGGAGCACGGCGCGGCGCCGGATGCGACGGTGCAGCGGTACCTTCGGTCGCTCGAACCCTCGCTGCCGGGCGCGATCGATGCCTTCAACGGTCTCGCCTACCAGGATTTCTGGATCGGCGATCCCTTCACGCGCGGCGCCTATTCGTACTACAAGACCGGGCAGTACACGACGCTTTGCGGAGAGGAGCGCATCGCGCAAGGTAACGTGCATTTCTGCGGCGAGCAGACCTCGATCGTGTGGCAGGGTTACATCAACGGCGCCGTCGAGAGCGGCGAGCGCGCCGCGCGCGAGGTTCTACACGACCTCGGCCTCTCACGCCGCATCGCGAGCTAAACCGGCAGTTCCACGCTGGGGAGGTTGACCCTGGCGTGCTCGGCATAGGCGCAGAGCAGGTTCGCGAGCGCCATTTGCTCCGGCGTACGGCACGCGATGTCGAGCAGTCGGCGGCTGCAAACGAGGACGCTTGCCGCACGCGCCCGCGAGATCGCCACATTGAAGCGATTGCGCTCGAAGAGGAATTCGACGTTCCGCGGCACGTCTTCGCCGCTCGAGGTTGCCATCGAGTAAAAGACGACCGCCGCTTCTTGCCCCTGAAACTTGTCGACGGTCCCGACGTCGACGGCAAGGCCCGCGTCGCGGAGCCGATCGAGGATTAGCCGACGCTGCGCGTTGTACGGCGTGACGACGATCACGTCGCGGATCCCGGCGCGCGAATCGACGATCGTACCCTCTTCGCGCAGCCTCGCGACGGCCGCAACGATCGCGTTCGCTTCCTCGATCGAGCTCGAACCGTTACCTGCATGTTCGATCGGCAGCCAATACAGGCCGGCAACGTCGCATCCCGGCATCGCGACGCGGTGTTGATCGGTCGAATCCCCGGCGCGAAGTCGCCCTTCGTACATCGCATCGGAAATGAACTCGCAGATCGCCGGATGCATTCGATAGGAGCGGTTGAGGAAGATGCCGCGTTGCTTGGGAACGGTCGGCGCCTCGCCGAGCAAATGTTGTAAGATGGAATCATCGGCGTGGAGCGGGTGCCGCCCCTGGCTCACCTGCGCGAGCTGGGACGGATCTCCCAACAGCACAACGTTGTGCGCGCAGAGCGAGGTCGACAGCGCGTCGGCGAGCGCGACTTGGCCCGCCTCGTCGATGAAGAGGTAGTCGAACTGCTTCCCGAGCTCTTTGCGCGCGCAGAGCCATGCCGTGCCGCCGACGAGCTGGTACCTGTCGCCGTCGAAGGGTTCGTTCGAGTCGACCGATTCGATGAAGGCCGTTGCCAGCGGCGAGCGATACTCCGAGCCGGGATTCTTTTTGCTGTGCTTGTAGCCGCCACGAAACGCGCGACCCCGCGCGGCCATGCACTCTTCGACTTTTCCGAGCAGGTTGTGAATCGCTTTGTGACCGAGGCTCGTGACCGCGACTCGCTTGCCGGCCGTCAGAAGGTCGCAGATGACCTGTGAGCCGATGGTGCTCTTGCCGCTGCCCGGCGGCCCTTGGATGAAAAGATAGCTTCGGTCGAGCGCCGCGACGACCGCCAAAACGGATTCGGCCGTAACTTCGTCGGGCTGGCAGACGCTGCGGCCCCGGAGGCGCGGGTTGCGGCTTGCCAAAAGATCGTGCGTCGCCGGATACTCTTCGGCTAAATTACCGGCGAGGAACGACGCCGCGATGCGTGCGAGCGCGTCGCGGTGTTCTTTCGTCGGGGGCGGGCCGCCCGGAATCAATTCCTTGATCGCGCGGGCCTCATCGAGCGAGGCGGTCGTCTTGAACTCGAGCCGGTTCGCAACGGCGTCGAGCGCTACGATTGTGCCGCCTTTCTTTCGACGCGGATCGACTGCCTCGTCGCCGGAACCCAGCTTGTAGAGCTGGTCGGGAAAATCGTAGGTATAGACGAAGCTGCGCTTCTCCGCGCGGGGCGGAACGTCGCCGCGCAGCGTTAGTCCGCCGATGGCTTCCTTATCGAATTCGAGCAACTCGTCGACGTTTTCGCAGCGGTCGAAGAACGCCCACCACGCCGGTTTCTCTTCGCGGCGATGATAGGCTAATAGATTTCCCAACAGATAGACCATGCGCCGCTCGGGGGCCATGAGCCGGTACTCTTCTTCGGTCTGCGGGACCAGCACGTTGGCAAGCAGCGAGCGCTCGAGGTCGCTGCGCTGGGCTTCTTCGCGCGCCTCGTTGCGTCGCTTGACGCATGTCTTGCACGAGTCGAGAAACTCGGCGTGGCAGAGTTCGTTCGGCGATCGCGGCGAGCGCAGCGGCAGGTCGATTCCAAAGAGCGTCATGGCCTCGCTGCGCCGATCGAGCAGCCACTGGCGCAGAAGGTAGGTCGAGCGGCAGTCGTCGCCGTTATAGCGCTCTATGTCCGCGAGGATTTCTCGGTCGCCGCTCGTTCGCCAGTTTTCGAACATGACGATCGACTCGTTGCCCTTCTTGACGATCGTCTCGCGCGTGAAATCGTAAAAGCGCTCGAGGCTCTTGAGGCTGTAGCTCTCCTCTCCGACCGCGACGCCCCGCCGCACCACGGCGAAGAGATCGACGAGCACCTCGCCGCGCAGCAGATCGTCGACCTCGGCTTCGCGCGTGCAATGCTGTTGTGCGAGGCGGCGGAGCGCCTCCTTTTCGTAGTGCGCGTAGTGATAGACGTGCATCGTGGGGTGGGCTCGCCGCCGCTCGACGATGAAATCGAGGAACGCTTCGAAGGCCCGCTTCTCTTCGTCGCGATCCAGAGCCCAGAAGGCGCGAAACCCCGGTTCGTCGCCAGGCAGCCAGCATCCGAAAAGGTATTCGAGCGAGCGGCCCGGTTCGAAGATCGGGTCGCCTTCCATATCAAAGAAAACGTCGCCGCGGTCCGGCACCGGAAGCAGTTCGAAGCCGAGCCCCGGATCGTGGCGCAGCAGCTCGTAGGCCGGCTCGCCCGTCGTTCGTCCGCGAACTTGCAGCGCCGCTTGGCGGCGCAGCTTGACGAAGGTTTCGGGGCTCATCCCGGCCGGGCGCCGGTCATCGGTCGCTTCGGCGAGCGCTTTGACGTCGGCGATCGTGGCCGCTTGGAGTTTCGCGATCTGATCCCGCCGCATCGATGCGACCAGGCTCAGGTGATCGTCGTCGTGCCGCCGCTGTTCGCAGCTCTCGTTCCACGGGCAAATCTCGCAATGCTTGCACTCGAACGGATAGGCACGGGCGTCGTCGAGCAGATCTGTCGCCGCTTCGTTTGCGAACTCCAAGAACGTCGCTTTCAAGCGGCGGTAGTACGCCATGAAATCGTGGAGGCGGAAGCGCCGTTCGATGCCGTTTCCAAGCAGTACGTGACCGAACTCGGGCATCTGCCCCTGGAGCCGTTCGAGATGCTCGCTATAGTTGCAGAGCTGCACGAGGTAGTACGGTTTGGCTCGCAAACCGAGCTTCGTGTCCATGACCTCGTAGCTATAGCCGCCGAGATTCGACGGCCGCTCGACGCGGCGCAGGAAATCGGCGCGCCCTAGAAACTGACGGTCGAAGAAGGTCGCCTGATAGATGACGCGCGCACCCGCACGCATCGCTGCAAGCGTCTCTTGGTCGGCGCGCTGGTACGCTTCGATGCTGTTTTCGCCGCGCTCGAATTCAACGATGCCGTCCGTATCGGTCTGCCGCAGGCTTTCAAGATGGGCGAGCTCGTGCTCCTCGCCTTTGCGGCGCAATAGCTTGGTCTGTTCGTCCTCCCAATCCGGGCGCTCCAGCTTTCCACGTGCGACGAGCGCCTCGAGGTCGGTCAGGCGCTTGCACTCGAGGTAATCATTGAGATCGCTCGCGGAGTAAACGAGCCGTCCGTCAAGCCGCTGCATTGCGCACCATGCGGCCTATGATGCTCGCGGAGAGTGCCATATGCCTGGCAGAGTGCCGGGCCGGCACCGCCTAGCGCAACGGCTTTGTTTGTGCTTTAGGGCCGGCGGACGCTGCTCGAACCCGGCGTTGCGAGGAAACCGTGCGTGACGCCGTAGCTATCGACGTAGTAGCCAACCAGCGCCTTATGGATGTTCACGCTCGTCACGACCGTCGTCCCGACTCCTTCGGGATCGTCGATCTGCTGCCAGGTCGTGCCGCGTTTCCAGAGCGGCGAAACCAGCAGGAACCCGTGGGTGGCGCCGGCCTGATCCTTGAACGATCCGACGACGTAATCGTGGGCGGTGACTCCGAGGAACTGCGTGCTGGCCGCGCCGGGATACGAGAATGTCGTGTACGTGCCATTCTTGCGCAGAAAACCGACCGTCGTGCCGCCTTGGGCCATGTAGCCGACGACGTCGCCGGTTCCGTTAATGCCCGTCGCGATGACCTTGTCTCCTAGCGGCGGAGTGACCACGTCATACTTCTCGAGCGCGACGTTGAGTTCGAATGAGCCGGTACTGTGGCTCGACTTATAGTATCCAACCGCCGTCCCGAGATCGTTGATGCCGAGGATCTCGGTGGTCGCCGCCTTCCCGCGAGCGTGCGGATCTTGATAGGTCCACCAAAGGCCTTCGGTGAGCAAGAAGCCATATGTCTTGCCGCCGCCGGCGACGTAGTAGCCGGCGAGCATCCTGGTGTTATTGAGACACGTTGCGATCGTATCGGCAGCCTTGGGATAGACGACCGACTGATAGTTGTTCGCGCCGTAGGGCGAAATCGTTGAGTAGCCTTCGCTCGGGTCGCTCGGTACGCCGCTTCCGTATGATCCGACGATGTGCCCTTGGTTGTTGAGGCCGAGCAGGCGGTTGACGGTCGAATACGCGCCCGGATCGTCCATTGTGGTGAACTTGTAGGAGGTCGTCGAGCCACCCC
The DNA here is from genome assembly GCA_049585055.1 of Candidatus Cybelea sp. GTDB lineage: Bacteria > Vulcanimicrobiota > Vulcanimicrobiia > Vulcanimicrobiales > Vulcanimicrobiaceae > Cybelea. The sequence continues at coordinate 55,380 of JBAUYZ010000101.1, read as the reverse complement.
GTAGACCGGTTCCCGCTTGGCGGAACTCCGGAAGAAGAGGAGCCGAGGTAGAAGCCGCGCTGCACGCGGTCAACGCGGCCAGAGCACAAAGCGCAAGCGCACGGCGATCGAAAGCCATCATCGCGATTGATTATGCCACGAAACCGCTGCGTTAATGCGTGAACGAAACGCCCACGCGCGATTAGAAAATTCCGGCCTGGACACGAAGGAAAGGCTTGCAATGAGCGGGCCTTTGTGCTACAAAGTCATTGACTTTGCGTCGCAAAGCAAAAGAGGGGGAGATGGAACTACAACGTGCGCTCTCGGATCTCGCGGAGGTCCGGGATCGGCTCGTTCGGGTCCAGCGTTTTGAAGGGTATTCGGCCGCGGCCGCAATCGCCAGCGGTCTTGGTGCGCTCGTCGCCGCCTACGTTCAGCGTGCGACGGACCCCCTGCCCACACAGCCGGAGTCCCTGCATCGCTACGTCGTCATCTGGATGACCTGCTTGGCGGTCGCGCTTGCCTTGAACTACGGCGCGGCGGCGGTCTGGCTTTGGAAGCATCGCGGCCCGGCGGCCGCGAGCGGATTTCGCTCGGCGGCGCGTTCGATCGCGCCGAGCGTCGTACTCGGCGGTCTCTTGACCGTGGCGCTCATCGATCGCTCGGCGTATTCGCTCTTGCCGGGCACCTGGTTTGCGCTCTACTCGCTCGGGCTGTTCGCGTCGCGCGAGGCGATTCCGGAGTCGACCTTTCCGGTGACGCTTGGCTTCGCCGCGCTCGCCGCACTCTTCTTAGTCTCGCCGTTGCAGCAGGCTGCGCTCGCGTGGTGGGTGATGCCGCTCGGATTCGGCATCGGTCAAATCGCGGTCGGCGGATTGATCTGGAGGGACCGGACGTGAGCGAAGCGCGCGAAGCGCCCTTCTCCTATCCGGGGTTGGAACGGATCTTTCACGAGCGCGGCCGGCTTGCAATTTGCACGTGTTTGATCGCGCACTCCGAGGGGCTCAGCTTCACCGAGCTCGCAGCCGCGTGCGACCTCTCCGACGGAAACTTGAACCGCCACGTGCACGCGCTCGCCGATCTCGGCATCGTTACCGTCGAGAAACAGCGTGCCACCGGAAGGCCGCAGACGATCTATCGAATCACCAAGCGTGGCCGTCAGCGCTTTCTCGCTTACGTCGACGAGCTTGAGGCGGTCGTGCGTGACGTCCACGAGCGGTCGCAGCGCGCTGCCGCGCATCCAAAACTGGCGACGACGTGACGCCGCAGCACATCGCCATCATCATGGACGGCAACCGCCGTTGGGCCTCGGAGCGCGGACTGCCGATTGCGTGCGGCTACCGGCGCGGTGTGGCAACGCTGCGGCGAACGCTTCGCGTCGCGAGCGCCGCGGGCGTGCGTGTCATTACCGCATACGCATTCTCTGAGGAAAACTGGGAGCGTCCCGCGGGCGAGGTTGGTCTGCTGATGCGGCTCTGCGCGCGGGCCGCGCGCGGCGAGTTTCGGCGCCTCGCTGGTGAAGGCGTGCGCGTGCGGCTTTGCGGCCGAACCGAACGTCTGCCGGCGAGCACGCGCAGCGCGCTCGAGGCGCTGGTCGCGCAGACCGCCGGCAATGACGGCATCCTGCTCAACCTCGCGATCGATTACGGCGGCCGGCGGGAGATCGGCGACGCCGTCCGCGCGCTGGTCGAGGAAGTGCGTACCGGCCTGCGCGATGTTGCTTCGATCGACGAAGGCGCGCTCGCGAGCCGGCTCTACACCGCCGGCCTGCCCGATCCCGATCTAATCGTGCGCACCGGCGGTGAGCTGCGGCTCTCGAACTTTCTCTTATTCCAGTCGGCGTACGCCGAGTTTTGGGCGACGCCGACCTACTGGCCCGATTTCGACGAGGCGCATTTTAAAGCGGCGCTCGACGACTTCGCGCTACGCCAGCGGCGTTACGGAACCTAACCGGCTACAAACCGATCTGACCCAGGTTCGCAATGAACCGTTGGACCTTCGGATCGTCCCACCAGTTGGCGACGATCGCTTCGAGCTCGGGCAGCGCGCGCAGCGCGCCCGCGTGCTCTTCGATCGCGCGCGGATTCGGCGAAGCTCCCCCAACCTCGGCGTGCAGCTTTTCGATCGTCGCGTGCGCGTGGTGTCCCTCCGGCAACGCGGCGTGGAGGTCTTCGTGCGGGAAGGCCGCCTGCTCCCGTAGGAGCGGCAGCATCGTCGCTGCCTGGGTGATCAGCTCTTCGCCGGCAACGAGTCCGGTGTCGTCGGCATCCTCGATCTCTTTGCGAAGGTCGCTCTGTGAATTCCGATCGCTCATGCGCCCTATGCTGCTGCCCCGTTCGGGCAAATGCCTCCGTCGCGGCGATTTTGAGCGGCCGTTGATGGTGCCGTCCGTCCGGCCGGCCGTACCATGAGAGCATGCTTGCAGCGGCCTTGAGCGCGGGACTTCACACCTGGACCTGTACCGCCGGAAAGACGAAGGCGCCGTCGACCTGCGGCACCTACGCCGTCTACGAAAACCGTACGGCCGGCACGGGCCGAACGATCGACTTGAAATTCATCGTGATTCACGCGGCGCATCGCTCGAACCGCGCGATCGCCTGGAATCCGGGCGGGCCGGGTGCTTCGGCGACGGCCGATGCCGGCGTCATTGCCGACGGCGCCGCCGCGGGTGAGCTGAAGACCCTGCGCGACCGGTACGATATCTTGCTCGTCGACAATCGGGGAACCGGCGGATCGGCAATACAGCAATGCGATCTCTCGCCGGCCGGCCGGCCGTCGCTCTATTTCCAGCAAATCTGGCCGGACGAGCTTTTGAGCCAGTGTCGCCAGCGCCTCGTGCGCGGCGCCAATCTCAGCCTCTACACGACCTCGGTTGCGGCCGACGATCTCGACTCGTTGCGCGCCGCGCTCGATTATCCAAAGCTCGTGCTCGACGGCGCCTCGTACGGCACGCGTTTCTATCTCGTCTACGCGCGCCGCCACCCCGATCGCGTCGAGAGCATCGTGCTCGACGGGGTCGCGCCGCCCCACTTTCTCATCATTCCGCTCGAAGACGCGAAGGGCGCGCAAGACTCGATGACACGCTTGATCGCCGAATGCAAGGCCGACGCGAGTTGCAACGCACACTTTCCACGACTCGGCGAACATTTTTACGCGCTCGTGCGCCGGTTCGACGCGGGAAGCGTGAGCGTGCCGCTCGAGAACGCCAAAATTCGGCGCGTTACGAACGTGCAACTCTCGAAGGAAGTCTTTGCCGACCGGCTGCGCCAACTGCTGTACTTTCCGGAAGGGGCCGCGTACGCGCCGTTTATCATCGACAAGGCCTATCGTGGCGACTACAAACCGCTGGCGACGATGGTCGACGCGATCACCCAAAATTTCGCGCAGCTTGTCGCGGATGGCCTCAACCTTTCCGTGACTTGCGCCGAAGACATTCCGTTCATCACCGAGAGCGACGTCGTGCGGACGAGCGCGAGCTCGTTCGAGGGCGACGTCCGCGTTCGCGCGCAGCAGCGCGCGTGTCGCATCTGGAACGTCGAGCGGGCACCGGCGAGCTTCATCGAGCCGGTGCGCAGCGACGCCCCGATACTCATGATCTCCGGCACCGACGATCCGACGAGCCCGCCTCAATACGCGCAAGAGGCGCTCCCCTATTTGCCCAACGCTCGCATTCTACTGATCAAGAACGCATCGCACGCCACCGAGACCGCCTGTTCCGATGCGCTGATCGTCGAGTTCGTGCGCGCCCGAAGCGCGAAGGGCCTCGACCTCGCGCGCTGCGCCGGCGCGTATCGCCGTCCGGCTTTCGCGACCTCGATGGCGGGGTTCGGGAATTGAGCCGCGAAATGAGGACGACCATGTCAAACATTCCGTGGGAATCCGATTATCAGGCCGCGCTCGAGCGCGCGCGCAACGAGCACAAGTTCGTCTTTTTGGATGTTTTCAACCCTGGTTGAGGGGGATGCCAAGCGCTGGATACCGTGACGTATCCTCAACCCCCAGTCGCGAAGACGATCCTCGACCATAGCATTCCCCTTCAAATCGACAACTCGAAGAAAGAGAGCGAAATCTTTCTGCACGGCATCCATCACATCTGGACGCCGGACATTCGAATTCTCTACCACGACGGCTTCGAGATGTATCGCTGGGACGGCTTTTTTCCGCCGCCCGAGTTCATGGCACGAGCCCTGTGCGGATTCGCCATGGCCTATCTCCGTCTGAAACGCTTCGAACAGGCCGAGACGGTATACGTCGACGTGCTCACGCGGTTCTCGACGACCTACGCGGCACCCGAGGCGCAATACTACCTCGGCGTCACCCGCTACCGCCGCGATCCCGACAGCGACGAGCTGCTAACGCAGTGGGCGAACCTGCGCTCGCGCTATCCGCTCAGCGAGTACCGCGTAAAACAGTCGTTCAAGGAGCTTCCGTAAGAAAGCGCGCGTCCGACTCGATCGCTGCGCGGATTGGCGAATCGCTGGCGTTCCAGGCTTGCGCGAACGACTTGAGGATCCTCGCGGTAAAACCCCAAACGTTGCGGCCGTCGTAGTCGAGCGCGTAGATCGTGTGGCCCAAGGCCGTGCTGCGCTCGGCATCGCGGTGCACGGCGCCGGCTGCGACAATCGACTCGAGCGGAATGGTAAAGACGCCGGCGGTCTCCGTGCCGTCGATCCTCAACGGCGTGTGCGGGGCGAGCAGCGCCACGATCGGCGTAACGAGGAGACGGCTTACGATTTGCCGCCGCTCGGGAAGCCGCCCGACGACGCGAACCCGCTCTCGTTCGACGCCGACTTCCTCTTCTAGCTCGCGCAGCGCGGTGAGATTGAGGTCGCCGTTGTCCGCAGGGTCGGCAATCCCGCCGGGAAGACCGATCTGACTCGGATGTCGCCGCAGATGTGCGGCACGCTCGACGAAAACGACGCCGTGCGGCGCGTCGACGAAGATCGCCAGCATAACGGCCGCATTCGACCACCGTGTTACCGAACTTGGTTCGCGATCCAGATATTGCCCGGATTCTTTTGGTTGTCGTCTTCGCCCCACGCCGCGTGCGTCAGACCGCGCGTATCGACGGTGAGCTGCATATAGTCGCCGTAGGGAATGCCGAAGTTCGCGGCGCTTTCGGTCGAGAGCGCAACGCTAGGCGCGCGAAGCGTTCGGCCGCCGTCGGTGCTGTACCGGTAGTATGCGTTCCAGGCGCCGGTCCTCGTATCCATCCAGGCGAGTCGCACTGGCCGCACGCGGGGGGAAGTCCGCTGCTTCCAATGTTCGTCGTCGTCCAGTTCGTTCCGAGGTCGGCGGACTTCGTAATCCACACGGCCGCCGGCGCGGGTTTGTGATTTGCGTCCCAGGTCGCATCCCAGGTAAAAAAGATGTCGTTGCGCGAATCGATTCCGCCGCCCGAGACGAGCATCTGCGACGAGCCGGTCAGACCCGGTATCGTAAAGATCACGTGCGTCGACCAGGTTTCGCCCGAATCGGTCGAAATCGAGGCGACAATGTGCGACTTGTAATCCGTATATGCAATTGCCATCAGTGCGCCGCGCGAGGCGAGGACGACTTTATCGAGCGGCGGCGGCAACCGAGAGATACTCTTCGGCGGCGCGGACCACGTCTTGCCAAGATTCCTCGACGTAACGACGTCGACCGGCGCTTTCGGATAGCCCTGAAGGAAGCCGAGCATCAGCGTCGTGCCGTCGGGCGCGAGCGCAAACCAGGGATCGAACTGGCCTTCACTGCGGCGCGGCGCCGGGGCGGCGATCGGCACCGGAACGTTCCACGTAACGCCGCCGTCGTCGGAACGCTGCACGAGCATCCGAGTGTGGTACGATCCGCGTCGCTCGCGCGACACGTCGGCGTGGGCGAACGCGGCGTAAAGGTGCCCCGCTCGGTCCGCAATTGTGGCGGGCTCCCAATCGTCGCCCGCTCGATAACCAATCCTTTGCGGCGGCGCAAAGATCGCGGCGCTCGCGGAATCCTGTGCGGGCGCGCGGCTCTCGCCGCCGCAGGCGGCGAGCAGGAAAATCGCGATCGCTGCCAAGGTAATTCGCAGTGTCACGTCGCGAACGGCAACCGGACTTCGACGCGCGAATTTGGTCTCGGAAAGAGCGTGATCCGCGCCCCGAGCGCTTCGATGATTTCGAAGCCTCGCCCCCGCAGCGAGTTGGGATGACGGAAGGCCGGGCGCGTGATGCCGTATCCCGCATCGGTTACGAGGAGCGTGAACGCGCCTTGCGACGCGCGGAGCTCCACGCCAACGGGAAGCTGCCCGTGTTCGCACGCATTGGCTAGCAGCTCGCCCAAGATAATCGTGGCAACCTCGATTTCCTCGGTGTTGCGTTGCGCTTTGCGCAGCGCGCTCGAAAACTGCGCGCGCGTGGTCCGCATGACGCGTGGCTCGACGGCAACGACTCGCCACGCACCAACCGATCGGCCCTTACTGTGCAGCGGCATAGACCGCCTCGGGCGCAAGCTCCGCTTTGACCGCGATCGCCTTGTTCGTCAAATCTGGAAAACGAATGGTCAGAATCGCCACGTCGTCAACGGGAGGCGTTCCGTGAAAGACCGATTTCAGGAGCGCGGAGGCCGGTTCTGGAGAACGGAAGTCGAGGTTGCGGATCGCCTCGAGCAGGGCGCGTTCCCCAGCCTCCCAATCGCGTGAGTATTCGACCAAGCCATCGGTATACAATACCAACATCGAGCCAGGCAAGATCGGCAACGAGAAGCGCTCGTACGATGTGCTGCCCGCCAAGCCGAGCGGCGGACCGCCCGTTGCCAATACCCGTACGTCACCGCGTTTGAGCAGCTGGATAATGGGCGGATGGCCCGCGCACGCGTAGGCGATCGTTCCTTCTTTCACATCGATGATGCCGCAGAGCGCCGTCACCATCGTCGCCCCTTGGAGGCAGAGTACGGCGTTCGTGTGGGCTAAGATAACGCCAGGATCCGATTCTCCAATACCGATCGCGAGAATCGATTGTCTCGCGCGGCTCATGACCACCGCGGCCTCGACACCGTGACCGGCGACATCCCCCATCGAGAAAAGGATGCGATCGGCGGAGAGCGTGAAGGCATCGTACCAATCGCCTCCGACCTGCGCTTCCAGTCCGGCCGGAACGTAGACGCCGTCCAAAACCGCCGTTGGAACTCTGGGCAGGTCGTCGCCTAGAAAGGCTTTCTGCAACGCGTCGGCGATACGCTTCTCCTCTTCATAGGCGTTGCGCTGCTCGTCGAGTCGAGCCGCGAGTCGAAAGCCGGCGGTCGCGATCGCGCCAAAAACCGATGCGAGCAGCACGCCGAGGACGAGCGCTCCCACGAGCAATCGCGTAACGAGTGTCGATGCGGCCGCGTCGGCGGAGGCCGACTGCGCAGTCAGGCGGCTTAAGAGGAGCGCGTCGAGCCTTCGGAAACCGTCGACCAATGATTTGCCCGTCAACTGGACTACGAGTTCCGACGAGTGAGGGTTTTGCAGCGACGGGCGGGCCACTTGGACGAGCCATTGCTCGTTCAGCGTCCGTTGCTCCAGCACGACTCGATCGTCCATCGAGAGCGCTCGAAGCGTTGCGATCAGGCGGGTGGCGACGCTATCGAAACGGCCGCGTGCGTTCAAGTACGGCTCGAGAAATATTGGCTTTGCGGTCGCCACGTAGCCGCGAATCCCCGTCTCTTCGTCGAGCTGTAAGCGAAAGAGGCGCGCCCGGTTTATCTGGGCACCCCGAAGAAGCGCCTGTTCCGCGGAGTTTGCTTCGAGTGCCTGGTGGATCCAAATTGCCGAGACGGCGAACGTTGCGCAGAGTAAGAAGGCCGTAATTCCGACCAGTACTGCGACGCGTTCTTTCGACCTCACCCCGCCTGCGCCTCGGCGAGCGTCTCGAACAGGGGGAGCATTTCGCCCAGACCCGAGACGCGGAAGAGGCGCGCGACCTTCGGGCCGACGACGATACGGGGCGCCGCTTTGCCGGCATCGACTCTTCGCCTATAGAGCCATATCAGTTGCGAGAGCGCCGTCGAGTCCATGTACGTAACGTCGGTGAGGTCGACGATTGCGGTCTCGGTATGATCGAGCGCTTTCAGCTTCTCCTGAAACTCTTGCTTGCTCGTAAAATCGATCTCACCGGAAAACGGCGCAATCGAGTCGTTTCGATCGTTCACGTTAATATGATTTTTCCTCCGCTAAAGTAGCCCTTTCTACCTTCCCGACGGCGAGCGCCGGCAAACTTTTGTAAAACGGCGGGTTTATGCGTGGCATCGCACTCCGTGCAGAAAGGGGAGCATCTCAGTGCGTCAAGCCCTCTCACGCATGCTGTTGGTCCTCGTTACCCTGATGGTCGTCGTCGTCTACTATCTGCCGATCGGCCACGTCGATTTCGCGGAGAACTGGGGCGAAGGCACGTTTGGTCTTACGATCGAGCCTCGCGGCGCGACCGTCGTTTCGGTCGATCGCGGCTCACCGGCGGATCGCGCCGGCGTACGTGCCGGCGACCGCCTCGTCGACCGCGGAAACGTCGAAATTCCGCCCCGCGTTCGCGCGGTCTATTCGGGCGAGCGCGAGACGCTGACGTTCGAGCACGGTCGCGCGGCGTACACGGTCAGCTTAATTGCAGTTCCTATTATGAGCTTTGGCGTTTGGCAGCGCGTCGGGGGCATATTAGCATACGTTCCGCCCACCGTCTTCTTGATCGTTGCCTGTTTGCTCGTCTTCTTGCGGCCGTCCGTGATGACGTGGTCGTTCTACCTCTTTGCGGTCGGCTACTTCGGAACGAGTCCCGTCTTTATGTACTGGTCGCACGTGCTCTCCCAGCAAGCCTATTTGGCGCTTACATTTGTGCTGAGCACAGTGTTCGGGGCATGGAGCGTCTTACCGCTGTTACCGTTTCTTCTGCGGTTTCCCAACGGCGACGTGCTCGGGTGGCGGCGCCGGATCGACCCGCTCATTTGGATTCTGCTGGCGCTCGCATACATACTGTACGTCGTCGAGTGGCGCGTCTACTCGATCAACGAGTCGCTCCCGACCTGGGATGTCATTCCCAGTGCCGTCGTACCGCTCGGGGCTTTTGCGCTCGCGGGACTCATTCTTGCCAAGAACGTGGCGACTGCGTCGCCGACCGATCGCCAGCGCTGGGGGTTTCTGGCAATCGGCACGTTTGCGTCGTTTGTGGCCTACGCCCTCTACTTTGTTCCGGGAGTTCCATTCGCGGTCGGACAGGTCATCGGTTTCGCAGTCGTGTCGATGCCGATTTGTATTGCCTATGCCGTTTTTAGACTACGCGTTCTCGACGTCAACTTCGTACTCAATCGCGCCCTGGTATACGGAATTCTCTCGCTCGGCGTCATCGCGTTCGTCTCGATATTGGACTGGTTCTTTTCGCGCGCTGTCGCAATCGGGCGGCTGGCCATCGGGTTGGAGTTGCTGGCAACCATCGCGATCGGTTTCATGCTAGATCGCATCAATCGCGCCGTCGAGGGTTTCGTCGAGTCGGTCTTTTTCCGAAAACGAAGAAGAGCGGAGTCGCTGCTTCGGCGGGCGGCCTCGGCCCTTCCGTACGCGACCGAGGAGGGGGCGATTATCGACGGCCTCGTCCAAGTACCGGTGGACGCGATCGATCTTGCCGCCGCCGCGCTCTACCGGCGATCCGACGGGGGCGTTCGATTCGACGGCGTCGCAACCGCCGCGCAAACGACGATGGCTCCCGCAGGTTTTGATGCAAACGACTTGCTTGTGAGAATGCTGTTGGCGGACGAAAGCGTCGTCTGGCTCGACGAACTTCGTGCGCGGCTCGATGCCGAAAGTGCGGCAATCTATACGCTCGCGGTGCCGGTGACCGTCCGTCACAGACTCGAATCCTTTACGCTGTACGGCGCACACGTAAACGGCGCGCAGCTCGACCCCGACGAGGTCGAGCTGCTGAAGGAGCTCGCGCGCGAAGCTTCCAGAGCGTACGATCACGTCGAGGCCGAGCGCACGCGAAGCCACTATGCGCAACTCGTGGCCTCGCAGACTACGCCGGCCGGTTGAGCCGGATCGGCTATTTCGGCAGCGGCGGTTGCAGAATCGCCTCGATATTGAGCTCGATGCGAACGTCGTCGCCGACCAAGACGCCGCCCGTTTCCAGCGCCGCGTTCCAGTTGAGTCCGAAGTCCTTGCGATTGATCGTCGTGTGCGCGGCGTAGCCGATACGCACGCCGCCCCACGGATCGTTTGCTCGCCCCTCAAAGGTCGCCTTCAGCGAAACTTCGCGCGTTACGCCGTGGATCGTCAGCTCGCCTCCGATCGTGAACTGTTCCGGCGTTCCTTCAATGCGAGTGCTCCGGAACGTCAGCGTCGGGTATTTTTCCACGTCGAAGAAGTCGGCGGAACGCAGGTGCGCGTCGCGCTGATCCTCGCGGGTGTCGATCGAGGCGGCCTCGATCGTCGCGTCGATCGCCCTAGGCAGGTCGTTGCCGGACGTTAGCTCGACGTGCCCGTCGACGGCCGTAAAGCGGCCCCGGACTCGTGCGATCATGAGATGCCGGACCACGAATTCGACGGTCGAGTGGGCCCGATCGAGCGTATAGAGGCTCTTTTCTTGCAGTTGGGTGGTCATTTTTGGCTTCAGGCTCCCTTTAGTTGCCGATAGCTCCATAGTGTGCTATCATTGTGCTAGTAACTTTTTCATACTTAGTAGATGGATACAAGTACGCACTCGAAAGTAGCCTAGGAACCCTGTGGAAACCATCAAGCTGCCGCCCCTGCCGACCGACGCCGACGTCTATACGAAGAACCAGTGCCCGTCGCGCCTGGTCCTGGATCGCATCGCCGACAAATGGACGACGCTAATCATCGGCATCTTGGCCCAAGCCGAGCAGCGTCGCTTCAACGAGTTGCGCCGGCTCATCGGCGGCATTTCGCAAAAAATGCTCACGCAGACGCTGCGCGACCTCGAACGCGACGGGCTCGTAAAACGTACGATCTATCCCGAGATCCCGCCACGCGTCGAATACGCGTTGACGCCCTTGGGGCGGACGTTATGCGGGCCGCTCGGCTCGCTGAGCCAATGGGCGCACGATCATATCGACGAGGTCAAACGCGCGCAAGCGTCCTTCGACAAAAGATAGAACGCGCTGCCGCGCGCCTGGCCGCCTGCTCGGCTTTCCGGCGTCCGTAACGGCCCGCGAGCTTTCCGTGTTGAACCCTGCGGGTTCTCACGTCACACCGAAACTGCCACCCACCTTTCTTCTGAGGATCGGAGAAGTAGCACGAGATGGAAAACACGATCGTCGAACTGTCGGAAGCCGACCAAGGCTGTCCTGTAAAGCACGTACCACTTCGGCCGAGAATCAACATCGATTGGTTCCCCGAGTTGTTGGACCTATCGCCGCTCCACCGGCCGTCCGCGCTCTCCGACCCGATGGGCCGCGACTTCAACTACGCGCGCGAGTTCAATAGTCTCGACCTCAAGGCAGTCAAGGCGGACATTGTAACGCTGATGACCACGTCGCAGGATTGGTGGCCGCCCGATTACGGTCACTATGGACCGCTCTTCATTCGTATGGCTTGGCACAGCGCCGGGACGTACCGCATCGGCGACGGTCGCGGTGGCGCCGGCTCGGGCGAGCAACGCTTCGCGCCGCTCAACAGTTGGCCGGATAACGCGAACCTCGACAAAGCGCGCCTCTTGCTCTGGCCGATCAAGCAGAAGTACGGCCGGAAGATCTCGTGGGCCGACCTCATGGTTCTGGCCGGAAACTGCGCGTTGGAATCGATGGGATTCAAAACGTTTGGCTTCGCCGGCGGCCGCGCCGACGCATGGGAGCCCGACGAAAACATCTACTGGGGTCCGGAAGACACGTGGCTCGACGACAAGCGCTACACGGGCGAACGCGACCTCGAAGAGCCGCTGGCTGCCGTGCAAATGGGTTTGATCTACGTGAACCCGGAAGGCCCAAACGGGAAACCCGATCCGCTCGCCGCGGCCCACGACATACGCGAGACGTTCGGCCGCATGGCGATGAACGATGAGGAGACCGTCGCGCTCATCGCGGGTGGCCATACGTTTGGTAAAGCCCACGGTGCTGCCGATCCGAGTCAGTACGTCGGCTTCGGGCCGGCTGGTGCCGGCATCGAAGAGCAGAACCTCGGCTGGCGCAACTCGTTGCGCAGCGGTAACGCCGATGCAACGATCACGAGCGGCCTTGAGGGCGCCTGGACCTCGACGCCAACGAGGTGGAACGGCGAGTATTTCCACAATCTCTTCAATTACGAATGGGAGCTGACGAAGAGCCCAGCCGGCGGTAATCAGTGGACTCCTAAAGGCGGCGCCGGAAACGGCACCGTCCCCGACGCGCACGATGCATCGAAGAAGCACGCGCCGATGATGTTCACGACGGACCTTTCGTTGAAGCTCGACCCGATCTACGGGCTGATCTCGAAACGCTTCCACGAGAACCCGCAAGAGTTCGCCGACGCCTTTGCCAAGGCGTGGTACAAGCTGACGCACCGCGATATGGGGCCGGTGTCGCGCTATCTTGGTTCCGAGGTGCCGGCCGAGCCGCAGATCTGGCAAGACCCCCTGCCTGCGGTCGACCATCCGCTGATCGGCGAGCAGGATATCGCTGCGCTCAAGAGCCGCATCCTCGATTCGGGCCTCACGGTTTCGCAGCTGGTCACGACTGCCTGGGCATCGGCATCGACGTTCCGCGGCACCGACAAGCGCGGTGGCGCGAACGGTGCACGCATTCGCCTCGCACCGCAGAAGGACTGGGCCGTTAACCAGCCGGCTGAGTTGGCGAACGTGTTGCAGACGTTGGAGAAGATCCACGCGGACTTCAACGCTTCACTATCCGGCGGTACGAAGGTCTCGCTGGCCGACGTCATCGTTCTCGGCGGCTGCGCCGCGATCGAACGGGCCGCGAAGAACGCCGGCCACGATGTGAGCGTCGGTTTCGCGCCGGGCCGCACGGACACGACGCAGGATAAGACGGACGCGCACTCCTTTGCGGTATTGGAACCGAGAGCCGACGGGTTCCGCAATTACCTCGGCAGCCGGCACTCACATTCGCCCGAGCAGCGGCTCCTCGATCGCGCGCAACTGCTCACGCTGAGCGCTCCTGAGATGACCGCGCTCGTCGGCGGCCTGCGCGTCCTCGGCGCGAACGCCGGAGGATCCAAACACGGCGTCTTCACGAAGCGGCCGGGCACGCTGACGAACGACTTCTTCGTGAACCTGCTCGACATGACGACGAAGTGGCAGCCGGCCGGCGGCGACTACACCTACGAGGGTCGCGACCGGCGCACCGGCGAGCTCACGTGGACCGGCACCAACTACGACCTCATCTTCGGCTCGAACTCGCAGCTTCGCGCGATCGCCGAGGTCTACGCGATTGAGGGCGATCACTTCGTTGCCGACTTCGTGGCCGCGTGGGAAAAGGTGATGAATCTCGATCGCTTCGATCTCGCCGTAACCGCCTAGCAGCACACGAAGGCTATCGGCGCTCGGCGCCGTAATGCTACGGTCGTACGGAGGTCGGCTATGCGATTGATAGCCCTCGGTCTTTGCTCTGTTGTGCTCGCGAGCTGCTCGCGCGCGACGACGTTCTCGCCGCTGCCGGAGGTACCGTCGTACCGAGCCGCGCCGCAGCTGCCCGCAGGGGCGAGCTACAAGACCATCTTTGCGTTCAATGGCACGAACGGCGCGAGTCCGTCAGCCGGCCTAATCGACGTCAAGGGTACGCTCTATGGCACGGCTGCGGGCGGCGGCACGAGCGGCGCCGGGTCGTTCTTCAAGATCACGCCGGCCGGCGTGGAAAAGACACTGTACGCCTTCGGAAAGACCGCGGGTGATGCGACCGGCCCGCAGTTCGGCAGATTGGTCGACGTGGGCGGCGTCTTTTACGGCACGACGACCTTTGGGGGCACGCATGGCTTCGGAGCGGTCTTTCGCGTAAGCCCATCCGGCGCGGAGAAAGTACTCCACAGCTTTGCGGGCGGCAAGGATGGCGAGACGCCGAGAGCAGGTTTGACCGCCGTAAACGGAACGCTGTACGGCACGACCGCGCTCGGCGGCACCGGCAACTGCGCCAGCGGCGAGGGATGTGGAACGGTCTTTAAGATCACGACCGCGGGCAAAGAGACGGTACTGTACTCCTTCAAAAGCCTAGGAACCGGTTCCGGGCCGGAAGGCGCTCTGACGTTCGTCGGGGGCGCATTGTATGGAACGGTCGGTGCCGGCGGTGCGTCCGGCTCGGGGATCGTCTTCAAGATCTCTTTATCGGGCTCCGTAAAGGTCATTTACAATTTCAAAGGCGGCTTTTCTAAGGACGGCTCCGACCCCACCGGCGATCTAACTGACGTCAAAGGGGTGCTCTATGGGACCACCGCGTACGGCGGAACCTACGGCAGCGGAACCGGAACCTCGGGCACCGTCTTCCGCGTCACGACTTCGGGTGCCGAAAAGGTCATCTACTCGTTTAAGGGCAGTCCGGACGGCGGTTATCCCAACTTTACCAGCTTGGCGAACGTGAACGGCACCCTCTACGGGACCACGTGCGTCGGGGGAACGCACTCCCTAGGAACGATCTTCAAAGTGAAGACGTCCGGCGGGGGAAGCGTGCTCCACAGTTTCGCGGGCGGAAAGGACGGAGCGGTCGGAGAGCGCGTCGCGGATGCGGGTCCGGTTGCGCTCAACGGCAAGCTTTACGGCGTAGCGCCGGCGGGTGGCGCGGCGAACGACGGTACCGTTTACTCCATCGCGCCCTGAATCTTAAAACGCTAGTCCTAATCTCGGCCTGCGGTGCGGAGTGCTCCCCAACTCAAGCCGCGGGATAGCGCGGGCGATCCCCGGAAGCCTACGCGCAGGAGGGACAAACGGTGATGCAGACTCAGCCCAGCCCTAACGCTTCCACGAAAGCTTACAAGTTGGAAGGCACGTTGCTCGAAGCGTGTTCGTGCCGGACGCTCTGCCGCTGCTGGATCGGCGAAGATCCCGACGGCGGCGCCTGCGATTCGTTTCTTGCCTATCATATCGATAAGGGCGAGATTAACGGGGTCGACGTAAGCGGACTGAACTACGTGCAAGTCGTTAAGATTCCGGGCAACGTGCTCACGCCGCACAGCTGGAAGCGCGTCAGCTACGTGGATGCGCGAGCAACCAACGAGCAGCGCGCCGCGATTCTCGACGCCTGGCACGGTCGCTTAGGCGGCCCGCTCGCGGATATTCACGAGTTGATCGCTGAGGACGTCGCGATTGAGACGGCGCCGATCGAGCATAATCTCACGGGCGGTGAAGGCACGCTCGTTGTCGGCGATAAGGTTCGCGCGACGATGGCGCCGTATCGCAGCCCGTACGGGGCGATCACCACGCTGCGCGACAGCCTTTTCAGCACTATCCCCGGCGCACCCGCATTTGTTGCCAAGGCCTCCGAGCACGTCGTCAACATTCCCGAACACGGAATGGTTTGGACGTTTAAGGATCGCAACGCGATTCAGGGCGACTTTCTGCTAGAGGCGTAACCCGATGGCGACGAACGCCGCGTACCGGTACGTACGATTCAACACGATCGGCATTCTCGTATGCATGATCGCGGCCGCGTGGGCGGTGTGCGCGTGGGCGGAGTTAAGCGGCAACGCCGCACGACTGCACCACCACGCGCTTTATGAAAGTGGACGGCCGTTTTGGCTCGCCGCGCTTGTCGTGCTCGGCGCATGGCAGGTCATGACCGCCGCCATGATGCTGCCCTCCTCGCTCGGATTGATTCGCCTGTATTGGGCAACGGCGGGACGCGCGCCGCACTTTCCGCTCGCGCTGGCGTCGTTCTTGGGCGGCTACTTCGTGGTTTGGACGGCGTTTGCGCTGGCTGCGTTTAGCGGTGACATGCAGTTGCACCGTCTCGTCGATGGGTGGCCCTGGCTCGCCGCGCACGCGACGCTGATTCCGGCCGGCACGCTCGCTCTTGCCGCCCTCTATCAGTTCACGCCGCTCAAGGATGCCTGCCTGAAAGCGTGCCGCCATCCGGGCAGCTATCTCATGCGCCATTATCGGCGCGGTGCTCTCAACGGCTGGCGCATAGGCTTCGGTCACGCGCTCTACTGCTTGGGCTGCTGCTGGGCGCTCATGCTGGTGATGTTTGCTGCAGGAGTCGCACATTTACCTTGGATGGGCGTGCTCGCGACGATTATGTTCGTCGAGAAGGCGACGCCGGCGGGTAACCGAATCGTTGCGCCCGTCGGCGCGGCACTCGGTGCCCTTGCCGTCATCGCGCTATTGGCTCCGAAGGCCATCCCAG
Source organism: Candidatus Cybelea sp. (assembly GCA_049585055.1). GTDB lineage: Bacteria > Vulcanimicrobiota > Vulcanimicrobiia > Vulcanimicrobiales > Vulcanimicrobiaceae > Cybelea. Next base: position 39,144 of record JBAUYZ010000101.1, on the reverse strand, counting down.
GTTTTTGAGGATACACCTTGACGATGCACGTTGGAATCGCCGGCACCGGAAAAATGGGAAGTGCGATTGCGTGCAACCTGCTCGATCGCGGCTATCGGGTCGCTGTTTGGAACGTCGACCCAGGTATGACGGAGCCGGTGGCCGCCGCCGGTGCAACGCCCTTCGAGAGCCTCGAATCGATGGTCGCCGGTGTCGATGCAGTGATCGCGATGCTCTGGGACGATGAGGTCGCCCGAGAGATCTCTCTGGGCCGGATCATTCCGGCTGCGCGCAAAGGCCAGCTCGTTATCGAATCCACCACGCTTTCGCCGCAGATGTATGAGGTACTCGAAAATGCGGCAACGCAGCGAGACGTGGACTTTCTCGCCTGTCCCGTGCTTGGCAGCGTCGACGGAGCGCGCACGGGCAAGCTAACGCTTTTGCCAGGAGGCAGCGGCCAGGCCTTCGATCGCGGTAAGGAGCTCCTGAGCGCGATGGGTTCGACGATCAAGTTTACCGGTTCGCCGGCGGCCAGCGGGCATCTCAAGCTTGCGTTTAATTCGATGCTGTGCGTGAACGCCGATGCGATCGGGGAACTGCTCGGCATCATGGCACGAGCCGGCGTAGATCGCGCCCTCGCCGTCGACACGCTCGTTGCGTCGCTCGAGCGCGTAGCGACCAAACGTCAACAGCTGCTCGAGCGCGACACGCAGCCGCGTTTTTCGGCCAACGCGCTGCTCAAAGATCTACGCTTGGCTCAGGCGGCTCGGCAAAATCTGCACGCGAACGCGCCAGTGATGGATTGCGCGCTCGCGGAGTTCGAAAAAGCGGTTGAGGCGGGCGTGGGCAACGAGGACTACATCGCCGTAGGGCTGGCACTGGAGCGCGCCGAGGCCGATTGCTTTTAGTTCCGGCAGTTTTGCTTGCGTTGCTCTGCGTTTGGATCGTCATTCCGCCCTTCAATGAACCGACGATCGTTCTGGCCGTCGCATCGATCGAACTCAGCCCGTATCTGCTCGCCGCCAACGCGCTTTTTCTTGCGCTGACGGTATGGACTGCGGGACGCCGAGGCACCGCTGCGGCCGTGGTCTTCGCAGCGAACTGCATCGTCTGCGCTCTCCCGTTGCTCGCCCTTATCCGCTCCGATGCTCTTCAACCGGCGGCGTATCGCATCGTCAACGTTCCGATTTCGGAAAGCGTCATCGCGGTTAGGCTGGGAACGCTGGCCTCAAAGATCCGAGCCTATTTACCGGCTGTACCGCGGCGCACGCCTGCGATCTTCGCGATCTATGGCGGCGCCTGGAGAAGCGGGAGCCCGCGAAGCGATGCCGCGCTCAATCGAGCACTCGCTCATCAAGGCTATGCCGTATTTGCGCTGGACTACCGGCATGCGCCGGCATATCGGTTTCCGGCGGCGCTCGACGACGTGCGATTCGAGATTTCGCTGATACGCAAGAATGCGCTCCGGTACCACATCGATACGCAGCGCATGGCAGTGCTTGGACATTCATCCGGCGGCGAACTGGCCGAGCTGATGGCCTTCGCTCCGAAATCGCCGGTAGCCGCGCTCGTCAGTTACTCCGGGGCCGTCGATCTCTCGATGGGGTGGAAGTATCCGCCCGTTCCCGACCCCATCGGCGTGCGGCAAGTCATCCAAAACTATGTCGGCGACACGCCGGCAGGCGCGCCGGGGCGGTATCGCGCCGCATCGCCGCTTGCCTCCGTGCGTCGCGGTTTGCCCCCCACTCTTTTGATCTACGGCGCACGCGATCACGTCGTGGATATTCGATACGCGCGTAAATTTCGCGACGCTCTTCGTGCAGCCGGCACCAACGTAACGTTCTTGGAACTGCCGTGGACCGAACATGCTTTTGAAGTGGTCCCTTTCGGGTTGCACGCACCGATTGCGTTCCGCGCGACACTGAGCTTCCTGGCGGCGACCGTCGGCTCGGGGCGATAAACGGTTGTGTGAGTAGCGCTTAAGAAGTCTGGGCGCCGTTCGCGCGGCGGATCGCCGGCGCGACGATCCGCACGACGAGCACTTGGAGGACGGCGGCCGCCGGTACTGCGAGAAAGGCGCCGCCGATCCCGAGGAGCGTGCCGCCAACGACCGTCGCTAGAATGATCAGGAGGAAGCTCAACTGAACCCGCTGGCCGAAGATGATCGGTGAAAGCACGTTTTGATCGATAATTTGAACGACCACGAAGATCGCTAACGCGATCAGCATCTTCTCCCAGCCGCTGGTCGCCAATACGACCACGAGAATGATGGGGCCGGAAATTACGGCGCCGACCATTGGGATTGCTTGAAAGATCGCGGCAATGAAACCCAGCAGGAGGGCATACGGAACGCCCAGCACTCCGAGCGAACCGCCCATGACCACTCCAACAATCGCGCCGTTAAGTACGACGCCTTGCACGTAGGCGCTAAGGCGAGCAGTAACGTCGGCGAAGGCGGCCTGCCAATCGCTCCGCACGCCGGGTGGGATCAGGCTAAGTATGAATCGCTCGAGTTCGTCCGATGAAAGCATCCAGCCGACTGCGAGCAGCAGAATCAGTAGCGTATCGCCGATGGCGGAGGCGACCAGCCTTGGGCCACCGAGAATATGTGGACCGACCGCGCTCACCGCGGTGCCGGCCGAGTTGGCCAACACCGACGCGATCTGACGGGCCATCTGGTCGTTCTTGAGGTAGCGTTGCGCAGCAGCAAGCTGATTCTGCAGCGAGCCCGCATAGCCGGGCACTGCCTGAATCAACTTGACGAGTTCCGCTCCCAGGGGCTGGACCAGCACGAATCCGATTGCGACGACTGCGACGATCAGCACGCCGAACGCAATGCCGACCGCGGCCCCGAAGGGCATTCGTTTACTCATTGCGTCGACAATCGGGCGTAGGCCGGCTGAAAGCAGCACGGCCGTGAAGAGCAGCAGCAGAGCAGAGAGCGCCCCGGCGAGCACGTCCCAGATCAAGAACGCGCCTGCGAAAACGACCGCGGCCGCAACCCACCCTCGTGTGCCGATCACGCTAGAACCCTTTCTGCGGATCGCTTTGAAGTCTTGTGATACCGTTATTTTTCGGGCTTTTTACGGCCGGCCCAACAGGCGTCCGAGTTGCAGTCGCGATCGCAGATTCAGTTTCTCGAGGGCCGAGGAGACGTGCTTTTCGACGGTACGCGGGCTGATATGCAAGATCTGCGCGACCTCGTCGTTCGAATGGCCCGACGCTACGAGTTGTCCGACCTCGCGTTCCCGCGGCGAAAGCACGGCGACGGTTGCGTCGGAACGGCCGACTTCCATGCGCCGCAGGTCGCGAAGCGCGCCGATGGCACGGTATATTTCGAGCGCGCGCCTCGGTTCGCCCCCGAGTTCGTAGCCGCATGCGGCCAGCCACGGCCAACCGATCGCATCGAACGCTGCCGCTGCCGCAAGCGCACTTGCGCGCGCGTCGCCTTCGCCGAAGCCGCGCTGGGAGGCGAAGGCATCGAACAGGTTCAGTGCGGCCTTGTTGACGCGGTCTTGCGGATGCGACGCTGCCTCGAACAGCAGGCGGCGCATGGCGATGACGTCGCTTCGATTTCCGAATTGCGCCCCTGCGAGAAAGGCAAACAGAAAGCGGTGAGGCCCGGGTAAGACCTTCACGATGCGGTGAATCCACGCGGCAGCGTCGTCAACCTCGCCGCGCTGGCCCAGCGCCCAGGCATACGGTCCCCCGATCACGCCGATTGCCAGCTTCATGCCACGCTCTACCGCATACTGCAGAAACGACTCGGCATCGTCGCGGCGTAGGCGCGCGTCGTCGCCGGCACAGATGCCGAGAGCGAATTGTGCGCTCTTGACGTGCACGAGGATCGCGTAGCTCTGTTCGGACGCGATACCGGGTGTCGCGAGCAGCGTTGCGGCGGTGGCAAAATCGCCGCGCAGCGTGTGTTCGAAGGCTGACGCGGCATACGCCACCGATCCAACCGCGAGATCGTGCTCGCGCGCAAGCGCGATCGCCGTGCGAAAGTGCTCGCGTGCCCGCCGCACTTCTCCCAGACCCAGGGCGTCGAGCGCTATTTGACAGTGCGTCTGGCAAACCCGGTTGCCGATGTCGCCGACGCGGCCGGCCGCGTCGAGAGCGCGCTTGGCATACACCCGCCAGCGGTCGAGGTCGCCGCGCATCGCGGCGACTTTGAACTGCGCTTGATACGCGTGGGACGCCGTCATGGGGTCGGCGATCGGTTCGTCGATTTCGTTGACGAGCTCGAGCGCGGACTTGAAGTCGAGAGCCGCGACGCAATCGTAGGCGATACGTGCTCGCAACGAGTCGAGGGTCGCAGCGGGCAGTTTCGAGCCAAGCGCATCGATCGTCCGGCGACATAGGTCCATCGCCGCCGCGGTATCGCCTGCGTTGTACAACTGAGCCTCGAGGGCCGAAACGTTTTTTGCAAATCCCTCGAGGTCGCCGGCCTGCCAATACAGGTCGCCGGCGCGCCGAAGCCGCTCGATTGCGGCGCTCAAACGGAAGAGAGCACCGAGCGAAATCCCGATTTTGTGTTCGAGGCCGGCGACGGCCGCAGCATCTCCCTTACGCTGAGAGAGGGCGCGCTCGTAATAAGATACGGCGTCGGCCATCGCACCGATTGCGAAGGCCCGATCGCCCGCGAGTTCGGCGTACGTGGCGGCACGCTCCCTGTCGCCCGCGCGCCACCAATGATGGGCCAGCTCTACGATGACGGCGCCGCGGTCGGAATGTCGTTCCAGTTCGAGACCGATTGCTTCGTGCAGCGGACGCACCCGCTCGGCGAGTAGTTCGCCGTATAACACCTCCTGCGTGAGCGCGTGCCGAAAAGTGAGCTCGCCGGGTGTGCCGCGTCGCTCGTAGACCAGATGTAGCGATTGCGCGCGCTCGAGCGCCAACAGCACGTCGTCGCGGCGGCCGTCCAGAAGCGTCACGAGGCGTTCGATGGAGAACCGCTCGCCGAGGACGGCGGCGAGCGACAGAATCTTCCGCTCATCGTCCGAGAGCCGCGCGGCGCGTGCCAAAATGGCGCCTCGAATCGAGAGCGGCAGCTGCGGGGGCGAGTCGCTCGGGCTCTGCTCGAGAACGCTCTTGAGCAGCTCCTCGGCGAAAAACGGATTGCCTTGGCTGCGCCGGACGATGTCGACCACGGTGGCGACGTCGAGAGCGTGAGGATGAGGGACTTCCAGCTCGATCAAAGCCTGGGTCGCGCGCTCGTCAAGCGGCCCGAGCGTAACCTGCGATACCGACTCCTTGGCCAGTAGCGCCGCGAAGTCGCCCACGCGGGGGTGGCCGGCATCTACTTCGTCGCAGCGATAGGTCGCGACGACCAGCATGCGCCGATTGGCGATACGATCCGCTAGATAGGTGAGAAAGCCCAGGGTGGAACGATCCGCCCAGTGCACGTCCTCGATTAGAAGAATAACGGTGCCGCGCAGTGCGCGGCGCGCAAACGCCGCATCGATCGATTCCAACATCCAGCTCGCAGGTTGCGCCGCGGTCGCCTCACCGGAGCGTTCGAACGATAGGCGCTCGAGCAACGCACGCGTTCCCGCATCGCGCGGCAGCGAACTGTTGCGTTCGACATTTTGCAGCAGCTCCCGGAGCGTACCGAGGGGCGTTTGGGTGAATTCGACGCAGCGGGCGACGGCGGAGATCGCCCGGCCGCGCTCCATTCCGAGCTCGAACTGACGCAGCAAACTGGACTTTCCCACGCCCGCTTCGCCGGAGATCATCACGATGCGCCCGTGGCTTCCGGCCGCTTTGCGACGATAAGCCGCCAGGAGGCTCATCTCGCGCTCGCGGGCCACCAGTACAGCGGGGACGTCCGCGGTTAGCGGTCTGAGGTCAAATGGCAGAAGCAGCCCTGCTCCGGAAAGGATGGGCCCTCGTCCTTCCCTCATAAGGTGGTGTTTCCTCGCATATACCTCGCGGTGAACCGGATGCATCCTTACCAGGAGGGCCGTCGCGCCTGCGCAGCCCCATCTTGAGAGGAGTCCATCATGCCCGCGTTTCGACCCATTCCATATCTTCGCAAAAGCAGCGGCCTGCTGTTGCTCTGTTCCTCGGCGCTCATCGCCGGTTGCTCCCAAGGGGGCGTCGGCGTGCCGGCGATTGCCGCCAACGGCGCCTCGGCGCTGGGCCCGGCGCAGAGTCCGCGAACAATGTCGGGACTAAAACACCACAGCATCCCGACCTGCCCGACTCTTTACAACTTTGCAGGCGACCCCGACGGCTCCATACCCGAAGCGGGACTGTTCGACCTCAAAGGCACGCTCTACGGCACAACGCCCGCCGGCGGCACGAGCGACCTCGGGACTGTCTATACGATCACCGGGGGCTCGGAGAGCGTCCTCCACAGCTTCACGGGAACGCCGGACGGCTCGAGTCCATACGCCGGATTGATCGCCGTCAACGGCGCGCTCTACGGCACGACCTACCACGGGGGTGCGCACGGCGACGGAGCGGTCTTCAAGATCACTCGATCCGGGAAGGTCAGCATCGTCTACAGTTTCGCTAGCTTACCGGACGGCGCCGAGCCCGCCGCCGGATTGATTGACGTTAAGGGCGTGCTCTACGGCACGACGTTCTCCGGAGGGACTTCCGGCAACGGCACGGTCTTCTCAGTTACGACGGCGGGCGTCGAAAACGTGCTTTACAGTTTCGCAAACGGTTCGGACGGCGCAAACCCCGTGGCGAGTCTAGTTCATTTCAGGAATGCGTTCTACGGGACGACCGAAAACGGCGGGACCGGCGGTTACGGGACCATCTTTAAGGTCACCGCCTCGGGTACGGAAACCGTGCTTCATGGCTTTGCCGGTCCGGATGGCGCGACCCCGGTGGCCGGCCTCGTCGCCGTCAACGGCGCGCTCTACGGCACGACTGCAAATGGTGGAGCGGTCCGCATGGACGCAGGGGGAACGTTCTTCAAGATTACGGCCGCCGGTCACGAAACCGTGCTTCACAGCTTCGGAACGGCGGGCGACGCCGCAGATCCGAGTGCGAGTGTGCTCAACGTCTCGGGCACGCTTTACGGCACGGCGGCCGAGGGCGGTTCGGTCGGCATTGGGGCGGTCTTCACCGTCACGACGTCGGGCGCGGAATCCGTGCTCTGTTCCTGGCCGTACATAGGCGACGGCGAGGAACCGATGGCGGGTCTCATCAACGTCGGCGGCACGCTCTACGGTACCACCCAGGGCGGCGGCACCGCTTCACAAGGTACAGTTTTCGCCTTGCCGTTGTGACGTAAACCGGGCTCCCAAAGAAAACGGGCAGGCGCCGCGGCGCCGCCCGTTTTCTTTCAATCGGCGACGCTGGAAGCAACGGGGAAGAGACCGAGTCCTAGGCAAAAGTGCTGCGTTGCGTGACTCCGATGAACTTTGACTACCACCTGATTCGACTCGATGAAGTGACGTTTGAGTGCTCGAGCGAGCTCGCAGGCATGTATAAGTTGAGCCCGTGCGTTTGGCTGGAGAACGGTCGATTCGAGTTGCTCCTACGCGTAGTGAACCGTTCGGACGATCCCACTGAGAAGGTAGCGAGAATCCATCACGGCTGGTCTGCGGATGGATTGCGCTTCGTGCTCGACGATACGCCGGCGATAGCACCAGGCCCCGATGTGCCGGGTGCGTACGACAGCGGCGGTTGCGAAGACCCCACCGTCGCTCGGGTTGCCGACAACTACTACGTCTACTATTCCGGCTGGAACCAACACCTAAAGCGAGGCGAACTTCTGCTGGCGACTGGCCCCGACGTTCACCACTTGGAGAAGAAGGGCATCGCGCTCGAATCATCTGAGCTGCTCATCAATCCCAAGGAGGCCACGATCGTGAAGGCTTCCGACGCCACGTGGCGCCTGTTCTTTGAGTACGCCAATGAAGGCAAGTCGAAGATCGGGCTTGCCCGATCGGCGAACGTCGCAGGACCTTGGCACGTATTGCCGCCCCCGTTCGAACGGCGTCCTCAGAGTTGGGACTCATGGCACCTCAGCACCGGGCCGATCCTCGAATCGGCCACCAGGAATCCCGTCATGTTTTACAACGGCGCGACGGAGAGTGCGCAATGGCGCATTGGTTGGATCGTGTTCGACGCCGATTACACTCAAGTCTTATGCAGGTCGGAGCTGCCGTTAATTCTGCCGCAGGTCAGACGTAACATGGACGATTCAGACATCGCCTTTGCCGCTTCTAACGTCCGGGTCGCAGATGAAATTTATTTGTACTATTCCGTGGCCGACCAATATGTAACCAGGGCGATCATTTCTTCCGATTAAAGGAGAAGCCCGGCCCCCTAAATGCGAAGCAGCGAGGTCGATTGGCCTGGCTCTTGCTGAAGAGATCTTCCCGACGAGCACGAGGCGCCCATCCAGAAGGTCCGCCACGATGCTTTGTGAAGTCCGTGAGCAAAAGCAAACAACAGAGGGCGCGGGTACCTGCTGTCCCTGCGGAGGCGGAATTGACGAAGCTCGGTGGGAGAATTGCTCTCCCGCTTTTGGTCGCAGTCGCCTATGTTGCCGCGGCGCAAATCGGCTTCACGTTGGCGTTTACGACAAAGCAAGTGACGGCCGTGTGGCCGCCGACCGGGATCGCGCTCGCTGCCCTCTTGCTCTGGGGATATCGCGCTTGGCCGGGCATTTGGCTCGGCGCATTCGCAAGCAACGCGCTCAGCTCGGAGCCCGTTTGGACGGCGGCGGCTATCGCAACGGGAAATACGCTCGCGCCGGCGTTCGGCAACTTCCTTCTGCGCCGCTTCGGCGGTTTCGAGAATGCGCTGGAGCGCGTGCGCGACGTTCTGCTCCTCGCGCTCTTCGGGTCAGCGATTGCGATGACGATATCCGCGACCAATGGCGTCGCCGATCTCGCGCTTGCTCGGATCGTCCCGTGGAGCGCTTTCCCATCGGTTTGGTGGGTATGGTGGGCGGGCGATGCAATGGGTGTGCTCTTCGTCACTCCGCTGTTGCTCACATGGGTCAGCCCGCGGGAGGGATCCCCGGAGGGCAACACGTTCGAACTTGCCGCTCTCGCAGCCACATTGGTGGCGTCAAGCTCGATTTCATTTCTTACCAACTTCCCGCTGCGCTTTTCTGTTTATCCGTTTGTCATTTGGATCGCCCTGCGTTTTCGACAGCGTGAAATGACTGCGGCGATTGCGGTCATCTGCGGCTTCGCTATTTGGGCCACATCGCACGGCATGGGTCCGTGGACCGCGGGTTCTCCCGATTCACGACTCATCCAACTCGACAGTTGGATGTCGGTTCTGGCAATAACGGGCCTCGTGCTCGGCGCGATCACGGCCGAACGGCGGGCCGCTCGCCTCGATCTACAAGAACTCTTGATGCAGACGAAGCGATCGGCGGTAACATTGCAGGCCGCGTTCCTTCCCGAGCATCTGCCGCAGCGCTTTGGGGTTCGGTGCGACGTGCTTTACATCGCAGCGGAGCGCGAAGCGGTCATCGGCGGCGACTGGTACGACGCCTTCGACCTGCCCGATGGACGGATTGCTTTTTCGATTGGCGATGTGACCGGTCATGGACTCGATGCGGCGGTCACCGCCGCGCGCCTTCGGCGGACCATTTTCGCGGCGGCCTTCGACGCCGAAGATCCCGCAGAGATCCTGAGCAAAGCCGACCACCTGTTGGGGTCGAGCCAGAACGCTCCGGCCACAGCGTTGGTCGCCATCCTAAGCCGGGACCTTTCAACGCTCAGCTACGCCAGCGCAGGGCATCCGCCACCAATCGTTGCGGGCCCACGTACCCCTGCGCGCTTGCTGATGCACGGAGGTCTCCCATTCGGCGTCGGCGTTCCGATTGCGTCGAAAACGCACACGGTTACGTTGGAGCCCGCTGCGGCGATTCTTTTCTACACCGACGGGCTCACCGAGTTCGGGCGCGATATCGAACGCGCCGAGCGAGCGGCGTTGCAGGCCGTTACGCGTTTAGTTGACGATCCACCTATGGAGCATCCGGCGGTTTTCATCCAACGCAGCGTTATGGGTTCCCAAAGACCCGCCGACGATACGGTGCTCCTGGTGGTCCAACTCGCCGAGCTTCAAAAATCCTGGAGTTACGATTCGAAGAATCCACTCAGTGCGCATACCCTGCGCCAGGAAATCACGCGGTTCATACGATCGCTCGCGCCAAGCGAAGACGAGCTGTTTCGCGCCGAGCTCATCGTCGGTGAGGCGCTCGCAAACACGATCGAGCATGCGCCCGGCCCTGTGAGCGTCAATTTCGATTGGACAAACACGCATCCGGTCGTAACCATTGCCGACAGCGGCCCCGGGCTATCGGGCTTGGCGGCAACGCTGCCCGCCGATTCATTGAGCGAAGACGGACGCGGCCTCTTCCTGATTGAATCTTTGGCGCGAGAGGTGCAAATCGACGCTCAACCCGGATTGGGAACGAGAATGCGCATCGTTCTACCGACGCCGCGGCCGCCGACGCCTGGCGCTCAATAGCGGCCACTACGGCACCGCTCGCGGGCGCTGAAAGGATGAGCCCATGCATCGAATGACGTTCGGCGCGCTCTTGGCAGCCGCGCTTGCACTTACAGTGACGGCTTCGTTAGCCGGCGCATCGGATGTGGCGTCGGATGCGGAACGCTACATCATCTCAAGCGAGAAGCAGTGGCTACCGACGAATCCCCATGAATCCGACGTCATTGCGCGCATCCTCGCCGATGATTTCATCGGCCTTATAGACGGGCGTATCTACACCAAACCGGATGCGCTCTCGTCCGCCAAACACGACCCGGGAAGCGTCGCGAGCGAGCACGTCGACTATGTGAACGTTCGGTTCCACGGCATGACGGCGATCGCCCAAGGCCAGGCAATCGTAAAGCAGAAGAATGGCCACAAGGTGCGCAACCGCTTTATTGACACTTGGGTTTTCGAAAATCGGACCTGGCGGATCGTCGCGGCCGCCGACACCGATTCGCCGTTCTAGTAATCGGCGTTGCTGCGATGCGAAAGCCCGGTCCGCAAGAGGACCGGACTTTCGCCTTGTGCTACGAGTATTTTCGGATTCGTACGCGCTACAGCGTGTAGGAGAAGATGACGCCGCCGTCCGTTCCAGAGCCTTTGGTAAACGATTTCGGTGCTGCCGTACAGCGTTGCCGACCAGCGTCAGGCTTCCGTACAGCGGGTTTGAACCATCGGCAAGACCGATGAACTGGTAAGACATGGATCCTCCTTAGCGGCGTGGCCGTAGACGAGGCTGTTCTCAAGCGCACAGCCGGTAGGTTCAGAATGCTCCCGCCGCGCTTGGGTGTATATGCGAGGAAACACCACCTTGCGGCTAGGCCGCCGTATGAAGGCCCGCTACGGGCTCACTCGTGGCCTGCGACAGCGAGGTGACCGGGACGCGCGCAGCACGGAGCGTTCGCGCGGTAACGCTCGGCGCCGCACCGCGTGCCGCGTTGGTACCCCTTCATATTTTCCTGGTATTTGTCGCAGCGAGCAAGCGTTTGTGGTTGGCCTCGCGGAGATAGTCGTCAGGGCCGGAAAAATATCGCCGGTGTTTACGAGCGACGAACATGATGGAGCGGTCGAAGAGATCCGCCGAAGAGAGCGTGTGATTCGCGTTTTTTCGAACGACTATCGGCGCTGCGCCCAATCGGCATGTCGCTCGCTGAAATCAGCGAAGTTTGGAAGGAGAACTTTATTTCGGTATGACCGAGTATCACGAATGAACTGCCGACCCGAAATCGGCGAAGGACCAGACGAAGGCGGCGTAACCGTCAGCATTTAACCGAGGATCACCTATGCCTAAGTTCATCACGATCGGATATGGCGACGAAGCAGGATACAACCGAACACCGGTCGACATACGTGACACAGCGCATCGGCATGACGCGCAACTGCGTGAGTCAGGCGCGATCATCGGCATCGCGGGGAGCCCCGTGCAGGTCCGCAATCCAGCCGGTCAAGGCGTGCAGACCAGCCGCGGTCCGTTTATGCGTTCGGACCTGCCGATCGCAGGCTTCGCATTGATTGAGGCCGCGAGTGTCGAAGGCGCGATCGAACAGGTCGCCAAAACGCCGTGTGCCGTGGCGTACGGCGTCGTGGAAATTTGGCCTCTAGAGCGTTAGCCAGAACGAACCGATCGAAGAACGACCATCAGCCCGTTGACGTCCAGTCGCTGCGGTGATATAGTTTACCAAATGGTTAACTATTCCGGAAGCCTGGATCGGGTGTTTGCGGCGCTTGGGGATCCGACGCGGCGACGCATCGTCGAACGGCTCGCTCGCGGAAGCTTGACGGTCGGTGAGATCGCGGCGGGTTTCTCGATGTCGGCGCCGGCGATCACCAAGCACGTCAAGGTTCTCGAACGCTCCGGAGTGATCGCACGCGACATCGTTGGACGCGTTCATCATTGCCGGCTCCGACCGCGCGCGATGCGAGCCGCCGGCTCCTGGCTCGAAGCGCAAGAGCGTTTCTGGAACGCGGCCCTCGATCGTCTCGCAGACGAACTCGCCAAAGATTTAAGAAGAAAGAGGAAATCATGAGCAACACGAATGCACCGGCCGTTCCGGCGCTAGTCATAAGGCGTGTGCTGAAGGCGCCGCGCGAACGCGTCTTCGCCGCATGGGCCGAGCCGGAGATGCTGCGGCGCTGGCTCGCACCTGGTGAAATGCGCGTCTCTCGCCTGGACTTCGACCCGCGCGCCGGCGGCGCGTATCGAATCACGATGCTCAGCCCCGAAGGCGAGCCGTTCGTCGTGCACGGAACGATCCGCGACTTACGTGCGCCCGAGCGCCTGTCGATGACCTGGCAGTGGGAAGACGATAATGGCGCGCCAGAAGGCAATGAAACAATCCTGACGCTTGACTTCTACGATCGCGATGGCGATACCGAGCTTGTGCTCACGCACGAGAACCTGACCGACGCGCAATCGCGCGACCGGCACGAGCACGGCTGGAACGATATACTGGACAAGATGCCTGGTCTATTGGGCGGCGCGGACGCACCGAGTCGGCATCCGTTCAAGATTACAGGGATCGATTTGAGCGGATACATGGTCAAGGACGCAGCGCGGGCGATCGCGTTCTATCGCGAGATTCTCGGGCTCGAACCGGTGCTTGTCTACCCAGAAAATCGCGGAGCGGAGTACGAACTCGCGGACGGCACGACATTTGGTTTGTGGGGCGGCGGCGGAAGAGTGATGCCGTTCCAACCCAGCAATGGGATTCTGTTTGCGGTCGACGATCTCGATACCGCCGTGGGCGCGGTAAAGGCTCGCGGCATTGCGGTTCTCATGGAGAACGAGACCGGGGTGTGCCGGATGGCCATGATTCACGACACGGAAGGCAACATCGTTACGATGCACAAGCGCAAGCTGCCCAGTTGAAGGGGCACCTATGATGGAAGGAAGTGTCCGGAACGCCGCTGTTGTGGCTCCTTCTCGCGGTGCCCCCGGCCGGCACACCCTCCATTGAGCAAGTCGCCGTCGCCGCTATCGCTTCGGCTTAGAAAATGGGCTCAAACCCCTTCCGTCGACTAGATCCGATTACGTCGGCAGGACGTATGGACGCCGGCAGCTTTTCGCGTCAGTGTCGCTGCCCACTCGTAACTTGATATTTTATATTCATGAATTTTAGGTTGCAGTCTAAGCGACGAAGACTTATTGTTGCTTCACATTCGCGTGACATACTTTGCTTACTAGGTCACTTGGTCAACGAAAGGAGCAAAGCATGACCTTGCGCACGATCTCTACCAGCTTCACTCTCGCGGGGATCTCGATTCTCGTCACTGGATGCAATGGCGGCTCCCACTCACCTACGATGGGCGCTCTACCGTCGGGTCCGAGCCAAATGCAAAGCCCGGCGGATCGGGGGCGAAATCATCAGGGTTGTCCCAACGACGGTGGCATATCGGTAACGCCCTGTCGCATAAAATTCGACTCCAACCATTCGGGTCCGATGAGCGTAACGGTAATGGGCGGTGGTAACGGCGACGGCAATCGGCACGCAATCAGGGAGAACGATGACTGCGCATCGCGCTCTATTGCAACGGTTGCCAAAAATAGCAACCGGCAATACACGGTGTCGGCCGGATCGGTCACCGGTTCATGCACGGCGCAGTTCAGCGACAACGGCAATCGCAACGACGACGAGGGTGGCGGCGGCCAGAGCGGCGGCGGCACCCTCAGAATCGTCAACGACCTCTAGGCCTTCACCACCACGCCCGCAGAAGGTCGTCTTGGGCGACCTTCTGCGGGCGTGCGTCGCGTGAAGCGGTCGGTTCATTTACCTATTACCAGCGGGGAAGACGAAGGCATCTTCCGGGCCGCCGAGGACGCCGGAGCCGATCGAGTACCTGATCTGCGGACTCGTTGACGGTTTCGCGTATTCGACGCGCCCATTTGTGATGTCAGCCTGCCACGTTGCGCCGTCCAACCTAGCCCACGAGCCGGAGACCGGATCGGCGAAACCGGTGATGCTCGAAACCGGACCGCCAGCCATATTGGAGGGGTTGAAGAGCTGAACGCTTCCGTTGGATTGGCTGGCACTTTGGTCGTTAATCGAGAGCAAGCCATTTCCGAGCGCGCGAATGCCGCCGGGGAAAGCGATTCCGAGGCTACCGAACTGCGTAATGGTTGCGGTGGACGGCACGTACTCGGCGACGCCGGTTACGATGTTGTTGTCGAGGTAGTCGTACCAGACGTTACCAGCGGCGTCGCAAGCGACGAAGAACGAGAAGTAGATGTTGCTATCGGGGATCGAGCCGGTCGGCGACGTCGAGCCCGGAGCAAAAATCTGGATGCTGCCATTTTGGTAGCCATAGTTGGCATAGGTGTTCGACACGTACACCGTGCCGTTCGGACAGACCGCCACGGAGGCCGGTGCCTGTTGGTTCCCTTCGTTGAGGATCTTCGAGGCCGTGTAGCTGCCGGGAGCGTAAACGTTAACGGCAGATGTACCCTGACTCGTCACGTACAGGTTCTCGTGACGGTCCGTGTCCATGCCTTGCGGTCCTACAACGTCGCTGATGGTGGCTATCACCGCGCCGCCCTTTTTCGGCTGGAACTCCTGGACGACGTTGCCCAAGTAATCGGCCACGAAGAGTACGTGACCCCACTTCGCGCGCGTTCTGTTGGGTACTACTACGTGCGGCACCTTGATGCCGCTGGCGCGCAGCGTTGCGAGCTTCTCGGCTGTGAGCGCGAAAGCGCCGAGGAGCCGTTTCTTCCCTAGAACGAAGGGTAACGGATGGCCGACCGACTGCGCACTCGACGCAGCGGCGGTTGTCGACGGAGAGAGTTGCGATGCCCCGGAGCAACCTGCAAGCAACGCGAGAGCTGCTGCGGCGATTAAACCGCGGCGGCATTGAGACACTAACAATTCAATAACCTTTCTGAAGCGCCGTATAGCGAAGGAGGCACGATGGAGCAGCCGAGGCGGCATTGACCAAGGCCGTTCAGCCGTATCCTTTGGGATACGAGCAAAACGAGACCATCGGTGCCCGAGTCGAGGACGTGTCAAGGAATCGGCAAGACTTGCCACGAGTAAGCTTGCCGGAATGTCAGGAGAAGGACCATGACCACTTTGGGCTAGAGGCTAGCGCAGCAGCCCCAAGTGGTGTGCTCGCGCGACGGCTTCGATGCTGCCGGAGGCACCCAGTTTGCGGATGGCAGCCTTGATCTGGTTGCGAACCGTGTGAATGCTGCGCTGGTGCTTCTGAGCGATTGCCTTGGCCGTTCGACCGCACGCCAATTCGACCAGGACGCGGGTCTCAGCCTCGGTGAGGAGCGCGGAGGCGTCGTCATGCCGCAGCGAAGCGAGCGCAGTGGCGACGGCTTCGGCGAACCCCTCTTGGTGCGCTGAGCGCAGTCGCTGGAGAGCCTTTGACGCCGATTCGCTCCCGAGCGACGAGCCTAGCGCAGCCAGGTCGCGCGCGAACAATGCCAGCGCGCGAGTCTGCGCGGTGGGAGCGTGATGCGGTAAACGGCGTACAGCGGCTGCCGCGTGGCCGAGCACGATTTGCGCGACCGCAGCGAAACAATCGGCCAGCACGTTTCCCATGGCGTTTTCTCGAGCGGCCGATGCCGCTACCCTGCCGCACGCGCGGAGGCGGAGCGATGCGTTCTTTTCGTCGCCTCCGAAAGCCGCGAACATCGCAAGCGCCGCGTTCCAGAGTCGCCGTTCGGAAGGATCGGCCACGCGGTCATCCAGCGCTGCCAAAATCCGGTAGCCCTCCGAGAATTCGCCGTTCCAACTCAGACGTGTCGCCAAGGCGACGCAGCAGTCGAGTTCATCGCGGAAACCTGAATGCAGCGGCATCTCCGATTCGATGGCGAGCGCGCGCTCTCTCCGTCCCCGCTCAACCTCGAGGATGTACTGTGCACTAAGTGCATACAAACGATGACGGCGATCTCCCGTGCGTTCTGCGGCCCACCCCATCTGTTGTGCGTGCCATAACGCTGCGGCGTGATCGTCGCGCGTGCCAACCGCTATACCGTATAGGATGCTTTGCGCACAGATGAAATGAAACCACATACCCAACCGGCGCGCGAGCCGTGCCGCCTCAAGCGCGTGTCTCTCTGCATCCGCGATGTTGCCCGCCTGGTATTCGACGTACGACTTTCGTTGCAACGAGCGTGCTAGCAACGCCTCATCGTCAAGATCGGTCGCAATGTCCACGCTGCTTTGGGCTTCCCGGCGCGCACCGTCAAGATGGCCCGCTAGTGCCAAGGCCATCGCGTAAATGCCGTGCGCATCTGTGCGCTCGATCTCCGTGCCCGCGTCGAGCGCGGGAAGTATCGCGTCAAGTGCCTCGGTTCTGCCCTGGTTGAGATAATGGAGGGCCTGATGACGGCAGATGCGAGCGCGAACTTCGGGTGTCGTCGCTATCTGGCTAGCCTTATCGTATAGAACGTTGGCACGTTCCAGCGCGCCGGCTTGCGCTTCGAGTTCCGCGCGTAAGCATACGATGATCGGATCGTCGCGACGTGCCGATTGTGGCAGCGCGCGCACGGCGTCTTCCACGCCATTCCAGCAGCCTGCGTCGAGCAGGGCCAAGCCTTCCTCACGAAGCAGCGTGAGCGCCGAGTCCGGCGCATAGCGTCGCGTGAGATCGAAGGCGCGTCCCGCAAGGCCTGACGCTCGTAGCGCGGCGGCGGCGCGGAGTGCGCGAGTTCGCCGCTGTACCGCGGGAATCCGCGCGATCATATACTGCGCGAACACCGGATGCAGCAAAGCCCGATTCTCCTCTTCGTAGAACGGAATGGCCGCGCCGTCGAGCCACCGCAGATCCGCCGAGGCATCCTCACGGCCGAGTGTGGTGAGCATCCTTTCGTCGAAAGCGCCTAACAAGGCGAACTCGCAGAGGAGGTCGCGTCGATCGTCTTCGAGCTGCTCGAGTATTTCGGTGGCGAAGTATGCGGACAAGAGCCGCTTCGTCGTTGCGGCAGCCCGCGATAGATCCAACGGCGAGCGCTGGAGGGCGGCTAGAGCAAACTTCACAGCGACCGGCCATCCACTGGTTGTGTCGATCAGAAATTGCATCGCGGCGTCATCGACGCGTACGCGCAGCGTCTTCGCGGCACGGCGAATCTCGTGTAGCGACAACGACAAATCGCTTTGTCCAACAGGCGCGCTTGCTTCACCTTTGGCGATCCACGTTGCGAGCGGTAACCCAACAGATTGACGGGAAACGAAGGCCCATCGCGTTCCGGGAAACCGGTCGACAAGCGCCGCGATCATGTCGGGGCCCGGCCCGTCAGCAGCGAAGGCATGCAAGTCATCGACAACGATAAGCCGATCTCCAGCCGCCGCCGCCGCAGTGAGTTCGTCGCGCCCCAGCGTGGCCGCGTCGTGCCACACGTGTGCCGCGTCCGTAGCCGCGGCGCGCACCGCCGTGGACTTCCCCCATCCGGCGGCGGCCTGTACAACCGCGACGCGGTACTCCAACGCGGCCCTTACTGCATCGACACCGGTTCGTGCTTGTGCGATCAACGGCGAAGCGACGTTCCTGCGGCCGACCGTGAACCACCCACCGTTGCCATCCCGCTCATGACAAGCGCTGGTTACCCGACGTTGCAGCAACCGTCCTGGCGGTTTCGGGGGTCGGGTCTAACTGTTAATGATGGCCTTAAGCGCTTTTCCAAGAAGAGCTATGTCCTCGAGCTTCTTCTGAGACAGAAGCTCTTCGATTCGGTTGAGACGTGCCTGGCGAGCCTTCTTGAGGATAGCGACGCCGCTAGGCGATGCCTCGCAGATCGTCACTCGCGCGTCCTTCGAGTAGCTCTTGAGGCGCACGAAGCCCCGCTTCTGCAACGCTTGGACAATTCGCGTCATCGTCGGGGGCGCCACCTGTTCCGCTGCAGCCAGTTCTCCGATCGTACATCGTCCCCCATACGTCAATACGGATAAAGCTGATAATTGCGCGGGTCCTACAGTGCTCTGCCGGTCGGCCTCGCGGGCATGGCGCAAAATGTAAATAGCAGCCGAGTGTAATTGGTCGGCGACACGACGCCGCTCGCTACTGCGGGCCATACAGCGATAGAAGATGCCCGTCAGGATCGCGAAAGTTCACAGCCCAGCTAACGTCGTTGACAGGGCGTGGTTCATTGAGAAATTCGATCCGGTCTCTGAGAGCGGCATACGCTTTCGTGACACTGGTAACGGCGAAAACGCATTCATGACCTTGAGAATCGCTGCTGCCTCCGAGTTCGGAGGTTAGCGCTAGTTTCGCTTCTCCGGTATCAAAAAAGGCGAAAGCCTCGAACTTGTTCGTCATCGGAAGCCCGAGGGCATCACGATAGAACGTTGCCGCGCGCTCGACATCGCGCACGGCGAGCATCACAAAGGCAAGTCTTTCGAGCATGACGGCTCCGCTCCTATCTGTGAAGATATTTAGCTAGGCTAACTAACTATAGGTCGGCCCGGCAGCTTTTGTCAAGCGTTCGAAGTCGCACGCCGCCGTGACAAGGTTGTGTCAAGCAGGTGCTGGAGCTGGAGGCGCAGGCGTCCGCACGCCGCGCCTCTGCAAACGCCAGGAAGCATTCGTCGCCGATCTCCGGCTTAAACTCCAACGCCTCGCGCAGATCGGCCAGCGCAGCAGCGTTGTAGGACAGCTGCGAAGCATGCTCGTCTTAGCACCTCGAGAAATTCATCTCGATTGGCGGAAGCAGGATCAGGTTCTTACGGGTGAGCGCCGTAGCCACTCGTCCAAAACGATGCGGCCCAGTCGCGCATCGCCCAACGGCACGAGCGAACGCTCCTCGACCCGGCCTCCGAAGTATCGGGCGTCGGGGTCGCTCACGACCTCACGCGGGTCGCCGGCCGCCTTCAGATAGCGCGCGACGATTTCGTTGAACGGCGCTCGTTCCGGGCCGGCGATCTCGACGATGCCGTTTCGCGGCGCCGCGAGCGCCACATCTGCAACGATGGCAGCAACGTCGTCCGCCGCGATAGGCTGGAACAGGGCGGGCGAGATCCTCACTATGTTTCCGTGCGTATTTGAATCGGCGATGCCGCGAAGGAACTCCATGAATTGGGTCGAGCGGACGATGGTGAAGGGGCTGCCGGAGGCCTCGATCACTTTCTCTTGCGCGACCTTGGCGCGAAAATAACCGATATTGGGATTACGGTCGTCGCCGACGATCGAGAGCGCGACATGGTGCTGCACGCCGGCTGCCGCTTCCGCCGCGAGAAGATTGCGGCCGGAGGTCTCGAAGAATTCTAGCGCCGGACCGTCTTCAAAAGAGGGTGAATTGGCGAGGTCGATCAGGACCTGTGCGCCGGCCACAGCTTCCTTGAGCCCCTCCCCGGTGATGGTGTTGACGCCGGTGTTGGGCGCAGCGGCGACGACCTCGTGGCCGCCCCGGCGTAGAATGGCGACGGTCTTCGAGCCGATCAGGCCGGTGCCGCCGATGACGACGATCTTCACTCTTGTTCCTCCTCGAATTGCCCCGACGCTGGCCAAGGGTATCGCAAGGGCTTGGGCGATTTGTTGGGCGACGGTGCGGCCGCGCGGCAGCGCGGGCCTGAGGCTTAAAATTGAACTGAAACTTTCGACTACTGTCAAGAGGCGAACGTTCGGCACGCACGCGACGCGCCGGAAACTCCTGAAAGCGTTACTCTTTACAGGGGAGGCTCGTTCAACAATACCAAGAAGTGCCCGCATGAATGGCTGCGCATTCAAAAAAGCCTGCCT
Source organism: Candidatus Cybelea sp. (assembly GCA_049585055.1). Lineage (GTDB taxonomy): Bacteria > Vulcanimicrobiota > Vulcanimicrobiia > Vulcanimicrobiales > Vulcanimicrobiaceae > Cybelea. The sequence continues at coordinate 19,011 of JBAUYZ010000101.1, read as the reverse complement.
GGTGAACCCCGACCTGCTCGCGTTCATCAAGGATGACTCCTGGACCGTCGCAGCGCCTCCGCAATCATACACCCGCGGGGCGCACGTCAATTAATTTCCATCCATAACCTGAGTCACGCGCTATGCTCACTGCGATTACAAAGTGGATCGAAGAGCGCACCGGCTTCGTGTCGATGACGCAGAACTTCTTGACCGAGGATATCCCCGGCGGCGCAAGCTATTGGTACGTCTTCGGCAGCGCGACGTTGTTTGCGATGATCGTGCAGATCGTCACGGGCATCTTCCTGACTCTCTTCTACGCGCCGTCGACTGCGACGGCGTGGGAGTCGACTCGCGCCATCTACCTCAATCCGTGGACCCACTTCCTCATCTCGTTGCACTACTGGGGTGCGTCGGCGATGATTGCGCTGGTCTTCCTGCACCTGCTGCAAGTACTGATCTGGGGCGCGTATAAGTCGCCGCGCGAGCTGCAGTGGGTAATCGGCGTGCTCTTACTACTCGTCACGCTCGTGCTCGGCTTGACCGGCTACCTGTTGCCGTGGGATATGAATGCGTACTTCGCATCGCGGGTTTCGCTCAACATCGTCGGCCTTCCGCCGGGCGGTTCGATTATTCAAAACATAGCGCAGGGCGGCGGTGCAATGGGCACCGAGACGATCAATCGCTTCTTCAGCATGCACGTTTGGCTGATGCCGGCGGCGTTGATCGCGCTGGTCGGGGCGCACTTGGTGATCTTCCGCCGCCAGGGCCCGGCCGGACCGGCGACCGACGACCGCCGCGGCCCGCCGCCGGGGCGTTTCTGGCCGGAGCAGCTGTTCATGGATGCAGCGGTGTCGTTCATTGTCTTCGTGGTCATCGTCTTGCTCGCACGCTTCATACCGCCCTACCTCGACGCAAAGGCCGATCCGACGGTTTCGACTTTTACGCCCTACCCGGCGTGGTATTTCTTGTCGCTCTTCGGCCTGCTCGCGCTCGTGCCGCCCGAACTGCATCTCGGGCGGTTGACGGTCAGCACCGAACTCTTCGCGACGATCATCGTCCCCACGATCTTCGGCGTCGTCGTGCTGCTGGTACCGTGGCTCGATCGCAGCACGACGCGCAGTTTCAGTTCGCGCGTCGGGATCCTATGGGCGACGGCGGGCGTGTTGATCGCGATCGCCGGACTCTCCATTTTCGGGCAGGTCGGCATCACGCGACGTCAAGCGGCCGGCCCGCCGTCGCCGCCCGAGTCGGTGGTGCTCGGCGCTAAACCCGCGCAGGCCGCGACGGCAAATGCCAACGGTGCGAACGTCTATTCGACCAACTGCTCGTCGTGTCACGGCGCCCAAGGGCGGGGGATGCCCGGGGCGGTTCCGCCGCTAGCGAAGAATCCGGCCGTCACCGGCGATCCAAACAAAGTCATCGGCATCGTGCTCGACGGTTTACGCGGCGCAATTGCGATCGACGGACGGACGTATAACGGAATGATGCCGCCGTGGAAGGGCAGGCTCTCCAATGCGGAGATTGCCGCGGCCGTCACGTACATCCGCGGTTCGCTTGACGACAATCACGCCTCAGCGGTTACGGCGGCCCAGGTCGCGAGCTACAAACGATAATCTGAACCTAGCTTGCGAACGCCAACGACTACGGCAGGTTCGGTGTTTCCTCGATCGAGTCCACGCGGTTGGGATAGAACGCTAGGTACTCTTTGATTTCAGCGACGGCTTCGTGCGGCGCCTCGTACGTCCACACCGCGTTCTTGCCGCGGTCACCACCGATCGTGATGCTGTAATACGCAGCGTCGCCCTTGTACGGACAGTAGCTTTGGTTCTCGCTTCGCTCCAGCACCGACATATCCACGTCATAGCGCGGGACGTACTGGACGGGCGGATAGTCGCTCTCGCGGAGCGTCAGGGCACCGGCCGTGTCGGCGACAACGCGCCCGGCGACGGTGATCCGAACGCGCGAGCTGTTGCGCTCGACCGTGATGGGGTGGTCGGAGTTCGGAATTTTAACGGTTTTCATGACGCGCTAATAAAACCGTCGTTGAACCGCCGAAGTTGCGCAAACGTCAAACTCCTATCGGGTGAACGAAGAAAATGGCAAGGCCGGCTAGAGCGCCGGCGCCGATGAGGGCCTGTTCGGGAACTCGCCATTTCGACCAAAGCACGATCAGCGCGGCGGCAAACATCGCCAGGCTCAGCCAATCGTGAATCGAGCTGCGTGCGACCAGAAACGACGTTCCAACCAAGACCCCCACGACCGCAACGGTGATGCCGCGGACGAATCCTTGGACCCGCGCGTTTCGCCGGTAGCGGCGTAGAATCGGCGTGCCGGCGAGCACGAAGATCAGGGAAGGTGTGAAGATACCCGCCGTCGCGACGAGCGCTCCGGCGAACTGGTGAGTGAGATATCCCACGAACGTTGCAGTGATGACGACCGGGCCGGGCGAAACGATTCCGACGGCGACGGCATCAAGAAACGCTTGGTTCGAGAGCCAGTGATATTGATCGACCACGTACGCTTTCAAGAACGGCACGACGACGAGCCCGCTCCCGAAGATGAGCAGTCCCGTCTTGAAAAAGAACCAAAACAACTGTGGCAGCGGAACGGTAACGTACGCCGCCGCGACCGGGGCGATTGACAAGAGTTTCATCTGGCCGCCGCCTGGCTTATCCATTGGCGGCGCTTCCACGGCCGGTGCTTCTACGATAGTTGGGGCCGGACGGTAGAAGAGAATAACTCCCAGTGCTCCCGCTACGAGGAAGATAACCGTGAGCTCCTGTTGGATGACGACGGTAATGGCGCACGCGACGCCGGCGAACGTGAACGCGAGCCATTCCCCGCGCAAGGTCTTCTTGCCGAGATCCCAGCACGATCGCACTATCAGCGCGATGACGACCGGGCCGACACCATAGAAGACGCCTTTGAGTTCCCACGTGGCTCCGAAGTGAACGTAGAGGGCCGCGATTGCAACGACGAGAGCGAAGGGAGCCGCGGCAAATGCAATCGCAACGGCAAACGCACCGACCGTACCGTGAAGAACGTACCCGCAATAGACGCCGAGTTGATAGGCAAGCGGGCCCGGGCAGGCCGTCGCGATTGCGAGACCTTCGTCGTATTCGTCGGTGCGAATCCAGCGATGCCGGTCTACGAGATCGCGCCGCATGTAGTTCGCCAGCGCGACGGGGCCGCCGAAGCCCGTTAAGCCGAGCCGCAAGAAGTACAATGTTAGCTCGAGCAGGGAGGTTTTCGTGGTCACGATGCGCACTCCGAGCGGTTGGATCGACGGCGACGGTGTAGCGGGGGCAAGTAAGCCTCCGTTAGGTGCGCTTCTGGTAGTCTGAGTTAACCTCTTGGACCGTGAGGCTCTTGCTTTGGCCGTCAACGTTGATCGTTGAAACGTGACTCGTGCCATCCGCAAGCTTCGCGAACTGGGCCGCGATCGTTACGACATCGGTTGGGCCGCTCAGATACGACGTGATCGCAATGGCCACGACCGCCTTCTGCGCTCTATCGAATGTGAATGTAACCGAGTCGCCTAGTTTGACGTAGTTGGTAGCGACGATGGAATCCAGCCCCGGAGCACCGCCGGACTTGAGCGACACGTTCCCCTGCGCGTACAGTTGTTTTAGGCGGCCCGGTTGAAACTGCGTGTAACTGCTCGCCAGGCTTGCGATCTGCTGTCCGTACTCGATGTAGTTCTGCGTAATCCGGTGTCTGATGCCCCATTTGCGTCGATCCGAAGACTGCGATTGGCTGATATCCGTCTTGACGGGTTTACCGCTGGGTCCGAGTTGAACTTGGTATAGCGCCGTTTTCTTGACGTCGCCGCGCACGCGAACGGTCTCTTGCTGCTGCCAGGTGTATTGGCCCAACATTTGCTTGTTCTTGTAGACGGCCGCTTCGATCGCGGCAACTTTTTGCTGCAGCCCGAAGCCCTGAGCCAACGTAGCCGTTGGCCACATCGTGAACGACAGTGCTACCGCGAAGAGAAAAGAGGCGAGCGGCTTTTGAATCAAGCGAAGGTCCTCGTGTAGCCATTGGGATTCAGCGGGGACTGGATTCGGCAAGCCTCTGGAGCCGCCGACTTCCCCGTAGGCGACGTACCACAGGTCGACGCCGCCCTCCCGCTGCCGAGCGCCTAAAAAAACGCCTGCATGTGGTCGCCGAAATCGGGATCGCGCAACCGCGCGGCCAGGCTCGTGCATCATGGGTGTTGTCGAGTGAGGAAGATGAGAAATGGCGAAGATCTTGTTACAGACGACCATTCCCTTCGCCGAGGACGATTGGAATGTTTCGCGCTTTTCGCTGCTCCGCGATGCACTCGTCGCCGACGGCCACGAGGTCGTAGCGCGAGACGAGGAGGTGGATGAAAACCACGACGACGATTTGCTTATGCGCCTGCCTGACTCCGACTTCGATCAAGTGTGGTTGATGGCGGTCGACACCGGCGACGGCCTTACTCAAGGGGAAAGCGATGCGATCATTGAGTTCCGCAAGCGGGGCGGAGGCGTTTTGACCGCGCGCGACGCCAAGACCTTGGGCTTTGTCTCTGTCATCTTGGCTCGCTCGGTCAGTTCAATCATTTTCACACGTACAACCTCGAGCCGGGCCGCACCGAAAACGACGACCAGGACAATCCAAACATTTCCTATCCGAACTACCACTCCGGTGCAAACGGCAACTATCAGAAGATCTCTGCGGTCATCCCGGTGCATCCGCTCCTGAAGAGTGCGAAAGCAAATGGAGGTGTGATCGAATATTTTCCCGCTCATCCGCACGAGGGGGCGGTTGGTGTGCCGGAAGGCACCGCGTTTGCCCGCGTGATAGCGACGGGCACGAGCACCGTGACCGGCCGGGCCTTCAACCTTGCCGTTGCGGTCGAAGGTGAACCGTTCGATGGCGGAGTCATGGGGCGCGCAGTCGCGGTTTCGACCTTCCACCATTTCGCCGATCTCAATTGGAACACCGGGCGAGGCGCGCCAAGTTTTGTCACCGACAAACCTGGCAACGAAATAAAAGACGATCCGGCTCGGTTCGAGATCTTTAAAGACTACGTCCGCAACATAGCCCGTTGGTTAGGCGTGCGTTCGAGATAGATTGAGGTCCCGCGGAGCTCGGCGGGGCGATCATCGGTGTTAGTGATCTACAAATTTGGAGACTTCGCTTAACGTAGGCTCGAGCTGGAGATCTTCGTGGGCATATTTGCGATCTTCATGCCCTCCTGGAACCTTCACTCGCACGAGGATTTCGTGCGGATGAACCTCTCTTACGGTGCCCTCTTCCGCGCTCCCATCGATGCGAACGCGATCGCCGACTTTCAGCATTTTCGGTTCCCTCTCTCGTCAATTTAGACCATTCTGACGAGGGTGGTGGGCGCCGAACTCGATTTCTCCTTCCCTTCCGTGGGCAGGCACCCGGTAGCCGCCCGCTCGCGCCGTCGCCGCCCAGGGTTCACGGATCAAGGACGCCCAGCTCGAAATGGGACGGCATGGCAATCGTAGTGTTCTTGCGCGGCGCGAACGTTGGCGGACATCGACGGTTTCGGCCTTCTCTCGTGGCCAAGGAGTTGGAGCCTTTCGATGTCGTCAACATCGGAGCTACGGGCTTGTTTGCTACAAAAGCCCTCGCGATCGAATATGCCTCACGCGGCATTCGCGTGAACGCAGTAGCGCGGGGCATGTCAACACGCCGATGCACCCGGTCGAGACCCACGAGGCACTTGCGAAATTTCATCCGCTCGGCCGGATGGCTCAGGTCAGCGATGTCGTCGAGGCGTACTTTTCCTCGAGTCTGCGGAATTCGTGACCGGGGAGATCCTGCACGTCGACGGCGGTCAAAGCGTGGGTCACTAAGGAGAGATAATGTCTGTCACTACTACAACGAGCTCGCACACCTGGGTCGTGGACATCGTGCATTCCAACGTCGGCTTCACGGCACGTCACATGATGATTACTAAGGTTCGCGGTAACTTCACGCGAGTGAAGGGCGAAGGGCAACTGCCGGAAGGCAGTAGCATACCGCTCTCGATCGCTGCGGAGATCGAGGCAGCCTCGGTCGATACGCGTAACGACCAGCGAGACGGTCACCTGCGCTCTGCCGACTTCCTCGACGTAGAGAACTACCCGCGCATAACATTCAAGAGCACGTCGATACTGAAAGCTAGCGACTCGACCTTCGATGTAACGGGGGATCTGACGATACATCCACGACGAAAAGCGTAACTTTTCCAGTCGAGGTCGAGGGTCAAGCGATGGATCCGCAGGGAGGCCGGCGCATCGGCTATTCGGCACGGTTGCGCGTAGACCGCCGGGATTTTGGACTGACGTTCAATCAGGCACTGGAAACCGGCGGTGTGCTCATTAGCAACGAGGTCGACATCGAACTGGACATCGAGGCCGTAGCCTCGCAGGCTTAGTGAGGTAGACGACGCTCATTGTGTCCATCCATTTTTACGTTCGCCCCCGAAGACGCGGACAAAGCCGAGGGCTTCCTGCGAGAGCTGCGGGACGAGTCACGCAAAGAGGACGGTGTGATCGCCTTTGACGTCGGCTGGAGCAAGGAAAAGCCAAACGTATTTGCGTTGTGGGAAGGATACAGGGATAAAGCGGCTCTTGAGTCCCACCTCGCGACGGAGCACTTTCAGCGACTGGTGATCCGCGGCGTTCGAGCAATGGCTAAGCAACGCAAAGCGGAAACGGTCTTTCCCATATCTTGACTCTACGTCTATGCTAATGCGACAGAAATCCAAAATGAGTACGTTTGTGATGATTGCCCTGCTTGCGGCATCGGCGCTCAGCGCGAAAGGCTCCGCCCAAGCCACCGGCCACCCGAGTGGTGTACGGAACATCGTACTCGTTCACGGCGCTTTTGCCGACGGCTCTAGCTGGTCGAAGGTCATTCCGCTGCTACAGGCGAGGGGATTTACCGTTACGGCGGTCCAGAATGCGTGCCATCGATGATCAAGACGGGCGCGTCTTGCTCGTCGGTCATTCCTGGGCTGGTGCCGTGATTACTCAAATCGGAACGGATCCGAAGGTAGCAGGCCTGGTCTTCGTAGCCGCCGGTGCACCGAATGCGGGGCAGTCCTTTAGTGAGATGTCGCAAGGATACCCGAAACCCCCCGGGATTGCTCGGTTAAAGGCCGATGCCGCCGGCTTCTTGGCGATGCCGCCGTCTGCAATCGCCGCGGACTTCGCGCAGGACTTGCCATCCAGCGAGGCCGCCGTAATGGCGGTAACGCAGGGCCCGATCGCGGCTACTTGTTTAGCACCAAGGTCACGGCCGCGGCATGGAAAACGAAACCCTCATGGTACATCATCGCAGAGCGCGATCGCATGATCGATCCGAACCTCGAGCGAGCCCTCGCCAGAAAAATCAAGGCACGGACGCTTGAGCTCGACTCCAGTCATGTGGTGATGCTTTCGCGACCGCAACAGGTCGCGACGTTCATAGCGAATGCCACCTCAAGCCTCTGAGTGGCTCTGCTACTAACCTTTCACAGCTCACACGACAGGAGAGACTACGATGAGTTTCGTCACTACCAACGACGGCACGGAGATCTACTATAAAGACTGGGGATCTGGTTCGCCGATCGTTTTCAGCCACGGTTGGCCGCTATCCGCAGATGACTGGGACGCGCAAATGATGTTCTTTCTCAACCACGGCTATCGCGTCATAGCGCACGACCGCCGCGGTCACGGGCGGTCATCGCAAACAACCGATGGCCATGATATGGATCACTATGCCGACGATCTCGCGACTCTAACGGCGCATCTCGATTTGAAGAACGCCGTTCACGTCGGCCATTCGACCGGAGGCGGCGAGGTAGTCCGTTACCTTGCACGGCAGGGCGAGAGTCGCGTGGCGAAGGCGGTACTGATCAGCGCGGTGCCGCCGCTGATGGTCAAGACGCCGGCCAACCCCGGAGGCCTCCCCAAGGAAGTGTTCGATGGATTCCAAGCGCAGGTCGCGGCACACCGTTCTGAGTTCTATCACGATTTAGCGGCCGGGCCGTTCTACGGCTTCAACCGGCCCGGTGTCAAAGCGTCGGAGCCGATCGTCCAGAACTGGTGGCGCCAGGGCATGATGGGCGGCGCGAAGGCGCACTATGATGGCATCGTTGCCTTCTCCCAAACCGATTTCACCGACGATCTCAAGAAGATCACGGTCCCAGTGCTGGTAATGCATGGTGACGACGATCAGATCGTTCCCTACGCCGATGCCGGGCCGTTGACGGCAAAGCTGCTGAAGAACGGGACGCTGAAGACCTACAAGGGTTTCCCGCACGGCATGCCCACGACGCAAGCCGACACGATCAACGCCGATCTGCTGGAATTTATCAGCTGACATCGTCGGTTCGTGTCTGCGCACTATTAGTGGCCAGACAACGCGCGCCGGTCGTGCTAGGCTCGGGCTGATATGAAAAGAAGCTTCTTTATCGCTGCAGCTGCGAGCGCCATTTCAATAAGCCGGCCTTTACTAGCCAGAGCCGAAGATCCAACGAAAAGCTCGCGGATTGAAACGAATTTGAAAGCGTCCGGCTGGCGCGGGCCTATGTGGTATTGCGGGAGCGCCGTTGTATGGCTCGACATGGCGAGCGGTATTTACTATCGCAAGGGCGATCGTTTGTACGGGCGGACGAAACGCGGCGCATACGCTTGCGAAAAGGAAGCAATTGACGCCGGTAATCGCGCAATCTAGCGAAGGAGAACATGATTTATGTCTCACCATTACTCGGGTCCCGACTTCGCGTTTCCCAATGGGGACGCGCGCTTGAACTTCACCGATCTGTTCGCCTTCCCGAAAGCCGGTGATGGTAGCAAATCGATCCTGATTATGGACGTACACCCCTCCGTCGGCGTGAACCCAGCGGGGCCTACGACTACCGAGCCGTTCGCGACCAACGCGTTGTATGAGATCATGATCGACACAGATGGCGATCACGTTGTGAATATCGCATATAGCGTGCGCTTCGCGGCCTCAGAGGGCGGGCCGCTGACTGCAACTTTGCGCCGCATTGAAGGCGTGCGGTCTGACCGCACGGGTAGTGACGGCGTCGTTATTGTTGAAGGGCGCCGGTCTCGACGGGGCGCGAGCCAAAGGTGACGAACGCCGGCGATTACCGCTTCTTTGCGGGGTGGCGCAGCGATCCGTTCTTTTTCGACGCACAGGGTGCTATAAACGGTTTGAAATTCATCGGTCAAGATTTCTTTGCCGACAAGAACATCGCTTCCATCGTGCTGGAGTTGCCCAACTCAAAACTGGGGTCTGCGAATCTTAAGTTGTGGGCCCGAACGGTGGATGATGCGTCCGGAAGTTGGGTTCAGGCGGATCGAGGCGCGCGGGCTTCGCGGGAACCCTTCCTTGCCGGGGACGAGAAGAGCGCCTATATTACCGGAGAACCGGCGAACGACGCCCGGTTCATTCCCGTATTCGCGCATTCGCTGCAGCACGCGGGTGGGTACACGCCGGAGGGGGCAACGAAGGCCGCGACCACCCTGCTGCCTTATCAACCTGGACGCGACACATCGTACCCGAGCAACGGTCGGACGCTCAAGGACGACGCGGCCGCTCATTTCCTTGCGGTGCTAACGGATGGGAAGGTAACGGGAGATGGACTTGTGCCCCATACCGATCTGATCGCCGAGTTCCCGTACGTAGGACCGCCGCACTCGGCCAGTTAAGCCGCTAGATTACTTTGACGACGATTGCCATTTGGCTGTGATCGGCACCGCACGGAATCGTGCAGTGCAGAGTATACGTGCCGGCCTTTGACGGCGTGAACGTCACGGTTGGTGTTGATGCAGGCATAATCGTCGTGGCCGGAATTCCGAGCGCGGTCGACTCTATCCCGTGAACGCCGCTCTTGCCGACGAACTTCAATTCAACCGGCTGCCCGGCGTGAACCGTGATTTCGGACGGACTGAACATTGCCTCGGAGGAGGCAGTAATTGTTATAAGTTGGGGGCTCGGCGCCGCAGAGGTGGAGATCGGAAAGGCGAGGCTCACCGACAGGCCGAGCGTACTTGCAGCAAGTGCCAAAAAGAAGTTTCTCATGCCTCCCACGGTACGCCGGATTCGGGAATGCGTCAGGAACGATCGGTGAAGAACTTATGAATGCTTCACTGCGACAAGGCCGGCCATAACGGACCCGTTGGCAGCGCGAACCAGATCAGTCCGTTCCACGTCGGCTTCTGGCCGACGCTCAGCGCTTCTTCGGCGTAAAGGATGATGAAGCGCGTGACGTGATACGAGACATCAATGTTGCCGATCTGCGTGTGGGTGCCCAATCCATCGTTCGTCAGCTGTTCGCCGACGGAGATGAGCCCGCGCTGGCCGATGTTATCGTAGAGCTCGTATGAAATGCCGTTGCTGCCCGCCGACGGGGCGCCCATACCCGGATTGCTGTCGTGATTCATTTGATAGGTCCCTAGGAAACCGGGCACGCCGTTGACCGGGTCGCGCTGTGCGTAAAAACCATTGCTATAGTATTGGTCGAATCCGCCTTCGGTCAACGGCCAGGAACCACGCGCACCGTAATAACCGAACTCGAGCGGATTGCCGCGGTTCGCGAAGGCAAGCTTGTACTGCAGTGTCTTGTCCTGCGTCGAGCCGTAATCGTTGAAACCGTTGAGGTCGGCGCTTGAGGCAACATATGCTACTTCTGCATCGAGCGAGCCCCGAACGTACGCAAACTTTTCGCCCCACCGATTGGCATCCAGCTCGTAAGCGTGTTCGCCGACGGTGATCTCCGCTTGGGAGTTTGCGGTAAGGCCGCTAACGTCGAGCCACTGACTAAACTCCGATGGCGCCGGCAGTTCGAGCTTCCCCACGAAAATGTGTCCCGCGCCATTGAAGAAGTTGTTGTAGGCAAACCACGCGGTGTCGAGCCCTCCGGCTTGGCTCGCCTGCCAAATCCACTGCTGCACGTGATACGTCCATTCGCTACTGGGGGTTCCGAACGCGCCGTCGGCGTGCACTCCGAGACTCCCGATGTCCCACGAAGCCACGCTTGGCGTCTGCTCCGAGTAGCCTACGGGATAGTCGACCCAAATCGGAGACTCGCGCTCTAACACATGCGGATTCAGGCCCGCGTATCCCGTCCGCTGAACGTAGCGCCCGTAGGCGTTGAGCGCCGGAATCTGAATGTGGCATTCGGAGCACTTGATGCCGTACGCCTGCGCAAAGCTCGGCATGGACTGCGCTGGTTCGCTCATCGCGAGCATGATGGTAACGGAACCGACAACGGCAATGGTAACGAAGATGCCCATCGGGCCCGGGGTTCGCATAGAGATCGCCTCCGTAGTCCTTATAAACGAGTTTTCCGCGGAGCACTTGCCGGCCCTTCGTGGCCGGCGTTGTTCTCGATTATCCTTGGGAATTAGGAAAATAGTAGGAAAAAGCCGGGAACAGGGTGGCGCTGTAAACCGTCGAAACCGAGAGCTATTCTAAGCGGACTACGCGCCGCTGGATGGAGGGCGCGCTTGAAGGTCTACGTGAGGCTCGTCTTTATCGCCGGAATCGTCATCACAGCGTTGATTCTGGCAGATTCCCATAGTGCGGTGATGGGCGCCCCGGAGCCCGACGGCAAAGCGATCTTCCTTGTCAACTGTGCGGTTTGCCACCAGGCGACGGGCCAGGGCGGCGGCCCCTATCCGCCGCTAGCGGGAAATCCCGACGTTAATCAGGTCGACAGCGCCAACCTGATCCAGACGGTGCTTAATGGGCGCACGGGTCCGATCGCCGTGAACGGCAGGCAATACGGCGGGAATATGCCCTCTTGGCGGGGCCAGCTTTCGGATGCCCAGATCGCGGCAGTGCTCACGTACGTGCGAACGGCGTGGCACAATGGCGCGCCGGCAGTCTCTGAGGACCAGGTTGCGGCGGCTCGGGCGCCCGACGCCTTGAGTGGGGCGGAGCTCTTTGCTGTGAAATGCTCGACCTGCCATCAAGTCGCGGGTCAAGGGACCGGCATATACCCGCCGCTAGCCGGCAATCCCGTCGTCGTCGCCTCCGACGCCAGCACGATGATCGGCGTGATCGTCAACGGGCGCACGGGGCCGATCACGGTCAACGGCAAGACGTTCAACAACCAGATGCCGACTTGGAAAGGACAACTCACCAACGCGAGCATTGCGGCGGTCGCGACATATATTCGCTCTGCTTGGGGCAACAACGCCTCACCCGTAACGGAGGAAGAAGTCGCCGCGATCGGCTCGCCCGTCTCGGTCCAAGTCGGGGCTTCCGTTTATGCAAAGAATTGCGCCGTTTGTCACCAGGCCAAGGGAGAAGGCGGAATTGGTCCTGCACTCGCGGGAAATCCGCATGTTAATGTCGGCAATCCGACCACGATGCTAACCACGATCTTGCAAGGTCGAAATGCGATGCCGTCGTGGCGGGGACAACTTGCGGCGAGCGACATCGCGGCGGTCGCAACCTTCGTACGCTCCTCGTGGGGCAACAATGCCGGCCCGGTGACCGTACAACAAGTCACGGCGATCAAGTGAGAGGGGATGCTATCCAGGTTTCTATGCTTACGAAGTTTCTTGCGAAGCTGAAGGGTCTCTGGCTTATCTTGTGATCGCACTCGCGCTCGGCCGCGCGTCTACGGGAGGCGTGATTGGGCTTCTATTCCGCGTTTGAGATCTTTTAGGAGCTCGCGACCGGTCGACTGGGCGATGCGATGCCCGATTGCTTCGTCGAAGAGCTCGCCGGCAGCACCAAGAGGTGGTTTGTAGTCGCCGTCCAGCTCGATGAAGCTGAGTTCGCGATCGCCTTTCCCCCATACGACGAGCGTGCCGGCAAATTTGGGGAAGACGACACTGCCTTCGGGGGTCCACCTGACCAGTATTCGATCGTTGAGGTTCTGGTCGTCGCGATCGCGCCACGCCTCTATCCGAACCTCCCGATCCAGAAAGAGCCCCTGCGAGGTGCCGTTCACCGGCACGCGTAGCCGAAACCGGGCGATGCCGTCAAGGCCGCGCCGTGAAGCAAAGTAAGACTCCAGGCGGACTTCCGTTTCAGTAACCGTGCCTCGGACTGACGTTCGATCCCGCAGATGCGGCATGGGCGCACTCTAATCCTCAAATATGAACCCGGTGGGAACCGCGGATTCCTCAGTTCTTCGCACGTCGAATCTAGGGTAACGGGGACGGAAACGATGGTCGCGCCCAGATCCGCGATTGGCGCCGGAGATCAGCGGGTTAGCGCGCGTTCTACTGCCGCCAGAAGTTCTAGCGGCTCGGATGGCTTGGGGATGACGTGCTCGATTTCGTAAATCTCCATGAAGTCGCGGAGCGCCGGATTCATCGCGGTCGCCGTGTAGAGTGCCACGACGGTCCGCGTCAGACGCGCCTCGGCACGCAACGATCGAATGAACTCGGGGCCGCTCATTCCCGGCATCGAGAGATCCAGGAGAACTAAATCCGGCTGGTGCTCCGCTGCGCTCGAAAGCGCGGCGGAGCCATTGGCGGCTTCGAAGACTTCGTGCCCCACGTGCGTGAGAAGCGTTCTTACGAGAAGCCGCGCCTCCGGCGCATCGTCGACGACGAGCACTCTCGCCATCAGGCGGAATCGGCGCGGAGAAACGCTTCTATCTGCGAGACGAACGTTCGCGGATCGATTGGCTTGGTGATGTAACCATCGAAGCCAGCTTCGTCCGCTCGCTTTCGATCGGTCGGCATTGCGAGAGCCGTCACGGCCACAAGCGGCGTCGATGCGAGGGTGGCGTCTGCTTTAAAACGGCGCGCAAGCTCGTAGCCGTCCATGCCTGGCATGAGGATGTCGGTGAGCACCAACGCGAAGTTACCGGCTCGGGCGCTCTCGAGGGCTGCGATTCCATCGGCTCTCCCTTCCGGTTCGTGCCCGAAAGACCGAAGCAGGTAGAGCATGAGGTCGAGGTTCGCGGCATTATCATCCACCACGAGGATGCGCATACGTGCGCCTAGGGTATCTTGGGGAGAAAAAGCGTGAAGGTGCTGCCGCTACCGTACTCGCTGGCCATCTTCAACTCTCCCGCCAACAATGCAGTAAGGTTACGACACACGTAAAGCCCCAGGCCGGTACCCTCGAAGCGTCGCGTGTGGAGCGATTCGAGTTGTTCGAAGGCTTCAAAGAGCCGTTGCCGGTCTTCGGTCTTAATCCCGACTCCTGTGTCGATCACGCTTAGCACTATCGCCGGCCGATCGTGCCAGGTTGCGCCTCGCACGTCGATCCGAACGGAGCCTTTCTCGGTGTATTTGATCGCGTTGTTGGTCAAATTCAATAGAATCTGGCGCAGCGCGCGGCGGTCGGTGACCGCCGACTCTCCATCTTCCGACACAGTGCTAGTGAACTCGAGCCCCTTGTCGGATGCGAGAGCCGCCAGCGATGCTGCAACCTCTTTGACCACATCCTTTACGGGGACGGCTTCAAAGTAAAGCTCCATTTTCCCGGACTCGATCTTCGCGAGATCGAGAATGTCGTTGATCAAGGAAAGCAGATGGCGTGCGCTCCACTGGACGATGCCGAGCTGCCGTTCCTGCTCGTCGTTGAGCGGGCCAGGCAGCTGCATGAGCAGCGTTCCCGTAAATCCGATGATGGCATTGAGCGGCGTTCGAAGCTCGTGGCTCATTGACGCCAAGAAGTCGTCTTTCGCGCGACTGGCGGTCTCGAGCTCGGCATTGAGCTCTTGAAGCCTTTGCTCGAACGCCTTTCGTTCCGTAACGTCCCGAATTGCGCTGGCGACAAACGTTCCGTCTCTCATAACGACGGGACTCAAGCTGATCTCCACGGGAAACTCGCTGCCGTCCTTGCGTAGACCGCGCAGCTCGAGACCTACACCCATGGGCCGAACTCGTGGGTCGTCGTAATAACTGCGGCGTTCGCCGACGTGCCGGCCGTGATAGCGTGCCGGGATCAGCATCTCGACCGGCTTGCCGATCAGCTCTTCACGGTAGTAGCCGAAGAGACGCTCCGTTTGCGCGTTGACCAGTTGTATCAGACCCTCGGCATCGACGATGACGGTGGCATCGGGCGCGTGCTCTAAGAGTTGAAGCCGGCTACCGGCGATATCGCTGAGCGAGAGAACCGGGTCATTCACTCACAGCGAAATTCGGTTTGGTTGCGGCAAACCCGCTTTGGTAGGGCCGGAGGCCGTTCCCCGCGGATTACTAGCTCCGTGCAGCAGTCTGATGATGCTCGCCACGAGCTCGGCAACCTACTCAGCATTGCGCTGGCGAATGTTGAGGGGATGATTGATGGTCTCGTAGCACCGACGAGGCCGCGCCTGGAGTCCGTCGCCGACGCTTTACGTCAGGCCTGTAAGCTTGTTAAGCGGGCAAGCGAGCCCGATAGTCCGTAGAATGGAGCGCAAGCGAGTGTTGCTCGTCGACGACGAGCCGGAGATCGCCGGTGTGCTGCGCACGTATTTGGAGCGCGAAGGCCTTTCCGTGGAGACCTGCGGAACGGTCGCGGACGCTTTAGCTCATTTGGGACGCGAAACTCCGGATATACTCGTGCTGGATGTGACGCTTCCGGATGGAAGCGGTCTCGACGTCCTGCGCGCGGCTTCGGCGCCGGGGAGCCGTATCCCAACGTTGATGTTGACGGCACGTTCCGACGAGGCCGACCGAGTCGTAGGTCTCGAGCTCGGAGCCGACGACTACGTTAGCAAGCCGTTCTCTCCTCGCGAGGTGGTTGCGCGCGTCCGCTCGATCTTACGCCGAGTCGGAGAGCCTTCGACCTCACCGTCGCGCAAGGTAACGCGAAAAACCCGCGTCGGCGAGCTCGAAATCGATTACGACTTCCACGAGGTCAGCATCGAAGGGCAGGCAACGACCTTGACGGCGACCGAGTTCAAGATCCTGACGGTATTGGCTGAGAATCCCGGCGAGGTTTTCTCCCGGTCGCACCTACTCGACCGTCTTGGTGACGACGGCGAAGTCTATGAACGCACGCTCGATCGGCACATCAATAATTTACGCAAGAAGATCGAAAAGGATCCGCGCAACCCCGAATACGTCCTCACCGTCTACGGCATCGGGTACAAGATGCGCCGGAACCGATTGTGAAGCACTTCAGAAGTGCTTTTTCGACAGTTCTTCCCAGGATCGGGCTAGAATGGCCGCATGTCACAGCTATCCGAAGACCGCCTCATCCAGTGTCCCTATCACCTCGCACAGCGTTATCTCGCCGATGACGTTCGTGCGCTGGCGACGTCAGGGAAAGAAAGTCACTTAACGCTGACCATTTCGGTGCCGGGACTAGAGCTCGTCAAAGACGTTCTTGTGACCTTTGCACCGAGCGTCGACCCGATGCACTTCGATCAGCCGTGGCACATTCATTGGAGGCCGCAGGCCGGCCCCTACCCCGAATTTGATGGCGAACTTACCGTCCGCGCCGATGAGACGTACGAGTCGGCACGCCTTGAGTTGATCGGCTCGTATCGCCCTCCGGGCGGTGCGCTGGGAGCAGCGTTTGATTTTGCCGCCGGCTCGCGGATCGCGAGCGCGACCGCCAGAGCGCTGCTGGCGCGCCTGGGCGACGACATGAAGTCGCGCTACGAGGCCGACGAGCAGGCGAAACGGAACCCGCTCGCCGCCCCATGAAAAACGGCGAAGCTCCGCTAGTCGGTACGCTGCGGTTCGTATTTACCATGGGAATTACGTTTTTGATTCTCTGGCTGGGTATGTACGCTCTATTACGAGGTCGCTGGTAACGTGCACGTCCATCGGTACGAGCGATGGTGGATGACATTTGGGTTCACGATGCTCGCGTTGTTCCTATTGCTGATCGGCGTCGCTGCATTTGCGGACAACATCAATCCGCCGTCGGGTATGCAGCAGATCGATCCGACAAAGGTGGCAAAAACGCCGCCGTTCGATCGGCCGGGGCTGCGTAAGCTCCCCGACGGCTCGTATGAGGCGTATTACGTCGCCCAAGTCTTTGAATTCACTCCGCGAATCTTGACAATTCCGGCGGGAAGCAAGGTAACGTTCTACGTTACTAGCGCCGATGTCGTGCACGGCTTCTTTATCCCTGACACCGACATCAACATGATGGTCGTACCCGGTTGGGTTAATTCGCAGCAGCATACGTTTACCCGTCGTGGTGAGTACCTGCTGATCTGCCACGAGTATTGCGGAATCGACCATCAAGATATGTTCGCAAAGATCGAGGTTCACTAATGACTGCAACTAGCCAGGTTCGTGCAGAAAACCGCCTGGTGATCGCGCATATTTATACCGCGACGGCGGCAATAGCACTTGGCGCAATCTTCGGAGTATTCCAAGGGTTTGCACGGACCGGCGCCTTTGGTGCTCCGGCATGGTTCGACTACTATCGGATCCTCACGATGCACGGAGTGCTGATGGCTCTCGTCTTTACGACGTTCTTCATCACAGGTCTGTCGCTCTTCGTTACGTACCGGTCGATCCCGCGGGAACGAAAACTCGCTGCAGGATGGTTTGGCTGGCTGCTGATGCTCGCCGGCACGGCCATGGCAGCGTTGACCATTCTGCGAGGGGACGCCACCGTACTCTACACGTTCTACGCGCCGCTCAAAGCCAGCCCGTGGTTCTACATCGGCGCGACGCTTTTGGTGCTCGGAACCTGGGTCGTGGCGTTCGAGGTTTTTAAAAACGTCAACTTCTACCGAAAGCACCAGCCGGGGCGGCCGATACCGCTCGTCGTGTTCTGCACCGCGGCGACGTTCGTCATGTGGATCGTAGCCACGCTAGGGGTCGTGGCCGAAATGGGATTGCTCATTCCGTGGGCTTTCGGCTGGACCCCCGGCATCAACGTGATGCTGACGCGGATATTTTTCTGGTATTTCGGTCACCCGCTCGTCTACTTCTGGATCATGGGTGCATATATCATCTGGTACAACATTATCCCGCTTCGATACGGCGGCAACGTATTCAGCGACGGGTTGACGCGTTTGACGTTCGTCATGCTGATCTTGCTCTCGACGCCGGTAGGGATCCATCACGAATTCATGGAGCCCGGAATCTCGCCGGTGTGGAAAATGCTACACACCATCACCACCTATGGTGTCGCCATTCCGTCCTTCATCACCGCGTTTGCCATCTTTGCATCGTTCGAGCTCGCCGCGATCGCGCGTGGCCGGCGCGGGTTCATCGCGACCGTCAAAGGGCTTCCGTGGAACGACCCGGCGTTCAGCGGCGCGGGGCTGGGTATGCTGCTCTTCATCGCGGGCGGGTTCGGCGGCCTGGTCAACGCCTCGTACAGCATGGACACCGTCGTGCATAACACAATTTGGATCGTCGGCCATTTCCACGTGACCGTTGGCGGCCCCGTCGCGCTAACGTTTCTTGGCGCCGCTTATTGGCTCATACCTCGCATAACAGGTCGGGCATTGTGGAAGCCGGAGTTGGCGCTCTTCCAAACCCGCCTGTGGTTCTTCGGCATGCTGATCATGTCATTTTCGATGCACTTCGCCGGTTTGCTCGGCGCTCCACGGCGCACTGCGGACGTGGCATACATGGGTGCCGCCGCCGCTAACGCGTGGCAACCGCTCATGCTGCTCGCGGCTGCTGGAGGTTTCTTTCTCTTCGTCAGCATCCTGACGTTCGTCGCTGTTGCGATCGGAACGCTCCTGCAGAACGTCAAGAGCGAATCGATGGAGGTAACCTTTGCAACGCCGGCCGATGGAGCGGGCGCGACACCTCAGCCGCTGCAGCACATCTACCGATGGGGAGTCTTAGCTTTCGGACTGGCCGTGCTTGCGTACGTAGGTCCGCTGGGAGAGCTCTTGCGTCATCCCGGATACCTTGCGCCCGGAATGCGAACCTGGTAGTCGCTTTCAATGTGAGGCGATCCAGATGTAGGGTCTCTTTGGTTCGATGCCACCAGGATGCCTGATAAAACGATAGATCGCGCGCTGATCTGATATCATCAGATCCGACTGCTGTTATGTCACCACTTCGTGCTGGAGCGCGACGGCGATGTAGTCCCGATCGCCGAGACCCCGTTCAACCATTTTTTCGAATTCGTCGAGCACACAATCCATGACCTCTCCGGCGGCGT
>JBAUYZ010000100.1:0-34280 GCA_049585055.1 Candidatus Cybelea sp. | reverse complement strand
GCCGAGCGGAGCCGTGGATGGCGGGAGCGAGCCGGCGGAGCAGTAGGAGCGCAGCCCGGAGGGCGGAGCGACGAGCGGCTCTGCGGCGTTACGTCAAGCCGTGGCTGTGCGCGCCGGAGTTCCTAGCGCGATGGCGATTTCGACGACGTCGTCTTCGTTGAGCGAGAGCCGGCGCATCGCCGCTTCGTAGAGCTCGATGGTCTCTTCACTCCGGCTAGAGGCAGCGCGCTCCTCGCGCAGGCGTTTGACCTCGTCGGTGACGCGATGCGCGAGTTCCGGCGTCGGCTCGATTCCCGCGCGGGCCAGATGGTCGCTTCGGCGCCGCAACGTGTCTTCAACGAGCGCGGCACCGGTATGCTTGCCGAAGACCCAGCTCGTGCGGGCGCCGACCAAGTCGGCCGGTACCGCTTCGTACATGCGGTGGTCGATGAGCATCGCTTGGGTGTGGATCCCGGATTCGTGAGCGAAAACCTTGGACCCGACGATCGGCTCGTGCTGCTGCAGCGGAATGCCGCTCATGCGCTCCATGAAGCGCGCGAGCTCGCGCAGTTTGTCGTAACGGAAACCGGGCAGCTCGATTCCATAGAGGACGCGGAGTGCGACGACGAATTCGTGCAGCTTGACGTTGCCCGCACGTTCGCCGTAGCCGTTCGCGGTCACGGAGATCACCGTGAATCCGCACGAGACTGCGGTGATCGCGTTGATCGTGCCCAGGCCGTAGTCGTTGTGCAAGTGCGCGACGATCGGCAACCTCTTCGGCAAGCCCTCGACGATGCGAGAGCAGTACCAGCGGGTTGCTTCCGGCGTCAGCGTTCCGACCGTATCGGGCCACGCCGGGCGCGTGCCGCCGGCCTCGAGGCCGGCTTTGAAGTATTCGATGAAGTACTCGACGTCGCCGCGGCTGCCGTCCTCGGCGCCGAACTCGATGCGCTCGACCCCGCATTCCCGCGCGTGCGCGATCGCGTCGCACTGTAGCCGGATATTGGCCTCGCGGTAGAACGAGAGCGGAAGGTCGAGCCACTCACGCTCGTCGCGCCCCTGGTAACGCAGAAGGGTCTTACCGATTTTGTACTTGAGGTGGAGATCGCTGCCGCTCGTGAAGATAAAAAACGTGACTTCACGCGGCTCGATGCCGGCGTCGCGTAGCGTCTTCACCGTAACGTCGATGTCGTTGCGGTTGCTGCGGCACATGACCACGATCTCGACGTCGCCTAGCTCGCCGCGGCGCTTCGCCTCCATCACCAACGCCAGCGTGCGGCGATCGCTTTCGGAAGCGGCCGGAAAGCCGACGCTCATGATGTGCACGCCGATGCCGGCCAGGGCCTTGGCGATCTCGAGCTTCTGTCCCGGCGTGTAGCAGACGCCCGGCATTTGTTCGCCGTCGCGCAGCGTTTCGTCGTAAATGAGAATCTGCGACGGATCGGGGAAATGCAGGCCGCCCGTGAACTCCTTCGGATCCCGGATGAGGCGCTCGATCGGTTCGTGGAGCATGCTCGAAGCGTTCGCCGCCGCGGGGACGTTCTCTTCGGCCGCTACTCCACCGTGACCGGCACGACCACCGAGTTGCCCATCGTATCCTCGATGGTCAACGTAGTCTTCCCGGAGCCGGTCGCCGTCGCGCGAAATACGTTGGGGGTCGACGTTTTCCCGATCCTCGCGATCGAGGTGTCAGCCGACGACGCTCTCCACTTCGCGGTCCCTCGCTCGGTGACGGTAAGGCGCGCGACGGCGCGCACCTGTGGAAACGTGACCGAACTCGGGTCCACCCTTAGCGGATTGGGGATGTGGACGTAGAGGTCGTCGTTTTCATCCATCACCCAAACGTTGCGATCGGGTCCCGTTGCGAGCGACAAGCCGGGACCGGCGCCGGGCGGCAACGCGAAAAACTTTGACTTTCCGGTGCTGCTATTGAACGTGCCGATCTCTTGGCGAGATCCGCGAAGAGCGACGAACCACGGGTTGCCGTCGGGGCCCACAGCAATCGCGTGAGGCGAGTCTTGTGCGATCATGCCGTTCATTGTATGGAAGTTCGCCACGCCGCTCGAGGTGATCGAGTAGACGCAGCCGTTCGCGTAACCCCAAACCAACCCCGACGCCACGGCGAGCGCGTTGACGGGCAGGGTGCAGGGAACGTCGTACGTGCTCAACACTTTGCCGTTGCCGGGGCTGATGCGCATCACCGTTTGCGTGTTGTAGGGCTGCGCCCACATGACGTGATCGGGTCCTTCAACGAGGGATTCGAACGCGCTCACACCCGCCGGCAACGGGAAGTTTGTCGCGGTCCCGTCCGACGAGAACCGCCAGAGATACTCACTCGTCGCGCCCGCGCCCCAAATCGTATCTTTAGGTCCGGTTGCGAGGACGGTAAGGTTCCCGGCGCTGACGTCGGCCAGATAGCACGCCGACTTCCCGCTGCTCGGCGAAACGAACGTCCAGCCGAACTCCTCTTGCGATCCCGGAAAGGCAACATCGGGGTTCATGAAGACGGAGTTGCCCTCGTGGTTGAGCGCGATGTCGTATGCATACATGTCGTAGCTTCCGAGCGTCGAGCCCGAGTAAGCACACTTGGGCTGGCGCGGCGCGTGCCTAACCTGAGCGAGCATATCGATGGTAGCGAAGCCTTCGTACGGATGAGACTTCCCCCAACCGGCCACGATGTAGACGACGCCGTTGCCGGCAAGAACGTTCGCCGGGTAGGGCGTGCCTTTGCCGACGCCGGAAATCGTCGCCCACCGTTTTCCGTCGTCGCGCTGCAGCAGCTGCGGACTCGCTGCCCGCGATTCGCCGGGCGCCGAAAGCGACGTGCCGCCCGGCGAGCATGCCGCAGCCAGCGACGCAGATGCTGCGAGCACGCAGGCGAAGACCGGCAGCCTCTTCACGGAAGATCTCCATCCTTTCGCTCCCCGAAGCGCAGCTCGGCCGTATCGCGCGGAAAGAGCAGCTCGAGCGTCCAGTCGAAGGCCACGCGCAGCTTGCGATCGAGACCCGGTAGACGCAATAAGTAGTACGTCCGCCAAAAAAACCAAGCGATGAAACCGGTGATGACGCGATTGCCGGGAAGCTGAGCGACGGCTTTTCGGCCGCCGAGGGCCGCCATCATGCCGAGCGTCCGATATCGAAACGGCTTGGTCGGCTCGCCGCGCAAGACGGCGACGATGTTTTCTGCCAGACGCGGTCCCTCGCGAATGGCATGTTGCGCCGTCATCGGATAGGTGCCGCCCGTTTCGTCGGGAATCGCCGCGCAGTCACCGAGCGCCCAGACGCCGACCAGCCCCACGACGCTCATATCGCGCGCGGTTTCAATCGCCCCGCGTTTGGTCTTGGGCAACGCGACCTTCGCTACGGTCGGCGTCGGCTTGACGCCCGCGCTCCAAACGATGGTTTCGGTTTCAATGCGACGGCCGCTCTGCAGCACTAGACTGGTTTCTTCGGCCGAAGCCACGCCGTCGCCCGTGAGCACTTCGACGCCGCGACGCTCCAAGACGCGGCCCGAGTACTCCCCCATCTTCGCGGGTAGGCCGGCGAGCAAGACCGGTCCCGCTTCGATCAAGATGACGCGAACGCGCTTGGCCTGCAGGCGTTTGTAGAAGTGCAGCACGCTACGAAAGAGCTCGACGATTTCGCCGGCCGTCTCGACGCCCGTAAAGCCGCCGCCGACGACGGCGATCGTCAGTAGGCGTGCGCGCCGTGCTTCGTCGTCAATCGTATCGGCGAGTTCCAGCAGCCAGACGAGGTGATTGCGCAGCAACTCGGCGTCTTCGAGCGATTTGAGCGCCCAGGTGTGCTCGGCAATGCCCGGCAGCCCGAAATCGGAGGTCGACGATCCGAGCGCAAAGACGATCTGGTTGAAGGGTTGCACGACGGTCCTGCGCGTGAGAACGTGATGGTAGCGCAACGTTCGATGCTCGATGTCGACTTCGTCGACGTCGGCGAGGACGAAGCGGGTGCGGTGCAGCTGCGCGCGTACGGGCGTGACGACGTGACGCACCTCGAGCTCGCCCGAGGTGACCTCGGGCAGCATCGGCGTAAAGAGCGTGTAGTTCTCGCGGCTGAGCAAGACGATCTCCGCCTCGCCCGGGCGCAGCCGCTCTTCGAGCCTACGGGCGACGGCAATTCCCGCAAAGCCTCCGCCGACGATCGCGATGACCGGCACGCGATGCGGTTGAAGAGGGTCGCGTGCAATACCTCCCGCCCGACGAACACCAGCCCGAGAGCCCAAAGCCGGTGCAGCGCCGGCGCGCCGGAATCGGCGCGCTGCTGGCCGCCGCGACCGCCTTCCTCCTCAAGTTCAAGTTCCTGCTGCTCTTCGGCGCCAAGCTCTTCGCGATCAGTTGGAGCTTTTTGCTCTCGCTTTGGATCTACGTCGTCATCTTCGGCTGGAAGCTCGCGATCGTGGTGATGCTGCTCCTGCTGGCGCACGAGCTTGGCCACTACTTTGCCTTTCGAGCCTACGGGCTGCCCGCGCGCCTGCCGGCCTTCGTTCCGCTGCTCGGCGCCTTTACCGCCGGCACTCCCCCCGAGGACCTCGAGCAAGACGCCTACATCGCCCTCGCCGGTCCACTCGTCGGCTTCGGGCTCGCCGCGGTCTGTTACGTACTCGGCAGCCTCACGCAGGATCGATTCTGGTACGCCTGTGCCGACCTATCGGCATTCTTGAATCTCTTCAACATGATTCCGATGCCCCCGTTCGACGGCGGAAGAATCATCGGCGCACTCTGGCCGCCGCTCTGGATCCTCGGATTCGGGCTCTTCGTGGCACTGGCGATTTTCATGCACATTCCGATTCTTTTCGTCGCCATCATCGGTCTGCTCGGCCTGCCGGCGATGCTCGCGGCTTGGCGCGGCAACGTCGATCCGCGCGCGCTGCACATGACGTTCGGCGCACGCGTGCGGGTGAGTTGCTGGTACCTCGCGACGCTCTTGGGACTCTTCTTCGTGATGGCGCAGTCGCACCTCATCGCCACGCCGCATGCCTCCGGAGCGTTTGGCTGGTGATACGCTACGTCTCGCTCGCGGTCGCATTAGCGAGCATTCTCGTAGCCCTCTTCGCCGTTCGGCCCCACTCCACGCCGGGTCCGTATCTGCGCGACTTCGAAGCGTACTGGTCGGCGGGCGCAACATGGAACGCGAGCGCCGATCCGTACGATCGCGCGATTTGGAGCGCGGAGCGCACCGTTCCGGGAGTCGATTCCGCGAGGGACGAGCTTTTGCCGTTTGTCGGGCCGCCTGCGACGTTGCTGCTCTGGTCGTTGCTTGCACGGCTGCCATACGGCGCTGCGGCGATCGCATGGTCCGCGGCGCTCGCGCTCGCGACGCTTCTGCTCGTCACGACCTCAGTTGAGGGCAGCGGCCGATTGAAAACGCCCGTCGTTTTCCTTGCGGCGCTGGCACTGGCAATCGCGTGGGGACCCGTCACGAGCGACCTTGCTCTGGGGCAACTAGCGCTTCCCGCCTTCGCGCTGGCGAGTCTCGTTGCGCTCATCGCGACTTCGCTGCCCTTTATTGCCGCGATTGCTTCGTGCGTCGCCTTCGCTCAGCCGAACGCGTCGCTCGGTCTCGTCTCGCTGCTCGATCGCCGTCGTAACACGCTCGCGATCTCGATTGGCGCCCTGCTGACCTACGCGCTCGGAGCGCTCGCGGCCGGCCCGGCGTGGCCGCTGCACTATGCCGCGACGCTGCATGCCCACGCGTCGGCGGAGCGCTTCGACGCGATCCAGTTCACACCGGCGTCGATTGCGTTCGGTTTCGGCGCCTCGCCGGCGCTGGCGACGACTGCGGGTATCTTGGTTGGATCGCTCGCAGTCGCCGCGGCGATCGTAATCGCACTGCGCGTGCGCGATCGCTTCGCACGTTTTGCCGCGTTTTCCGCGCTCGCTCCATTCGTCGCGGGCTTCGTTCACGAGCACGATCTCGTGGTCGCTTACGCCGCCGCGGCCTGGTGCGCGCTGCGGACGAACGGCGCGGAGCGCATGCTCTCACTCATTGGGGCGCTCCTTGTGAGCGTTGATTGGCTCGGTCTCGCGCAGCGCCCGAACGGCCTCACGCAAAGCGCGCTGCTCGCGCTCGGGGCGTGCGGCGCCTTCATCGCGCTCGGCGATAACGCCGATGCGCGCACCACGCTGGCGGTTGCGTCGGCCTTCGCCGCCCTCTTTGCCGCGGCAAGCTCGATCGCGCTCGCACATCCGGCGCCCATTTGGCCCGATGCACTCGGCACCTTTCACGCACCGGCGACGGCGAGCGCCGCCGGCGTCTGGTTGGACGAGCAACGCGCGAGCGGATTGCTCGCGCCGGTACCGGCCTGGGCGCTGCTGCGCTCGCTGCCACTCGCCGGCTGCGCGCTGCTTGCTTCGGCTATATGTCGACGTTCATCATGTTGTCGAACGGCGTGATCGCATTGGGATGGAAGTTCTTGAGGTCGCTGTTGTACGCGTAGATGTCCTCGCGTAGCGACGTCACGAACATCGGAACGTCCTTCACGAACTCCTGCTCGACAACCAGCACGTCGGCATTGCGCTGCGGCTGCTCGTAGTGCGTGAAGAACGCATCCATCGCGGCTTGCGCGCGTGGATTGCACCAACGGGTATTGTTCTGCCCGTTCGGCGGAAACGATTTACACGAGAAGTACGGCGATGAATCGCCGGTCGCGCCGTTGAGCCATGCAAAGCCGACGATGTCCCACTTATTCGAATAGACGATTCCGCCTTGCTGCAGCGGGGCAAACATCAACGCGATTGGATAATGCCGCACCGTAAGATCGACGCCGATCTGCTTCCACCACGAACGCTCGAGTTCGATCGTCTCGTCGGTGTCGGTCGATCCCGAGTTGATCGCATAAACGAGTGAGAGCCTTATCCCGTTTTTCTGCCGAACGCCGTCAGGGCCGCGCACCCAGCCGTCCTTGTCGAGCATGGCGTTCGCGCGCGCGATGTCGAAGGGCACCGGGGGAATCGACTTCACGGCGTACGGCGCGCTCTTCGGCGTCGTCACCTCCTGCAAGATGCCGACGCCGCGGCCGATCTTGTCGATCACCGTCTGGCGGTCGGTCGCCATTCTGATCGCCTCCCGCACCACGGGGTCGCGCGTAGCCGGCCGTTCTGTGTTGAAGTCGATGTGATTGTAGAGGTAGCTCGGCTGCCGAAGGATCGAGAGGCCCGGCACCCCCTTCGCGCGCCCAAAATAAGAGCCCGGAACGAGATTCCACATATCGAGTTCGTGCGCTTGCAGCTGCGACAGCACCGTGTTGCGGTCGGGAACGATGTCGTAAATGACTTTTTTCAGCTTCGGCTGCCCGCGCCAGTAATACGGGTTGGGAACGAGCACGATCTTTTGCGCCCGATCCCAGCGCAAATATTTGAACGGCCCGAGGCCGACCGGGAGCGAGTTGTAGGGGACGTTGTTGATGTTCGGATATTGAGCCAAGAGGTGCTTGGGCAAAATGCATGGGTTGGCGCCGGCCGTTGAAAAGAACGTCTCCACGAAGGGCGAGTAGGGCTTCTTGAGATGATAGACGACGGTATACTTGTCCGGCTCGTCCATTTTGGTGATCTGATCCCAGCCCAGGCGACCGACTTCGTTATTGGCCGGGTTATTGACGACGTTCGTGGAGAAGACGACGTCGTCGGCGTTGAAGGGGGCGCCGTCCGACCAGCGCACGCCCTTGCGAATGTGGAAGATGATCGTCAGGCCGTCTTTACTGACGCCGCCGTTCGATTGCGTCGGCACCTGCGTCGCGAGCTCCGGATAGGGATTGTTCTGCTCGTCCCACTTGATCAGATACGCCATCGTCATCGATGAAAGAAAGCCGATGGCGGCAAACTGACCGAGATGCGGATTGAGCGTGTTGACGTCACCCGCGTCGGCAAATCGCAATACGTGCGGCTGGGTCCAGGCGTTGGCGCGGCCGCCGCTCCCAACGGCGCCGCCACCCGTCTTCGTGCACGCGCAGAGCGCGGCGAGCGTCACGACCAACGCGGTGCAGCCCAGAAGCCGTATCTTCATCATGTCGAAGCTCCTTAGATCGAGTAGTTCCAGGGATCCCAAAAGCCCGAGATGACCGGCGACGGATCGAAGCCCTTCAAATCGGTGTTGTAGACGAACGGAAACCGCTGAAAATAAAGGATGATTGTCGGGACGTCGAGCGCCAACTGCTGCTGAACAACGACGTAATCGCGCTTCCTGCGCGCCTGATCGATCGTGTTGAGCGCGTCGGTCATCGCGCCCGTAGCCGCTTGATTGTTCCAAAACATGGCGTTCTGCCCGTGCGGCGCAAAGTTGAGACCCGAATAGATCGCGCTGTCGTCGGGGTCCGCCGCTCCGAGCCAGCTAAAGAGTGCGACGTCGTAATGACCGCCCTGGAGCGTGCCGTTCGCCGAGTTGTCGAAGAACTGGCTCGTCGGATAATTTTTGACGTCGGCTTGGGCGCCGACCTCGCGCCACTGGCGCTGCAGGACCGTCTCGTTCGCTTTTCCGGCGTTCGACTCGGTTTGCGTGCTCATCGTGAATTCGAGCCGCTCGCCGTTCTTCATCCGGATTCCGCCCGGACCCATCTTCCATCCGTCGGCGTCGAGCAGCGCGGCGGCCTTCGCGGGGTCGTACGGATAATGGACGATGTCGTCGGTATAGGCCCACGAATAGTGCGGCTGCTGATCCGTGAACGCCGGGATTGCCGAGCCATGAGCGACCTTCTGGACGATCTCGCTGCGATCGGTAGCGTAGGCGAGGGCTCGACGGACTTGGATGTCGCCCACGATCGGATGCTTCAGGTTGAAGTCGACGTGCGACCAGGCAAACGCATCGACGCGAATCGCCTTGAGGCCGTTCTTCGGATCGGCCGCCATCGCCGCATATTCCGGCCATTTGAGGCCGGTTCCCAACGCGAGCATGTCAATCTCGTGCGTGAGCAGCTGCGTGGCCACGGTGTTTTCGTCGGGAAGGATCTTATAGATGACTTGCTTGAGCTTCGGCGCCCCGAGGTAGAAGTTCGGATTCGCCACCATGCGCACGTCCTGGCCACGGTTCCAGGCAACGACTTTGAACGGACCGCTGCCGACCGGCAGTGCGTTGTACGGCGCGGTATTGAACGAGCCTTTGTCGTCGTTGTATTTCGCCAGCAGGTGTTCCGGAAGGATCGGCGCGTTGCCGTTCACACTCCAGAGCTGCTGCAGAAACGGCGCGTAGAGCCGTTTCATGTGCACGACGGCAACGAGCGGATCGCTGCAGTCGATGGCGGCGATATCCTTGAAGCCGTCCGTCGTGACGACATTGTTATGCGTGTTCATCACGACCTGCCACGTAAACTTGAGGTCGTTGCAGGTGAGCGCGACCCCGTCTTGCCATTTGATGTTCGGCCGGAGCTTGTACTTCAAGGTCAAGCCGTCTTTGCTCACGTCGCCGTTTGCAATCGTTGGAATCTCGCGAACTGCGTCGGGCACGGGTCGGCCGTCGGCGTCGTACCGAATGGTCCAAGAAAAGATGAACATCGAGAGGTCGAGCGTCGGCGAGGCCGAGTTCAAGGCGGGATTGAGGTTCTTGGGGTCGGAGAACTCCGAGAATCGCAAGACGCCGGGCTGCGTCCAGGAATGGCGCCCGGCATTCGTGCTGCCGCCGCCGGCTTTGGTGCATCCCGCCGCAAGGACGGCCACGCCGAGCGCGGCGGCAACGCCCCTTCTCTTGAGATTCACGTTGATGCTCCCTCCTCGTTTTCTTCGGCGCGCATATCGTCGGGATCGATGCCGCGAGCCGCGCAAAACTCGCGGTACGCCGCGGGTGCGATCTCGGACGGCTTGATCTCACTGCGGCCGCCCCAGAAGACGTTAGTGTATGCGAAGTCGATTCCCGCCTCGCGCAAATGCGCGTCGATCGCCGCTTTGTGTGCCAGGACGGCAGGCTTTTCCATCCCGTGCGCCACGGCCATCACGTTCACGTCGCGAAATTCGGGTCCGCCCTCCCGCCAGTAGGCGTGGGTCACGACGTAATGACGGCCCACTTCGCAGCCCGCCTCTATTTCACGCCCCGGCGCAACGGCCCAGTGAAAGAGCGCGTTGTAGCGCGTCGCGCGTTCGTTTCCGGCGGTCGGCTTGACGTGTTCGAGGAAGGTTGAGAAGCGCCCGACCACCCCGCGCGCGTCGAGCGAGCGCCCCACTTGCGCGAACGTCTCGAAATCGACGGCCGCCTCTTGCGCACGCGCGCGCCAGAGATCGCGGACGATCTCGGACGGGCGGAACTCGCGCTTGAGCGCGACCAGCACGCGCCACTCTACGTCGGAGAGCTTGACGATCGAGGTCTGGAGCGGTCGTGCCGGCTCCGGTGCTCGCGCGCCCGGCTCGAGGCCGCGGCGGCGAACGTGACCGACCCCGAGCGTGAAGAGCATCTTCGGCGGCATCAGCCTGACGCGCTCGGCTCCGACTCTGCGGCGCAGCCATTCGGCGTGCTTGCGCAGTGAGAAATCTTGCGGAACCTTCAGCGTCGTCCAGAGCCGATAGGTGCTGCCCGGCGAGGCCGCATCGGTGGTGCGGATCACGACGTGACCCGAGAACGGATCTTCGCGGAACATGAACTCGAAGGCCGCGTCGAGCTTCTCCGGCGCGATCTCCCACGCGCAGAGCGCACCGCGCGCTAGGCTCGTCGCGAGCATCGTCTGCCGAACGCGGCGAATCGTCCCGGCCTCGAGCATCGCCACGACCCGTTCGATCACCGTTTCAACGGGAGTGCCGCTGCGCGCGGCGATCTCACCGAACGGATCGATCTGAAAGCCCGCGAGGCGGTCCTCCGAGACCGCGAGAATCGCCGCGTTGACCGGATCCGAGATCGTTGCGGGCGTTTCGGCAGCCGGCCGAATCATGAGCCCTAGAGGCTCCTAGATTTGAACGTCGCTCACACCCGTCGCGTAGAGATAGTTCTGCTCGGCGGTGCGCACGCCGTAGAGCGCGTTGATGTATGCCGATTGCGCGGTCGTGAGGTTGGCCTCGGCGGTCACGACGTTAAGAATCGTCGTCGCGCCGACTTTATACTGCGCCTGGGTCGCGCTCAACGAGACCTGCGCGGCGACGAGCTCCGAGCGCGCTTGAACGAGTAACGAACGCGCCGAAATCAGCGTTGCCAAGGCTGAGCGGACGTCGGACTCAACCGTCAGCCTCGTCGAGTTGAGCGTGGCGATTTCTTGATCGAGCTGCGAAGCCGCCACCGCGACGTTGTAGTTGGTCACGCCCTGATCGTAGATCGGAATCGAGAGGTTGAGGCCGATCGATTTGGAGTTGGACCAGCTCGCCGGGATCCCCACCGGAGCCGCCGCTCCAGTCGGACAGATCGAAACCGGAACGACGTTGCCGTTTTTCGCGGTTTCCGTGGTCGAGAAGCAGGGGATGAATTGACGGCTGACGCCGTCGCTTGCGCCTGCGGTGAGAATCGGGAATCGGGCAAGCTTCGCGTAGCGTAAATTCTCCTGCGCGGACTGCACGTTGTAACCGGCGGCGAGATAGTCAGGACGCATGATCAGGGCCCGCTTCAGCGATGCCTCGTACGTCGGATTCGGCTGGTTAGGCTGGCTGGTAATCTGTTGGGGAACGACCTCGGCGTCGGCATCGAGACCCAGCGTCGTCGCAAACGAGGCTTGGGCACCGATCGCGGTCCCCTGAGCCGTTACGAGATTGCCGCGGGCCTGGGCCGTCTGGAACTGGGCCGCGGCGATATCGGAGCGCGCCGCCGCGCCGTTGCGAATCTGCGCTGCGACGGAGGCTTCGTTGACCTCGAACTCGCGCACGAGCTGCGCATCTGCCGTCACCGTCGCATTGTCCTCGAGGACCGTATAGTACGAGTTGGCGATGTTAAACGCGAGCGTCTGCAGTTGGCGCAGCAGCGTTGCGCGGCCCGCGATGTCGGCTTCCTTCGCCGAGCGGATGTTGGCAATCGTCCGGCCGCCGTCGTAGATGAGTTGCGTGACCGAGATCGTCGCAGACTCATTGGTCACGGTCGACTGCGAGTACGCAGCCGGCGTCGCTAAGCCGAAGGCTGCCGCCGGATTCGGACCCGGGCTGCTCGTTGCCCGTCCGATGCTCGTACTGCTCGTCGTTCCGTTCGAATATTGGTTTCCGGCCTGGGCGTTGGCGCTTAGCCCGGGATAGTATGCCTGAACCGACGATGTGTACCTCGCATGAATCGCCGCCCACTGAGCGTTTTGCAGCGCGAAGGTCGGGGAGAGCGCGACGCCGATTCGGATTGCGTCGGCCAACGAGATCGTTTGCGGCACGCCCTTCTTCGGCTTGAGCGCCTCGACGTCGGGGGCCGGGGTGCCGTACGCGGGATACGGAATCGGCGTGCCGCTAATGGTAGGCTCCGGAAGTGGTGACGGCATTATGATCCCGGGCACGCCTTGTATTTGGCCCGAACTTGGAGGGGGGCTCGGTAGGGTCTGGGCAAAGGCAACGCCGGTCACGAGGGTTCCCAGCACGAGCGCCGTGACGAGCGTTCGCGCGCGAAGGTGTCCTCGGCTCATCCTTAATGCACCGTGCTGCCGTTGGCGGAGCCCGGCGCGTTGCCGTTGCTGACTGCGACGACGCTGCCATCTTTTAGGGCGTCGGGACGCGTCGTGACGACCATCGTACCAGGCTGGATCTTCGGGCTGATCACCTGGGCGAGCGTATCGGTCTGAACGCCGACGCCCACCGGAACCGCCTGAGCCTTGTTGTCGGAGACGATGTAGACGATGTTGTTGCCGTTCGGCATCTGGGCGACCGCACTGCGCGGCACGACGATTGCGTTGGCGGCGCGCGCTTTCGTCACGGTCGTGGTGACCAGCATGCCGCCGCGCAACACGTAGCCCGGGTTTTGGACCTGGAGCCGGGCCAGATACGACAGCGTGCCCGAAGTCGGCACCAGGTTCACGGTCTGGACGGGCCCGGTGAACGTCCGCCCCGGCAAGGACGTCGATTGATACGACACGATGATCCCCGGGTGCACGTACGGGAGATCTTCGTCGGGTACGTTGACGTTGATCCAAACCTTGTCGACTCGCGCCACCTGCAGCACGGGCTGCGACGGCGATGCATACGCACCCGGATCGACGAGACGGTTTGCGACGACCGCGTCGTACGGCGAGTAGAGATATGTCTGCGAAACCTGCGTTGCGAGCAGCTGCGCCTGCGCCGATGCCGCCGAGGCTTGCGCCTGCTGCGATTTCACGTTCTGATAACTCACGACGTTGTTGCGCAGACCGACGACGGAGTTATTGTATGCCTGCTGCGCTTGAACGTAGTTCGCTTGCGACTGCTGCAGCGTCGTCTCCGAAACGTATCCCTGCTTGTAGAGCTGCTTGTTTTGATCGTAAACGAGTTTTGCGTTCTCGAGATTCGCCTTCGCCGTCTGCACCGCGGCTTCGTTCGTTTGGACCTGGACGGGATACCCGACCACGGAGCCTTGCGCTGCCGCCGAGAACTGCGCGGCCTGCGCTCGTGCCTGATCGAGCTGCGCCTGCAGCGTGCGCGGGTCGATGGTTGCGAGCAAGTCCCCTTTGTGGACCATGTCGCCGATATTGACGTTGATCTTGAGAATCGTGCCGCTCTGTTGGAAGGCGAGCGTCGACTGCTCGAGCGGAGCGATTTGGCCGTCGAGCGATAGATAGGTCGAAATGTTTTGGCGCGTGGCGGCGGCCGCGTCGACGGTCAAGGGCGGGGTCGCCGGGGGCGCCTTTTTCGCGCAGCCGGCGAAGAGCGGCACGGCCATGGCGGCAAGCGCCAAGGACATCGCTCTAAACGAAATGGAACGGGGTATCATCCTGAGCATCTCTTTCCTATAATCGGTCCTTCATGGTCTGATATACGGCGCCCAAGGGCCTTTGATTCAAAAGAGCCGCCGCTAGAGCCTACAGGCCCCAGAACCTCGGCATGAGGTCATCGGGTGCAGGGCGTATCTCCCGGGGGCATGGGCGCGAAACTCGACATCGGCCGCTCGTATAGTCTCCAGAGCCGCGTCGAGGAGTGGATGACTGCCGAAAAGGCAGGCAACAAGGGCGTCGACGTCCTCTCCACCTCGATGCTCGTTCAACTGGTCGAGAGTGCGGCGATCCACTGTGTTGAGCCGATCTTGCGAGCCGGTCAGATTACCCTTGGGACGCATATCGATCTCGAGCACAAGAAGCCGGTACCGGTAGGGTTCATCGTCCGGACCGAAGTCGAAGTCGTGATGCTCGACGGGCCTAGGGTCAGCTTTGCGGTCCAAGTCTTCGACGAACAGGAAGCCGTGGCCGAAGGCACCCACGAGCGTTACATAATCGAGAAGGCCAAGTTTCTGGCGAAGCTCCGCGAAAAGCTCGCGTGAGTAGGGTCCCACTGCAGGGGAGGCAATCGCCCGTCCCCGAAAAGGACGCCAAAGGTACTCACCGACCGGGCCCGCAGGGTCCGGGCGGTTAGGCCTAAGCTCAATTAATCAGCTAGGAGGACAGATTGAAGCGACTGAGCACAGGAGTCCTGGCCGTGCTAATGGCAGCCGGTCTCGGACTCACCGCGGTCGCAGCCCAGCCCGGAGCATCGCATGGCAACATTGGAACCAACGCGATCGCTCAGGACCAGGGTGCGATGGCTGCTCCGCCGGCGAACTTCGGGTCCCCGCCGTCGGGTCAGTATCCGATTCTCTACAATGACCATCACGTCTATACCAAGCCCGATATCTTGAAGCAGGGTCGCGTGCTCGCAGCGCTCGTGCGGGGTGGAACGATTCTAATTCCGCTTCGCTCGATGTTCGAGCAAATGGGCCCGCCATATCCAACGGTATCGTGGGATGCGGCCAGTAAGACCGCAACAGTCAGCAAACCGGGGGCCGAGGTCAAGGTGACCGTCGGAAAGCCGGAGGTTATGATCAACGGCGAATCGCGTCCGCTGGACGTTCCGCCCGAGATCTATCAAGGCACCGTTCTCGTACCGGTCCGAGTAATTTCGGAAGGCATGGGGGCATACGTTCAATGGGTGCCGGACCGTCGACTCGTCGTGGTCCGCTACATCCCGGCGACACCACCGCCGCCTCCGCCGCCGCCGCCCCCACCGCCGCCGCCGCCTGCGCCGACACCGACGCCGACAGCTGCACCGTACTACGACTTCTACGTGGCGGGTGATTATATAATCTCGCCCAAGGTCTACAACGAGTTCAGCCCCGGCAACACCGGCAACAATAACAATGGCGGCTTCTCATACCGCCTCCACGGTGCGATCGAAATCCCGGTCATGAACCTGCCGTTCATGGTCGAGGTGGATTATCGCCAGTACAACTGGCCGCACAACTGTGGCGGCTCCGGCGATCCGCAGTGCTACGTCACGACGATCGGCGGACTCGGTACCTCATTCGTTCCGGGACTCATCGGTCGCGATTACGACTTCGATGCGCGTCTGGGCATTCGAGTGCTCTCGCCGCGTATCTACATCGTAGGCGGCTACATGTCGCGCCGGAACAGTTACGGCTATCCCGAAGAAAACGGCGCGGGAGCGGGTCTGGAGAAACTTCCCGACCTCGACCACGTCTTTTCGTGGTACGGCAGCGCCGTTTACTACTTCGACGTCAACGGTAACTACTCGAGCGTGGCAGGCGCTTGCAGTCCGCCGACGAGCCCTTGTACGTACAATGTTGGATACAACATTCTGAAGTACGACATCGGCGTCAGCTACACGTTCCCTGGATTCCCACTCTTCATCGAGGCCGGATTCCTGGGCGACCGGGGTTGGAACTACAACGCCTCCCCGATCGGATTCTCGGAGAGCGGCCCGTATGCGGGCATCGGTCTGAAGCTCTAAGCAGCAGACCGAGCACCGAATCGAAAGCCCCTGCGGTTACCGCAGGGGCTTTCACCATCTCAGGCGCGGTCAGCGCGGCGTCGATGAAGGTGCGGGTAACGGGCTCGGTCCCGGTACGAGCCGTGCTCCCGGGGCTGCGCTCGGCGCGGGTTCCGGCCCCAGTTCGGCCGGCACCGGCGTCGACTGCACGCAGGGTGGCGTGATTAGGTCGACCGCCGGACGTCCGGGCGCGGGCGTTGGGCTTGGCGTTGCGACCGGCACCGCTTCGGGCATGACTCCGGGCGGCAGCGGGGTCGGGCAGATCTGAGCGAGCGCGAACCAGTGCTCGGTGTAACCGTCGCGAGCGAGTGACGCCTTCATCGTCTTCCCGAAGTACGTATTTCCGTACTTGGTCACAAGCAGCTGGATGAACTCCCAGCTCGTCTGCTGCTCGTGCTGCGTGTAGACTTTTCGCAGGACTTGAATCCCGAGAAAATACGACCGCGGAAGCTGCGGATCGTTCGGATACTTGTCGGCCCACCGGCGCAGCGCTTCCGTGGCGAAATCGAGCTTGTTGATCAGGTTCTGATCGGTCGAGTAGGCGCCGGCGCTGATTGCGCCGTCCTTAAAGGTATTGTCGATGCCGAGATAGCTCATCTTCATGCGGCCGAAATACTCGTCGCCCGGCGCGGAGCTGTTGAATTCCTCGCACTGAAGGTGCGCCCACTTGCTCTTCGTCGCGCCGCAGACGTCGTTGCTGTTCGGCGCCGCCGTCGCGGTCGGTGTCGGTTTCGGTGCGGCTGCGAGCGCCGGCTCGAACGCCGTCGTCGCGCCTAAAAAAATAGCGCCTGCGATAAGAACCGCAAGCGACAACGTTGGTATCGCACATTTCACGTTCGACAAATTCCCCCGGCGCAGACTTGGTCGGGTAGTAAGGTCATACCTTTTCGAGGCGCGAATCAGTCGCCGGTAATGAACGGCTCTCTCCGTGTCGCCGCGCTGCAACTTCGCGCGCATGACCGCAGCGATTTTGCAAATGCACGCGAACGCATCATCGAGGAAGTTCGCCGTATCGCCGCGCGGGCGGACTTGCTTGTCTTGCCCGAGGCGACGTTCCCCGCGTACGTTCTTGGTGAGTCTGCTCTGGACGAGGCGGAGATCGCCGCTACCCTCGATCGACTGCGCGAAATCGCAGTCGCGTCGCAGAGTATCATCGTCGTCGGTGCCGCCGCGCGCAGCGACGGGGGCCTTCGCAACGGCGCTATTGTGATCGACGCCGACGGTTCGCTCGCCGGGCGAGCCGACAAGCTCTTCCTCTGGCACTTCGACCGCCGTTGGTTTTCGCCCGGCGATCGGATCGAGCCGATTCGAACGGCTGCCTTTACGTTGGGCGTGCTGGTCTGTGCTGACGGACGCCTTCCGACGATCGCGCGAACCTTGGTCGATCGCGGAGCGCAGCTGCTGGTCATGCCGACGGCCTGGGTGACGAGCGGCCGCAATCCGGAGGCGCTCGAAAACGTCCAGGCCGATTTGCTTGCGCGGGTTCGTGCGCGCGAGAACGGCGTGCCGTTCGTCGCCGCCAACAAATGCGGGAGCGAGCTCGGGATGGTGGCGTATTGCGGGAAGAGCCAAGTGGTCGACGAGCGCGGCGACATCGTCGCGATCGCCGGCGAGCGGGAACCCGAAACGCTCCTCGCCTCGATTCGGCTCGGCGACGAACGCCCGTATCGAGCCGCATCGGCGCCGGCCGTCCCGCGCGCTGTGCGATTCGATCGAAGCGTACGCCTCGCAATCTCCTGCGATCCGCTCCCCGACGATATCGACGAACGGCTCGAGCTGCTCGACGACGCATTCGCACTGACGCCGCACGACGAGGCGCGCAACGGAGCGGCCGCGCGCGCGCTTCCGATCGCGACGGCCGATGACGATCTCGTTCTCGATCCTGGGGGACTCGTCGGATTCCGGCGCGCCGGTTACGCCTTGATCTGTTGGAAGACAAGCCTCGGCACGCCCTGGACGGAGCGCTTCGCGCGCGCCCGAGCGCTCGAGCTCCGTCTCTACGTGGTCGTCTTCGACATCGCCGCGAAACGCGCGTTTGCCGTCGACCCCGACGGTACGATCGTCGCGGGAACGTTCGGAACGTACCGGCTCGCGAGCTTCCTCTTCGACCCACGCAGAACGATGGAGACGCTCGTCGCCCCCGGAAGCGACGTTGTCGAGGGTCTGGAGCGTGTCGCTACGATTGCCGGCGATGAACGAGGTTGAGGCCGCGCGCGGCGGCAATCGCGTCGTCGCGCTCGCGGCGGCGATCGTCGCCGTGCTCGCGGCCCTAGGGACGCTCTTCTCCCATCACCGCTCTATCGGCGCACTCTCGGCAAAGAACCAAGCGATTCTCGCGCAGTCTCGTGCCACGGACACGTATAACCTCTACGAAGCCAAGCAGATCCGCTACAACATTTATCGAGCGCTCCTATCGAGCGATCTCGTGCGCGGCGCCCACAATCGCGCGCGTCTGGAGTCGATCGCGCAGGAAGAGCGGACCACTTCGCCGGCCGTCCTGGAGCGGGCGAAGGCCCTCGAGGCCGCAGCGACGCACGACGACGAACGCTCGGAATCGATTCTGAGCTCCTACGAAACTCTGCTTTTCGCAACGACGCTTTTCGAGGTCTCGATCGTCATTATTTCCATCGCGGCATTGTCCGGTGCGCGAATATTCCTGCCGCTCGCGGGCGGGATCAGCATCATTGGGCTCATTCTCTTCTTCGCCGGTTTGCTGCGGACTCATTAGCGCGAGTATGACGGCACTTCGCAGCATCGCGCTGTTCCTCGCGATGCTTCTCGTAGCAACAACGGCGCGAACGCCGCAGGCGCAGCGGGCGACCGGAATAATCGCGGCGACATCTTGGCCCTACCTGCCGGGAAGTCTCATTCCGCTTCGGGTGAACGGCTTCGCAGCGCCCTATCGCGCGGTGCTGCTCGGTCCGGGCAGGATCTTGCCGAACGACTTCTATGAAATTCCTGCGGACGCTCGCGCCGGACCCGCGCTGCTCGTCGCGGGAAATGCCGCCGGGCTTGCGGCGACGGATCTTCGGATCGGGATACCCCCGCCGGCCGGCCGCGCGCTGCTCATCGTTGCCTCGTACGACGACGGCCTCGTCATGCACGATGCTCGGACCTTCGCCGTGCTGGGGGTGCTTGCGACCGGCGGTACGCCCAGCGATGCTGCGACCGATGCGCGCGGACGAATCGCCGCGACCGACACGCAAGGCGACGCGTTGACGCTCGCGACGCTCGCGCCTTGGAGCGTATCGCACATCCAGGGCGTGCTCGTCGGCGACGAAGTCGCGATCGACCCGAGCACTCACGCAATCTTCGTGACGGATCGCGACCTCAACGGAGGCGGGGCGCTCACGCGCGTGAGCGAGGATGGCAGCGTCGCGCACGTTGCAACCGGGGAGACCGCCGAGGGACTCGCGATCGACGACCGCCGGCAAGTCGTCTACGTGGCGAACGCAAACGACGGCACCGTCGCCGCCGTCGACGCTCGCTCGATGCGCGTCCTACGGCGATTCTTCGTCGTGGACCGAATCTTCTCGCTGACGCTCGCACCGGGCGGCACGCGGCTCTACGGAATTTCGAATCAGAGCGCGGGCTCGCTCTTCGGCGCGGCCGGTTCGGCGGTTGCGATTGCCCTCGACGGATCGAAACCGCGGATCGTCGCGCGAAGCGGCGATCTCACGTTTCCTCTCGGTGCGGTGCTCGATGCCTCAACGAAGACGCTCTTCGTCACCGACGAGAGCCTCGGGGTGGTGCACCTCCTCGACTCGCGGACGCTGCGCACGAAACGAGAGCCGTTACGCACCTGCGAAACGCCGTGGAAGCCTTCGCTCGATTCCGCGAACCACCGGCTTTACGTACCCTGTGCCCGTTCCAACGCAATCGACGTCTTCGACACGCGTACGCTGCGCCGCATCGCGGGCGCGCCGTTTTCGACGGGAAGTTATCCGCTTGCGGTCGCGATATGGCCTCCGCACGACTGAGGGCCGCCGCTTACGGCCTTCTCCTCTCGTTTCTCGGCAGCGCCGGGACGGCGCGCGCCGGACTCTTGCCGGCGCGGATCGTACCGAACGCGCCCTTTCCGCAAGTCGTCGAAGAAGCGCCGGCGATTGAAAGCATCGCACCGGGCGTCGACTACGCCGATTATCAGCTCGATACGGCGGCGGGACCGCTGGCCGTGCACGTTGTCGCGATCGCGGCGCACCGCGGTGACGTAAAAATCGGCTCCGTGGTCGCGAACGACTCGCTCGTATCGCGTGGCGAGACGGTCGGCTCGATGGCGCGCCGCTCGCGCTCAATCGCCGGAATCAACGGCGACTTCTTCGATATCGGCAACACATACCGCCCGGTCAACATGGTCGTGCGGGACGGCGCACTATTGCAGCTTCCCTACAAGCGCTACGTCTTCGCCGTCACGCGCGACGGCTCGGCCCATATCGCCGAGTTCACGTTCTCGGGCGAAATCGTCATCGCCGACCGCACGATGCCGCTCGACGGAATCGATGCGCTGCCGCAGGCCGGAAATGGGATCTCGCTTTTGACGCCGGCTTTCGGCCGCGTTCCGCCGCGCGAGAACGTGACGCTCGTCGAACTCCAACCGCTCGACGGAGTTCCGCCACTGGCGCGGTATCGCGTTAGGGGCGTCGCCGATAATCTCAGCCCTCAGCCGCCCGGCTACTACGTGGCAATCGGTCCGGACGAGTACGGCGTCGTCGGCGTTCCCGATGCGGGCGCGATCGTCGCGGCAAGCGGCGATTTGGAACCGTTTGGACTCGATTCAATAACGACCGCCGTCGGGGGCGGCGCGCTCATTTTGCATGGCGGGCAGTGGTATGACGATCCCGATGCGCCGTATCGGGAAGAGAACTCGCGGCGCACGCCCTGTTCGGGTGTGGGGATTACGTCCGACGGCCGCGTCCTGCTCGTCGAGGTCGACGGTCGCCAGCCCGACGTTAGCATCGGCGTCACGCGCCCGCAGTTTTCCGCACTGATGCGCTCGCTCGGCGCCATCGAGGCACTCCTCCTTGACGGCGGCGGCTCGTCGACGCTCGTCGTTCGCCGTCTTGGCGACAGCCTCGCCGACGTTGTGAACTCGCCCTCGGACGGCAAGGAGCGGCCGGTTTCCAACGGCATCTTCGTCTACAGCACCGCGCCTCGGGGACCGCCGGTTCGCCTCGTCGCGCGTCCCGGAGTCGTGCGAGCGTTGACCGGCGCGCAAGTCCCGCTGCGAATCGCAGCCGTCGACGCCGCGGATCACGTCGCGGCGAGTTCCTCATCCATCCAAGCGAGCGTGCTTCCCGCAACGCTGGGGCTCTTCCGCGACGGCACTTTCGCTGCGCTGCGCCCCGGCGCCGGCCGTTTAGTGCTGCGCGGCGATGGTCTCAAAGGCGAAGTGCCAATTGAAGTCGAGGCGACGCCGGCGCACAGCACGATCACGCCCGCGCGGCCGAACCTCGATCCGAATTCGACGATCCTCTTGGCGGCGCACGCCTACGATTCGCGCGGTTACGCGCTCGCGCTTCCGTCGTTGCTGAACTGGAGCTCGACGACGGGCTCGATCGATCGCGATGGCCGATTTCACGCCGGCTCGCAGAATGCGAACGTAGCGCTGCACGTCGGTGCGACGGTCGCAAACGCGCGCGTGACCGTCGGCTCGCACGACGTCGCGTTGCCCTTCGCGCAAAACGCGCGCTTCGTGACCGTGCGGCGCGGCGGTCAGGGGAGCCTGGCAAAGAACGCGGGCTGCGGAACCTGCGTGCGTCTCACGTTCTCTTTCGGAGGCGGGGAACGCGCGGCGTATGCCGTCGCTAACGTCTCGGTGCCCGACGACACGATCGGCATCGCCTTCGATCTGCAAGACGACGGAAGCGCGGGGCGCGTTCGCATCGCCGTCCGCAACGAGATCGACGAGGACGTCCTGCTCGACGCCGCGCAGCTCGGCGAGCCCGGCTGGCGCAGCGTCGCCGTGCGTTTTCCGACCGACACGCGGGCGGCGCGGCTGGTTTCGATCTACGTACTTCCACCCAAGGGCATCGAGCTTTCCGAGGGGAGCATCGTCCTGAGGAACGTTCGCGCGATCGTGGCGGGACGCTGAATCAACGCGACCATCGCGCCGAGCACGAGCAGCGCGCCGGCGATGGCCGCCAGGAGATTCGGCGCAGCAACCACTTCAACGGCCGGATAGACGGCGACCGAACCGCGTAATGAAAGATCGGCGGCGCGAGCGGCGCGGCCGCCGGCACTCAGCGCGATCGCATGCGGAAGCGGCCGCTCGTTTTCATCATCGACTGCAAAGAGCACCGCAGGCTCGCCGAGCTGCGTGCCTCCGTGCAGCATCATCGCGGCCTGCGCGGGAGTGAAGAGAATGGCTTTGACGACGCGTCGCAGCGCGGGCACGTTGAAGGAATCGTACGGCACGTCGAGCCCGGCGATCGTCTGACGATGCTGCATCAGCAGCACCGGTGAGAGAAA
Source organism: Candidatus Cybelea sp. (assembly GCA_049585055.1). Classification (GTDB taxonomy): domain Bacteria; phylum Vulcanimicrobiota; class Vulcanimicrobiia; order Vulcanimicrobiales; family Vulcanimicrobiaceae; genus Cybelea. The sequence goes on along the minus strand of JBAUYZ010000100.1, from coordinate 12,000 downwards.
TGCCGTACCGGCCGGCTGCGTGACGGTAAGACGATTCCCGCGAAGATCGCGCGCCTCGACGTACACGACGCTGCGCGCAATCGTGTGCAAGATAAAGTCTCCGGCGTCGCGCCCGCGTTCGCCGATCGTGACCGAAGCGTGCAGCGGCCGTTCGAGCGTGACGGATTGCATCGCCGATCCGTCGCCTGACGGCAGCGGAAAGACGAGCAGGCCAAGCGATTCGACGCGGATACGCTGGCCCGGCGCACCGATCAACGTTTGATTGTCGGGACCGAAGAGCCCGCTCGTCACCGCCGCAAACCCCGCAATCGCCGCCCCTGCAACGAGGAGGAGCGTCGCAACACGGGTGCGCGCGAGTGCCGCGCGCCGATAGTATCGGCGCCCGGCGACGAACGTGATGACGATCAAGGCGCCAAGCAGAACGTTGAACCATCCCGCGTGATAGACGGCCCGACCCGGGATGAGGATCTCCACGATAGCCGCAGTTGCGACGGCGAGCGCCGCTGCGGCGAATCCTATCAATGCGCTTCCATCAGCGGCGCGACGGCTGACTCCATCTGCGAGTACGTCAGCGCACCGTCGAAGCCACGCACCACGATCCCACGCCGGTCGAGAACGACCGTGGTGGGGAGTCCGAGCGCCGCATACGACCGCCCGTACCGTTGAGCGATGTCGACCCAAATCGGAAAGCGAATGCGCAGCGAATCGGCAAACTCGCGCGCTTGCTGCGGCGATTCTCCTTCATTCACGCCAACGATCGCCAGTTGAGCGCCCGCATGAGCGTCGGCTAGTCGTTGCAAGTCGGGCATTTCGGCGCGGCACGGCGGGCACCACGACGCCCAGAGGTTCATCAGCACGACGCGTCCGCGATAGCGATCGAGCGAGACGGCCGCCCCGCGATCGTCTTGTAACGCAAAGACCGGCGCGGCTTCGCCGGCCAAGCCTTCGGGACCGCTAGAGCGGCTCGTCGACGAAAAGAAGAATGGCGCCAGCACGTAACCCACGGCGGCGAGCACGACCGCCGCAACGACCCAGACGAGATAGCGGGACATCCGTCAGGCGTGTGCGGCATGCGCGACCTAGGTTCCTATCCTTCGGCGAACGAAACGCCGACGTCGTGCCTGCCTTGATTCTCGACGGAAGAACGCTCGCCGCCGACTTGCGAACCGAACTCGTCGCTCGCACGCGCGCGCTGCGCGAGGCAAGCATTGCGCCCAAGCTCGTCGTGGTCTTCGTCGGCGAGAACGAATCGAGCCTCGCCTACGTGCGCAATCTCGAACGAACCGGGGCGCGCGTCGGCATCGCCGTCACCGTCGATCGCCTCGAAGAGAGCGCCACGGCTTCGGAGATTCGCGAACGCCTCGAGCTTCTTCACGGCGACGCGAACGTGCACGGCGTGATGCTGCAACAGCCGCTGCCGCCGCATCTTTCGGTTCGCGAGATCGCCGACGCCATACCGCCGCATAAGGACGTTGACGGCGCACATCCGAGGAACCAAGGGCATCTCGCGTTCGGCAGCGGCACGGAGTACGTACCGGCAACGCCCGCGGCCGTCATGCTGTTGCTCGAGCGAAGTCCGCACTGGCCGCTGCGCGGCCGCCGCGCTGCGATGGTCGGGCGTTCGATCGTGGTGGGAGCACCCGTCGCGATGCTGATGCTGGCGCAGGACGCAACCGTGACGATCCTTCACAGGGAATCGGGCGGTTTGCAGCCCTACGTGAAGATGGCCGAAATCGTCGTGGTCGCGGCCGGCGTTCCCGGATTGATACGCGGCGACGATCTCATGCCGGGCGCAACCGTGATCGACGTGGGAACGACGCTCGTCGACGGAGTGCTCAAAGGCGACGTGGACTTCGAGAGTGCCGCGGCTATTGCGGGAGCGATCACACCGGTTCCCGGCGGCGTCGGACCGGTGACCAACGTGGCGCTGCTGCGCAACGTCGTCAAGGCGGCCGAACGCGCAGGTTGCTAGTTGCGCTGCGCCCAAAAGCGAGCCTCGTGAACCCCGAGGAGCTGCTGCGCGAAGTCGACGCAGTGCACCCCCCACCGCATCCGTTACTCGTGGAACTCGAAGGTCGCAGCGACTGCGGTCGCCCACCGTTGGCTTCGCGCGTGACGGGACGCTTTCTCGCAACCCTCGTGACGGCAATGCAGGCCAACCGCATCCTGGAGGTCGGCACCGGATACGGTTACTCCACGCTCTGGATGGCGCTCGCGCAACCGAGCGTTGGCCGGATTTGGACGATCGACCCGGACGTGACGCGTACCGACGTCGCACGTTCCTATTTTCGGCGAGCGGCCGAAGACGATTACATCGAAGTCTGCAATACGCCGGCGCTCGAGCTCCTTGAAAATTTTCCGCATCGCAACCTCGACGTCGTCTTCATCGCCGCGAACAAGAGCGAGTATCCGCGCTACCTCGAACTCGTGGTTCCGATGCTCAAGCTCTCGGGTGTCGTCATCTTCGACGATTGCCTCGCCATGCCCGAATTCGCCCGGCATTTTGTCGCTCACCCCGCCCTGGATGCGACGATTCTCCCCCTCGGCATCGGCGTCGGCGCGCGCCGTCAATGACGAGCGCGACGGCCTTCCGGCACGCGATGCGGCGCGTCCCGACCGGCGTGACGGTCGTCACAACTCTTAAAGAAGGCGAGCCGCGCGGCATTACGGTCAACGCCTTTGCAAGCGTCTCGGTCGATCCTCCGTCGCTGCTGATCTGCATCAATCGCGAGGCACGCAGCTACCTCTTCATCTCGAGCTCGCGCATCTTCTGCGTCAACGTGCTTGCGGGCGATCAGCGACCGCTCGCGGAGCATTTTTCGGGAAAGGTTCGGGATCGCCAGTTCGCCGAGATTGCCTATACGGTCGATACGAGCGGCGCACCGGTCTTGAACGGTGCCATCGCGCACTTCGACTGCGAGCTCGCCGAAGAGTACCACATCGGCTCGCACTCGATCCTGATCGGACGCGTGCTCTCCTGCAGCGCGCGCCCCGGTTCGCCGCTGGGTTACTTCAACGGCGGATTCCACGACTTCGGCATTCACGTCGAGTAGACTCGCTCACTTGATCGCACAAACGTTTCCGGTTGGGCCGCTCGCCTGCAACTGCACCATCCTCGCCGACGAGACGACCCGCGACGCGATCGTGGTCGATGGTGGCGACGGCGTCGACCAGGTGATTGCGCGGCTACAGACCAACGGCTGGCGCGCGAAGCTTCTGGTTCACACGCACGCGCATATCGACCACATCGGCGACTTGGGCCGGCTACGCGAGCTCACCGGCGCAGCCGGACTGCTGCATCCGGCAGATTTGCCGCTCTATCGCACTCTGGCGATGCAATCGCTCTGGCTGGGCCTGGCGCGGGCGCCCGCCGTCGTCGCGCTCGACGGCGAGTTGCGCGAGGGCGACCTGCTCGAAGCCGGCAGCGTGCGCTGCCGCGTGCTACACACCCCGGGACATACGCCGGGCAGCGTCTGTTTCGAGGTCACCGGCGACGGAACGACCAGGTTGCTCACCGGAGATACTCTCTTTGCCGGTTCGATCGGCCGGTGGGATCTGGGCGGGACCTCGATGGAAGATATCGTGCACTCGATTCGTCGCAAGCTGCTGCCCTACGACGACGCGACGCCAGTGCTCCCCGGGCACGGACCGTTCACGACGATCGGCATCGAGCGAATCTCGAATCCGTATCTCATCGATGGCTGAGAACGCACCACGCAAGCGGCGCCTCTTCGCCGGAATCGAGTTAGATGGTCGAGCTCGCACGGCGTGCGCCGAAATCTCGGAGGCGCTGCGCGCGACCGGCTTCGACGCGCGCTATGAAGCGCCGGAAAAGTTGCACGTGACGCTCGCATTCCTGGGCTTCGTCGAACCCACGCGCCGCGACGAAGTCGGCGCAGTGTTGACTGAGGCGGCAGCGCACGTCGTGCCATTCGCCATTTCGCTCGACAAGCTCGGCGCGTTCCCGCACGAGCGTAAGCCGCGCGTCGTTTACGCCGGCTCCCGCGAGCAAGGCGCGGCGTTTCGGACGCTCGCGGCAGAGATTCGCAACGGCTACGCCAAGCTCGGGTTCGCGTTCGAGAGCGACGCGGTCGCGCACGTGACGCTCGCGCGGGTCAAAACGTCCCCGAAACCACTTCCGCTCGTGGAGTTCGCGCCGATCGCGCTCGAGATCCGCGAGCTTGTGCTCTTCGAATCGCTCCCCGATCCGGCCCGCAACACCTCGCGCTATCAGGTCGTAGCGACGGCGCCGCTGGCGTACGCCGCTACCGGCTGCCCACGACCGACTCGGTAGCGATGTCCTCGTAGTTCGGCCAAACCGTTTCGCGCTTCAGGTCGGCGATCACGTCCGCCTTCATCTGTGGCGACATCTTGGCGATGAGTCCGTTGTAGGTATCCCATCGAGCCTGCAGAGTTTGCGCGAACGATGGCACCCACGCGCTCGCGAGCTTCGCCCGGTGCGTCGCGGTCAGCGCGTCAAACGCTTTGTCGAACGTTGCGATCGCCGTCCCTAAATCAGCAGCGTATCTTCCGTTCCGCGCCGCATCGAACGACGACGTACCAATCGCTTCGACCATAAACCCGGCATATGCGTTGCCCTTTTGCTGAAGCGCGGTATACGCGACCGCAAGCGTGTTTGAGATCTTCGGCGCCGAGCGAACGCTTACTATTGGCCACGAGTCCGATGCGCCAAACGACGTTATGCGTTCGCCCCGCGGTCAGGATAACACGGGTGTGCCGGCGCGTTAGCGCAAGCTGATGATCAGTTTGGCGTCGCCCGCGCCGTTCGCTGACGGCGCGGCGGCAACGGGCTCGGAGGTTGACCGAGTCTCGGCCGACGGTCGCGGCATCGCCGCGTGGTCCGGCACCGCACCCGATGCGACCTTGCTGCGATAATCGTCGATCGCAACGTGCAGCGCCTCGAGCGCGCGCTCGGGATAATCCTTCTTCTTCTCCGGATAACCGTCGAGCTCGCGCTCCACGTCGGAGGCCGTAATCGCCGCCGCTTCGTCGACCGTCTTGCCTTTGGCGAGTCCGACGACGAGGCTGCAGGTTGCGGTGCCGAAGCCGCAGCCGGTCGTGAAGTACGAGATCTCCTCGATCACGGCAGCGGGCCCGACCTTTAAGAAAAAGTTGTACATATCGCCGCACGAGTCGCTGAAGTACTCGCCGCTCGCCGTGGGGTTCTCCATCGTGCGGAAGCCGGTGCGCTCCTCGACCAATCGCTGAAACTTCGGAAAATCCATCGCTATTTAACTTACCTTCGCAGTGGGATGAAGCTCGAACCGGCACTCTTTTCCGCCGTGCGCGAGCGACTCGGTCTGTGAGTGTTCTCCGCCGATCGTCTCGTCGATTACCTGGTGGATCACCTGGCAGACCTCCGGGTGCTCCTTCGCGGCGCTCGAGTACGGGCAGTTATGTTCGTGCAAGGCGAAGCCGCCGTCGATCAGACTATACTCGGCGACGACGCCGCTCTTGCGCAGCATTTCGGTCAACTGCGCGACCTTCGCTTCGGGATCGGTCGCGGTCACCGAAAGCCGCGCACGCTCGATCGCTCGGCGGGAGAGGCCATCGAAGACTTGCGAAACGCCGGCGCTGCCGAACTGCGCTCGTAGCTCGCGCAGCACCGCCGTTAACATCTTATCGTACGCTTGCGGAAAGAGTTTATCGGCGTCGGTTGTCAGCGAGAACTCGTAGGTCGGCTTCGTCGGGCCGCGCCGTACCGGCGTCTCGGCGACCAGACCGTCGCGCTCCAGGACCACGAGCTGCTGGCGGACGGCATTGGCCGAGAGGCCGAACGAGCGCGCCAAGTCGGTCGCGGAGGCGGAGCCTCGGCGGCGCAGCTCGCTGACGATCTTGCCTCGAGTCGTCTGAAAGAAGCGGTCGGCGTGCATCTATTTCACGCTATCCTAGCATGAAGGCCCCGAGATAGTAAAGTTTTTCCTTGACTTTCTAAGAGAGGCTCGGCTACCATAAATCGCATGCCCGAACAAGGTCTTCGCATCTCCAACCTGCGCTGCCGCGTCGCCGGTAACGATATTTTAAAGGGAATCGACCTCACGGTCGAGCCCGGGCGCGTCCACGCGCTAATGGGCCCCAACGGCAGCGGCAAATCGACGCTCGCCTTTTCGCTGACGGGTCACCCCCTGTACGAAGTGAGCGGGAAAGTCGAGCTCGACGGCGAGGACTTGCTCGCCCTGGCCCCCGATAAGCGCGCTCGCGCCGGCCTTTTTCTCTCCTTTCAATACCCCGCCGCGATCCCGGGCGTAAAAGTCGCGAACTTTCTCCACGCCGCACGGCAGGCCGAACGCCCTGGCGATTTGCCGCCGGCAAAATTTCGCGCGCTCTTGCTCGAGAAGATGGAGGAGCTCGGCATCGATCCGTCCTTCATGGGCCGCTATCTCAACGACGGTTTCTCCGGCGGTGAGAAGAAGCGCCTCGAGATGCTGCAGCTCGCGGTGCTCGCACCGAAGTACGCGATCATGGACGAGACCGACTCCGGCCTCGACATCGACGCGCTCAAAGACGTCGGGGACTCGATCGCCGCGTTGCGCGCGAGCGAGGAAGGACGCAAGACCGGCTTCCTTATCATCACGCATTATCCGCGAATTCTGCAATACATCACGGCGGACGTCGTTCACGTGATGATCGACGGGCGGATCGTCGAGACCGGCGGTCACGATCTCGCGCATCGCATCGAGCGCGAAGGGTACGACAAGATCCGGGAAAAGATCGGCAGCGTTGTCTAGCGCCCTCGGTACTGCGCCGCAGACGCACGAACTCTACGAGCGTCTCGCTTCATTTGATGACGCGCTCGTCGATGCCGCAGCGCGCGGGCACGCACTCGATCGCTTCTTTTCCCTTCCGAGCGGGCACGAGAAGCCCGGGCGCTTTTGGCGCGTCGATTTCGAGTCGATCGTGCCGGAGTCTGCGTCGATCGATCCAAACGCTGGCGAGGTCAGCTTCGAGAATCGCGACCCCGCCGTCGTCGTCTGCAATCTCGCGACTGCCGCACGCGAACATCCGCAACGGCTCTCACGTGCTTTTGCTACGAGCGAAATCGCCGCGAGCAAGTTCGGAGCGCTCGCGCACGCCTTTGCCGGCCGCGGAGTCTTTGTATACGTGCCTGCCGATCACGCCTGCGACGAACCGATCGTCATTCGCTACCACGCCGCGGCGGGCAGCACAATCTTTCCATGGAGCGTCGTGCTCGCCGAGCGGGGCGCGCGCGTCACCGTTATCGAGCGCATCACGGCGGACGCGGGCACGCTTATCTGCGGCGCTGCCGAAGTCGTCACCGGCGATCACGCCGACGTAACGTGCGCGGTCTTGCAAGATGCCGATCCGGAGGCGCGCGTGATTACCAGCCGCGCCGCGCGGCCCGGCCGCGATTCGCGCATCGCCTGGAACCTAGCCGAGATCGGCGGCGCGCTCGCCGCCGGCGATCTTCGCGTTTCGGTCGAGGCGCCCGGAGCCGACGCGCACGTGACGGCCATCTTCTTCCCGCGCGGCTCGCAGCACGTCGACATGATTAACACCATCGATCATCGCGCCGGCGAAGCGACCTCCGAGACGCTCGTCAAGTCGGCCGCCACCGAGCGCGGACAAGCGCGCTTTCTTGGCAACATTCGAATCGCGGCGCATGCCCAGGGCAGCGATGCGCGCTTGCGAGACGACGCGCTCTTGCTCTCGCCGACGGCACACGTCGACTCCGTTCCGGCCCTCGAAATCGCCGCAAACGACGTAAAAGCCTATCACGGCGCGACGGTCGGAGCGATCGACGCCGAACAAATCTTCTACATGGAGAGCCGCGGCATCGAGCGCGCCGCTGCGGAGCGTATGATCGCCCTCGGCTTCTTCGAACCGGCGATCGTCTGTTTTCCGACTGCCGCGCTTCGCGACGAGATCCGCGCCGCGCTCGCGGCAAAGTTGTCGTAGCATGTTAGCGACAGATCCTAAAACAGAACGCATCCTCGCGGACTTTCCGATCCTCGCTCGACCGACGTCGCGCGGAAAGCGGCTCGTCTACCTCGATTCCGCGGCGACGTCGCAGAAGCCGCGGGTCGTCATCCAAGCGCTCGTCGATTACTACGAGCAGTACAACGCGAACATCCACCGCGGCGTCTACGAGATTGCCGAACGCGCGACCGGCGAGTTCGAGCGAGCGCGTGTCAAGATCGCGCGTTTTGTCGGCGCGGACGTTCCGGAGATCGTCTGGGTGCGGAACACGACCGAAGCGATCAACCTCGTGGCCTACTCTTGGGGCAACGCGAATCTGCGCGCCGGCGATGCGATTCTGCTCACGGAGCTCGAGCATCATTCGGATCTCGTTCCGTGGCAGCTGCTCGCGCAGCGCACCGGCGCCGAGCTGCGCTTCATCCCGGTCGACGATCGCGGCCTCTGCGTCCTCGACGATCTCGACGAGCTACTCGACGGGTGCAAGCTCGTGGCCTGCGCCCACGTCAGCAATACGCTCGGTACGATTCTCCCGCTCGATCGGATCGTATCGCGAGCCCACGCGGCGGGAGCGGTCGTATTGGTGGACGGCGCTCAGGGCGCGCCACATCTGCCGGTCGACCTCAAGGCGCTCGACGTCGATTTTTATGCGTTTAGCGGGCACAAGATGCTCGGACCGACCGGCATCGGCGCGCTCTACGGCAAGCGCGCGCTGCTCGACGCGATGCCGCCCTTCCTCTCCGGTGGCGACATGATTCACAAGGTGGAGTACGATCGCTCGACGTTCAACGATCCGCCGCGCAAGTTCGAGGCGGGAACGAGTAATATCGCCGACGCCATCGCCTTCGGCGTCGCCGTCGAATATCTCGAACAGGTCGGGATGGGATGGGTGCGCGATCACGAGCGGCGCCTGACCGCCTACGCGCTCGATCGGCTCGCTCGACTCGAGCCGCGTGGCTTGGCGATCTACGGCCCGCGCGACCCCGAGCTCATCTCGGGCGTCATCTCCTTCACCCTCGCCGACGTCCACGCGCACGACCTCGCTTCCATCTTGGACACCGAAGGTATCTGTATCCGCGCCGGCCACCATTGCACGATGCCGCTCATGGAAAAGATGGGCTGGTCCGCGACGGCGCGCGCGTCGTTCTATATTTACAACACCGAGGCCGACGTGGACGTGCTCTGTGCCGGTCTCGAAAAGGCCGCGCGTCTCTTCGGAGTCTGATAACCGCGTGGACGACTTTTACCGCGACTACATTCTCGATCACTACCGCCATCCGCGCAACTTCGGCCGCTTGGAACGCGCCGACGCGGAAGCCGAAGACATCAACCCGCTATGCGGCGATCAGATCCGTATGGAGCTCAAGGTCGACGACGGTCTCGTCAGCGACGTGCGCTTCTCCGGCAAGGGCTGCGCGATCAGCCAGGCCTCAGCATCGATGCTCACCGAACGGATCAAGGGCATGAAGCTCGCCGACGTCGCCAAACTCTCCAAAGACGCCGTTCTCGAAGACGTCGGCATCGGCATTAGCCCGACGCGGATGAAGTGCGCGATGCTCGGCCTGCGCGTGCTCAAAAGCGCCGCCATCGGCGAGCTCGCCGGCTGGCCGGACGAGGAGTGAAACCTCACATCGTGCAGGCGCGGTGGGAGGCTCTCGCCGCGGAGCCCGAGTTTCGCGCCCTTCTGCGCGCGCGACGCCGCTTCGTAATCCCGGCGACGCTCTTCTTCATCGCCTACTATCTCGCGCTACCGATCTCGGTGGGCTTCTGGCCGAACGTGATGAGCCGCCCGGTCATCGGTGCGGTCACCGCTGCCTACTGCTTTGCGCTTTCGCAGTTCGCGATGGCCTGGATTTTGCTCGCGCTCTACTTGCGCCGGGCGCGCCGATTCGACGTTGCGGCCGCACAGATGCGCCGCCGCGAAACGCACGAACTCCTCGACGAGCAGCGATGAACGCACAGCCATCGCTCGTGATGTTCGGAGTCTTCGTCGGCATCACGCTGGTGGTTACGTTTTGGGCGTCGGGGAAGAGTCACACGAGCCTCGGGTTCTATGCCGCCCACCGGCGCATCGGCGGGCTACAGAACGGCTGGGCAATTGCCGGCGATTATGTTTCGGCAGCTTCGTTCCTCGGAATCACCGGGCTCATCGCATTTTACGGATTCGACGGATTTATGTACTCCGTCGGATGGCTGGTGGCATATTTGGCCGTCCTGCTGCTGGTGGCGGAGCAGCTTCGCAATACCGGCAAGTTCACGGTCGCCGACCTGATGTCGTTTCGATTGCGGGGCCGCGGCGTTCGCGCAATCGCGGCGCTCTCCACATTGGCGATCACGCTCTTCTACTTGATCGCGCAGATGGTCGGGGTGAGCGCCATCGTGAATCTGCTGCTACCGCGGTTCGGCGACATCGTCGCTATCGGCGTGGTCGGCGTCCTGATGCTCGTCTACGTGCTCTTCGGCGGCATGCTCGCGACCACGTGGGTGCAAATCATCAAGGCGGGCTTGCTGCTCTTGACGGCGATCGCGCTCTCGTTGCTTGCCATAGGACATTTCCAGTTCTCGCTCGGCGACTTCTTCAACGCCGCGTCGACCGTATCGGCGGGCCGCAGCGTATCGAATCTGCTCCAGCCGGGCTTGCTCTTTCACGGCCCGCTCGGTGCGTGGAATCTCATCTCGCTCGGCCTCGCGCTGGTGCTCGGCACCGCCGGGCTGCCGCACATCTTGATGCGCTTCTTCACCGTGCCGTCGGCTCGAGCGGCGCGCACTTCGGTGGCATGGGCGATGGTGCTCGTCGGGATTTTCTATCTCACGACGTCGTTCATGGGCCTGGGCGCCGCAACGATCGTCGGCAAGGAGCACATCGGGCGGCGCATGTATGCGGGTCAAGCGATCGGATACATTTCGTATCATCCGCAACAGCAACAGGCGCTCGACATGCAGCTCAAGCGCGACGGCTACATCGTTCCAACGCCGGACAGCAATCTCGCCGCGCCGCTACTCGCGCAACAACTCGGAGGCTCGCTGCTCGCAGCATTCGTCGCTGCGGTCGCGTTTGCGACGATTCTCGCCGTCGTCGCGGGCCTCACCATCACGGCCTCGTCGGCATTCGCACACGATATCTGGTTCAGTCTCGTCCGCAACGGCTACGGTGACGAGACGGAGCACCTCTTCGTCGCGCGCGCGACCGCGGTAGTCGTGGGAGCGCTCGCAATCGCGCTCTCGATCGCGCTTCGCGGCTTCAACGTCGCGTTTCTGGTCGGTCTGGCCTTCGCGGTGGCGGCGAGCGCGAACGTCCCCGTAATTCTGCTCGCTCTCTCGTGGCGGCGGTTTACGCGCACGGGCGCGATCGCCGGAATGCTCGCAGGTCTCGTCTCGTCGCTCGCGCTGATTGCGATCAGCCCGGTGCTGATGGGAAACCGCGCGATCTTCCCGCTCGAGAACCCCGGCATTATTTCGATTCCGATCGGCTTAGCCGGCGCGATCCTGGGGACGCTTCTTGCGCGCGATCGCGAATCGGAGGCGATGTTCGACCAGCTGCAGGTGCGCGCGACCACCGGCATCGGCGCCGAAGTATAAAAGGCACCGATTTAGTTCCAGCTCTAGGAGCCGACGGCCGAAGTTTACTGCCGAAGTTTACTACGGTAAACGAGGCCCGAGGCGACAACGAGATGGAGCTAAATCGGTGCTTTTACTTCGGTTTTATCGAGTAGTGGTCGGTTATTTGCAAACCGGCCGGTCCCGATTCAACCGTGAAGGTGACGTAGTACTCGCCGCTCGTCGTTTGTACGTCGGCCGTAACTTGGTACTGCTGCGGCCCAACCGAAGCCCCGCGAATCGATTCGATCTGCGCACCGGAGTTCATGAACGTCTCGCTCGGGCTTCCGCGAGCGAGGTATGACGCTGCCGTCGCACGATCGCCGTGCGCGAGCGACTCGAGATAGGAGCGCACGAGCGCCGTCGCCCGGTCGGAGCCGCCGCCCGGCGTCGCCTTCGGCACGACGGGTTGGTGCGACGGAGCGGGGGTTAGCGTCGGAGCGGGGG
>JBAUYZ010000099.1:0-49934 GCA_049585055.1 Candidatus Cybelea sp. | reverse complement strand
CGCCTGCCGTTGCCGGAGCGGTATCGCCATCTCGCGCGAGCGCTCGACGCCCGCAAGCGGACGGTGCTTGCGATCGACATTCCAAGCGGCGTTGACGCGCTGACCGGCGCGGTGAGCCACGACGCCGTGCGAGCGAGCGTTACGGTGACGCTGGCGGCAGCCAAGCCGGGCCTGCTGCTCGAGCCGGCGCGCGAATACGCCGGCGAGCTCAGGTGCGCGCCGATCGGCATCGGCGACGCGATCCTCGCGGCCCAGCCGCGCGAGTTCGCGACGCTCGACGATGCGGAGTTCCTGAAGCTCTTGCCGCGCCGCGCACCGGACACGCAAAAGTACTCGGCGGGCGCGCCGCTCATCATCGCGGGCTCGGCGCAGTTTCCGGGGGCAGCCGTCCTCTGCGCGCTCGGTGCGGCGCGGGCGGGAGCCGGATACGTTACCGTCGCGACGCCGCGCTCGGCGGCACCGGCGATACGGATGCATCTCGTCGAGCAAGTCGTCGTCGAGCTCTCCGACGATGCGGCCCCGGATGCCGTCGCGCAGGAGCTGCTCGAGATCTCCAAGCGCAACGGCGCGGTCGCGATCGGGCCCGGGTTGGGACTCGACGACCGGACCGGCGAGATCTTCGCGCGGTTCATTTCGGCGAACGAGTTGCCGATGGTTATCGACGCGAGCGGGTTGTTTCATCTGAGCAAACGGCTCGACGCCCTGCGCGGCAAAGCGTGCGTGGTGACGCCGCATGCCGGCGAGTTCGCCCGATTGTCCGGTCGCGGGACGATCGCCCCGGGCACGCGCGTCGAACGCATTCGCGAGTTCGTCGATCGAACCGGGATCGCGACGCTGCTCAAAGGCTCGGATACACTGATCTACGACGGCAAGGGACCGGTACACATCAATCCGACCGGAACCAACGCTTTAGCTACTGCCGGAACGGGCGACGTGCTGACCGGCATCATCGCAACGCTGCTGGCGCAGGGCCTTAGCGCGGTCGACGCGGCGTGCGCCGGCGCTTACTGGCACGGTTTGGCGGCCCGGCACGCCGCGGCGAAGCGGCCTGTCGGGGTTATCGCGGGCGACGTCGCCGCAGCGCTGGGAGAAGCCTTACCCCGTTGACCGGCACGCGCCGATCAATGGTGCGACGAACTCTGTCACGGCGCGCGCGGCCTCCGCACCGGTTTTTCCCGCATATGCATCGATTAGCGCGCTGCCGACAATAATGCCGTCGGTAAGCGCTCCGATTTCGCGGATCTCGCCGGCACGGCTGAGGCCGAAGCCGACGGCCAGTGGCTTCTCCGTAATTTCGCGCAGCATTTCAAGTTGCGCGCGCAGCGGCGTGAGATCCGGCGTCGTACCGGCACCCGTGACGCCGAGACGCGAAACGACGTAAACGAAGCCCGTCGAAGCTTGCGCGATCCGTGCGGCCCGCTCGCGCGACGTCGTGGGAGCGACGAGCAGCGGCATCTCTAGGCCGTGCGCCTGCAGCGTGCTGCGCAGCTCGCTCGATTCTTCGAGCGAAAGATCGGGGACGATCGCGCCCGCCGCGCCCGCAACGCCCGCATCGTGCGCGAACCGCTCTATGCCGAACTGATAGACCGGATTGAAGTAGGTGAAGAGTAGCAGCGGCGCGCAATCCCCGGCGCGCCGCCGTACGTACTCTATAACGTCCGACGGCCGCGTTTGGTTCTCCAGCGCGCGCGCGCCGGCAGCGGCAATCGTGGGTCCGTCGGCGAGCGGATCGCTGTAGGGGATGCCCAGCTCGATCAGGTCCGCTCCGGCGGCAGTGAGCGCATCGACGATCGCTTCGGTCGTTGCGAGATCGGGATCGCCCGCCATTACGTAGGGTACGAACGCGATCCGGCGCTCTCGCTTCGCGCGCTCGAAGGTCGCGGCGATGCGTCCTACCACCGAGCCAAGTCCTTGTCGCCGCGGCCGCTGAGGTTGACGAGAACGAGGTCGCCGGCATCACGATCCGCCGCGAGCTTGCGCGCGAAAGCGATCGCGTGCGCGCTCTCGAGCGCCGGCACGATGCCCTCGCTGCGCGCGAAAAATTCGAACGCCTCGAGCGCTTCGGCATCGGTGACGCTCACGTACGTCGCGCGCCCGCACTCTTTGAGGAAGGCGTGCTCGGGACCGACGCCCGGATAATCGAGACCCGCGCCGATAGAGTGCGTCGGCAACACCTGTCCCTCGTCGCTTTGCAGCAGATACGAACGAGAGCCGTGGAGCACGCCGACCGTTCCGGCACCCAGCGACGCCGCGGTTCTGCCGCTCGCGACGCCCTCGCCGGCTGCTTCGACGCCCCAGAGTTTGACCTGCGGATCGTCGACGAAGCCGGCGAAGATGCCGATCGCATTGCTGCCGCCTCCAACACACGCGACCACGTCGCTCGGGAGGCGTCCGTATCGCTCCATGACTTGGCGGCGCGCCTCGAGCCCGACGATCTTCTGAAACTCCCGCACCATGTATGGATACGGATGCGCGCCGACGACGCTGCCGATCACGTAGAACGTGTCCGCGATGCGTTCGGCCCAGACCCGGAAGGCTTCGTTGGTCGCGTCCTTGAGCGTCTGCGTTCCGCTGCTCACCGGATGGACCGTCGCGCCGAGCAGCCGCATGACGTGAACGTTGAGCGCCTGCCGCTCGACGTCGCGAGCACCCATGTAGACGTCGACGGGGAGGCCGAACTTTGCGCCGACCGTTGCGGTTGCGACGCCGTGCTGCCCCGCGCCGGTCTCGGCGAGGAGGCGGCGCTTGCCCATGCGCAGCGCGAGCAACGCCTGTCCGACGGTGTTGTTGATCTTGTGGGCACCGGTGTGATTGGTATCTTCGCGCTTCATCAGTAACGGCACGGGGGAGACGTCACCCGTGTATCGCTCGCAGCGATAGAGCGGCGACGGCCTGCCGACGAAATCGCGCAGCACCGCGTCGTACTCATCCCAGAAAGAATCGTCGGCGAAGGCCTCGTCGACGGCGCACGTAAGCTCGTCGAGCGCCGCGATCAGGACCTCGGGAACGTAGCGCCCGCCGAAGTCGCCGAAGTAGCCGCGCGCGTCGGGCTTCTTCACGTCTCGCGCACCGCGAGCACGAAGGCACGCATCTTCTCGGGATCTTTGCGATCGGCGGTTTCGATGCCGCTGCGCACGTCGACGCCGAACGGACGGACGCGCTCGACGCACTGCGCGACGTTCTCCGGCGTCAAACCCCCCGCTATCACCGCGCGCCGCTCGCGCGCGATCGCTACGACGTGCTCCCATGGAAAGCTCGTGCCGGTTCCGCCCGCCAAACCGTCTTGTCTCGAATCGAAGAGCAACGTCGCTTCGGGAAAGCCGGCGGCGCGCTGCGCGACGAGCGTCCCGAGCGGATCGACGTGTATCGCTTTGATCGCGCGGTCGCCGTAGCGAGCGACGAACTCGGGCGGCTCGTCACCGGAGAACTGCAGCCGCGCCCGCGGAAAGAGCGCGCGAATCTCATCGACGAACGAGTGCTCCGGATTGACGAAAACCGCAACCGGTTCGATCGACGGCGTTACCCGGCGCGCGATCTCCGCCGCGGCATCAATGCCGATGCGCCGCGGCGAGGGAGCGAAGATCATCCCGAACGCGTCGGCACCGGCGTCGAGCGCGAGCGCAACGTCGCTCCACGCGGTGCAGCCGCAGAACTTGATCCACACCTCAGCCATTGCTCGCAAACTCCCGAGCGCGCTCGAAGGCCGGCCAGACGGCGCCGCCGCGCAGCAGGCTGCGCGCGCGCTCGAACGCGTCGGGCAGCTTCGTTTCGATGCCGGTCGCGTAGAAAACGACGGCCGCGTTCATCGCGACGACGTCCGAGGCCGGACCTTGGGCGCCGCCGAGAACGTCGACGAACGCTGCGTGCGCGGCTTCGACCGATCCTCCGACCGGCGTGCGCAAAGGCGTGGAAATGCCAAACTCCGCCGGCTCCAGACGCGCGAGATGCGCGTTCTCCTCGTCGAACGCGTAGATCGAGGTCGGGCCGTTGCCGACGACTTCGTCGACGCCGCCGCTGCCGTGCACGACGGCGCCGCGGCGCGCACCCAGCGCGCGTAACGCCTCGCCGATTCGCTCGACGAGATCCTCGCGGGCAACGCCGACGACCAGATGCGTCGCGCCGGCCGGATTCGTCAGCGGCCCGAGCAAGTTGAAGATCGTCCGTACGCCGAGCTCACGGCGCACCGGTGCGGCGTTGCGCATCGCCGGATGGTAGCGAGGGGCGAACATGAACGTAAAGCCGCATTCGCGCAGCATCGCGGCGGCGCGCTCCGGCTCGATCTCGATCGGCATCCCGGCCGCCTCCAGAACATCGGCGCTCCCGCAGGCGCTCGAAGCGGCGCGGTTGCCGTGCTTCGCGACCGGAATGCCGGCGGAGGCGACGACGAGCGCGGCCATGGTCGAGATGTTGATCGTGTTGGCGTGGTCGCCGCCGGTGCCGACGACGTCGACGACCATCGGCAGATCGTGCTCGACGTGAAGGCTCCGTTCGCGCATCGCGCGCGCCGCACCGACGATCTCGTCGACGCTCTCACCCTTCGCGGCGAGCGCCACGAGCAAGCCCGCCGATTGCGACGGCGCATAGTTGCCGTCCATAATCTCGCCGATAAAGGCTGCAGCCTCAGCTTGCGTGAGGTTCTCTCCCGCGAGAAGGCGGCGCAAGAGGGGAGTGAATTCGGTCACGGCGAGCGGAGAAAGTTCTCGATTAGCGCTCTGCCGTGCTCGCTCAAGACCGATTCGGGATGGAACTGCACGCCGTGCACCGGCCGATCGTGGTGGGCGATGCCTTGGATGACGCCGTCCTCGCTGCGCGCGCTGACGTGCAGCTCGCCCGGAATTGTCGCCGGATTGAGCGCGAGCGAATGGTAACGCGTCACGGTAAGCGGCGTCGGCAGTCCGGCAAACACGCCGGTGCCGTCGTGAGTAACGTCCGAGGTTTTACCGTGCATCTGCCGCGGCGCGTGCGTTACCGTCGCGCCGAGAACGTCGCCGATTGCCTGCAAGCCGAGACAGACGCCGAGGACGGGCATTCCGCGATCGATCGCAGCGCGCAGCACGTTCGTCATCTGCGGCGCGTGCTCCGGACGCCCGGGGCCAGGCCCAACCACGAGCGCTTCGTACGCATCGAGCAGCTCGGGCCGCAGGCGCGCATCGTCGTTGAGCACGACCTCGGGCGACGCGCCGGCCGATGCGAGCAAGTGCACGACATTGTAGCTGAAACTGTCGAAGTTATCGATGAAGAGAACGCGCATTATTCAATTCCGAGAACCGCACGGGCGATGCGCGTCTTGTGAAAGACCTCTTCGTACTCGGCGACGGGCTCGGAGTCGGCCACGATACCGGCTGAGGCCTGCCACCAGGCTCTGCCGTTCTGCACGTGTACGCTGCGCAGCGTGATGCACGAGTCGAAGTCGCCGCCAAACGACCAGCGCCCGATGCTGCCCGCATAGAAGCCGCGCGTCACGGGTTCGAGACCGTCGATCAGCTGCATCGCGCGCATCTTCGGCGTTCCGGTGACGGTGCCCGCCGGGAAACCCGCGCGAAAGAGATCGAGCGCGTCGCGGTCCTCGCGCAAGCGGCCGACGAGGTTCGAAACGATGTGCATCACGTGGCTGTACCGCTCGATTTGCAACAGCTCGTCGACGACCACGCTGCCGTACTCGCAGACCGAGCCGAGGTCGTTGCGCCCGAGGTCGACGAGCATCACGTGCTCGGCGCGTTCCTTTTCGTTGGCAAGCAGCTCGGCGGCGATCCGCGCGTCCTCGTCGTCGTCGCGTCCGCGCCAGCGCGTTCCGGCGAGCGGGCGAATGCGCGCCTTGCGCCCCTCCAGCCGGACGAGAAACTCCGGCGATGCGCCGAGGAGCCGCCCGAAGCCCGTGTCGACGAAGAACATATACGGCGAAGGGTTTTCGCGCCGCAGCGCGCGGTAGAGGTCGAAGGCGCTTCCTTCGAGATCGGCGGAGAATCGAATGCCCAGTTGCAGTTGATAGACGTCGCCTTCGAAGATGCGGCGTTTGACCTCGGCAACCAGCGCGAGAAACCGATCGCGATCGAGCGATTCGCGCATCGGCCCGGCGGCGCGCAACTCCCCCGGAAAGGCCGGCTTCGCCGCAAGGAGCCGTTCGACGTAGCCGTCGATTCGGCGCTGCCGTTCGAGGGCATCGTCGCCGCTGCACCAGATCGTGAGCAGATCGGTGAAGTGGTCGAAGATCAGCCACGTCGAGGGAACCGCAACGAACGCCGCGGGCATCGCGGGCGCGGATTGCGGGCGCTCCGGAAGCCGCGCGTCGCAACGCGCGGCGTCGTATGCGAAGGCGAGCAGCGCCCCGCCGAGATTCGCGTTGGGGCCCTCCGCTTTGTGCGATGCCACAAAGGCCCGCACGCGATCGTACAGATCCGCGCTCGATGCGAACTCCTGTGCCGCGAGATAATCGAGGCCGATGAACGAGTAGCGCGAGATGCGTCCGCCGCTCTCGACGCTTTCGAGCAAGCACGACGCCTGCGGTTGCGCGAGTACCGCGTACGCGCCGATCGGCGTGAGCACGTCGGCTGGAACGACGCGCACGGAAGCGTGCGTCACGACAATAACGTCCGCAAGCTGGATTCGTCGAGAATTTCGATGCCAAGCGTTTGCGCTTTCGTCAACTTGCTGCCCGGCTCGTCGCCCGCGACAACGTAATCGGTCTTCTTGCTCACCGAACCCGTCACTTTACCGCCCGCCGCGACGATCAGTTCCGTCGCCTCGTCGCGCGTGAGATTCGGCAGCGTTCCGGTCAGGACGAAGGTCTTGCCCTCGAACTTGCCGCCGGCGGCCCGAACGCGTTTCGGTGCGGTCATGTCGACGCCGGCACGCTGGAGGCGCGCGACCATCTCGCGGTTCGCCTTCTGCTTGAAGAAGAGCGCGACGCTGCCGGCAACCTCGGGTCCGATTCCCTCGCTGCGCTGCAAGTCGTCGTCGTCCGCTTCGGCGATAGCGTCGACCGATCCGAAATCACCGGCGAGAATTTGGGCGGTCTGCGTTCCCACAAAACGAATCCCGAGCCCATAGAGGAGACGCGCGAGACCGCGCGTCTTCGAGCGTTCGATGTTGCGCAGCAGGTTCTCGATGCTCTTGGGACCCGTGCGTGGAATCCGGCCGAGCGCTGCGGCGTCGAGTTGGTAGACGTCGGCACTGTCGCGCACCAAGCCCAGCTCGGTGAGCTGCTGCGCCATCACGTCTCCGAGCCCTTCGATATCCATCGCCCCGCGCGATGCGAAGTGCCGAACGCGTTCGAAGACCTGAGCGGGACAGGCGGCGTTCGTGCAGCGCGACATCGCCTCGCCCGGCGGATGATCGACGTCGGCGCCGCAGACCGGGCATCGGTCGGGCATCTTGAAGCGGCGTTCCTTGCCGCTGCGCTGCGTGAGTATCGGCCCGACGACCCGCGGAATCACATCGCCGGCGCGGGTGACGAGCACCGTATCGCCGATGCGAATGTCGTTGTTCTCGATGTAGTCGATGTTGTGCAGCGTCGCGCTCTTGACCGTAACCCCGCCGATCTGCACCGGCTCGAGGACGGCGTTGGGATTGAGGGTGCCGGTCCGGCCGACGCTCACCGCGATGCTCAAGAGCTTCGTTCGCGCCTCGCGCGGCTTGAATTTGAACGCGATCGCCCAGCGCGGATCGCGCGCCACGACGCCAAGGCGTTCTTGCAGCGCGAAATCGTCGACCTTGACGACGACCCCGTCGATCTCGTAATCGAGCTCATCGCGCCGCGCCTCCCACTCGCGGCAGAACGCCATCACGTCGTCGAGGTCGTCCGCATGCGCGATATTCGGATTCACCGGAAACCCAAGCTCCGCAAGCCGCTGCAACGCCTCCCGCTGCGAATGCAGGCCTTCGTCGGAGACGAGCTGGTAGGCGAAAAACGAGAGGCGGCGCGCAGCGGTGAGTGCCGGGTCGAGTTGACGCACGCCGCCCGACGCGGCATTGCGCGGATTGGCAAAGGCCGGCATACCGTCGCGTTCGCGCGCGCCGTTGAGCCGTTCGAAATCGCTCTTGCGAAGATAGACCTCGCCGCGCACCTCCACAAACTCGGGGGCCTGCCCTGAGGCGGTCGAAGGGCGCAACCGAATGGGAATAGTCTTCAACGTGCGCAGGTTCGCGGTCACGTCTTCGCCAACGCGGCCGTCGCCGCGCGTCCCGCCGCGCGCGAGCGATCCGTTGCGATAATCCAGCGCAATCGCCAAGCCGTCGATCTTCAGCTCGCAGACGTAAGCGACGCTCGCGGTTCCGGCAACCTTGCGCGCGCGCTCGTCGAAAGCGCGCAGTTCATCGGGAGTCACGGCATTCGCCAAGCTGAGCATCGGACGCGCGTGTTCGAACGGTGCGAAACGTTCCGAAGCCACCGCGCCGACGCGCTGCGTGGGCGAATCGGGGCTGCGCAGGGCGGGATGCGCCTCCTCGAGCGCAGCGAGCTCGCGCAGCAGCCCGTCGAACTCCGCGTCGGTAATCTGCGGATCGTCGAGAACGTAGTAGCGGTAGTTTGCCTCTTCGATCTGTTCGCGAAGCAACTCCGCACGCGCGGCTTGGCCCTGAGCTCGTCGGGCCTTGCCCTGAGCTTGTCGGGCATTGCCCTGAGCTTGTCGAAGGGTCATCGCTTTTTGAGCGTCGCGACCTGCAACGGATAGCCGTCGGGATCGCCGACGATCGCGATGCGTCCGAACGGTTCGTCGTACGGATCCTGAAAGACGGGCACCCCGCGCGACATGCAGCCCGCGACGAATTCGTCGACGTTTTCGACCGTAAAGCCGAGCTGGACCGACCCCGGACGTACGGCGAGCACGTCGCTCCTGCGATGCAGGCTCAGTACCGTGCCGTCTCCGAGCGTGAAGCGCACCGGCCGTTTTGGAAGGTCCTGCAGCACCGGTAAGCCCAGCACGTCACGATAAAAATCGCGCGAGCGCGTAAGATCCGCGCAGACGAGCATGACCACCGAGAACTTTGCCACGGGAGCCTACGCTTCTACGGCGATGCGGCCGCTTTCTCCGAGATCGTGCAGCGCGAAAAGATTCTCCCGCTCCAAACGCTCCAGCTCGACGTCATCGGGCCGATGGTGGCCGACCGCGCGCTCGTCGCGGAGCACCGGAACGAGATAGGCGCCGGTATAGGAGCGCTCGCTGCGCGCAACTTCCTCCGGAGTACCGGTGGCGATGACGGTTCCGCCGCGATCGCCCCCCTCCGGACCAAGGTCGATCAGATAATCGGCGGTCTTGATGACATCGAGATTATGTTCGATCACGAGCACCGTGTTGCCGAGCTTCACGAGGCGATCGAGCACGTCGAGCAGCTTGTGAATGTCTGCAAAATGCAATCCCGTGGTGGGCTCGTCGAGCACGTAAAAGGTGCGGCCGGTCGAGCGGCGCGAGAGTTCGGTCGCGAGCTTGACGCGCTGCGCCTCGCCGCCCGAGAGCGTCGTCGCCGGCTGGCCCATCTTGATGTATCCCAAGCCGACGTCGCAGATCGTGCTCAGCTTGGTGCGCACGCGCGGGATTGCGCTGAAGAACTCGGCCGCCTCGTCGACGCGCATCTCGAGCACGTCGGAGATCGTTTTGCCGCGATACTTCACCTCGAGCGTCTGCGCGTTATATCGCTTTCCCTTGCAGACCTCGCACGGCACGTAGACGTCGGGAAGAAAGTGCATCTCGATTTTGATGATGCCGTCGCCTTGGCACGCCTCGCAGCGGCCGCCCTTGACGTTGAAGGAGAAGCGGCCCGGCGTGTAGCCGCGCATCCGCGCTTCGGGCACGAGCGAGAAGAGCTCGCGAATGTGATCGAAGGTGCCGGTATAGGTTGCCGGATTGCTGCGCGGCGTGCGCCCGATCGGCGATTGATCGATGACGACGAGCTTATCGAGCTGCGCCGCGCCCTTCACCGTTCCGTACGTTCCGCCCGGCGGCTGACGGTGCAGATATTGGTTGAGCGCGCGCACGAGCACCTCGTTCACGAGCGTCGACTTTCCACTTCCGCTTACACCCGTGACGGCACCGAAGACGCCGATCGGAACGCGTACGTCGATGCCGCGCAAATTGTTCGCCTTGGCATTGCGGATCTCGAGCCAGCCGCGCGGCTCGCGGCGGCGGCGCGGAATTGGAATGAACTTGCGTCCGGAGAGGTACGCGCCCGTCTCCGATTGTGGGTTCGCCAGCACGTCGGCGAGCGTGCCCGACGTAAGGATCTCGCCGCCCTCGGCGCCGGCGCCCGGTCCGATGTCGACGACCACGTCGGCGGTGCGCATGGTATCCTCGTCGTGCTCGATGACGATCAGCGTGTTGCCGAGATCGCGCAGCGTTTTGAGCGTCGCCAGCAACCGGTCGTTGTCGCGCTGGTGCAAACCGATCGACGGCTCGTCCAGGATATACAAGACGCCGACGAGCGCGCTGCCGATCTGGGTCGCAAGCCGAATGCGCTGCGACTCCCCGCCGGCGAGCGTCGTTGCCGAGCGCCCGAGGGTCAGGTAATTCAGGCCGACGTTCGTCAGAAAACCGAGACGCGCGCGAATCTCCTTGACGATCTGATGTGCGATCTGCTCTTCGCGTTGCGTCAGCGTCAAACTGCGAAAGAAGAGCTCGAGCTGCTCGATCGACATGCGCGTGAGCTCGTCGACGTTGCGGCCACCGATCGTGACCGCGAGCGCTTCGGGCTTCAAACGGGCGCCCTTGCATGAGGGACAGGTCGAGGCCGACATGAACTTTTCGATCTCTTCCTTGACGTACTCGCTCGAGGTGTCCGCATAGCGCCGCCGCAGGTTGTTGACGACGCCTTCAAACGAGGCGCGATACTCCCAGGTCTTACCGCCGCGCGACGTATACTCGAACGTCTGCTCGCGGTCGGTACCGTACAGGATCAGGTCGAGCACTTCGTCGGAGAGCTGCTCGACGGGCGTCGTCGTCTTCGCGCGGTAGCGGCGCAGCACGCGTTCGAGCTGTTGCATATAGTACGGATTCATCGAAGGGTAACGGCCGCTGCCCAAGTTACGGCTCCACGGCACGACCGCACCGTCGGCGATCGACTTGCTGCGATCGGGGATCACCTTCCACGGATCGATCTCGATCTTCTCGCCGAGTCCGCTGCAAGCGGGACACGCGCCGTACGGCGAGTTGAACGAGAAGAGCCGCGGCGCGAGTTCTTCGAATGAGAGCCCGCAATACACGCAAGCGAAGGCTTCGCTAAACGTCAGCTCCTTATCGTTTGCCAGGACCGTTACGATGCCGGTCGAGAGCCGCAGCGTCGTCTCGACCGAATCGGCGAGCCGGCTGCGAATCTCGGGCTTCATGACGAGCCGGTCGACGACGACCTCGATCGTGTGTTTGCGCTTCTTGTCGAGAACGATCTTCTCCCGGAGCTCCTTCGTCTCGCCGTCGACGCGCACGCGCGTAAAGCCCTCTTTCGCGACCTCCTCGAAGAGCTTTGCGTACTCACCCTTACGGCCGCGCACCAGCGGCGCGAGCAGAACGATGCGCGTGCCTTCGGGAAGGGCCGCGATCGAATCGACGATCTGTTCGGAAGACTGCGTGCTGATCTCGCGGTTGCAATTATAACAATGCGGCGTCCCGACGCGGGCGTAGAGCAGCCGCAAGTAATCGTAGACTTCGGTGACGGTGCCGACCGTCGAGCGCGGGTTGCGCGACGTGGATTTCTGATCGATTGAGATCGCCGGCGAGAGCCCCTCGATATAATCGACGTCGGGCTTCTCCATCTGCCCCAGGAACTGCCGCGCGTACGACGAGAGCGACTCGACGTACCGCCGCTGTCCCTCGGCGTAGATCGTATCGAAGGCAAGCGAAGACTTGCCCGAGCCGGAGAGACCGGTGATGACGATCAGCCGGTTGCGCGGCAGAACCAGATCGACGTTCTTGAGGTTGTGCTCGCGCGCGCCCTTAATAACGATGGAGTCTAGCGACACTTCATCTACGATACACCCGCCGGCTGCAGAAGTATGCGGGCGACCTCGGCAATCGAGCCGCAGGTCGCGTCGGGAGGCTCGGCGCCGGGCGGCAGCTTCTCGCCACGGATGTTGAGCCAGACCGTGAAGAGACCGGCCGCGAGTGCGCCTCGGATGTCGCGGTCGTAGCGATCGCCGACCATCGCAGCGTGCGCCGGCGCGCCACCGAGCGTGCGGCAGGCATGAGCGAAGAGCAGCGGGTCCGGCTTCACCATACCGACTTCGTCTGACAGGAAGATCGCGTCGAAGTACTCGCCAATCTGCAGCAGCGCGATCTTCTCGCGATGGGTCTCCGAGAGCCCGTTGGTTACGATACCGAGTTTGAGGCCCCGTTCGCGCAGCGAGCGAAGCAGATCGACTGCACCGGGAAAGAGCGTGAAGTACTTTACCCGATAGGCGTTGTACCGCTCGGCGCTGCGTTGCGCGAGGTCCTCGACCTCGCCGATACCGACGCTATCGAGCGCGGTCTGCCACATGCTCGCGCGCAGGGTCGCTAACTTCACCTTGAGATCCTCCGCGGAAAGGCGATGCCAGAAACCCTCCGCTTCCGCGACATAGGCAGCCTTGAGTGCGAGGGCATCGATGCCGTGCTCGGCCGCGACTTCGCGAGCGACTTCCTCGGCGGCGTTGTGATAGGCGTAGGTGTCGTCGTGCAGCGTATCGTCCAGATCGAATAGGACGATCTGAAGCGAACGCACTAATGTGGCGTGCCGAGACCGAGGCTGGTGACCTTTCCGGTGCCGTCGACGGCAAAAAGGAAATTCACCGTCTGGCCGTTCTGAAACGTCACGACATAAATCCCGTAGGTAATGCCGCCTTGCGAGCCGGTCCGCTGCTGGACGAAGCTCACCGGTTTCCCGAGGCTGCCGATCATCTGCCGCGCGTTAGCGACGGTCGCGTCGCTGAGACTGCTGCTCGCACTCGTCGCGAGCTGCGAGCGGTCGACGCTTCCCGACTGGAGCTGCCCGAACCAGACTTTTGCCCGGGTGAGGAGCGCCTTGTTTGGCGCCGAGGTCGTCGTCGAGCCCGACCCGGGCTGGGCATACGGATTGCTCTGCTCCGGAGATCCCTCCGGCGGCGGCATTTGCTGCCCGAGCGCGGGAAGTGCGACGCTCGTGCAGAGCGCGAGCACGATCGAACCGATGAGACTGCGTATCACGTAAACCTCGCTAATGTGCTGCCGTCACTAGTGGATGTCCGGCAAACGTTGGTGGAGATAGAGCCAACCATCCGCCGAAATGCGCACCGATCCCGAGAACGGGGTCGAGAACTCTTCGATGACGACGAAAAGCATTCCAATGAGTCCGACGAGGATTGCCGTCATCATGAGCTGCGCGGAGCGGTTTTCGACTCCAAAGATGTAGCAAAACGCGACCATCGAGAGAGCGCCCGCAATCAATGCGAACCAGAGGACCGATGGAACGGCGGGGACCGACTCGATCAGCCGCGAGCGGCGCGCGTCCCAGAGCCGCTGCTCGTTTGCCATGGCCGCCTGCTGTGCCGCGAACTCTTTGAAGTTGCGGGGAGAGAACGTGTCGATCATATATGCAACCGTATCGAGCTGCCTGGAGCCGAGCTCGGGAACCGGCTGGTCGCGGTTCATGTCGGGCCATTCGATTCGCGCGACCGTTTCGCCGTACGCGCGCAAGCCGCTGCGGATCCGCTCGCGCACACTCGCCGGGAAGGCGTCGACGACGTGATAGAGGTTCGCAACGGCGTTGACCTCGCTCTCGACGTTGGAGACCGCCTGGTCGTACTTCTGCCACACAACGACGACGACGAAGCCGAGTACGACCGCGTAGAGCACGCCGACTGCCGAGAAGAGGAAGCCGGCAACGTCGTTGTGCCGCCGGAGCACCTCGCTCTTCAAGCGGCGCTGCAAAATCGCGTGCAGCAGCACGAAGCACGCCACGACAGCGCCGAGGACGGCCGTTTCCGCCACGAGATCGGGGACGCTCAAAATAGTGCGCGAGAATATGCTTTGTGCTCCGGCCAAGACTCCCACAGGAACCTATGATTCGACGACCCTTCGTCCTTCGACTGCTCCCCTTCGCCCTTCGCCCTTCGACTACGCATCGCTTCGCGATGCTTCGCTCAGGATGACACGGCGGGAGAGTCGCTTCGCTCAGGATGACACGGCGGGAGAGTCGCTTCGCTCAGGATGACAGTTCGATGAGATCGGCTAGGGCCTTGTCGAAGATTTTTGGCGCCTTCCCTCCGAAAAGAATCGACTCGTTCCCCCCGATCTGCTTGCGCAGTTCGATCAGCTCGTCGCGCAGGGCCGCCGCCTTCTCGAACTCAAGACCCGCCGCGGCGTCGCGCATCTTGCGCTCGAGATCTCGCGCCATCTTCGTCGCAACGTCGCGCGGAACGCCTTCGAGCCGAAGTTTGGCCGTGTTATCCTTGGTCGCTCCGACCAGGCTTAAAATATCGTGAATTTCTTTGCGGATCGATTTCGGTTCGATCCCGTGCTCGTGGTTGTAAGCGACCTGCCTCTCGCGCCGCCGGCGCGTCTCGCCGATCGCCCGCGCCATCGACTCGGTGACGACGTCGGCGTACATGATGACTTTGCCCTCGACGTTGCGCGAGGCGCGGCCGATCGTTTGGATCAGCGACGTGCCGCTGCGCAAGTAACCCTCTTTGTCGGCGTCGAGGATGCCGACGAGCGAAACCTCGGGCAGATCGAGCCCCTCTCGCAAGAGATTGATGCCGACCAAAACGTCGAAAACGCCGGCTCGCAGATCGCGCAGAATGGCGACGCGCTCGAGCGTATCGATCTCGCTGTGCAGGTACCGCACGCGCAGTCCGTTCTCGAGCAAGAAATCGGTTAGGTCCTCGGCCATCTTCTTCGTGAGCGTCGTCACGAGCACGCGCTCCTTGCGCGCGGCGCGCTGCGCCATCTCTTCCATGAGATCGTCGACTTGGTTGCGGGTCGGCCGGACCTCGACTTCGGGATCGACGAGTCCGGTCGGGCGGATGATCATCTCCACGACCTGCGCGCTGTGCTTGGTTTCGTACGTCCCCGGCGTCGCCGAAACGTAGACCACCTGATTGATATGGTCGTCGAACTCCTCGTAGGTGAGCGGACGGTTGTCGAGCGCGCTCGGCAGGCGGAAGCCATGCTCGACCAAGACCTCTTTGCGAGAGCGGTCGCCGGCATACATCCCGTGGACTTGCGGCAGCGTCACGTGTGACTCGTCGACGAAGAGCAGCCAATCCTTCGGAAAGAAGTCGATGAGGCACCACGGCGTTGATCCCGGTTCTCGCCCCGTCAGATGGCGCGAGTAGTTCTCGATGCCGTTGCAGTAGCCCACCTCGCGCAGCATGTCGAGATCGTAACGGGTCCGCATCTCCAGGCGCTGCGCTTCGAGCAGTTTTCCGTTGCGTCTGAAATAGGCGAGCCGCTCCTCGAGCTCGGCTTCGATCGAGACGACCGCGTGGCGCAGCTTCTCTTCGGGCGTGATGAAGTGCTTGGCTGGAAATATCGTCAGCTCGTTCTTCTGCTCGACGTACTCGCCGGTGAGCAGGTTCACGACGTTGATTGCCTCGATCTCGTCGCCGAAAAACTCGATTCGATGCACGAGTTCTTCTTCGACACCGACGAACTCGAGCGTATCGCCGCGAACGCGGAACGTTCCGCGAACTAAGTTGAGGTCGTTGCGCCGGTACTGCATGTCGACGAGCTTGCGCAGCAACAGGTCGCGGTCCAACCCGTCGCCGACCCTCACGCGAGCCGACATCTCCATATAATCCGAGGGCGATCCCAAACCGAAAATGCACGAGACCGAAGCCACGATCAGCGTGTCGGGGCGCGTGAGCAGCGACTGCGTTGCCGAGTGGCGCAGACGCTCGATCTCGTCGTTGATCGAGCTATCCTTCTCGATGTAGGTATCGGTCGACGGCACGTACGCTTCGGGCTGATAGTAATCGAAGTACGAAACGAAATATTCGACTGCGTTATTCGGAAAGAACTCGCGGAACTCGGCGCAGAGCTGGGCGGCAAGCGTCTTGTTGTGGCAGAGCACGAGCGTCGGCTTTCGCACGATCTCGATCGTCCGTGCCATCGCCATCGTCTTGCCGCTGCCGGTGACGCCGAGCAACGTTTGGGCGCGGTCGCCTCGTCGCACGCCGTGGGCGAGTGCATCGGTCGCCTTGGGCTGATCGCCCGCGAGCGCAAAGGGGGAGACTAGGGTAAACTGATGAGCCACGTCCCTATTCTAACAGGCTCCTAGGGCGGAACGATTCAGCTAGCGAACGAGCGGGCATGGCCCAGAACCCGCTGCTCTTCTGCGGAAATTCCAACCCGCAGCTGGCCGAAGAGATTGCCAAGCGCCTTCGCCTACACGTCGGCAAGGCGCTGGTTTCGGAGTTCAAAAACGAGGAGACGCGGGTCGAAATCGGCGAGAACGTCCGCGGTTCCGAGGCCTTCGTCGTGCAGTCAATTTGCCGCGCTCCCAACGGCAAGGGCGTCAACGATGCGGTGATGGAGCTGATCCTGATGATCGACGCGTTGCGCCGCGCGTCGGCCGCGCGCATCACCGCGGTCATTCCATACTACGGGTATGCCAAGCAGGACAAAAAGACCAAAGGGCGCGAGCCGATCTCGGCCAAGGTGATCGCCAACGTTCTCAAGGTTGCGGGCGCGCGGCGAATCGTAACCATGGATTTGCACGCCGCGCAGATTCAGGGCTTCTTCGACATCCCGGTCGACAACTTGATGGCGATGCCGGTGCTCTGCAACTACCTCAAAAAGGAAGGGCTCTGCGACGACAAGATCGTCATCGTCTCGCCCGACGCCGGCGGCGTGCACCGCGCCGAGCTCTTTGCCAAACGTCTCGGCAGCTCGCTCGCGATCGTCTTCAAACGGCGTCCGGTTCCCGACGTCGCCGAGGTCACCGACATCGTCGGTGACGTCGCCGGAAAGGTTGCGGTCGTCGTCGACGACATGATCTCGACCGGCGGCACGCTCGCGAAGGCCGCGGAAGCGATTAAAGCACGCGGCGCGACCCACGTCTATACCGTAGCTTCGCACGGGATCTTCGCCGGCGAGGCGGTCGAGGTGCTCGAGAATTCGGAGATCGAGCGCGTCCTCTTCACCAACACGATCCCGTTCGAGAACGGGACGAGCCACCCGAAGTTCGTCCAGCTCTCGATCGCGCAGATCTTCGCCGACGCAATCAACCGGATTACGACCAACCGCTCGGTCTCCGAGCTCTTCTCCGGGGAGGACCCCCCCGAGCCGTTTCTGAGCGTGCCGCCCGAACCGGTTGCGGTCCTCTAGGCAAATCGTTTATAAAAGGAAGCCGTGGCTACTAAAGAGTTCAAGCTCGCCGTCGAGCAGCGCGCCAAGCTCGGTACGACCGGATCGCAGGCGCTGCGCGCGGCCGGAAAGCTCCCCGCCGTACTCTACGGGCATGGCGTCGTGCCCGAGCATCTCGCGCTCGACGCGCACGCCTTCGACGAACTGATCCATCGCGCCGGGCGAAACGCGATCATCACCTTGACCGAAGGCGGAAGCAAGCGGCAAACGGTGCTCGTTCGCGAGATTGCGCGCCATCCGGTCTCGCGCCGGGTCGTGCACGCCGACCTTCAGCGCGTCTCTGCCGACGAAACGATCGATGCGCGCCTCGCCATCGTCACGGTCGGCGTGGCCGAAGGCGTTCGCAATGCCGGCGCCGTGATGGACGTCATCACGCACGAGCTCGAGGTGGTGGGACCGGCGAGCCGGATTCCGGAGCATCTCGAGATCGACGTGACGCCGCTGGGCATTCACGAGCATGTGACCGCCGGCGAGATTCCGTTGCCCGACGGTTTCCGCTTAATAACGCCGCCGGAGACGGTCGTCGTCGCGATCGAGGCCTCGCGCACCGCGCGCGAAGTCGAGGAGGCTGCGGCTCCGTCCGAGGAAGCCGCGGAGCCGGTCGTCATCGGCGCCGCCGAATCAGCCGCTCCCGAGGGGCAGTAGCTGGCCGGAGGACGACGCCTCGTCGTCGGCCTAGGCAATCCGGGGGCAGAGTATGCCGCAACGCGTCACAACGTCGGCTTCATGGTCGTCGACGAGATCGCGCGCCGCTACGGCATCGCGAAATGGAAAAAACACGACGGCGCGCATCAAGCCAACGACGCCCCGCACGCCGTCGTTCTCGTCAAGCCGTTGACGTTCATGAACCTCTCGGGCACTCCGGTTCGTTTGATCTCGTCGTGGTATCGCACGCCGCCGGAGGGCGTGCTCGTGGTGAGCGACGACATGGACTTGCCATTCGGAAGGCTGCGCATGCGCCCGTTCGGCGGGCACGGCGGCCATAACGGGCTGCGTTCGATCATCGCGACAATCGGCGAGGGCTTTCCGCGCATTCGCATCGGACTCGGACGACCAGAGTACGATAGCGTCGATCACGTGCTGAGCCCGTTTCACGAAGACGAACGGCGCGCGCTGCCGGAGATCGTCGCAGCCGCGGTTGACGGGGTCGAAGACTGGCTCGACAACGGAATCGAAGGTGCGATGCAATTCGTCAACACGTGGGGCGCTACGGACAGCCGCTCGGGACGTGATTGATCGCCGCGATGCGCGCTCCGGCGCCCGGAGCTGTATAGAGAAAGAGCGTCGCGCTCCACTCCGGACAGGCTTCTTCCATTCGTAAATCGCCGTCGCGAACGATCGCGCGCACGGCGGATGCCGGGTCGTGCGTGAGCGCGACGGCGTAGGAGTCGGCGCCGAAATCGTAGTACCGCACCGCGGCGTTGCGAACCGGTACCGCGACGAGATAGACGAGCGCGAGCAGCGATCCGACGATCGCCAGCCGCGAGAGCGGGTCGTCGTCGCGACGGAACCGGATGCGATCGGCGAGGCCGACGGCAATGGCGGCAAAGACGATGATGATCCCGCCTTCGATTAGCGCGATCGAGAGCTGATCGGTGTGCTCGATGTGTCCGCGCGCGAAGGCCGCCGCGAACCGCAACTCCGCAGGCGTATTCCCCGGCACCGTGTTAAACCGTAACGGCGTCGCGTACGACCAAGCGACGCTCGCCGCGAGAACGCCCAGGATCACGTACGCGTACCACTGGTGCGTGCGGGAGACGAGCCAAAGGACGACCGCGGCGATGAACCCGGCAATGACCATCGCAACCAGCGTGTGAAAGGCCCAAAAGAGCGCCCAATACCGCGTGAGCTCGAAGGTGAGATCCAGGGTGCGGTCGACGCGATAGAGATAGAAAGCTGGAAGGAAAGCGGCTAGGCGCGCGACGAGCGCCAGCGAGGCGCCGAAGAGAAAGCGAACCGTCCACTCGCCGCCGAACCAGCGTCGAAGTGCGTCGCGCAGCCGGGCGGCGCCGCCCGAGCTCCAAAGATAGAAGAGCGCTATCGCTTCGAAGAGCTGCGTGAGCATGAATCCCGTAACGGTCCAGTGCGCGCGCCGGGTCGCGGCGGCTTGGCGTGCGGGATCGACCAGCCGCGTCGCCGGCTCGCTCAAAAGCGTACTGGCCGAGAATGCGTCGATCCGAAGATCGAGCGAGTTCGGCCGCTGTGCCGCCGTCGCAACACCGCCCAGCGCAAGGAGCGCGAGGAGCGCAAAGAGCGCGGCGAAGATTACGCCGTGCGACTGCGCTTGCCACCTTGCGAGCATTAGCCGCCCTTCTTCGGGAGTGGGCGGGCCGGGTTGCCGGCAACGCGTTCGCCTTCGAGCACGTCCTTCGTAACGACCGAACCCGCACCGGTGAGCGCGCCGTCGCCGATGGTGACCGGGGCGACGAGCGAGGTGTTCGAACCGATCGAAACCCCGCGGCCAATGACCGTCTCGTTCTTCTTCTCTCCGTCGAAGTTGCACGTGATCGTCCCGGCCCCGACGTTCGTTTCTTCGCCGATCGCCGCATCGCCGAGATAGGAGAGGTGGCTCACTTTGACGCGGCGCTCCAGCTGCGACTTCTTGATCTCTACGAAGTTGCCGACGTGTACGCCGTCACCCAGGCGTGCTTCGGCGCGCACGTGCGCGAACGGTCCCACCGAGATGTCGCTTCCGAGCGTTGAGTTCAGGATGACGCTCTCCCGCACGACAACGCGATCGCCGAGCACGGCATTTGAAAGCCGCGAGTTTGGACCGATCACGCATGCTTGCCCAAGCCTCGATAGCCGCCCGATCGTCGAGTTCGGATAGATCACCGTATCGGCGCCGATCTCGAGCTCGGGCTCGAGATAGGTCGTATCGGGATCGACGATCGTCACTCCGTCGCGCATGTGCTGCGCGCAGAGCCGCGCGTTCATCTCCTTACGGGCTTGCGCGAGCTCGACCCGATCGTTGATGCCCAGTACGTGCAGGTGATCGGTCGCGAGCACCGGCGCAACCCGCTTGCCGCCTTCGACGAAGTATGCGACGGTATCGGTCAGGTAGTATTCGGACTGGGCATTGTCGTCGCGCAGGTGCGCGACCGCGTCGCGCAGCGCCGCCTCGTCGAAGGCATAGATGCCCGCGTTCATTTCGTCGATCGCAAGTTCGGCAGGGGTCGCGTCGCGGACTTCGACGATGCGCTCCACCGCCGGACCGCGCCGCACGATACGTCCGAAGCTCGACGGAAGCGGCATCTTGACCGTGACGAGCGACATCGCCGCGCCGTCGCGCGGCGAATCGAGCGATCCCATGACGTCGCGGAAATTCTCTTCCGTGACGAGCGGCATGTCGCCGCAAGCGACGACGATGCGGCCGCCGGCGCTCGGTTCTAACCGCTCGAGCGCCACCCGCACGGCGTGGCCGGTGCCGAGCTGCTCGACCTGCACCACGCTCTCGACGTCGAAGTCGCCGATCTCGCCCTCGAGCTCATCGTTCACCACGACGAGGATTTCGGGAATGCCGGCGCCGCGGAGCGCCTGGATGACGTACCAGAGCATCGGTCGCCCGCAGACCTCGTGAAGCACCTTCGAGCGCGCGCTCTTCATCCGTGTGCCCTTGCCTGCGGCGAGGACGATCGCGCGAATCATGCCGGGATCGGTTCGCGCTTCAAAAGCTCGAGCGCGTTGCGCAACCGCTCGCGGACGATGTCGCGGCCAAGCAACTCCATCGAATCGTAGAGCGGAATGGAGGTTGGGCTACCGGTAATCGCGACATAGAGCGGACGCGCGACGTCGCGAGCTTTCCTTTCGAGCTGCTCGGCAATCCGCTGGACCGCCGTTTCGATCGCAGGCGCGTTCCACGCCGGCAATGCATCGAGCTCGGCGAGCGCGAGCGAAAGAACCCGGTGCGTTGCTTCCGGGTCGAGCTTCTTGCTCTGAAAATCCTGCGCTTGGAGCGCGAGGCGTCCGGAGAACAGGAAAGCGAGAAGCGGACCGAGATCGCTGAGGCGCTCGATGCGCGGCGCGGCGAGCTGCGCGATCTTAGTCAGGCGCTCGGGCGAGATCGTCCAGTCGCGCACGCGCTCGACGAACGACGTCGCGTCGAGCCGTTCGCGCATGTAGCGCGCGTTGAGCCAATCGAGTTTTGGAACGTCGAAGACCGGACCGCCGATCGGAACGTGCTCAACCTCGAAGCGGCGCACGATCGTCGGAAGGTCCATCACCTCGTCTTCGCCCTCGCGCGCGGCGTTCGCGAGCAGCGCCAAGAAGTTGATGAGCGCCTCGGACAGATATCCCATCGCGCGGTAAAATAGGATGCCGGTCGGGTTCTTGCGTTTGCTCAGCTTGCTCTTGTCGGGATTGCGCAGGAGCGGAAGGTGCATCAGCTTCGGCGGTTGCCAGCCAAAGTATTCGTAGAGCAGGAGGTGCTTAGGGGCGCTCGAGACCCACTCTTCACCTCGGAAGACGTGCGTGATCTGCATCAGATGATCGTCGACGACGTTGGCAAGGTGATAGGTTGGCAGACCGTCCGACTTTACGAGCACCTGCATGTCGACGCTCTTGTAATCGAACTCGATCGGACCGCGCCGCAGATCTTCGACCACGCACGTGCCGTGGTCGGGAACGACCATCCGAACGACGTACGGTTCGCCGAGCGCTTCGCGCCGCGCAACCTCTTGCGGCGAATGAGCTCGGCAGAGCCCGTCGTAGCGCGAGGGTTGACCGGAGGCACGCTGCGCGACGCGCATCTCCTCCAAACGCTGCGGCGTGCAGAAGCACTTAAAGGCGTGACCGGCGGCGAGAAGTTTTTCGGCGTACTCGCGATAGATCGCGGACCGCTCGCTCTGCCGGTACGGACCGTGCGGACCACCGACGTCGGGGCCCTCGTCCCAGTCGAGCCCGCACCAGCGCAGGGCCTGCAGGATCGTTCGCTCGCTCTCGGCCGTGCTGCGCGCCTGATCGGTATCCTCGATGCGCAGGATGAACTCGCCGCCGTGCCGGCGCGCGAAGCAGTAGTTTACCAGCGCGACGTAGGCCGTCCCAACGTGCGGATCGCCGGTCGGCGACGGCGCCACGCGCGTTCGAACGCTGCTCCTCACCCTACCAGCGCTCGTCGTTTACCGCATTCGCGTTCGACGAAGTCGATGATCTCCTGCAGCGGTGCTCCCGGCGTGAAGATCTGGCGCACGCCGAGCTCCTTGAGGCGTTTCGCGTCCTCCGCCGGGATCGTTCCTCCTCCAAAGAAGACGATGTCGCCGGCGTCGCGGCCGCGCAACTGCTCGACGACCAGCGGAAAGAGCGTCATGTGGGCGCCGGAGAGAATCGAGAGTCCGATGCCGTCGGCGTCCTCCTGAATCGCGGTCTGTACGATCTGCTCGGGCGTTTGGAAGAGCCCGGTATAAATAACCTCCATACCGGCGTCGCGCAAGGCGCGCGCGATTACCTTCGCGCCGCGGTCGTGCCCGTCGAGGCCGGCCTTAGCGATGACGATGCGTAGCGGTCGTTCGCTCATCTTCCATTCCTATGCGGCGGCTCAAATGCAAGGCCTCCTCGAGCTTGCGTACCACGCGCTGGAGCGTGCGCCGCATGCGATAGAGCTCGAAATCGCTCCGGCAGCGCATGCCGTGCCTGTGGCGCATTCCTTAGAGCACCGCACGTTCGATATACCGCCCGTAGACCGATGCCATCGCCTCGACGATCTCGCCCTCGGTGCAGTATGCGTTCACGCAATCGATCAGATGCGGCATCAAATTATCCTTCGGATCGCGGCACGCCGCAGCAAGCCGCTCGAGCGTGCGCGCGACCTCTCCCGCGTCGCGACTTGCGCGAACGCGGTCGACCGCGCCGGCCTGCTCGCGCTCCGTTACCTCGGTGATCTTGAGCAGATCGATATTTTCCGCGTCCTCGTCACGCGCGAAGGCGTTGACTCCGATGATAATCCGGTCGCGCGTCTCGATCGAGCGCTGGTAGCGGTAACTCGCCTCGGCGATTTCGCGTTGGAAAAAACCTGCCTCGATCGCCTCGATGACGCCACCGTATTCGGCGATCTGCGCGAAGTACGACTCAGCCTGACGCTCCATTTCGTCGGTGAGCGCCTCGACGTAGTACGAGCCGCCGAGCGGATCGACGACGTTCGTCACGTTCGTCTCGTAGGCGAGGACCTGCTGTGTGCGCAATGCGATCTCGACCGATTTTTCGGTCGGCAAGGCCATAACTTCGTCCATCGAGTTGGTGTGCAGCGACTGGGTGCCGCCGAGCGCCGCCGCCATCGCCTCGTACGCAACGCGGACGATGTTGTTCTCCGGCTGCTGGGCCGTGGCGCTGCATCCCGCCGTCTGCGTGTGGAAGCGGAGTTGCCACGAGCGGGGATTCTTGGCGCCGTACCGCTCGCGCATGTGCCGCGCCCAGATCCGCCGGGCGGCGCGAAACTTCGCGATTTCTTCGAAGAAGTCGATGTGCGAGTTGAAGAAGAACGATAAACGCGGCGCGAACTCGTCGACGTCCATCCCGGCACCCATGCAGGCCTCCACGTAGGCGAAGCCGTCGGCGAGCGTGAAGGCCAGCTCCTGTGCCGCCGTCGAGCCCGCTTCGCGAATGTGATACCCGGAGATCGAGATCGTATTCCATTTCGGCATCTCGCGCGTGCAGAACTCGATCATGTCGACGATGATGCGCATGTGCGGCCGCGGGGGAAAGATCCATTCCTTCTGCGCGATGTATTCCTTGAGGATGTCGGCCTGAAGCGTTCCGCCGAGTTTCGCGCGCGGGGTCCCTTTCTTTTCGGCTGCCGCGATGTATTGGGCGAGCGCGATGCAGGCCGGCCCGTTGATCGTCATCGACGTGGTTATCACGCCCATGTCTATACCGTCGAAGAGCAGCTCCATGTCGGCGAGCGAGTCGATCGCGACGCCGCATTTGCCGACTTCGCCGCGGGCCTGCGGTGCATCCGAATCGTATCCCATCAGCGTCGGCATGTCGAATGCTACCGAGAGACCGTGCTGTCCGTGCTCGAGCAAGAAATGATAGCGTTCGTTCGTCTGCGCGGCGTTCCCGAATCCGGCGAACTGACGCATCGTCCACAACCGGTCTCGATAACCGTTGGGATGGATTCCGCGCGTGTAGGGATACTCGCCGGGCGGCGGGAGTTCGGAGCCCGCGGCGTCCTCGGGTTCGTAGACGCTCTTGAGCGGAACGTCGGAGATCGTGCGGTCGAGCGCGCCGGAACCGGGACCTTTGCGGGCCCAGCGCTGGGCGGGCCGCTCGATCACCCTTCGATCCGGCTCAGGGCGACCTTCGGTCGTCTTTATCATAGGGGCCGAGCCTTTCGACGCGCGCGGCGGAATCTCCCCAAAAATGCCACTAGAGACCGAGGTCGGAGAGAACGCGATCGGCCGCTTCGTAGGGGTCGAGATCGTCGGGCGCTTGCGCTTGCAGCGCGCGATCGAGGCGTGCGCCGATCCGGCCGAGCGCGAGCTGGCGAACTTGATGCTTGAAGGCGTCGCGCCGGCGGTGCTCGATCTCGCCGGTTTCGTTCAGGTAGGCCGCGTGGCGCGCGATCGCGGCGACCAGCTCGTCGATTCCCGTCCCCTCGACGGCCTGCGTCGCGACCAACTCGGGGACCCATCCCGGCCAGTGCTGCATCTCCATCATCGAGCGAATCTCACGCCGGAGCTGATCGGCCATCGGGTGATCGGCCTTATTGACGACGAAGATGTCGGCGATCTCCATGATGCCCGCCTTGAGCACCTGAATCGAGTCGCCGCTTCCGGGCTGCAATGCAACGATCGTCGTCTGCGCGAGCTCGGCAATCGCGACTTCACTCTGTCCGACTCCGACCGTTTCGATCAGAACGAGATCGAAACCAAACGCGTCCATCAGCAGCACCGCATCCGCGGTCGCACCGGCGAGGCCGCCGAGATGCCCCCGGCTGGCCATCGATCGAATGAAGACCGATTCGTCGGTAAAGTGTTCGGCGAGACGAATCCGGTCGCCGAGCAGCGCGCCGTGCGAAAACGGCGAACTGGGATCGACCGAGACGACCCCGACGAGTTTGCCGCGCTCCCTCGCGTTGCGAACCAGAGCCGACGCGAGGGTCGATTTTCCGACGCCGGGCGGTCCGGTGAGACCGAGCGTCATCGCGCGCCCGGTCTGCGCGTAGAGCGCGCGAATCAGCTCGCCGCCGCGTCCGGACTCCGCGTGCGAGATCGCGCGCGCGAGCGCGCGTGGGTTGCGCCGCTCGAACTCGCGCAAAAGGTCCATGCCTCTAACTATTGCCCGCGACGAGACCGGACCTTCCCGCTTTTGCGGTGCGCGCGCGTCGCGCTCTTTGCGATCCTAGCGATCCTCTGCGCCGCACCGGCCGCCGGGGAGACGCTCGTCGTACCGCTGACCGGCAAGCGCGTCCGCGACATTGCGACCGACCAGCTCTTCCACACGCTCTTCCACGATTTTTTTCTCGAGGACGATGCGACGACGTACGTTCAAAGCGGCGATATCCCGGCGATGTGGCTGCGCGACTCGTCCGCGCAAACGATTCCGTACATCCGGTTTCAAACGCTCTATCCGATTCTGCGGGCCCGATTTGCCGGCGTCATCGAGCGCAACGCCCGCAATATTCTGGCCGACCCGTACGCCAACGCGTTGGAACCGGATTACCGAGTCTGGGAGCGCAAGTGGGAGGTCGACTCGCTGGCGTGGCCGGTGGTTCTCGCCTCGATCTACTGGCGCTCGACGCAAGATCGCACCGTTTTTACGCCCGATTTACATCGCGCTTTGCAAACGATCGTGCGTACGTATCGTTGCGAGGAGCGTCATCGCACCTGTAGCCGATACGCCTTCTCGCCGCGAGTCTATACTCACGAAGAGTATAACGAAGCGACCGGAATGATCTGGGGTGCCTTTCGCCCATCTGACGATGCGCTGGAGTATCGCTTCAACATCCCGCAGAACGCCTTTGCCGTCGTCGCTATGCGCAACGTCGAGCAGCTCGCGACCGACGGGTACGGCGACCGACGCCTCGCGCAAGAGGCGCAGGCGCTCGCGGCGCGGGTCGAAGACGGAATCCAACGGTACGGACGCTTTTACAATCCGGCCGTTCACCGCTGGATGTACGCCTACGAAACGGACGGCTTGGGACGGTACAATCTCATGGACGACGCCAACATTCCGAACCTCACGACGCTGCCGTATATCGATTGGTGCTCGTCGTTCGATCCGGTCTATCTGGCGACGCGCGCGTTCGCGCTCAGCATGGATAATCCGTTCTTCTTTGCGGGCCGCTACGCGGAGGGTCTCGGAAGCCCGCACACGCCGTACGGGTACGTTTGGCCGATCGGCATCATCGGGCGCGCGCTGACCGCGACCTCGTCGATCGAAGTCGCAACCGCGATCACGACGCTCGCCGAGACCGACGGCGAGGGCGGCCTCATTCACGAGAGTTTCTATCCCGACGGATACTGGCGCTACACGCGCGATGAGTTCGGCTGGGCGAACGCGCTCGGGGCCGAGCTCTTCTTTCGCAGCTTGGCAGGGATGCCGGCGACGCAGTTTGCATGGAAAGGACCGATCCTGCCCTTCGAGCTACGATCCCGAACGCCGACGCTGGTACCATTCTTTACGCAAATCGAAAATGAGGCGGAGATATCGGGCACGCTCGGGCGGCTGCTGCACGTCACCGGCGGGGCGATGCCGCACCAGTAATTCATATGAAGCCGTGACGCGGGGACGGCGCAGTCGGGGAGCTAAGCTTTGTACTACATGAATAATGGATACTATCGCTATCCGGCGATCGCCGGCGAGCGGATTTTCTTCGTCTGCGAAGACGATCTCTTCAGCGCTCCGGCCACCGGCGGCGACGCAACCCGGCTAACGGTCAGCTTCGGAAGCTGTTCGTTCCCGCGCATCTCGCCCGATGGAGCGTCGATCGCCTTCGTCTCGACCGACGAAGGGAACCCGGAGCTCTACGTGATGCCGGCGCGCGGCGGCGAGCCGCGGCGCCTCACGTTTCTCGGTGCCTCGCTTGCTTCGGCAATCGGTTGGCGCGAGGATGGACGCGAGATCTACTTCGTCGCCAACCCGACGACGTGGTACGAAGGCGAGACGCGGCCCTTCGCGATTTCGCCCGATGGCGGTACGCCAAGCGAACTTAACCTAGGGCACGCGCGCTCGCTTTCGTTCGGACCGGACGGGCGGTTGGTCGTCGGGCGGAACGCCGCCGATCCCGCGCGCTGGAAGCGCTACCGCGGCGGAACGGCGGGCGAGATCTGGATCGACGCAGAGGGCGGCGGAACGTTCACAAAGTTACCGCTGCCCGACGGCAATCCGTGCTGGCCGATGTGGATCGGCGACCGGATCTACTTCTTGGCCGATCACGAAGGAATCGGCAATCTCTATTCGTGCGCGCTCGATGGCAACGACGTCACGCGCCACACGCACGAGAGCGAGTACTACGTTCGCTTTCCCTCGACCGACGGCAAGCGCATCGTCTATTCCGCCGGAGCGGAGATCGGTTGCTACGACGTCGCGAGCGATACCGCATGGCATATCGCGATCGAGACGCACTCGCCGATGCCGCAGACGGCGCGCCGCTTCGAGAAGGCCTCCGAGTCGCTCGAGCATTTCGTTCCGAATCCCGACGGAACGAAAATCGCCTTCGATTCGCGGGGGCAAGAGTTCACGATGCCGCTCTTCGAGGGCGCCGCGGTGCGCCACGGTACCGGCGGACTCGCCCGCACGCGCTTAACGCAGTGGCTGCACGACGGCAAACGCCTCGTCTCGGTCACCGACGCGGGCGGATACGAGCAGATTGCCGTCCGTCTTGCCGATGGGCCGGACGAGGTAAAGCTCGTCACGACCGGCGACATCGGGCGCATTGCCGACATGATCGCATCGCCGACGAGCGGCGTCGTCGCGTTTGCAAATCATCGTCACGATCTCTGCGTGCTCGACCTCGACGACGGCAAGGTCCGCGTGATCGATACGTGTCCGTCACATCGCATCGGGGACTTGGCCTTCTCACCGGACGGACGTTACCTCGCCTACGTGTGGTGGCCGGCCCATGGCACCTCCATCATCCGCATCGCCAAAGTGCGGTCGGGTAGAATCCACGATGTGACGACGCCGGTGCGAATGGACAAATCGCCGGCGTGGGATCCCGACGGCAAGTACCTCTACTTTATCTCGACGCGGGATTTCAATCCGGTCTACGACGCGCTGCAGTTCGATCTAAGCTTTCCGCAGGCGAGCCGCCCGTTCGTCGTGACCCTGCGCAACGACGTGCCGTCGCCCTTCGTCCCCAAGCCCAAGCCGATCCATTACGATCAGCACGAACGCGAACACTCGCATAACGGCAAGCCGAACAAGGCGATCGAGATCGAAATCGACTTCGACGAAATCACCGGCCGCGTGCTCGGGTTTCCGATGGACGAAGGCGAATACGAGCAGATCGTCGCCGTGCGCGATCGCGTGCTCTTCACGCGCTTCCCGGTGCGGGGCATCAAGCCGACGCGCCGTGAGGACCTCGATCGCGACGATCGCGGTACGATCCTAGCCTACGACTTCGACCAGCAACGGCTTGCAACGGTCGCTCCGGAGTGCGACGAGATTCAGCTCGGCCACGACGGGCGGACGCTGATCTATCGCTCCCAAGACCGGCTGCGCGCGATCGATGCGCTTGCCGAACTCCCGGAAGAGGGCGACGAACAAAAGCCGCTGACCGAACCCGGCCGCAAGAGCGGTTGGATCGATCTCGACCGCGCGAGCGTCGAGATCGTGCCGCGCGACGAGTGGGCGCAGATGTACCGCGAAGCCTGGCGCCTGCAGGCCGAGCATTTTTGGGTCGAAGACATGAGCGATATCGACTGGGATCGCGTCTACGACCGCTATCAGTCGCTCTTGCCACGGGTGCGGACCCGCGGCGAACTCTCCGATTTAATTTGGGAGATGCAGGGGGAGCTGGGCACTTCGCACGCCTACGAATGGGGCGGCGATTACCGCGAACCGCCACAGTATCAGCGCGGCTTCCTTGGCGCGGATCTGCGCTGGGACTCAGATCGCGACGGGTACTCGATCGAGCGGATCTATCGCGGCGATTCGTGGAATCGCGAGCACGATTCGCCGCTCGCGGAGCCGGGGCTAAACGTCCGCGAAGGCGACTGCATCGTCGCGATCGGCGGGAAGCGTCTATCGCGCGAGGTGACGCCCGATCAGCTGCTCGTCAACGCCTCGGGAAAGGACGTCTCGGTGACGCTGCGTGAGAAGCGCGGCGAGGAACGCACCGTGCTCGTGAAGGCGTTGACGAACGAAGCCGCGCTGCGCTATCGCGCGTGGGTCGAGGAGAACCGCCGCATCGTGCACGAGCGCACCGGCGAGCGGGTCGGTTATCTGCACATTCCCGATATGGGCCCGTGGGGATTCTCCGAATTTCACCGCGGGTACCTTAGCGAGTTCGATCGCAAAGGCTTGATCGTCGACGTGCGCTACAACCGCGGCGGACACGTCTCGCCGCTCTTGCTCGAAAAACTCGCGCGCAAGCGCATTGGGTACGACGCGCCGCGTTACGGGGCGCCGGTTCCCTATCCGCCCGAATCGGTCGGCGGTCCAATCGTCGCGTTGACGAACCAATTCGCCGGCTCCGACGGCGATATCTTCAGCCACAGCTTCAAGCTCTACAAGCTCGGACCGCTGGTCGGCAAGCGCACGTGGGGCGGCGTCATCGGCATCGACCCGTACCATCACCTCGTCGACGGAACGCTAACGACTCAGCCGGAGTTCTCCTTCTGGTTCGTCGACGTCGGTTGGGGTGTTGAAAACTACGGCACGAAGCCGGATTACGACGTCGACATCGCACCCCACGATTACCGCGACGGAAAGGATCCGCAGCTCGATCTCGCCCTGGAGCTCATGGATCGCGCGATCGAAGGATACGTCGAGCTGCGCCCCGACCTCTCGACGCGTCCTTCATTACCGTTGCCAACGCTGGCGTGAAGGCGGCGCGTTGCATCGCTGCGCTGGCGGCCCTCGTCGTACCGGCGGCGGTGTACGTTGCCAGCGCGTCGCCCGAACCGGGAGCGTGGGACACCGCGGAGCTGCAAGGCGTGCCCTACATTCTGGGCATCTCGCATCCGACGGGTTTTCCGTTTTACGTCCTGATCGGATACGCATGGTCGCACGTCGCTGCGCTCGGCACGATCGCGTGGCGAA
The DNA here is from genome assembly GCA_049585055.1 of Candidatus Cybelea sp. Taxonomy (GTDB): domain Bacteria; phylum Vulcanimicrobiota; class Vulcanimicrobiia; order Vulcanimicrobiales; family Vulcanimicrobiaceae; genus Cybelea. The sequence continues at coordinate 19,431 of JBAUYZ010000099.1, read as the reverse complement.
TGAACGCGATGAGCGGCGTCGCTATGGGCATTGCCTGCATCGCTGCCTATTTCGCTGCGCTCGAGTTCGGCGCGAGCCTTCTCGTCGCGCTTTTCGCCACCTTCGCCTTTGGGTTTTCGCAAGATATTTGGGCCCACGCAGCGCGTGCCGAAGCACAGGATCTCGCCGTCGCGTGCGGCGCAGTTGCGATCGTTGCATTCGTCCGATGGATGCGCGGCGCCCGCGCCGGCTGGTTCGCAGCGGCCTTCGCGCTCTGCGGTCTCGGTATGGCCGCGCATCCCAACGTGCTCTGGATACTCCCGGCCTTCGTCCTGGGAGCGGCGATTGCGCGGCGGCGACCGTCGCTGCGTCTCGTTGCGGCATCCGCAGCGCTCGTGGTCGCCGGCCTTGCGCTCTACCTGTATCTTCCACTGCGATCGCAATACGTCTGGGCGCACGGACTCGATCCGGCCGCGGTGCTGCCCGGAGCGCGCGGTGGTATCTTTTGGAACTACAACGATCCGCGCACGGCGCACGGCCTCGCGCTCGAGCTCACCGGCAGCGAGTTCGGAACGCCGCAGTATTTGCTCGCGTCCTTCAACCCGCTGCACGTTGCCGGCGCGCTGCGGGCTTTCGTCGAGGGACTCAACGAACAATTCGGTGCGATCGCGATGATCCTGATCGTCGCGGGGCTCGTTGCCGCCTTTCGGCGCGACTGGCGCGCGGCGCTCGTCACGATCTTGGCGTGCACGGCCGGATTGGTCTTCTCAGTCATTTACCCCAACGAAAGCGACGTCGGGCGCTATCGAATGCTCGCGTCGTGGGTTGCGGTTCCGCTGCTTGGCGCGCTGACGCCCGAATCGAAGCGAACGCCGGCCACGATCCTGCAGGTTGCGCTCGTTCTCTTCCTCGCCTACGTCGCCGGTTCGAGTCTCGAGCGCCATCGCAACTTCTTCCATCACGCGCCGGGCGAAGGCGGACGGTGGGTCATCCGCGCGGTGCGGCCCTGGGCTCCTCCGGGCAGCGTGATCGTCACGAGTTGGCTCGACGCGACCTCGCTTGCCTACGGCGCGTACGCCGACCGTTCGCTCCCGGGGCGCGTCATCGTCTCAGACGACAAGCTCGACGTTGCGCGCTATAAGGTCTGGGCGAGGGATCGCCGCGTCTTCGTTCTAGTGAATCCGCACGACGTTGGCGCGCTGGGCGGTGCGAACGATTACGCCAAGCTCGACGACTGGCACGAGCTGTACGAAGTAACGCCCTAATCTCGCGCGAAGAGCCCCTCGATGCGGGCTTAACGTTTCGCCACGTCTGCCGTCGCTGTCGTCGCGTTCGCGGCAACCGCCGGGTGCGGGCGCGGACCTGGCGGAGCGATCGCGCCGGATGGCAAAATCATCGTGGCGGGAACTGCGGGAACCGGGAGCGCGCAGTCGCTCGCCGTGGCGCGCTATCTTGCCAAATAAGATACTCCCGTTCTAACTCAAGCCTTGACTTCGTTCTTAAGCCTTGACTTCGGTTAATGCATGTCGTATATCGGGTAAATAACTTATCGGTCCAAGAGTAAATATTAAACCATCCAATATTTGCCAATCGACAATCCAGACCGATCCAAGTTTCAGCTCGAGGCATGCAAAGGAGCGGAAATTGAGCAGCGACGGACGTGCTGTAAGCCTAGAAGAGTCGTGGAAGAGCGCGAGCCGCTGGCGGGGTGTCGAGCGGCGATATAGCGCGGAGGCCGTCTATCGTCTGCGCGGGAGTTTCGTCGCCGAGCAGAGCCTGGCGCGGATGGGCGCGCAGCGGCTCTGGCGCGACCTTCAGAGCGACGAGCCGGTCACGGCGCTGGGAACTCTCACCGGTAATCAGGCCGTCCAGGCGGCCCGCGCCGGCCTACCGGCGCTTTACTGTAGCGGCTGGCAGGTAGCGGCCGACGCCAACGTCGCAGGCGAGATGTACCCCGACCAAAGCCTCTACCCCGTCAACAGCGTTCCCGCGCTCGTCGAACGGCTGAACAACGCGCTCGCGCGGCTCGATCAGATCGAATCGCTCGAGGGGCGCGGCGGAACGCATTGGTATCTACCGATCGTCGCCGATGCTGAGGCGGGCTTCGGCGGAGCCCTCAACGTTTTCGAGCTTATGAAGGCGATGATCCGCGCCGGCGCCGCCGGCGTACACTTCGAAGATCAGCTGAGCTCGGAGAAAAAGTGCGGCCATTTGGGCGGCAAGGTTTTGATTCCGACGCAGCAGGCGGTGCGGCACCTGCTCGCGGCGCGTCTCGCCGCCGACGTGCTCGACGTTCCGACGGTGCTGATCGCGCGCACCGACGCAAATGCCGCGAAGCTCGTCACGAGCGACGTGGACCCGGCGGATCGCGCGTTTCTCACCGGCGAGCGTACGTCCGAGGGTTTCTTCGTATGCAAACCCGGAATCGAAGCTTGCATCGCGCGAGGATTATCCTACGCACCATATGCCGATCTGCTCTGGATGGAGACGTCCGAGCCGAATCTGCAGGAAGCCCAGCGTTTCGCGGATGCGATCCACGCGCGCTTCCCGGGCAAGCTGCTCGCTTACAACTGCTCGCCATCGTTCAACTGGAAGAAGAAGCTCGATGCGGCGACGATCGGAACATTCCAAGAGCGCTTGGGAGAGATGGGCTATAAGTTCCAGTTCGTAACGCTGGCCGGCTTCCACGCGCTCAATCACAGCTTCTTCAAACTCGCGCACGACTTCAAAGCACGCGGCATGAGCGCGTATGCGGAGTTTCAGGCGCAGGAATTTGCGAGCGAGCCGCTCGGCTACACCGCGACCCGCCATCAGCGCGAGGTCGGCACCGGTTATTTCGACGAAGTCGCCAGCGTCATCGGCGAGGGCAAAGCTTCCACGACGGCACTCGCGGGATCGACCGAGGCCGAGCAGTTCTACGAGACTGCCGTGCGGGCGTAACGACGGCATGAACGTCGCTCCGGCCGGCTTCTCCATCGAGCGCCATTTGCCGGCCGGATTCGCCGCCTTCTATCTTCCGCTGCACCGGCGCTTCACTCCGGTACAGCAGTCGCTTGCGCGAGCTCGCAAAGAGCGACTGGCGCGCGCGCACGCGGGCGGCTTGCCGGAGTATCTCCCTGCCTCCGAGGCGACGGCGGCGGCGTGGCACGTCGAACTGCCGGCATGGTGCGCCGATCAGCGCAACCAGATGACCGGTCCGGCCGACGATGCCGAACTCTGCGTCAAGATGCTCAACTCCGGCGCACCGGGCGTGATGCTCGATCTCGAAGACTCGATGACCAACACGTGGGAGCATCTTATGCTCGGTCATCGCAACATCGTCGCGGCACTCTACGGCGAGCTCGCCTACGAGGATGCCAAACGCGGCGGCACCGTGGCGATCGCGCCGAGTTCGACCGTCGTTTGGAACCGCGTGCGCGGACTGCACCTCTCGCAGGCCGGCGTCATCACGCAGACGCTCACGAGCGCCTCCCTCTTCGATGTGGCGCTGCTCGTCTTTACGCTCGAGTACGACCGGCTGCGCCATCCGCTCTGCATCTATATCCCGAAATCGGAGTCGGCCGAAGAAGCGCGGTGGTGGAAGGACGTCTTCGACGCACTGCTCGAGGCAAAAGGTTGGGGACGCGACTCGATTCGGGCGATGGCACTGGTCGAATCGCATCCGCTCGCGTACGAGATGGAAGAGTTCCTCTACAACCTGCGCGAGTACATTCTCGGCTTGAATCTCGGCCGGTGGGATTACATGGCGAGTCTGATCCATTACAACTTCGAGGACCCGCAATGGCTCCTGCCCGACCGCAACGCGATTCCGTTCGACGTTCCGTTCTTTCAAGGCGTGCGCACGCTCTTGCCGGAGATCGCCCACAAGCACGGAGCGCTTGCGATCGGCGGCATGACGGCGCTCTATCCGAGCAGAGAGGATCCCGAGCTCAACGCACGCGCGCTCGCCGTGCTAAGGCGCGACAAGGCGAACGAAGCCGGCTGCTTGATGGACGGCGCCTGGACGGGCCATCCCGATCAAAACGCGATCGCGGTCGCAGAGTTTCCCGCTCCGAACCAGCTCGGGCGACGTCCGTCGCTGCCGACCGTTCATCCCGATCTGCGGCCCTCTCCCGCGGGGACCGGCGCGACGACGCTCGAGGGGACGCGCGCGGCCGTGCGCACCGTCATTCGCTACCGCAACGGCGTGCTCGAAGGGCGGGGCGCGAGTCTGCTCGACGGTTACATGGAAGATCTCGCGACCGACCGAATCTACCGGCTGATGATCGCGCAGCGTCTCCGTCATCCCGGTTCGTACACGCCCGCCTCGCTCGGCACGATGTTCGACGAAGAACTCGAACTAATTCAGTCCGAGCTTCCGCCGGGAACGGATGATGCCGCGCGCAGCCGCTATCGCCGCGCTCGCGACATTTCCGAGAACATGATTCGCAGCGGCGCCTTCGACCCGACGTAAGCACACCGTGCGCACGAGAGTTGCTGCAATAGCCGCGCTTCTCACGCTGGCCGCACATCTCGCCGGCAACCCGCACTACGGCTTCTTCCGGGACGAGCTCTACTTCATCATCTGCGGGTTCCGCCCGGCGTGGGGATACGTCGATCAGCCGCCGGTCGTGCCGCTCCTCGGGGCGGGCTCGCAGCTCTTCGGGCACTCGCTCTTCCTGCTGCGGGCGCTGCCGGCAATCTTTGCCGCCGCGGGAGTCTACGTCACGTGTTTGCTTGCGATCGAGCTCGGCGGCGGCGTCTTCGCGCAAATCCTTGCCGCGCTCGCATTCTTCTTCGCCAACGTCCTGATGAGTTTTGGTATGAAGGTTGGCCCCGATATGGTTGGGCTATGGCTCTGGCCGCTGGCGGCGCTCTACGTTCTTCGCATCGTCAAGGGCGGCGATCCGCGTTTGTGGCTAGCCGCCGGCGCAGCGATCGGTTTCAGCCTCGAAAGCAAGTACAGCGTGGCCTTCTTCGCAATCGCGCTCGTCGTGGGGCTGCTGCTTGCGCAGCAGCGCCGGGTGCTTGCATCTCGGTGGTTCGTAGCGGGCGCCGGGCTCGCGGTCGCGATCGCGTTACCGAACTTGCTCTGGCAAGCGCAGCACGGCTTTCCGATGTGGGAGCTGCTGCGCAACGGACAGAACGGCAAAAATCTCGTTGCGAGCCCCGCGCTCTACCTCTTGCAGCAGCTGCTGTTGATGAATCTCTTCCTCTCACCGGTCTGGATCGTCGGGCTAATCTGGTTGCTCTGCAACCGCACGGCGCGCTTTCTCGGCTATGCGTACGTCGTCCTAACGGTGATGATGATCGGCTTGCACGCGAAGCATTACTATGCCGGAAACGCCTACCCGATGCTTCTCGCCGGCGGCGGGGTCGCGATCGAAGCCTGGACGAAGCGTTGGGTCTGGCTGCAAGGCGCGATCGCCGTCGTCGCTTTTGCCGCGGGACTCGTCTTTATGCCTTTCTCGCTTCCGGTGCTCTCCGAACCGTCGATGGTCGCATACGCCGCCGCCGTCGGCGACGCGCTGCACCTCAAGAAGTCGACGATGCAGACCGAGCGTTTTCGAACCTCGGTGCTTCCCGAAGACTGGGCCGATATGCACGGCTGGCCGCAGCTCGCGGCGACCGTCGCGCAGATCTATGCGGCGCTGCCGCCCGACGAGCGCGCGCAGGCGGCGATCGTCGCCAGCAACTACGGCGAAGCGGCCGCGATTGACTTCTTCGGTCCGCGCTACGGTCTGCCGCCCGCCATCTCGGGCCATAACAACTACTGGCTCTGGGGAACGCACGGGTATACCGGCAACGTGATCATCGACGTCAATGGCGACTGCGGACGGACCGACTTTCCGGGACTCTTCCGCGGCGCGCGGCTCGTCACGCGCTTCGATTCGCCGTGGGTGATCTCGTACGAGCAGAACATTCCGATCTCGCTCTGCACCGGCATCACGAAACCGCTGGGCGAGCTCTGGCCGCAGCTGCGACACTACATCTGATTCGCTAGCCAGCTCTCGATCGCGCTGAAGAGCGCGGGGTCGAGGTACGACGGCGCAAAGTACTCGACGCCGGTCGAGGGTTTTCCCGGGTCGAGTTTGAGAAAGAGATGATCGTCGTTGGGCAGCATCACGACGGTAACGTTGCGATTCGCAGCGCGCGCGGCGTTGACGAGTCGCGGCGTATCGGCGGCGAGCACTTGAAAGTCCTTCGTTCCCTGCAGAATCAATATTGGGCAGGGCACTTTCGCGATGAGGTCGGCGGGGTCGATACCGAACGAGCTGCGCAGCCACGCCGCGGTGGGGCTCGAGATCTTGCCCGCGGCGATGTTCGCGAGCTGCGTCTTCTCTTTCACTTCGAGCTGCGCGCGATTCGAAGGCGTCGCGTTACGAAGCGTCTGCTGCATGAGAACTTGCTCCAGCGGAATCGCCGGGGGCGCGAGCAAGACGATTCCGCGCAAGCGGCCGTCGTCAATCGCGATGCTTGGTGCGAGCTCGCCGCCCTCGCTGTGACCGAGTACGAAGATGCGCTTGGGGTCGATGCCGGGTAGCGCGCGCAGAAACGCGATCGCGTCGCGAGCGTCGGCAATTAACCGGTTGCGCTGCGCAAACTTTCCACCGCTCTTTCCACACGAACGCTTGTCGTAGCGCAGGACGGCGTAGCCGTCGTTCGAGAGCCGGTTCGCAAGCTGCGCAAAGACCTTGTTCGGTCCGATCGTCTCGTCGCGATCGATGCAGCCGCTCCCGTGAACCAAAACGAATCCCGGCATCGGAGTCGCCGCAGCATTCGGAGTCGTCAGCGTTCCGGCGAGCATCACGCCGTCGTCGGCACGAATTGCGACGTCTCGCGATGCGTAGTTTGCCGCCGGCAGCGGCAGCGGCGTCGGCGCGACGAAATGGAACCGCGAAACGTGCGGGTCCTGCGACTGCAGCACGACCACCGATTTTTGCGCCGGAACCTCAAAACGCTCGACCACGAGTGTGCGCGGATCGAACCAGAGGGTGGCGTCGACGCCGTCGGAGCCGTGAACGCGGAGCACGCCCGCACGATCGCTCACGACGGTCAACGGTATCGCTACGAACTCGCCGCACGGACACGCGAAGGTCACCTTCTTCGTACCGGTGGCGTGAAGCGTCGCGGGAAGCTGCACCCACGGCGCAACTAAGTTCTCGGTCACGATGAAGGGCGCGTCCGCTGCCGCGCGCACCGTCCCCTGATAGTCGCCCTGCGTCACAGTGGCTTCGTTGCCGGCTATCGTAACGACGGCGTGGACGGCGCCGGCGTCGATCGTGTACGAGAGCGTCGCGAGGGTCGACGCATCGATTCTACGCTGGGTTACGATGGGGATGCCCGCCGTCGACGCGCTTTCGTCGATGACGATCAGGCCGCTCTCGTGGCGAACGACGACCGTGCTGCTGCTAACGCTGCCGCGTACGGTGATTCGATAGCGATAGGTACCGTCCGGAAGAACAATCCCCGGCGCAGCGGGCGCGCTCGCCGCGAGCGCCGGCGGCGCCGCTACGCCGATCACTTCGCTCTCCTCCAAGCGCACGTTAGCAAGTGATCGTTCACCAATCCGGCAGCCTGCATGAACGCGTAGCAGATCGTCGGTCCGACGAAGCGGAATCCGCGCCGGTAGAGATCGGCGCTCATCGCCTTTGACTCGTCCGTCGAGGCCGGAATCTCGCCGGCTTTGCGGCGCCGGTTGACGATCGGCTTGCGGCCGACGAATCGCCAGATGTAGGCGTCGAAGCTTCCAAACTCGTCACGGATGCGGAGTAGAGCCCGCGCGTTGCCGACGGCCGACACGACCTTCGCTCGATTTCGGATGATGCCCGGATCCGAGAGAATTCGCTCGATGCGTGCGGGAGTCATGCGCGCGACGGCAACCGGATCGAAGCCGCGGAAGAGCTCGCGGTAGCGCAGGCGCTTGCGCAGCACCGTCTCCCAGCTCAATCCGGCTTGCGCTCCTTCAAGCACGAGCAACTCGAAAAGGGAAGACTCGTCGTGGAGCGGCACACCCCATTCCGCGTCATGGTACTCGATCAGGGCCGGCGTCTTCGCCCAGAAACAGCGTTGCGGCATGACGGATTCTTTCGCGACGAGCTCTACTTCGTGATCTGCGAACGGGCGGCCGACGCTACGCCGTTATAACTGAGCGGTCTGCACTGGTTCGGCGACGGGGTCGATCGCCTGCAGCAGGTGCGGATGCGCGCGATCGGCGAGCCGCCACGGTCGCATCGGCGAGACGATGTCGTGCGAGAGCGGCAGTCCGGTGATGACCGCGAGTTCGACCGCATCGGGAAGATGAGCGCGCCAGTTCTCGTAGAGGCGACGGATCGCATAGTTGTTAACCGCGACTTCCGTAGCGTTTGCAACGATCGTGATTTGCCTGGCGGCCGGGCGATTCTCCCGCGCTTCGTCGAGTAACGATTGTGCGATCCGGTAGGCTTGGGCGATGGCGTGCGTGGCGTAGCGTGGATAACCGGTCGTACTGGAGCGGCGGTCGCGAAGAATCGGATTCCACCAATGGAAGCGATTCGGCACCCGCAGCAACCGATCGGCGACCGGTCCCATCAGGCGGTTCGGAATCCAAGAAATGCCGAAGAACGGTGCGATCGGAATCGCCCGTTCGACTTCGTAATGTTGCGCGATCCACGCCGTAAGCATCCCTCCGAGAGAGAATCCGGCGACCCTGACGCTCTCGCCGAGCTCACGTGCGATTGCGACGTAATCGTCGACGGCTTCGCGAAGCTCGTCGGCCCGCAAACGTTCCAGCGCCGGCGAAAGGCGGTCGGCGTGACCGTGGTGCGGAAGGCGCGGCGCAAGGACGTTATATCCGCGAGCGTGGAGGTCGCGAGCGAGGCGTTCAAACTGCAAAGGACTCGCGCTCATGCCGTGCAGGAGCAGGGCCGAACGCTCCCGCCGCGACGGATGCACGTACGCAATCGTCCGCCCCGTGGAGGCGACGCCAGGATGGTCGCGAGCGATAAGCCGCTCGAGACGGCCGAAGAGGGTAGCCAAGGAAAATTCCTTAAGAGCGACGGCGTGTATCTCCTTTCGGATCGGGCCCGCGACCTGATCGCCGAAGAGGAGCGCTACGGCGCTGCCAACTATGCGCCCCTCGACGTCGTCGTCGAGCGGGCCGAGGGCGTTTGGCTCTGGGACGTATCGGGCAAGCGCTACCTCGATTGCATCAGCGCCTACTCCGCGGTCAACGTCGGTCACTGCCATCCCAGCGTTTACGCCGCGCTCGTCGAGCAAGGCCAGCGCGTCACCCTGACCTCGCGTGCGCTGCGCAACGATCGGATGCCGGGCTTTCTCGAGAAGCTGACGCGGATCTGCGGCTACGACAAGGCGGTGCCGATGAACACCGGCGTCGAGGCGGTCGAGACTGCGATCAAGCTCGCGCGGCGGTGGGGATATGCGGCGAAGGGCATCGCCCAAGACCGCGCGGAGATCGTCGTCTTCCAGAATAACTTCCACGGCCGAACGATGTCGGCGGTGAGCGCGAGCACGACGCCGGAGTATCGCGCGGGCTTCGGTCCGTTTCTGCCCGGTTTCGTTGCCGTTCCGTTCGGCGACGCGAGCGCTTTGAAAGACGCGATCAGCGCAAACACGTGCGCCGTGCTCCTCGAACCGATCCAGGGTGAGGGCGGCGTCAACGTCCCGCCGGAGGGTTACCTTCGACGCGTGCGCGAGCTCTGCGACGAACGCAACGTGCTCTTTCTCGCCGACGAAGTGCAGACCGGTTTCGGCCGCACCGGCGATATGTTCGCCTGCGATCACGAAGGCGTAAAGCCCGACGTCCTCATCGTGGGAAAGGCGCTCGGCGGCGGCTACTATCCCGTCTCCGCGGCGCTTGCCAACGACGAGCTGATGGGCCTCTTCGGTCCCGGCGATCACGGCAGCACCTTCGGCGGCAATCCGCTCGCATCGGCGGTCGCCGACGCGGCCCTCGATGTGATCGTCTCCGAGGATCTCGCGGCGCGATCGCGGCGCGCCGGGGCGGCAATCGTGCGCGGTCTGCGGGCAATCGATTCGCCCCTCATCGAGGAAGTCCGAGGGCGTGGCTTGTTGATCGGGATCGCCCTCACGATTCCGGCGCACGACCTCTCGGAGGCCCTGCTCGAACGCGGCATCGCGGCGAAGGATACGCGCCGAGAGGTGCTTCGGATCGCTCCGCCGCTCGTGATCGACGACGCCGCGGTTGCTTACTTACTGGAGCGTTTCACCGATGCCGTCGGAGCGGTCGGCCGCCGCCCTTGACACTCCCCCGTCCCGGCGTGATATCGTTGGCGAGCCGAAGCAGCGGCTCGGGCCGCTCACCGGATGCCCTCGGGCGATCCGGTCTTCACTTGAGGGGACCCTCGGCGGGTTCCAGGGTGGGGCGCTCCGGCAGCGCTTTTTTTTATTTGGAGGTCCCATAGCAAAACAGCTGCGCATCAACGATCAGATTCGTATCCGTACGGTGCGGGTGATCGACGAACTCGGGAATCAACTCGGGATTCTGCAAACCGAAGACGCGCTGATGCGCGCACGAGCCGCCGGGCTCGATTTGGTCGAAGTCTCTCCGAGCGCACAGCCGCCGGTCTGTAAGATCGCGGATTACGGACGGCTGAAGTACGAGCAGTCGAAGAAAGACAAAGACGCTCGTAAGAAGCAACGGCACTTCGAGCTGAAGGAGGTCAAGCTCCGGCCGAAGATCGAGATGCACGATTACGAGACGAAGGCGCGCATGGCCGAGCGTCTGCTGCTCGACGGAAGCAAGATTAAAGTGACGATCATGTTTCGTGGGCGCGAGATCACGTATACGTCGTTCGGTCGGAAGCTGCTCGATCGCATGGTCGAGGATATGGCGCCGCTAGCGATGGTCGAGCGCGAGCCGCGGCTCGAAGGCAAGAATATGTTCATGATTTTGGCGCCGCGCGCGGCGCCGACGGGACCACCGAAGTTTACAGTACCTACGAAGGAGCGAACCAGTGCCGAAGATTCGAACGCATCGAGGGACAGCCAAGCGCGTGAAGGTCACAGCGACGGGCAAAGTGACGCATCGCCATCAGTTTAGCGGATGCGGTCACATCCTCAGCAAGAAGTCGCGCAAACGCAAGCGCAACTTCCGCAAGGACCAGCCGACGTTCAAGGGCGACCTCAAGCGGCTCGCGCCGACGATTCCCTACCTGGTGTAAGGGGGACGTAAGCAATGGCACGGATCAAACGCGGCGTAAGCGGCCTCAAGCACCGGCGCAAGGTCATGAAGCTCGTCAAGGGCTTTCGTGCGGCACGCCGGCGCAACTACCGGGTTGCCAATGAGGCGCTACTCAAATCTTTGGCCTATGCCTTCCGCGACCGGCGCGTTCGCAAGCGCGATTTCCGCTCGCTCTGGATCAGCCGGATCAACGCCGCGGTTCGCCGCGAGGGCCTCTCCTATTCGGTCTTCATGCATGGTCTGAAGAAGTCGGGTGTCACGCTCAATCGTAAGGCGCTCGCCGACCTGGCAGTCAGGGACCAGAAGGCTTTCGGCACCCTCCTCAATCTGGCCAAGCAAGCGTCCCAGAAGTAGTCGTCAAAGACACCCTTTCTCCGAATAATTCATCGGCGATCGGTGACAGAAACCACGGCTTTACTCCCTCTTTGCGCGCCGTCCTCGAACAAAATTCGGCATAAGGCCTGGTTACGACAAACACCTAGCGGCCGAGGCCGGATAATGGTATATAATTACCATTGTAATGAGACGCTTTGGCGCCGTCCTTCGGACGGCTCTAATCGTCGGTTTCTTGGCATCGGCGCAACCTTTGGCGGCCCCCAGCCAGACGATGCCTGCTTTGCCACCGGCGGTTTCGGATCGTATCGACCGAATCGCCCTCGACGAGCTGCACTCCGGGCGAACGCCCGGCATTGCGATCGGCGTCGTCGAGGACGGGCGCTTGGTCTATGCAAAGGGCTTTGGGTTTGCTACCCTCTCGCCGCACGCGGCGATGACCCCCGATACCGAGTTCTTTGCCGCAGGCCTGACGATGCAGTTCACGGCCGCGGCGATTCTGCTGCTCGAGCAGGACGGTAAACTCAAGCTCGACGACCCGGTCTCGAAGTACGTCCCCGAACTGAAGGTCGCAGCCGACGTGACCATCGCGCAGCTGCTAACCCAGACGTCGGGACTGCCGAACTACGCCGCCACCGGGGCAGCGCCGGATATGACCCGCTCCGTTAAGCTAGCCGACGCCTTCGCGGCCGTCGATAAATTGAAACCGGCTGCCCCGCCGGGCACGGTCTATGCAAACAATCCGCTGAACTATCTCGTCTTAGGCCTTATCGTGCAGCGCGCGAGCGGCGTCACGCTCTCGGACTTTCTCGAGCAGCGGATCTTCATTCCGCTGATCATGGACCATTCGTTCCTGGCAGGCGACAACGGCATCTCGCCCGCGCACGCCACGGGATACACGCGCGCGGCGCGGAGCTTCGTCCCAGCGCCGACCTGGGATCCGGCGTGGCTGCAAGGATCGTCGGGCCTCGTTTCGACGATCGACGACCTTGCGAAATGGGATATCGAGATGCCGGTCTTGCTGCGCGTCGATGCCGTTCGCACGATGTATACGCCCGCCGTCGGCAGCGGACCGACGCATTACGGCATGGGTTGGGTCATCGACAGGCGCGGCGGCAAAGAGTTCGTTTGGTCGAACGGCGAGATTTCAGGGTATCGCGCGATGAACGCACAGATCCCGGGCGACCATATCGGCGTCATCGTCTTTTCGAACTCGGACTCGGTTCACGGAAGCGTTACGATCCCCGAACAGATCGGCGCGCACGTGCTGGACGTGCTCGTCCCGCCGACGCACGCTCGTTTGGATAACGCGGTCGTCACCCGCGCGAAGGATTGGCTGAACCGCCTCGCGTCGAAACGCCTCGATCGCTCGGAGCTTACGCCGAGCTTCAGCGCGTATCTCACCGACGATCTGGTTGCGCGAGAGAATTTCGCATCGCTGGGACGTTTGGAGGTCATCGTTCCGATCTCGAGCTCCACCGAATCGAACGGCGACACGCTCTACGAGTTCCTCGTTCGTTATCCGCGCGCGCAGTATCACTACGACTTCGAAGTCGCGCCCAACGGAAAGGTCGACGGGATTACCTTAGTCTCTTAGTCGTCTCCATCGGCGAGACGACGGCCAGTCGCTTCGACGACTTTGCCGAGCATCGTTACCGCCTCGGCGCGAGTCGCGTTACTGAACATGTAGCGCAGGTGTTCGTCGGCATCTTCCACGATCAGAACCGCTCGGCGTCCCACTCGGACCGAAGCGACGAGCGTGTTCAAGTACGATTCGTCTTCGGGCGCGAGCACCGATTGTTCTCCGCCGTCCCGGTTGCGCTCCAGCATTCGTTTCAGTACGGCATCAATGTCGCTAGGTATTTCCACCGTAACCTCCAAGACCAAATCTCCGCCACGTCGGTAGCAACCACGACGGCGAGGATTACCCACTTCCAATTTTTTTTTCGCCGCCCTGCAACCAAAAGAGAGCGAGCGCGGTTTTTGCGTCGGCCGTTCCGTCAGCGAGCAACCGCCATGCCGCCGGAAGCGTAAAGGTAGCGACCTCGATGCGTTCGTCGTCGTCGAAAGCCGGCTCGCCCGCAACGAGTTCGTCCGCGTGAAAGAAGTGCATGAGCTCCGAGCAGAAGCCCGGCGTCGTCCACACCGAGCCGATCTGCCGAATTCGTCCGGCAAGGTAACCAGTCTCTTCGCGCAGCTCGCGCCGCGCGCCATCGGCCGGACTCTCGCCATCTTCGGCGCTCCCCGCCGGTACCTCCCAAAGCGTCGCGGCGGCGGGATGACGGTACTGCCGCACGAGCACGACCTCGGTTGGCGACGGCGTCGCAACGATCGCCAGCGAAGCGCCGTGCTCGACGACGTCCAGGCGATGTGTGGTCCCATCGGCGTATGCAACCTCATCGACCCGCACGTTGAAAACGCGCCCGTCGAAGATCCGTCGCGAGGTCAAAATCCGAGGCTGCTCTTCCATCGAGCGCCAAGGTTGGCGGAACGGTTCTGCCCCGCCTCGTAAGCATACGGCACCGCCGATGCCGCAATTGACTCCTCGCTCGTCCATCGCTGCCGAGATCGCGTGGCTCGCGTACTTCTTGCTCGTCTTCGTCGCGGCGGTCTACCTGTTCGTCCGATCGCTGGTCCCGCACCATTTCAACGACAAGATCGCGATCGTGCTCGCGGCGATTTTTGCCGGGCTGATCATGATCGGCACCCGCGTGTGGGTGGCACGACGATGGCGACGCGGCTAGGCACCCGGGCCGTGCGCCTCGCGGCTGTTCGGGCGCTGCGAACCCACAAGGGGCGGCGCGAGCAGGGGCGCTTCGCCTTCGAGGGGGCAACGCTGCTCGCCGAAGCCGTGGCTGCCGAGTTCCCGATCGCCGAGATCTACGCGACGCAGGCGGCCTACGACTCGGTTGCCCTGTTGCGCGAACTCGACGCGGGGGAAACGCCGGTCTTCCTCCTCGAGCCGGCCTCGGCGGCAAGCATCTCCGACGTAGTCACGCCCAGCGGCATCGTCGCGGTCGGCCCCACCCGGCTGCGCGGTGCCGCCGAGCTCGTTGGAGAGGGCGGCCCGCTGCTCGTACTCGCCGACGTCGGCGACCCCGCGAATGCGGGAACCCTCCTGCGCTCGGCCGATGCCTTTGGGTGCACCCGAGTACTCTTGGGGCGTCTCGGGGTCGACCCGTACCACCCCAAGCTCGTCCGGGGCTCGATGGGCGCCATCTTTCGCCTATCCCTGGGAGTTGCCGATCCGCACGAGTTTGGGCAGGTGGCGGCTGCTGCCGGCCTTCGGGTGCTGGGGTTAGCCTCGGGCGGTGCGCCCCTCACCCGTGAGGGGCTGCGTCCTCCATTTGCGCTCGTCGTCGGCAACGAACGGCATGGCTTGGGAGCCTGGCAAGCGCTCTGTGAACGCGTGATCGCGATTCCAATGACGGGCCCGGCTGAGAGCTTGAGTGCGGCCGTTGCGGGCTCGATTGCGCTCTACGAAGCGAGCAGAAATGCCCCTTAAAGCAAGCGTTGTCAAGAGAGTGTTTCGCGGTCAAAAAGTCAAGACTACCGGTGTTAAAAGTCGCGTGGTATACTCAGGCGACGTCATTGGGCCGCCCCGGAGCCGACGGCTCAGAAGGAGACTGCAAGCGCATGGCAACGTCCAATCTCTTCTGGAGGCTTTTCGCCCAAACGGGCTCGATCGACGCCTACCTGGCGTACCGACGGCTACACGCGGCCCCTTCAGCTTCCTAACCTTTCGGCCGCCGCACAAAAAAGTCTACAGCGGTTTTGGAGGCGCCCGGTAACGTAGAACGAACCGGGCGCTTTGCTTTGGAAGCGATGACGGAACTGGCAGAGGAGCTTCGCCGGCTTCGCGACCGCTTCGACGCCGCAGCTCACGACGCGGGCGACGAAGAGGCACTGGAAAACGTGCGCATCGCGTATCTGGGACGAAACGGCGAAGTCACCAAAGTTCGCCGTACGATCGGCACGCTGCCGGCGAAAGAACGTCCGGAGGCCGGTAAGGCGATCAACGATGCGGTCTCCGCGATGGAAGCGCGCTTGCAGGAGCTGCGCGCTCGTCTCGAAACGCGCGCTTTCGAAGCCGACCTCGCCGCCTCGATCGACGTCACCTTTCCCGGGACTCCATCGGGTCTCGGTTCGATTCATCCGGTCCGCCGGATCGTCGCGCAAAGCTGCGCCTATTTCACCCGTCACGGTTTCGCGGTCGTCGTCGGTCCCGAGGCCGAGCCCGATTACTATAACTTCGACGCGCTGAACATTCCAAGCGAACATCCCGCCCGCGAAAACTTCGATTCCTTTTGGCTGACCGATACGGTGCTGCTGCGGCCGCACACGTCGCCGATACAGATTCGCACGATGCAGCGGCACGCACCGCCGGTTGCGATCGTCGCACCGGGAAAGTGCTTCCGGCGCGATGCGGTCGACGCGCGCCATCTCTTTCAATTTCATCAGGTCGAGGGACTGCTCGTCGCCGAAGGCATACACTTCGGTCATTTGAAGGGCATGCTCACCGGGCTCTGCCGCGAGCTTTTTGGTGCGAATCAAAACGTCCGCTTTCGGCCGTCGTACTTTCCATTCACCGAACCGAGCGCCGAAGTTGACACAACCTGTCCGAAATGCGGCGGCAAGACCGACGCTTGCAACATGTGCGGCGGATCGGGATGGATCGAGCTCGGCGGCTGCGGGATGGTGCACCCCAACGTGCTGCGCGAAGTCGGTTACGACGCCGAACGCTACTCGGGGTGGGCGTTCGGTTTCGGCGTTGAGCGGCTCGGGCTGGCGCGGTATGAAGTCGACGACATCCGCCGCTTCATCACCAGCGAGCCCGATTTTCTCCGGCAGCTGAGTTGATCGAGTGCGCGTCCCGATAAGCTGGCTACGCGAGTACGTCGCGCTGCCGGACGATACCGAAGCGATCGCGCAGCGTTTGGCGATGCTTGGATTTCCGGTCGCCGCGATCGAGCGGCGCCCGCCGATTGCGGGCGTCGTTACCGGCCGAATAACGAGCGTCGAGAAGCATCCGAATGCCGACCGTCTGCTCGTCGCACGCGTCGAGGTGGCGCGCGAGCATCCGCTGACGATTGCCACGGCCGCGACGAACGTGGCGACGGGTCAGACGATTGCGGTCGCGACGATCGGCGCGAGACTGCCGCAGCTCACGATCGAGGCGCGCACGATGCGCGGCGTCGCGTCGCAAGGCATGATGATCTCGGCCGACGAGCTGGCGCTGCCCTCCGACTGGTTCGAAGACGGAATCATGCAGCTCGACGGGTCGATCGAACCGGGGCTCGACGTCGTCGAACTCTTCGGCCTCGCAACGGACGTGCTCGACGTCGAGATTACGGCGAATCGGCCCGATGCGATGTCGATGCTCGGATTGGCGCGCGAGCTTGCCGCTTCGTACGGCGTCGACCTGCGGTTGCCGTCTTTCGAGAATCCGGGAATACTGGAAGAACCCGCCGATGAGCAAACCTCGATTACCATCGAATCGCCCGACTGCTACCGCTTCGTGGCGCAACGCTTCGAAGACGTCGCCGTTGCTGCAGCGCCGGCCTGGATGCGCGTACGACTTGCCCTTGCGGGGCAGCGCCCGATCAACAATCTCGTCGACGTCTCAAACTACGTGATGCTCGAAACCGGGCAGCCGCTCCACTTCTACGACGCCGCGAACGTTGCGGGATTGCGACTGGTCGTCCGAAGCGCGCGCGATGGAGAGCGACTCGCGACGCTCGACGGCGTCGAGCGAAAGCTCGGCCCGCAGGCGCTCGTTATTGCAGACGACGAGCGGGCGCTCGGCCTCGCCGGGCTGATGGGCGGAGCCGCGAGCGAAGTGACGGAGACGACGACGGCGATACTGCTCGAGTCGGCAAACTTCAACGGTCCGCGCATTCGCCGCATGAGCGCAGCGCTCGGCCTGCGCACCGAAGCATCGTCGCGTCACGAGAAATCGCTTGCGCCCGTTTTGACGGAGATCGGCGCCGCGCGTGCGGCTGCGTTGCTCTGCGCGCTCGGTGCGACCGCGTATCGCCCGCACGTCGCGGGCAGCGCCCTTACCGTAACGGAGCCGGTCGCACTACGCATCGCCGAGGTCGAGCGATTGCTGGGTCTGCCGATCGCGGCAGATCGCGTTGTCGAACATCTCAGCGCGCTCGGGTGCGACGTCGTCGCGGAGGCGGACGGCACGCTCGCCGTTACGCCGCCGCCGTGGCGACGAGACCTGACCATCGCAGCCGATCTGGTCGAAGAGGTCGCGCGCGTCGAGGGGTACGACCGCATTCCTGCGGTCGTACCGTCGGTCCCGGCGCACGAAATCTCGAGCGCCGCGTTCGATACAGAGAACGCGCTTGCAGCGACGCTCGCCGGTCTCGGCTATCGCGAAGTCGTCACGCACTCACTGCGCCCAACCGGCGACGCGGTAGCGGTCGAGGTGCGCAATCCCCTCTCGGAAGAGCATCGATTTCTTCGCGCCTCGCTCGCCCCCGGTTTGATCGAATATCTCGCCGGCGGTGCGCCGGCGCGCGTCTTCGAGATCGGGCAAGTTTTTCAGCGCGACGGCGCACGCATCGATGAGCGAACGTCGCTGGGTTTCGGCTTCTCCGCCGCGCGCGGCGGCGAGCCGCCTTGGCGCGATTCGGCGTTTTTGCACTTGAAAGGTGATTGCGAGGCGCTCCTGCGCGCCGTGACGGGACGCGCCCCGGAGATCGTGCCGGGAACGCGGAGCGGCTTTCACCCCGGCAAGACCGGCATCGTCATTCTCGACGGCTCCGAGCTCGGCGCAATTGGCTGCGTCGATCCACGCGTCACTCGCGCGCACGATCTCGCCGCAAACGCCTATCTCTGTCTGCTCGACGTCGGCGCGCTTCCGGCGTACGCGACGCCGCATTACCGGCCGCCTTCGCGCTTCCCCTCGACCTATCGGGATCTCGCGCTCGTAGTCGAAATCGCGCTCTCCGCACGCGAGATCGAGCGCACGGTCTCGGAAGTACTCGGTGCGCTTTGCACCGGCGTCGCCGTCTTCGACGAGTATCGCGGAGCGCAAGTCGGCGAGGGGCGCAAGAGTCTCGCGGTTCGCATCACGTTACAGCGCTTCGATGCAACGATCACCGACGAGGAGGCC
The DNA here is from genome assembly GCA_049585055.1 of Candidatus Cybelea sp. Taxonomy (GTDB): domain Bacteria; phylum Vulcanimicrobiota; class Vulcanimicrobiia; order Vulcanimicrobiales; family Vulcanimicrobiaceae; genus Cybelea. The sequence goes on along the minus strand of JBAUYZ010000099.1, from coordinate 811 downwards.
GACGACGCCGTAGATCGCGTGCTCGACGCGATGCGCGAGCGATTCGCAGCGACGATTCGAGCGTGATCTTTGGGGCCGCCCCGTGGGTGGACGTCATCGTCGTCATCGTGCTGGTCATCGCTACGTACAAGGGATTTACGCGCGGTTTCGTCTCGGAGCTTGGGGGCGCGGTCGCCGCGACGGCCGCACTCGTAACGCCGTGGTTCTATAACGGCAGCTTCGATCGGCAGATCCAGCATCTGCTCAATCTCGGTCCGGGATCCGCACACGTGGTCGGGATGTTCGCGACCGGCCTGGCCACCTACATCGCAATCCTGATCGTCGCTCGCATGCTCGGCACGATTGCCAAACTGCCGCTCCTCGGTCTCGGAAACTCGATCGGCGGCGCCTTCATCGGCTTCGCGAAGGGCGCAATTCTCTTATGGCTGGTGCTCTTCGTGGCGCTCTTCTTTCCGCTCTCAAGCGATATCCGCGACGGCCTCCATCAGTCGCGACTCGCCCCCTATCTGGTCATCTACGACGCACCGCTCGACGACGCGATCCTCTCCACGGTACCGTGGTTCGCGCGTCCCTTCGTCATGCCGTACTTCCGGCGACACCACTTGTAACCCGCAGCTCGGTCTCGATCGCGGCGAGCGCGCCGAGAACGTCGTCCTCGCTCACGTCGCCCATCGTTCCGAAGCGTACGATCTTCCCGGCGAGCTCGCCCTGACCGCCGGCGAGCACGAGGCCGTACTTCTCACGTAGCGATTTCAGCAGGCTCTTCGGATCGACGTCCGCCGGCGGATAGGCGGCGACGATGGTCGGTGAG
>JBAUYZ010000098.1:0-1657 GCA_049585055.1 Candidatus Cybelea sp. | reverse complement strand
CCGCCACGCTGCGCGAGCAGATCGGCAAGAACGAAGTGCTGCGCAGCAGCAATGCCTCGGCGGCGGCGCAAGCCGCCGCCGAACTCGCGCGGGTGCGCACGCAGCATTATCGGTGCGAGCTGCAGCTCGAGGAGTTGCGCTCGCAGGCGCAGACCAAGCGCGGCGAACTCGCGCAGCTAGAAGCTCAGTACGCGGCCGCACTGGCGCGACGCGAAGCGCTCGAGCGGCAATCGACCCAGACGAGTGAAGACGCGGCGCGCGTCACGGCCGAAGGAGCGTCGCTCGTAGCGGCGATCGAAGGTCTCGACGGGCGGATCGCGCCGCTCGCGGCCGAGATCGACGAGTCGCGCGAGCGCGAGCTTGCCGCAGCCGGCGCGCTGGCACGGGCACGGGGGAATCTCGAAGCGATCTTCACCCGTCTGCGTGAGGTCGATGCGGCCGCGGCCGAATTCGCCGCTCGCAAAGCCGAACGGCGCGTTGCGGCCGAGGGTCTGCGTGGCGAAGCCGAGCGCCTCGAGGTCGAGGAGCGTTCGGCCCGCGAACGCGCCGAGCAGCTCGAGATCGCGGCAGGCGGCGCCGTCCATCGCGAAAGCGAACGCCGCCGTCAACTCGAGGCAGCGGACGAGGCCCTGCTCGACGCGCGCGGTCGCGCCGAGGATGGAGAGCGAGAGGCGGCACTCGCACAGGAAGCCGTATCGCGCGCCCTCGCCGCGCACCGAGACCATTCCGTCGAGGTCAAGGCCGCGGAATCGCGGCTGCATACCATCGAAGAGCTGGAAAACTCGCTCGAGGGACACGTTCCGGGTACGCGTGCGATCGTCGATGCCTGGCAGCGCGGCGAGCTGCGCGGTGTCGAAGGCATCGTCTCGAATCTCATCACGACCGACGAGCGCTACGCCCGCGCGATGGACGTCGCGTTCGGAGCGCGGCTCTCCAACGTCGTTACCACGACCTCCGAGGATGCCGAGCGATGTGTCGATTTCCTCAATCGCAAGGAAGCGGGGCGGGCGACGTTCCTGCCGCTCGACACGCTTGCCAAGCGCGAAGGACGCGTCTTCGACGATCGACTGGCGCGAGTTTCCGGCGTCGTGGGTTACGCCCACACGCTCGTGCGCACCGCGCCGGAATTTACAGGCATCGTAAACTTTCTCGTCGGCAACGTGCTGATCGTGACGACGCTCGACATCGGCATCGAGCTCGTTCGTGGGCGGGGCTTGCGCGACACGATCGTAACGCTGAACGGCGAACAGATCACTGGCGGTGGTGCGATCACCGGCGGCCGTTTCGTGCGCGAACGATCGATTCTCTCGCGGCGGTTCCAGGCGGCGAGCCTGCGCGAAGCGCTCGTCGAGATGCGTGAAAAGCTCGACGAATCGGAGCGCGCGCTACGCGCGGCTCACCTGCGGGCCGACGCTGCGATCGGCGACCGCGACGCCGCGCGCGACCGGCAGAGTCGCGTCGAGGCGCAGCTCGTCGGCCTCCGCGCCGAAACCTCCGGACTGAAGAGCGAAGTGGAACGCACGCGCGGAGATCTGGAAGCGGCCCGCGCGACGGTACGCGAACTGCGCGATCGCGTCGCACGAGCGCGCGAGCTCGAACGCGAGCGCGAGCGCAACGAGCCGGAGGCCGAACGCGGGGACGAAGAGCGGGCGCGGCT
>JBAUYZ010000097.1:0-11680 GCA_049585055.1 Candidatus Cybelea sp. | reverse complement strand
GCCGGCGCCGGCGCAATCCGTTGCGGAGAGCAAGGAAGCATAATGGGGCAGAAAATTCACCCGGTCGGCATGCGCCTGGGAATCACGCGCACATGGGATAGCCGCTGGTTCGAGAAGAAGCACTACGTCGACTGGCTGCACGAAGACGTCGCGATTCGTAAGTCGTTTAACCGCTGGATGCGATCCGCGTCGATCAGTAAAATCGAGATCGAGCGACGAACGAATCAAGCGCGCATCATCGTGAACACCGCGAAACCCGGCATCATCATCGGCAAGCGCGGCGTCGGCATCGACGAGATTCGCAAGAACCTCGAACTGTTGACCGGCAAGAACGTTTCGGTCAACGTCATGGAGATCCAGCATGCCGAGCTCGACGCGCGTCTGGTCGCACAGAACATCGTCGATCAGCTCGAGAAGCGCATCGCCTTCCGGCGCGCGATGAAGCAGGCGATTATGCGAACGATGCGAGCCGGAGCCCGCGGCATCAAGGTGCAGGTTTCGGGACGCCTCGGAGGCGCCGAGATCGCGCGCACCGAGCATAACGCCGATGGGAAAGTGCCACTGCACACGCTGCGCGCCGACATCGATTACGCGCAGGTCGAAGCCTTTACGACCTTCGGGCGAATCGGCGTGAAGGTCTGGATCTATCGTGGCGAAGTCTTGCCGGATCAGCCGCGCGGTGACGGCGCGCTGCGCGATCGTGCCGATCGCGGACGCGACCGTCGCGACCGTGGCGGTCGCGGCCGCGGAAGAGATCAGCGCCCGCAGCCCCAAGCGCCGCCGATCGCACAAGCCGTTTCCGCACCGGTTGCACCGTCCGTGGTGGAACCGATCGCGGAGCCGGTATCCGTTGCAGAGCCGGTATCCGTTGCAGAGCCGGTATCCGTTGCAGAGCCCGTGTCCGTTGCGGAGCCCGTATCCGTTGCGGAGCCCGTATCCGTTGCGGAGCCCGTATCCGCGGTTGCGGAGCCCGTCGCGGCGCCGGTTGAGGCGGCTCCCGTCAGTGAGGTATCCGAGTAGTATGCTGACCCCGAAACGCGTGAAATGGCGCAAGGTTCAGCGCGGCCGGATGACCGGGGCGGCGCAGCGCGGCAATTCGCTGAGTTTTGGCGATTATGGCTTGCAGGCGATGGAACCATGTTGGATGTCGAACCGGCAGATCGAAGCAGCACGTATCGCGATGACGCGGTACATCAAGCGCGGCGGCAAGGTCTGGATCAAGGTTTTCCCGGACAAGCCGGTCACGAAGAAGCCCGCCGAGGTCCGCATGGGTTCGGGCAAAGGAAACCCCGAGTTGTGGGTTGCGGTCGTTCGCCCAGGACGCGTGCTCTTCGAGCTCTCCGGCGTCGCGCCGGCAGTCGCCCGTGAGGCGCTGCGCCGAGCTGCCGCAAAGCTGCCGATCGGCACGAAGATCGTAGCGCGGGAGGATGCATAGTGAAGAAGGATCTCGATGGTTTCCGCGAGCTTACGATCAAGGAGTTGCAGCAGAAGGCGCGCGACGTCAAGGCCGAGCTCTTCAATCTGCGCTTCGCGTTGCGTACGGGCCATCTGACCGATTTCAGCAAGATACGAGCGATGCGCCGTTCCTATGCGCAAATTCAAACGGTTATCTGTGAGAAACGTCTCGCCGAGGGAGAGCATGGAGCAGCGTAACGAATCCCCCTCGGGCCAGATCGCGGACCAAGACGTATCGGGCCCCGAGATGGTTCGAGGCAAGCGGCGCGTCAAACAGGGGCGCGTAGCCTCGAACAAGATGGACAAGACGATCGTCGTCGTCTCGGAGACGCGCGTGCCTCACCCGGCCTACGGAAAGATCGTTCGCAAATCGACGCGATTCAAAGCGCACGACGAACGCAACGAGGCAAACGTGGGCGACATGGTCCGGATCGTTGAGTGCAGGCCGTACTCACGCGAGAAGCGCTGGCGTCTGCTCGAGATTTTGGAGCGGGCGAAGTGATTCAGCAAGAGACGCGCCTCAAGGTCGCCGATAATAGCGGGGCTCGCGAACTGCTGGTTATTCACATCAGCGGCGGCGGACGCCACGTCTACGCGCACGTCGGCGACGTCATCGTCGGTACCGTGAAGAGCGCGATCCCCGGCGCGGCCGTCAAGAAGGGACAGGTCGTCAAGGCCGTGGTCGTGCGGACGAGCGCGCCGATTCGCCGCGTCGACGGATCGGTCGTGCGCTGCGACGACAACGCCTGCGTAATCATCAAAGGCGAAAAGGATAACCTCGACCCGCGCGGGACGCGCGTTTTCGGGCCAGTTATGCGCGAGTTGCGCGAACGCGGCTTCCTCAAGATCGCGTCGCTCGCTCCCGAGGTCTTATAAGAAAGCAATGAAGGCAACGATTCTCAAGGGCGACACGGTCATGATCCGTCGAGGCAAGGAGCGCGGCAAGCGGGGCACGGTCAAGGCCGTGCAGAGCGCGGCGGGCACCGCCACCGTCGAAGGGGTCAACATCGTCAAACGCCACACGAAGCAAGGTACGAAGTCGACCAACATGGGCGGCTCGTCCCAGACCGGCGGCATCATCGAAAAGGAAGCGGCAATGCCGATCTCCACGCTGCAGTACGTCTGCGAAAAGTGCAAGGCCCCGACTCGGCTGCGCCGCGGGCGCACCGCCGAAGGAACCGTGCATCGTATTTGCGCGCGCTGCGGCGAGCCCGCGCGCGACTCGGCTAAGGGAGCCTGACGGCATGGCAGAGCGCTTGAAAAAAATGTACGAGACAGAAATTCGCCCGAAACTGCAGGAGCGTTTCGGTTACGCAAACGTAAACCAGATTCCGAAGCTGCAGAAGGTCGTCGTCAACGTCAGCGTTGGCGAGGCGATCGCGAACCCGAAGGCGCTCGACGCTGCAGTAAGCGAGTTGGTCGCAATTACGGGCCAGCGTCCGATCGTGACCAAGGCGAAGAAGTCGATTGCGGCATTCAAGCTGCGCGCCGGGATGAACATCGGCGCGAAGGTCACCCTGCGAGGCGATCGGATGTACGTCTTCGTCGACAAACTCTTCAACGTGGTCCTGCCCCGCATTCGCGACTTCCGGGGACTTCCGCCCAAGTCGTTCGACGGACGCGGTAATTACAACATGGGCCTGAAAGAACAGCTGGTCTTTCCGGAGATCAACTACGATAAAGTCGACAAGGCGCGAGGGATGGACGTCACGATCGTGACGACGGCGAAGACCGACGAAGAGGCCTCCGAGTTTCTCGTAGCGATGGGCCTGCCGTTGCAGAAAGGGCGCGGCTGATGGCAAAGACGAGTTTAATCGTTAAATCTCGGCGCGACCCAAAGTTCGGCGTCCGGCGTCACAACCGTTGCCGCGTCTGCGGACGGCCGCGCGGATACCTGCGAAAGTTTGCGATGTGCCGGATTTGTTTCCGCGAAAACGCACACGCGGGCGTCGTGCCCGGCGTGACCAAGGCGTCGTGGTGAGGGGGAGAAGATGTCGATAACCGATCCGATTGCCGACATGCTCACGCGCATTCGTAACGCCAACACGGCGAACCACAAGACGGTCGACGTACCGGCTTCGCGCGTCAAACAGGCAATCGCGCAAATCCTGAGAGACGAGGGATTCATCGAGAGCTTCGAGCGACTGGATGCCGGTCCGCAGGGTACGATTCGCATCGCGCTGCGGTACGGGCCGGAGAAGGAGAAGATTATCACGGGTCTGCGCCGGATCTCGCGTCCCGGTTTGCGCGTCTACACGCGAAAGACCGAGATTCCGCGCGTGCTCGGTGGACTTGGGATCGTGATCATCTCGACTCCGCAGGGCATCATGTCCGGCAAGCGGGCGAAGAAACAGGGCGTCGGAGGAGAGGTCCTCGCATATGTGTGGTGAGTCATGTCGCGGATAGGGAAACTTCCCGTCGTCGTCCCGTCGGGTGTCGACGTCAAGGTCGAGAGCGATGTGGTCTCGGTCAGCGGTCCGAAAGGTCAGTTGCGGCAGCAGATTCTCGCCGACGTGGTCGAAGTGACGCTCTCCGACGGCAAGATCGTCGTCGAGCGCAGAGGCGACGCGAAGGCGCATCGCAGCGCGCACGGTTTGACGCGCACCTTAATCGCGAACATGGTAGAGGGCGTGAGCAAAGGCTTTCGTAAGAGCCTCGAGATCACCGGCGTCGGTTACCGCGCGGCGAAGTCGGGCGAACGGCTGAACCTGAGCCTCGGCTACTCGCATCCGGTTAGTTTCGAACCGCCGGCGGGCGTCGCGCTCTCGGTCGAGGGACAGAACAAGATTCACGTCGACGGCATCGACAAGCAAGCCGTCGGACAAGTTGCCGCCGACATTCGGCGTCTGCGTAAACCGGAACCCTACAAGGGCAAGGGCATTCGTTACGAGGGCGAGCGGATTCGCAAGAAGCTCGGCAAGGCCGGAAAGGCGGCGAAGAAGTGACGAGCAAAGCGCACGCGCGTCGCGAGCGTCACATTCGATTGCGCAAAAAGGTATCGGGCACGCAGGAACGGCCGCGCCTCTGCGTGCGCCGGTCGCTGCACCATCTCTACGCGATGCTCGTCGACGATGCGCGCGGCCACACGCTGGCGGCTGCATCGACCCGCGACGCGTCGCTTGGCGGCGACCTGGCCTCGAAAACGAACGTTGACGCGGCGAAGGCGGTCGGGAGTGCAATCGCGGCCAAAGCGAAGGCCGCCGGCATCTCGGAGGTGGTCTTCGATCGCGGCGGTTACAAGTATCACGGGCGCGTGCGGGCGCTTGCGGATGCGGCACGTGAAGCGGGGTTGAATTTCTGATGCAATATCGTGGACGCGAACGCGACGGGAGCGGACTGGACGAGACGGTCGTCAGGGTAAACCGCGTCGCCAAGGTCGTCAAAGGCGGGAAGCGCTTCAGCTTCAGCGCCCTGGTCGTCGTCGGCGATCGGAAAGGAAGAGTCGGCTTCGCGATCGGCAAGGCCACGGAAGTGCCCGAAGCGATTCGCAAGGCGGTCGAACAGGCGCGCAAGAGCCTCATCACGGTCGCGATGGTCGAGAAGACTATTCCCCACGAGGTTCGTCACGAAGTCGGTGCCGCAACCGTGCTGCTCAAGCCCGCCGCGCCGGGCACCGGCGTGATCGCCGGAGGTTCGATGCGTGCCGTGCTCGAGTTGGCGGGTATTCACGACATTCTCACCAAGTGTCTAGGCACGAATAATCCGATCAACGTGGTGATGGCAACGGTTTCCGCGCTGAAGTCGCTGCGTACGGCCGAAAAGGTTGCAGCGATGCGCGGCAAGACGGTCAAAGAAATTTACGTGGCATAAAGCGATGGCAGAGAAGACGATTCTCAAACTTGGAGCCCTGAAACCCGCGCCGGGCAGCCGTCCGAAACGACAGCGGATCGGCCGAGGCCACGGCTCCGGCATGGTCAAGACCGGCGGCGAGGGCGGTAAGGGGCAGACGGTACGCTCCGGCGGCGGTAAGGGACCGGCCTTTGAAGGCGGACAGACCGCCTGGGCACGGCGCCTTCCCCATCGCCGTGGTTACTCGCAGAAGGCGCGCGACCGCGGGCACTTCGGCAAGCGTCTTGCCGTCCTCAACTTGCATCGCCTGACCCAATGGGATCCGGCAGTGGAGATCACGCCTGAATCACTGCGCGAACGCGGGTTGGTAAAATCGGATCTGCACGGCGTCAAGATTCTCGGCACCGGCGCCGAAACGCCGCTGCCGGCCGGGCTTCGGCTGCGCGACGTGCTCTTCTCGAAGGGCGCGCGCGAGGCGCTGATCGCAGCCGGCGCGACCATCGAAGACGTCACGACGAGCGAGGTAGAAGGGGCCTAGTGTTCAACAACCTGCGCGCGGCGGTGCTGGTGCCGGAGATCCGTCAGCGCGTCCTCTTCGTCTTCTTCGCCTTCGCGTGGTTCGTCTTCATGATCCACGTGCAGCTTCCCAACGTGAACGAAGCTGCCTGGCAGCGCGTGCTGCAGAGCGGCGCCTTCTACAACCTGCTCGGCTTCCTTTCCGGTGGCGCGCTCCAGAAGCTGTCGATCATCGCGATGGGCATTACACCTTACATCAACGCCTCGATCATCATGCAGCTTATGACCGTGGTGCTGCCGCAACTCGAGGAGATGGCGAAGAAAGGCGGCGAGGAGGGCCGTAAGAAGATCAGCCAGTACACGCGATGGCTGACGATCGTCCTGGCGGCGGTCCAAGCGACGTTCATGGGAATCTCGATGGAGCGCTCGGGCGTCTTTTACGACACGAGCAGCTGGTATCTGCTCTACGCGATCGTCGCGATGGTCGGCGGTACGCTGTTTCTCATGTGGCTCGGGGAGCAGATCAGCGACAAGGGAATCGGCAACGGCGTCTCGCTAATTATCTTCATCGGTATCGTCCTGCGCTACCCGCAGTACGTGCGCCAGACGTTTACGTCGACCAGTCAGGGCGCGGAGTCGATCCTCAACCTGATCATCTACATGGCGATCGCGATCGTCGTCATCATCTCGATCGTCTTTCTCTACCAGGGCCAGCGCCGCGTGCCTGTCCAGCAGGCACGCCGCGTCGTCGGCCGCAAGATGTTCGCCGGCCGCTCCACCTACATTCCGCTGCGCCTCAACAATGCGGGCGTCATTTCGATCATCTTCGCGATCTCGATCCTGCTGCTTCCGCAGCAGGCGCTCTCGTGGTTTGGGCGCGGCCAAGCGGCGGCGAATTCCGGCGGCATCGCGCACGTGCTAGGCAACGTCTCTGCGTGGCTGAACGTCTGGTTCAGCCCCAACGGCATGCTCTACAACGTCGTCTACTTCTTGCTGGTCGTGATTTTCACGTTCTTCTATAGCTCGATCGTGCTCAACACGCGCGACGTCGCAGATAATCTCAAGAAGACCGGGGCCTTCGTTCCGGGGATCCGGCCGGGTCAGCCGACCGTCGATTACCTCAACAAGATTCTGATGCGAATCACGACGGCCGCCGCGATCTACCTCGGACTGATCGCCGTATTGCCGGGCATGCTCCAGCGCGGCCTCTCGGTGACGACCTTCTATCTCGGCTCGACGTCGCTGCTCATCGTCGTCGGTGTGGCGCTCGACACGATCACTCAGATCGAGGCGCGGCTCGCGATGCGCGATTACCGCGGCTTCATCAAGCGGTAGGATCCGAGGGTCGCGGATGCGCGTCGTCTTTCTCGGGCCGCCGGGTGCCGGTAAAGGCACGCAGGCACGCCTGCTCCACGAGCGCTTTGGTCTGGAGCAGATCTCGACCGGCGACATCCTGCGCGAGAATCTCGCTCGCGGGACGGCGCTTGGGAAAGAGGCCGAGGGATATATGCACCGCGGGCAGCTCGTACCTGACGGGCTCGTCATCGAAATGATGGAGCACGAGCTCGAACGTGCGCGCGACGGCTTTATCATGGACGGTTTTCCCCGTACCGTCGCGCAAGCCGAAGCACTCGACGCGCTGCTCGCGCGACGGGGAGCGCCGTTGGAAGCCGCGGTGCTCTTCAAGGGCGATCGCCCGGCGCTGGTTGCACGCCTTGCCGCACGCTGGACGAATCCGCGCAATGGCCGAACGTACAACGCGCTGACGAATCCGCCGAAGGTTGCCGGCATCGACGACGACGACGGCGGCGAGTTGGTCCAGCGCGAAGACGATCGTCCCGAGACCGTCGCGAAGCGGTTGGAAGTCTACGATCTTCAAACGCGCCCGCTGGTGGAGTACTACCGCAAGGCCGGCACGCTGGTCGAGGTCGATGCGCTTGCAAGCGTTGCCACCGTTGCCGAAAAAATTGCAGCGGCAGTTGGTTCGGAGCATGCGCGCAAGTAAGCCGATGGTCACTTTGAAGTCGGCGCGCGAGATCGAGGCTATGCGGCGAAGCGGAAGGATTACGTCGAAGGTTCTGACGGACCTGATGAAGGCCGCACGTCCGGGAATGGCGACCGGCGAGCTCGACCGCCTCGCCGAGCGCGGAATTCGCGACGCGGGCGGCGTTCCGACGTTCAAGGGCTATAACGGCTTCAGCGGATCGATCTGCGTTTCGATCAACGACGAGGTCGTGCATGGGATCCCGGGCTCGCGCGTTCTTGCCGAAGGCGACTTGCTTTCGATCGACATCGGTACGACGCTCGATGGCTACGTTAGCGACAGCGCCGTGACGGTTCCGGTTGGCACCATCGGGCAAAGCGCGAGGCGGCTCCTCGAGGTCACGCAAACCTGCTTGACGATCGGGATCGCGCAGATGGAACGCGGGAACCACGTCGGGGACATCGGTGCGGCGGTCCAGGCCCACGCCGAGCGCCACGGGTACGGCGTGGTCCGCGAGCTCGTGGGGCATGGCGTTGGGCGCGCGATGCACGAAGAGCCGCAGGTCCCCAACTATGGGAAGCGCGGAACCGGTATGGAGCTGCGTCCAGGCTTGGTCCTCGCGCTCGAACCGATGATCACGCAGGGGAGCCCGAAGATCCGAATCCTGCCCGACGGCTGGACAGTCGTGACGGCAGATGGTAAGCTCGCAGCGCACTTCGAGCACACGATCGCGGTAACGGAGAATGGCCCGAAGATTCTCACGCTCCGCGATTATGGGGAAGATCCGGCAATCGAGCGCTATCGCCCGGAGCGGGAGGCGATCGCGTAAGATGACAGCCCGCTGAGATGGCACGCAGGCGTGGCGGACATCCTCCGCGGGGTAAGGCGAGCGCGGAGAAAGCCGCTAAAACGTCGACTCCGAAGGAAGAGGCCATCGAGGTGGAGGGCACGATCGTGGAACCGCTTCCAAACGCCATGTTCCGGGTCGAGCTGACGAACGGGCACCGTGTGCTCGCGCAGGTTTCCGGAAAGATCCGGATGCACCTCATCCGTATCCTCCCGGGGGATCGCGTTCTCGTGGAGTTCTCGCCCTACGATCTCACGCACGGAAGAATCACGTACAGGTATAAATAGTACTTCGACAAGCTCAGGATTCTAAAGGTAAAGTTTAGGATGAAAGTTAGACCATCGGTCAAGAAAATGTGCGAAAAATGCAAGATCATTCGCCGCCACGGTAAGGTGCGGGTGATCTGCGAGGTCAACCCCAAGCACAAGCAGGTTCAGGGATAGAAGGCCCTTCGACAGGCCTTCGACAGGCTCAGGCCCTTCGACAGGCTCAGGACTAAAGACTAAAAAGAGGAAATTATTGCATGGCTCGTATTGCTGGAATCGATCTGCCGCGCGAGAAGCGCGTTGAGGTAGCGCTGACCTATATCTTCGGGATCGGCGCGCCGACAGCGCGGAAGCTGCTCGCCTTCGCAGGCGTTAATCCCGACCTGCGCGTCAAGGCGCTGAGCGAAGAAGACGAAAAGAAGCTGCGCGATGCGATCGACTCCTTGCAGATGCGGGTCGAAGGCGACCTGCGCCGCGAAGTGCAGGGGAACATCAAGCGCCTCATGGACATCGGTTGCTATCGCGGACTGCGCCACCGGCGCGGCCTTCCGGTTCGCGGGCAGCGCACAAAGACGAATGCGCGGACCCGCAAGGGCCCCAAGCGCACCGTGGCCGGCAAAAAGAAGACCCTCGCCAAGAAGTAAACTCACGTGAAGGCGGTGATCACCGCCGGCGGGCGGATCGACGGTGCCTTCGCGCAAGCGGCAGGCACCGACGTGAAGGCGCTCGCGCCGGTGCGCGGCACGACGATGCTCTCGAGCATGATCGGGGCGCTGCGCGCTGCAGGGGTCAGCGAAATAGCGGTCGTCGGAGGCGAGGAGGTGCGCGCCGCGTGCAGCTCCGCGATCGATCGTTTCGTCGACGAAAGCCCTTCAGGGAGCGAAAACTTACTCCGTGCGCTCCGCGCCTGGCCGCAAGACGAGCGGCTTCTCTATGCGACGAGCGACTTGCCATACGTCACCGCAGCGGCAATCGGCGATTTCATCACCCGTGTCGGTCAAGGGACCCTCGCCGTCGCACTCTCGGAGTACGGCGAGTTCGTCGCTCGTTTTCCGAATGCACCGCCGGTCGGGATAAGGCTCGCGGGAGAACGCGTCGTTAATGGCGGCCTCTTTTCGATTCCGCAGGGCGCCACAGAGAAGCTCGCGGCTATGGCGACGCGCTTCTTCGAAGCTCGAAAGCGGCCGTGGCGCATGGCAAGCTTAGTCGGGCCGGCCGTTTTGATCCGCTTTCTCTCCGGGCGTTTGAGGGTCTCGGACTTGGAGACGATGGCGCTGCACGTGCTGCAGGTGCCGGCGCAGGCGTTGCGCGGCTGCGCACCGGAGCTCGCCTTCGACGTCGATACGATCGTCGAATATCGTTATGCCTGCACGCACGAGTAACGTCGGCACCTCGGCAAGTCCGCTTCGGCTTGCACTCTTCTGGCTCGGCATTCAGTCGGTCTGGGGCGCGCTCTTAGGGATCTCGCTCCAGGCACGGACGATCGAGCTGGTTTCGAGCGACGCCGTCATCGCGTATGGGCGGCTTGCAACGATCGGCGCGGCGACGGCCGCCGTAGTGCAGATTATCGTCGGGTTGCTCTCCGACCAGCGCCGGCGCGACGGCAGCCGCCGCATCGAGTTCTACGTCGTCGGCGCAATCGGCGGGGCGGCCGCGATCGTGTTTTTTTACGAAGCGCGTTCGTTCGTCGCACTGATCGCGGCGTTCGTCGCGCTCCAAGCCGCGTTGAACATCGCGATCGGACCCTATCAAGCGATCATTCCGGATTTCGTCGAGCGCGCGCGCGTTGGGATCGCGTCGTCGTGGATGGCGGCGCTGCAATCGGCCGGCAACGCAATCGGCGCGCTCGCCGCGAGCTTCATCGCGAACGCCGGCGCCCTCGCCGCCACGCTCGGGGGGTTGCTGCTCGTTACCTGCGCCGCAACGGCGGGTCACGTGAGTAAGTTGCCGCTGCGAGAGAGCTCGCAAGACCCGGCGCCGCTGCGCGTGACGCGCCCCTTCGTGGATCTTTTTATCTCAAGGGCGCTCGTCTACGTCGGTTTCTACACGCTGCTCGGCTATCTGCTCTTTTACGTCGAGGCACTCCGAGGAACGGCCGGGCTCGCCGCTGCGCGGCAGACGACCGGGATTTTGATCGTGAGCTTTACGGTCGTCGGGGCCCTCGGTGCGGGGCTAGCCGCTCGACCAAGCGATCGACTAGACAAGCGACTTGTCGCCACGATCGGCGCCGCCGGATTCATCCTCGCGTTGGCGCTCTTCATCGCAGCGCACGGTCTGGCTATGGCCGTCGCCGCGACGCTCGTTGCCGGTGTCGGTTGGGGCGTCTTTCTCGTTGCCGATTGGGCGATTGCTTGCAGAGTGCTTCCGCGCGGAGCGATGGCTGCGGCAATGGGCGTTTGGAATCTCGCGATCGTGTTGCCGCAAATCGTCGCGCCGGCGCTTACGACTGCCGTGCTCGCGCATACGGGCATGACCTCGGGTGCGGCGCCGTCGCGGATGGCGTTCGCGTTGGCACTCGCTGAGACATTAGTAGGGATCGCTTGGCTGTGGCGGCTTTCTCCGCGCGCGATAGGAGAATAGCCGACCGGGCGGTAAAAGAGTCCACCTGACGCGCCTTCGCGCGATCATCACGCATGCTTCACAAAGATTTCCCCAACTTCTGTGAGATTGCGCACGCATGAAAAAGTACCGTATTTTAAGGAGGCACTCGTGAAACGACTGAGCACCGGAGTGCTCGCAGCGTTGATTGTAACGCTTTGCGGGCTAAGCGCGGTTGCCGCTCCAGCGAGCGCGACGCAAGGAAACATTAGAAACAGCGTTGCG
>JBAUYZ010000096.1:0-141982 GCA_049585055.1 Candidatus Cybelea sp. | reverse complement strand
CTCGGCCCATGGTGGCCAAACGCCGGACGCGGTATACTTCAAGCAGCCGCTCGCGGAGGCGGCTTAACTTGGGCAGTCATCACATAACGGAGGCCGGTCCGCTGTTCAAAAAACCGGCGCCACCTCTTACTTCATCTTCGCCCAGGGCTGCATTTGCGCTTCATAGCACATCTTGAGATTGATAACGGCCGCAGTAACGACACGGCTTCCGTCCGTAGCCGACGTTGCCTCGATAACATGGGCCGGAACCCATTGCGGGCCTTGGGCAACAGCAGAGGCCGGGACTACGCCGACCAAACCTAAGAGAACGGCTAGAATTGCGATTCGCATGGGTATCCCCCTCAGGTTTGACAACTAAGGACTAGCCTATTTGAGCTAGTGGTTAGGTCGACCTTCCGAGCAAAATGGAGAGTGGCTTGCGTATGACTAGCGCTGAGCCCGGCGTGTTCGTCGAAGGCTCTGGCCGCGGCGTCTCAACGTTTAAGGCGCCTATGCCGGCCGAACGGGGGCTTCTGAGCGCGGAAGGTGACGTCTGCCGCGTCGTGCGGGCGATGCCACCAAGGGCAGCCGTTGCGGCCGCCTTAACGGACAGGGTGCTAAAGCACGAAAGAGGGGAAGAGTAGTCTCGGGACCGGTCCGACGACGTGCATGCCATGCCGAGGGTCTAGATGCGCTCTATTTAACGGACGCAAAAACGGTAGTGGAAAGCTTCTTCTTCGGCGATCTGCGCGCGGAGCCGCGTAGATATCTCGCAGCTTACTGAGGAAACGCTGTGGCGGTGCGGTCTGAGTGGCGCGCCAGTACGATTTAAGCTGCATTTAATACGATTTGTCTCCAGCGCTATGTAGGCAGAGGAAAAGAGGCGCTACCGACAATTTTTAAGGTCATTCGCGACATTCTTGATAGCCTGCTAGATGGAAGACGGAGCATCCGAAGCATTCATAGTTGAGCTGAAGCAGTTTGATCAAGTGCGCGACATAATGCATGAAGGCTTCTACTTTGGCGGTGCGCAGCTTCTAAGCGACGAAACGTGCGTGCATGCGCGATCGTTCGTTGCAAAGGGTTCTTCAAGAAGCTTGCCGATGGTCTTGATCGACGCAAACATGCTGCGTGGTTCACTAATGACGCGCGCCTTGCTGTCGAAAGCCGGCGAGGGGCAGCGCTGCTGCACGCCACTCCTGCCGGCTTTGCCGATGATACGTTATCGATCTACAATCTGAGCAGAACGATCTTCGCAGGCCAGTCCTCACACCCGTCGACAGCGACCGAGATTAGGATTCGCCGATTCCAGGCATTGAGAATCAGATTTTCGACGTGCGGCTCGTGACTACGGAAGAGCCTCTCCTCGCCGCACTTTGTGCGCAATAGAAAGCCTTCGAAGTCGCCGAAGCGATCGTAGGCGATCGTCTCGACCTTCCCGACGAACCTGTGGTCTTTCTCGCATGGGTGGGACGTGTGGATCGGAAGATATTTCTGACCGATCGGCTGATTGGCCGTGCCGAACTGCGAGGGCTGAATCCGGCCAGGGTCCTGACCCATGCCGCGGATACGTCCTTCGACGTACATGATGTAACGTTGAAGAATCGGATACCAACGGCTAGTCTTGGCGAGGACAATCAGGCGCCATTTGAGGATCGCGAGTAGATTTTCGTCTTGTGGGAGGATCTCTTCATCCCTTTCCACGGGGACGGTCATCGCAAACGACCCCACGACGTACCGCCAATTGAACTCACCTTTCGCTTCCTCTCGCGTCGTGGCACCGATCGTAGGCTGCTGAGTCGCCAGTTGCCGTGACGTGATACGCCGGACGATTACTTGGAACTGTTCGCCGATGCGAACGCTGGAGGGGAGATCGAGGGTGAAGAGGCCTGCAAAGTTCGCACCCGTCCCAGTGGGAATCGGCAGGTACGTAACGCCGCCTTGCACTTTGAACTGAATGGTGTGGCTGTCCGCCTTGGTAATCGTTTGGGCGGAGTGGTATTGTGCTGCGAGCTGGATCAGCCCGTCGGCGTCAAGCTGCGGCCAATAGATTGAGGCGGTGCTGCCGGTTGGAACGTTTCCCCAGTCGATCATGAGCTCGTCGGGAAGATCAGTCAGATAGCCGGCAGACTCGGGAGTGACGTTTGGACTCGGACGCAGGTCGAACGTCTGCGGAATGCGGTGAGCCAATGGGAAGCCAGGATTGCTGGAGGGAGTAATCTGCAAGTTGCGCTGGGCCAGCTTATCGCAGTTTTCCGGACTTTCGATCACGCCGTACTCGTTCTCGATGGGCGCGTCATCGTACGCGATCTGCGCAGCGATGCAATGGTGCGTGCCCCCGGCCAGCCACTGCTGGGCGGTCTGACCGCCGTACGTGACCGTATCGTCGTAGAGGTTGAGGTAACATCCGAAGTAGGTCCAAATGGAGTCGCTCCCCATCGGGATGATGATGTTCCGGTTGTTGACGCCGTACGGCGGATTGGGATTGGCCATCGTGGCGGGTTGAAGATCCAGTTGATTGGGGTCGGCGAAGAACGGCAGCGTGCAGCCGTTGATCGCGCCCGAAGCATCGGTTCCCGGCAGAGGCGCGGAGGGAGCGTTCGGATCGGCGGCCGGAGTGCTCGGATAGGTAATGTAGGGGTCGTTGAGTGAGACCGCACTGGCGGTGTTCACGTAGTCGGTGTCGTTGGTCTGCGTGCCGAAGATGCGGAAGAACACCTTCACGTTGTCTGCTTCGTTCGACGATCCAGATGGGCCGCGCAGCCGGACCCGAGCCAACGCGAAGTTGTAGTTCATAAAGGGCTCTGTGGGGTGGCCTGGGTTCGGCTCTGCCGGCGTCACTGAGGAGTCGCCCGAATAGGCGCTCGAGTCGTCCGGAAGCACGGTGCTGCTGGTCGAGAACGGGTCGGTCGAGCCGTCGCTAAACGTACCATTGAAATAGCCCACCAGGCCCTGAATGTAGTTGTATGCGGCGGCCGAATCGAGCTGCGTGGGGCTGCCCGTGGTGAACGTAAAGGGCACGCTGCCGATCGGTGTCTGGTTGTCGGCCGTGGGTGTGATGGTGAAGACGCGAAGATCCTGGCTCAGCCAGAAGGCATTATTCGCGGTCGGATCGATGTTCGCGAAATAGGGATTGGCGCCGGCTACGAGTTCGAAGACCGTTTGCGCGATGAACGGAGTCGCGTTGCCGGGCACGATGATTGATGCGCCGAGCTCATAGAACGCCGGCGGGCTCCCCGTGCTAGGGAACGGTACGCCCGTTGGGAAGTTGATGTTGAACGGGTAACGGATGCGCTGCACGTTGTCGTAGCTGCCCGGCAACTCGAGAATCGGCGGTCCAGCCTGCGTGATATTCGAAGCACCCAGCAGTGTCAGAAACGCACCTGAGAGTGACGGGGAAACCGTGCCGCTTGGGTTCGGGGCGGAGATGCCCAGCACGTTTGGCGTGAAGCCTTCGAGCACGAGCCAAAACGCATTCGCGTACGACGGCGAGTCTTGAACCTGATCGGCTCCGAAGGTGCTGTCTTCCACCCAGAATTGCATGTCCTGTGCGGCAAGACGCTGCGCAAGCCCGTTGAGAAGTTTGATTCCGTTGGGGCTGCCCCAGCCCGTGCAGGCGTCCCAGCCCGTCCCCGCCGGGTATCCGGGAGAGCCGTTGTTGCTGTTGTCCGCAGGACCGGCGCCGGGCACGATGTCGCGGAAATAACTTGACCCGAGCGCATAGAACACCGGGTTGACAAAGCCGACATTAAATCCGAGCGCGGCGTTGATGACCGCGATCAGGCCGGCCCACTGTGGCGCGGAGGCACTCGTACCGCTGCCCGGAAACGGGGCCGAGCCGGTGTACGGCCACGCGGCGGTCTGGCCGCCGAGGACGATTCCCCAATAGCCGCTGGCAAGGTTTGCATTGCCCGCAACATCGGGAACGCCCCGCCCAGCGTTGTGAGGAGGGTTCAGTGAGACGGGCACTCCCGCACCCGACTGGTACGAGGGAAGGGGGAACATTGCACTGACGCCACCGCCCGTTGTGCCCCAGGTTGCAGAGAACGGATCCGTACCCGGATCGTTCCACACGTATTCGTCGAACGACGAACCGCTGACGTTGCCGATGGTCGTCCCTCCGACGGCCAACACCCATGGATCGCTTGCCGGATATTGCACGTGGCACTGCCCGTCGCTAACGCCGGAGTCGGTTCCGCGGTCGCCGCTCGCAATGCACACCGTGACGCCCTGGATGGCGGCGTCCTGAAAGGCTGCGCTGACTGCATCGATAAAGGCGACCGTCGGCGCGCCGTAAGAGGCGGCGAGCCCCGCCGGGTCGTCGCCGTCGGCGATATACCAACTGCTCGAAAGCACCGAAGGCGCGGTCTCTCCGGGATTCGGGTGTGCGACACGGCTAATCGCCTGAATCCAGCCGGCCTGGTCGCCGGTGGTGATGTAGACGCTGATCGCGCAACCCGGAGCAAACGACGAAGCGATGTCGATGTCCTGGGTAGTTTCGGCGTAGGGATCGTAGCCAGGGTTCGTCGCCCCGTTTATCAGAATATCGGTGATGCTCGGCGCCGCGTATCCCGCGCCGGGGAACTGGGCGTTGAGGTTGGTGTAGTAGCCGGCGATATCGCTGCTCGCATAGCCGGATAGCGAGAAGATGCCGATCGTCTGACCGGCCGCCGAGTTCGTCGGGTAGTTGTAGAGCGTCGAGACGGGAGGAACCCAAACAGGGTGTGTGTTCGGCGGTTCCGCGGCATTGATCTGACCAACACGACGGTTGTCCAGGCCGAAGGCGCCGACGACGATACCATCGAGAGAGCTCGGAACGGAGACCACGCCGTCCCGACCGCGATACGTCTGGGTTTGGGGCCGGCGCTCGCGTCCTTGCGGCACTTCGTGCTCGTATTGCGCGAGCCGCACGCCGAAGGCCGCGCTCATCTGCGCGACCGTGCCGCGTACGATGACCGTCCGTCGCGGCGCGCTCGTTTCCACGACCGTCAAACCATGGCTTTGGGCAAAGGCGACGACCTTGTCAATGTCTTCTTGAGACGCACCGAACTTCGCAGCGAATTCCTGCGCGGACATCCGTTGCCGCTGCGCCGGCGGCGTCGATAGAAAGTAATCGTGATCGGGAAGATCGGGACCGCCGAGCCGGCGCCTGAGAACGATGGTAACGTCGAGGACCTCGTTCGGGTCCGTCGGACCGACGAGCCTCGCGGTTTTCGAGGGCCGTCGTTCGCTGCCCGGTATGGCGACGTAATCGTGGGGGACCTGTGAAATAGAAGGATCGCTGGGCGTCTTTGCCATGGTCTTTTCCTTTCGAAAAGAGAGCGCGTCTCTTCGCGCTGCGAGCGCTAGAGCGGCGGTAATGCACCCAGCGTATGCTCAGTCGCGCGTGTCGACCACACACATTCACACAGATTGGTCGCACGATCTGAGTCCGTCGGCGCACAAGAACCGCAGAACCGGATCGGATCGGCTGCGTCTTTCCTATTTCTTGACTATTGCGCTGTGTCTTCAGGGGGCGACCTTTTCGCAGCGGCCGAGCTTAGAGTGAATTGCGGTAATCGCCAGATCGCAAGGAAATGCGGGTCGAGCTAAACTGAGAAAGATGAACCCTGCTAGGCGGAAGCGCAGCTTGAATGGTTGCCACGAAACCAGCGAATCGTTGATTCTGCGATCAACGCTTTGCCGAAGGCATCTGGAGTTTGCCCGATCGACCCGCAAGATCTGGCACCTGGAGCGAGCGGCGCGCCTGCGCGATCTTGGCCGTGAATCGCCGGGCGGTTCGCTATCGAGCGAAGCGAGCAGCCATCGACGCCGCTCTACAACTTGCGCATCAAGGAGATGGCTGCGACCCGTATACGATACGGTCAACGTCGCATCTACGTGCTGTTGCGGCATGAAGGATGGCATGTAAATATCAAGCGCGTCGCGCGCATTTATCGCGCCGAAGGCCTGTCAATACGTACAAAAACGCCACGGCGCCGGCGCGCCGTAGTCGTTCGCGAGCAGCCGCCGCTACTCACATCCCCAAACCGGAGCTGGGCGATGGACTTCATGCACGATATCCTCGCTGACGGTTCGAAGATTCGGCTCCTGACCATAGTCTATATGTTTAGCCGGGAGAGTACCGCTGTGGAGGTCGACTACGGCTTCAAATCAACCCAGGTTGTTGAAGTCCTCAGACGCGCAGTTGCACAGCGCGGTGCACCCGAGCGCATCCATTGTGACAACGGTCCCGAGTTTGTTTCCCTGCACCCTGGATCAATTGGCCTAGCGGTTTCTAGATTTGCGCCTTCGAGGTGTGCATTTTGCAGATCGGCACGCTTTAGCACCGCGCCTTCAAGAAGCGCACCTTCAAGCTGTGCGTCGCTGAGATTTGCAAATTCAGGGTGAGCCCTCGCCTGTTCCATCCACTTCTCGAAGAACTTCGCTTCGTCGAGCTTTTCGTCAAGACCGTAGTTCCAAATGTTCCTTTGTCGGACTGAAAAGCGCCGCCGCAGAGCAAACTTTACTCTTTCGTCGTCCATCCGCTGAGACGTTGCGACCACTCCGAGAGCTCCCGCGTGACGCGCGAGAATCCTATCCAGGTCTAGCGTAGAAATCGCACCACTAGGCCGCGGCGCGGCGAATGGCATTTTAGCTACGCGCGGTGTGTTCATACCCCACCTCGTTCATCAGCGACTGCAATATTCGCCATTCCTCTGCCGCGGCACCCAAGCCTCGATCTCGGAAGCCGCCTCGGCCCACAGCTCCGCGGCCACGACGCCGACCGTGGGCCGTCGTCGCTGATAAGGGGCCTGACATTTCAAACGAGCCCCCTCCCCGATCGCTGCCATGCGAGCGCTGTGCGTGCGACGCCACGGTATAGACTGCTAGCGATGGCTCAGCCTCGCACCGCTTGAGCCACTATGGACACGGCGCCCGCAATGCGAAACGCAAATGTCACAACGGTTTTGCCCGTCAATCGTTTGCATCGACTCAGCCAGCGCCGTAAGAAATGCCGATGGAGTTCCGGTTCGGAAATATTGTTCAGCACCATTTCTTGAAGGAGCTGTACGCGATTTCGACCGAGCAAGGCATTAACATGTCCACGTAATTTATTGTTGGGGTGGAGTGACCCCGTCAAAACTAGACACTGAGTGATGTTATTCTTGCCTGATCGCGCTACCGCCAGGCAGCCGGCGAGAGATAGCCCAGGCTCGAATGGGGACGTCGGTTGTTGTAGTTCTCGATCCACGGACCAGCGATGCGGATCACGTGGTCGAGATTCACGAATCGGTGCTGCCAGACGCATTCGCGCTTGAAGGTCTTGTGGTAGGCTTCGACCACGCCGTTCTGCTCAGGCGTGTGCGGATGGATGAACTCTTGTTGGAGACCGTACGATTTCAGAAGCCGGCGGTATAGCCGAGAAGCAAAGACGAGACCGTTGTCGCTGCGCACGACGACTCCCGCATCGCCGCAGGGTAAAACACCGAAGCGCTTGATACAGGCGTCCTCAAGGGCCCAGACCGCCTCTTGTGCGCGAGCATTCTTGCTGATGCAGTAGCCTACGACTGATCGATCGGCGCAATCGATCACTTCGTTCACGTACACCAGGCCATCGTACTTGGTCCAGACGCAGGTGAAGTCGGTTGCCCAGCGTTCGTTGGAGTGCGCCGCGATACTCGAGCTCACCGCGACCCGCGGATAGCAGCTCTTGTGCAGCCGGCGATGGCACTGCCAGCGCTTGAGCTGCATAATCCGTTGCACGGCCTTACGATTGACCAAGATCCCCTCGCTGCGCAGTGTCGCCCACACCATGCGATAGCCCAGATACGACTCCTCGTCGATCAGGTGCTTGATTCGCTGCGCCAAGACCTCGTCAACCTTTGCCGTGCGCGGCCGTGACTGGTAGTACGTTGAGCTGCGTGGCATGCTCAAGACTCGACAGACGGCGACTCGCGTGAAGCCTTTCCGAGCAGCGAGTCGATCGAACGCTGCTCGCTTTCGTCCAAAGGGATAATCCGCAATGCCTCCTTGGCGATCTCGTTGTCCATCACGAGCTGGCCGATCTTAGCCTGGAGCCGGCGAATCTCGGCACGGTGTTCGGTATCGAGCCCTTTGCGATTGACCTTGAGCGCATCCACGCCGCCGCGCATGAACTCATTGACCCACTTGCGGTACTCACCTTGGGTGAAGCCATACTGACGCGACGCTTCGGGCACAGAGATCTGGCCTTTTAGGACCTCAAGGATAATCGCAACCTTACGTTGCGCCGTCCAGCGCTCGAACTTCTCCGGCTCTGGCGCCGGCGGTTGCTGCTGCTTTCGCATGAGACACCTTCCTAGCGATCATTTCGCTTATCGGGTGTCTAGCCCCGGCGGGGGTCACTCCAGTAGTCCCGTCGCCAGGCTCCCGCTTCGCGTCGAGCCTGCTCTATGGTATCAAACCACGAGGGGTTGAGCAATTCCTGGCGGACGCGGTCGTTGAACGACTCGACGTGCGCGTTGTCCGTCGGTTGCCAGGCCGGGAGAAGTCGATCGCGACCTTGTTCCAGTACGCGCATTTACGAAGTTCAGAGCTCTGATGAACGTTGCACAAATTCTAGACGAATTTCAGCCCGCGTCAAGCGACATTGCAGGTTTTCGAGTGTATTGGAATGCCGTTGCCGCGTTTATGTTCGACGGATCTGAAATGCCAGGGTTGCCACGACACGTTCGCAGAGCATTAAAGAGGGAAGCGCGGTCCTTTAACGTTCACCGTGGCCCACGGGTGCAGCTCGGATAAAACACAACGCCGGACCGCGCTTTAGGTTCGTCCGGATCGCAAAGTCGACGAGCGACCACCCTAGTCTTAGGCTTCCTCTTGGTTGGAATTGTTATCATCTACGGCGTTGTTCTCGTCGACTGCGGGGTCTTTAGTCGGAACTTTGACTACCAGTTGTTGGCAATCATTAGCCGTCTGCCAAGACTGTGGATTCATAGGTATGTGATAGATCGCTTGTTGGCTAACTGCATTCCAAAACGCCGTGCGCTCCTTTAATTCAACCGGCACCGAGTATCCCAACTGAATTGCAAGCGGTCCAAGATAGCAATCAAAGGCACTTTTTACGACCATTCCCCAAGTCTGAGCAGCGCCGACTGCCCACCTATAAGCTATGGTAGATGTTACAACTGCGCCAATAAGAAGTGGGATCGTTCCCGCAGGCGGGGCGATATGGTTGATCAAAGACTCGGCGTAAACAACCGTTGCGTAAGCTGTAGCGCCGACTGCGAGCATGCACACATTGACGAGACAATCGACGGGGGCTCGTGCCGCGTTTAGCGTCTCTTGAAACTCCTTGGGCAAAACACTCGCAAGGCGAGGCCAAATAGTGATGCTATCTGCGCCATAGATATTCTCAGGGTAGAACTCGAAAGCTCTTATGACATTTCCAAACAGCGTCGGCTTAATTTCGCCCAACGTTCCTGGATATGTTCTAGCGAGATAGTAGCGGAGTTTCTCTAGCTGACGGATTTTCGTTGCGGGAAATGAATCTCGTTCTTCCTGCCACTCCGCTTCCAGTCGTTTTGCGCGTTGGAGCTTTCGACTAAATCGATAACGGTGCCACCACCGAAGCGGAGGGATCCATGCCAGCGGGCCAGTGTAGCCTTCTAAAATTCTATAACAAGCGTAGTTTAGAATAGACAGGAGCAAGCCGCCAACCCACACCGCAATCGCAATGACCGCTACATCACTAACACTCTTAAGCGAAGCGGCGCTTTCGAGCAACGGAGCGGCGCTTGGGTTCTTTGTCTCGAAGAGCCAAAGTCCCAGCAATGTGGCTAACAGTGCCGGGACAAAAAAGCCGATGACGAAGTTACGATCAGCAATCTTGGACAGGCTCGAATACACGCTGCACCTCTAGACCCGAACCATCGATTCTGCTTCAACCGCCACCTTGACGACCTTAATCGGCGGCGGCAATCCAACGGTAGGGTCGCCCGGAAGTTGTGCGAGCATCTTCGCCACACCTGCCATCTCGTCAAAGGAGCCAGCCCGCGCAAGTTTGGCCATACGCCAGACATTGCTCGCTACTTCGTGAGGGTTATGAGCAGTGATCCGGACTAAGAACCTATCCTCCGTCGGCGGCACACGTAGGTGTATACTGCCGTACTCCGCAACGCTGAACATTTGAGCGAGCGTTCTATTGTATGCTTTAAGGTCCCGGGCCCACGCAGTTAACCGCGCCGATAGGTTTATGCCAAGCGTTTTCTTGGCGACTTCTTCTAAGGCATCGACTCCCGATCCAATCAAGTTGACCGCCTGTTCAATTTCGGTAGGCTTATAATAAGCTTTAATCGGTGGCGGCAATCCAACAGTGGGGTCTCCGGGCAACTGTGCGAGCCTGATTGCAACGCTCGCCATTTCCTCAAGCGATCCGAGTCGTACGAGCTTACCAAGACGTATAACTTCTCGTCCTACATCCGAAAGATCAGGACCTTGAATTTCCACGTTCGAACGTCTACGCTGCTCGTTACTACTGATGTCAGCGAGTACGCGTGTGTATTCTCGCAGGTCGCCAACCCACCGGGTTAGCTTCGCCGAAAAGCTTACGTCGTCGGTTGTCCCGGCGGCTTGCTCCAAATCATGGATTCCGCGGTCGACCAACGTGATCGCGTCATCGATATGGCTATCATTGTAAAACGCCATGTTCTACTACTCACTTCAACCGGGGATGCCAGCTATTTTTCGCAGCCCAGTTAGAGTCCTTGGGACCCGAGCGTTTTCGCGGTATCTGTATTATCCCCCGGGCAAATGTGATCGTATTCATCAGGCATTGAGTCAGTGGAGAACTTGCCAGGGTTTTCGGGGCCACCGTACCGTGGGGCCGGCCATCACCGGCTCATGTCACGACACCTGATCGGCCAGCATGGCTCGCACCTCCACGGGCATTCGAGCAACTACCTCTGCGACGCCAAGAATGCGGAAGCAGTCGTAGAATGCCTCAAAGCCGGATTTCACGAATTCGGCGACGCGAGAATTGGATTTCCTCAATTCGGGTCAATTGCGGAACAGAGCCCCATTTTTTTGCTCCGCGTCCCCTTGCGCGATATACTTCGCGTAAATATGAAAACGCCGATCGTTGGATGCGCCCTCCTTGTAGCGTGTGCGGCGTTCGCCGTGTTGGGATCAACTGCGCGCGCCGCTACGGAATTCTGCCCCGCGACCCTGACCGGACCATACAGCAAGCCCAATGGTGTGAACATCCATTACTATCGCCTGCGCGCTCTCACGCCGAAACGCATGGAGACGCGGCTCTTGGCTGGGACGCCCACGGTCGCGTTAGTTGCGAGCCGGTCGACTCTTCGCCCACTTCGCCGGCCGACCACTCTATTCAAAACCGCACGCCCGAAGCCGACGATCCCACGCCCGCGTGGCGCCCCCGCTAGCGTTCGCTCTGCCGTTCGACCACGGGGTGACGACGATACTGTTCGTCGCGGTTAACTCAAGCGGCGCGCCCGTCGATACCTGGGTCGACGTACCATCAGGCTTTCCAGCATTGGATGCTGCCGCAATCGACGCTGCGGAGCGCTCGACCTATGCTGCACCCATAGCGTACTGCCGTGCGGTCAGTGGTACGTACCTCTTCCGCGCCGACTTTTTGCCGTAGCCACACACATTACGAACGACTGACCGCGAGCCCCGACGCCCTCGCGATCAGAGCGTGTAGCTGTAGATGTTCCCTAAGCTTTTGAAGCCGCCGTAAGCGCTCATGGCGTACAGCACGCCGTTGGAATAAATCAAATGGCCCCATGGAACCTCTCCGGCCCGCTGTCCCGTGAATTGGTACAGGGTCCGCTCTTGGCCGGTTTTACTTAACTCAAACAGCGCTCCGATAAAACTCCCGTTGCCGAAACCGGTCGTTCCGTAGAGCTTATGGCCCACGCCGATGAGGCCGCTCGGATAGTAGCCGTCGTCGGCGCCTCCGAAGGTGTGGAGGACGCGCTCTTGACCCGACGCATTTATCGTAAAGACGGTACCTTGATTGCTGGGGCCGCCGAACGGCGTCGTGCCGTACAGTGCGCCGTCGAGCATGATCAACGTGCTGGGGTATTCACCGTCATTTCCGCCTTGAAAAGCGTAGACCACGCGCTCGACGCCGGCGGTCGTTACCGTAAAGACGGTGCCGCACCCGGCGTTGTAGCAATCGGTATTACCCCCGGTGCTCGTAGTACCGTAGATCGTGCGCCCCTTAACGACAAGCCACCCGCCGGGAGTTCTTCCGTCGGCACCTCCTGCAAATGAGTACAGGACGCGTTCGCTCCCCGACGTCGTGAGCTCGAAGACCGTTCCGCCGTTGTTGCTACCTCCGGTTTCAGTGGTGCCGTAAAGTTTTCCGTCGACATTCGTGATACCGGCCGGCGTCCCGCCATCCTGGCCACCGGCGAATGTATATACAACGTGCTCCGCACCCGATGGGGTCACGCTGTAAACGGTGCCGAATCCGTTTGCGCCGCCGGCACGCGTGGTGCCGTATAACGTTCCATCTAAGAACGTCAGCGCGTTCGGCGTTTCCCCATCGGATTTTCCGTGTTGGAACAAGTGAACGACGTGCTCCCCGCCGGAAGGCGTGAAAGCGAAAACGGTGCCGTGAAAACGTTGACCGCCAAAGGTCGTGCCGTACCACACGCCTCCGCCCTCGATGAAGGCACCCGTAGGGAACCTCCCGTCCGTACCGCCTTTAAAGGGATAGAGCTGATGATAGCCGGCTGTCGCCGGGCGCCGCTCGGCGGCGGCCGGTACGCTGCGCGTCGCCGGCGTTAGCCCTTGAGAACATGCGCTCACCACGGCGCTGCAGAGAATAATTGGGGCGAGGGAGAGAGCCCACGCCGGAATGCGAAGACGGATCATCGACGGCTAGCTCCTTGCTTGATCATTACAATTTCTGAAGAGTGCGTCCGCCACCTCCGGCCCGGATGCGAACCGGCGAGCCGCTATCGCCGGCACGGACGTTGCCGGCTGCGGCACGGATACGGCACGGCGGCGCGTTACTTTGGTCGCGTGAGCACTCCAGCCACGCAGATCCAAAAGGAGCAGTGAATGGCGAATCCGGTGTTGGTTCGAGACCTGAAAAATGCGCTCGTTACGTCGAACGTCCGTTGGACGGTCAACCCGTCGTTGCGTGGCGAGGACCCTCTGCCGCTGCACCCGACCGGCGGCAAACCGACGGGACAGCCGACGGTCGACAAATTGCCCCGAACGGACATCATGCGCTTCGTCTCCGTGCCGCCGGCGAACACGTTCTTGCTGCAGCGGCGCGTCGAACGAGGGTTTCTCGCCGTCAAGCCGATGGGCGCGCCTGGGGCCGGTGGAGTTCCTACCGTAGGCGGAGCTCCTGCATTGGTTGATTGGCGTAATCGTTTCGGCTGGCCGTGGCTCACGAACATCAAGGACCAAGATCCATGCGAGTCGTGCTGGTGCTTCGCCGCGGTGGGCGCCGTCGAAGCCGCGACTCGTATTGCGCACGCGATATGGAGTCTGCGCTCCGAGGGTGACGTGCACGACGGCATGAGCAAACACTGCGCCGATGGAGGCTGGCCCGACGCAGCGTTCGATTGGATCAAAAACAACGGCGTCGCCGATGCCGGCTGCTGGCCCTATCATACCGATGACGCTCCCTATAATCCAACGCCGGATCGACTCGGACGAACGGTGAAAATCGACGACTACGTAGCGCTTACGACCATTGCGGACCAAAAAGACTGGCTCGATACCGTCGGCCCCATTACCGCGGGCTTCGAGGTTTACCACGATTTCGACGGCTACGGCAGCGGCGTGTACACTCACACGTGGGGTTACGACCGCGGTCTGCACTGCGTCGTCATCGTCGGATACGATGATTCGCAAGGCGCGTGGCTCATTCGCAACTCCTGGGGCACCGGCTGGGGAATGAGCGGATACGGCTGGTTTGGATATGGCCAATGCGGAATCGATTGGTATGCAAAGTACGGCGTCACCGCAACGAATCCGGATCCATGGACCAAACGACGGATTCATAGTGGAGGTCTGTACGAAAGCGGCGACGGAACGCTGCATCGGAACTTCGAGATGTGGGCAAAGGGGCCCGGCGGCGTGATCCGGCATTTTTGGCGCGATGGGGGCGACCTGAGTTGGCACCTCGCCGAGACGTTCGGTAATGATTGCGCCGCGTGTCCGACGTCGACGGGAACGACCTACGATCGCAACTTCGAACTAATTTTTCCCACAACCGCCGGGAGGCTGCACCACTGGTTCTTCGACCAAACCGCAAAGAATTGGCTCGATGGGGGCGTCTTTGGACCGGCGGACGTGGCCGGCGTCCCCGGTTTTATCCAGAGCGACTACGGGACGCCGGGCAATTTCGAAGTCGTCGTTCGAACGTCGGACGGAAAGCTGAACCATTGGTGGCGGATGAACGGCGCTCCCTGGACTTGGACGGATGGGGGCCGTTTTGGAGGCGGCGTCGCGCTCAGCGGCGCGACGCTGGTGCAGCGGCGGGATCGCGGACTCGACGTGATCTGCGTGAATTCCGACGGGACGATGCAACGATATTGGAGAGATGATGCGCATGGGTTCGTCTGGAATGCCGGGGAGAAGTTCGGATCGGGAATATCGACGCCGCCGGTGATGATCGAGGGGCAGTTCGGTGCGACGGACGAAACCAAACAGGGTAACTACGAGCTCTGTGTCGCGGTTGGTGGCCAAGTGCAACACTGGTGGCGCAACAACGGCGGCGCCGGCGATTGGTCGATGAGCACGACCTTTGGCCACGATGTTGCCGCCGTCGTGGGTCTGGTTGAGGGAAGCTTCGGGTTCAACCTCGAGGTCATCGTGCTGCGAACCGACGGAGAGCTTCAACACTACTGGCGCGACGGCGGGGGTTGGCACGAAGGAACGATCGCCGGCTCGACGAGGTAATCAGTCGGAGTGACGAGCGACCATCTCATCCTTCGATCCGGCGAGTCGGCGGACGTAACGCTCCCCGGTGCTGGGACGGTCGGCTACGCGTGGTCGTTCGACCTTGGCAATCAGCCTATCGTACGCATCGACCGACTTGCGTCAGACGAAGAGCTGGGACCGCCCGGCAAGAGCTTGCCTGAACGGTTTCGCCTCACCGGATTACGCGCGGGCAGCACGAGCGTCACTTTTAGTTTGGCCCGCACATTCGAGCCTCAGAAGCCGCCACGCGAAGTTCGCACGATGAGAGTCTCTGTGCTGTAAGGTTACGCTCGCGCACGTCGCGCTCGCAGCAGGAAGAGCGTCGCCACTACGAAATCGAGACAATCATGACGCGATGGTTTATACAGATCGCAGCGACGGCACTTTTTGCGACGGTACTTAGCGCATGCGCGCGTCCTGAGTCGACGGCAACGAACGCCATCCCCGCGACGGTTGTGCAGGAATCAGGAATCCCGCTAGCGGGCGCTGCTCGCATTTATGCCGGCGATGCCGCCCGCATCGACGTCTTCAACGCAACTGCAAGCGGCAATCCGAAGCCACTTTATAGCATCGCAGGGGCTAAGACCCGCTTGCAAGGCACGGCATATTTTCTATACTATCAGAAAAGCAAAGTTTGGGTCGGCGATCAGCATGTACCGCTGTTAGGGTTCGATTCAACCGATCACGGTAACGCAGCGCCGCAGGTAGCCATTGGTGGATCGAAGACCGGCTTGATTGAGGCGACGGGCGTATATGTAACCAGCAGCGGTGAGATCGTCGTGGCCGACTACGGCGCGAACTCCATCTCGACGTTTGCTCCGGGCAGTAAAGGAAACGCCAAACCGGAGCGCACGATTTCCGGAGGGGACACGCAGCTCGACGGACCCGTCGGCTTGACGGTCGACGCGAAGTCGAAGAAAATCTACGTGGTAAACTACGCCTTGCCGACGGTCCTCGTCTTTGACCTAATGGCAAGCGGCGATGCCAAGCCGCTCGCTATAATTACCGGAACAGCGACGCATTTAACCGATCCCATAGGCGTTGCCCTCGACGCCAAAGGGGCGGTTTACGTTACGAACAGTACGGCTAAAGGCGACGAAATTCCGGCCATTTGCGTTTTCGCCGCGACCGCGAAGGGCAATGCGAAACCGGTGCGTCTGATCGTTGGGACGAAGACGACGTTATTCGATCCCTTGGGCATCACGATCGATGCAAAAGGCTTCATTTATACGGCCGATGGTTCGGGAATCAAGACCTTCGCTCCAGGAGCGAAGGGCAACGTGGCGCCGGTTCGTACCATCGGCACCTCGGGATATTTCGGCGTCACCGTCCACTGACTAATTTGACGGGGCGGAGCGTTAGAGAAGCGCTCCGTTCACAGCGTGAATCCCCACAGAAATACGGCGACGCCGGCGATACCCGCAGCAAGACTCACATACCACGCCGGTTTGAAACGCGCGAGGGCCCCGACGGCGCCCAGCGCGATCGCCACTTGCAGCAGCGCGACGGCGTATTCGAACGCGTGGTGGCGGCGCACCTCGGCGGCAGATTCTTCCTCGCGTTTGCGAGCCAGCTCCGCGAGCGGCTTCTCCTTCGCGACTTCTTTGTCGATCTGGGCGCGGTACGCGCGCATCCGGACCGCGTTCTTCGATCCGCGATCGGTCAGCTCGTCGAGCGCGATGGTGTAGAGATGTTCCTTCTCGCGCGACGCCTGATACTCGGTCCAGGTATCCGAGGCTTTGATTTGGTCGATCGTCGCCTCGTTGATAAGCGCGCCGGAGCGAAGCGCCGCGATGGCGGCGACAACAGCAAAGATCGCGGCGCTGAGTCCGACGTATTTTAGCCACGCGGGAATGCGCTCGCCGCTGTGCTCGGACAGCTCCTCATGCGCCTCAGCGATACTCTCTTGCAGCCGGTGCGGCTCGACTTCGAGGTGATCCGTCATCGCCGCGTTACTCGTAGTCCGGTGCTAAGTAGCTGTTGCTGAAGCGGTGGTGGAGGAAGAACTTGGCGGGATACGGAGCGGCGATCTTCACGAAGGGGCGAGGCTTCTGCGAAAAATCGAAGCAGTCGGCGGCGGGTGAGTTGGCGCGCGCGTCGGCTGCGGCGAGCTGCTTGAGACCGTAGAGGTCCTCGGCGAATCGTAAGACGCTCGTCGTCTCGTACTGCGTGTGCGAGACGTAATCTTTCTTGGCATAGGGCGAGATGACCAAGAGCGGAATGCGGAAGCCGTCGCCGTCGTAATCTTCGTACGGGGGCGCGACGTGGTCGTAGAAGCCGCCCCAGTCGTCCCACTGAACGAAGATCGCCGTCGAGTTCCAGAACTTGCTCGCGCCCACCGTGTTGACGATGGCTGAAACCCACGACGGCCCGTAGCCGCCGCCGCACTCGAGGTGATCGGACTCGGCGCATTCGGGCGTGATCCACGTGAAGTTTGCAAGCGTGCCGTGACGCACGTCGGTGATGAATCGCCAGTTGGGCGAAATTACGTCTTTCTTCCAATCGCGCCCGTTGAAGATATGCTTTACCGCTTGATATGCCGACCAGGTTCCACCGTTTCCGCCGGCATCGTTGCCGTAGCGCACGGCGTAGAAACGCCATGAGAGCTTCGCCGCGTCGAGCTCGTCGCCGAGCGTCTGGTAGTCGAAACAGGCCTGTTGCCGGCCGCCGTAGGGATTGCGACCCTGCGTGATGATGTCGACGGTATCGGGCGGGCCTCCCTTGCAACCCCAATACGAGTCAGGCAAGTCGACGCTCGACTGAGCCTGCGCGGCGATAACGTACTGATGCCCGACGAAGCTCTCGTCGAGTTGCGACTGGAACATCCGGTCGCCAATGACCCATTCGTGGGCCATATCGAAATAGGGCTTCGACTCGGTGTGCGGCACGTAGACGTACTGCGGATTTTGCGGTCCGCCGTAGGTATTCTCTTGATCGAAGCCGTTCATCTTGCAATTGGTTCCCGGTAAGCTTCCGGTTCCGTTGCATGCGGCGAACATCGCGTACGCCGAGTGGTCGATAATATAGACGTTCTTCAGCGACGACGGCTGCAGCGTGATCGTGTGACCGCTCGAATTCATCCCTTGCGAAACGGTATCCGCATTGGGATAGCCTTGGAAGAGATTGTCGAAGCTCCGATTTTCTTGCACGATGTAAATGACGTGCGTAATCTTTCCAGCTCCCGTGCCGGCGAGAGCGCGCAAAGCAGTATCCCCGCGCATGTACGGTATCGCCGTCTGACCGCCGGAGCTGCAACCGGCAATTATGAAGAGCAAGAGAATGGCAAAATAACGCGTCATCATGCGCGCGCCTTCCGCGCGCCGCCCGTTCCCGCCTGCGCCGGCTTACTCTTCCAGATCGACGTGGCCGGTAGTGTCCAGTACCTGGATCTCGACCGACTCGAGGTCAAAGGCCCGTTGGAGCCGGCGCAGCACCGTATTGTCGATCTTCCCCTGCTCGCGCAGTTGGATCAGCTTCGCTCGCTCTGCCGCGATTATCTCGCGTTGTATTTTCCGAAACATCGCCGTCTTTCGCGCCGCCTCCGTTTCGCCGCCGGCCGACGAGAACTCGGCGAGCCGCGCTCCGAGCCTGATCCGGTGCAGTTCCAAAACGTCCGGAGGATACGTGCCTTGACGTTTGAGGTCGTCGAGCCGGTCGACGCCCGCGCGGGCGGTTGCCATAAGGGCGAGTCGTTCCTCGCGAACCGCCGCGCCGTCGTCTCGAATTCGAAGCCAGCGGATCAGCCACGGCAGCGTTCCGCCCTGTCCGACGAGCGTCACGAGCAGTACGACGAACGTGAGGAAAATCAAGAGATCTCGAAATGGGAACGGGCCGGTGACGGTCTCCAGCGGGATCGCGAGCGCGGCCGCGAGCGAGACGCCGCCTCGCATGCCGGTCCAACTCAAGAGCGCGACGTGCGACCAGTCGGCCTTGCCGCTGACATGTTCCGGCTCGTTGGTTGCAGGCAATAGTCCTTGCGCAAAGGTCCAGAGTAACCGGACCAGGACGCAGGCTGCTGCGATCGCACAGCCCCACCAAATCAGTTGGAGAACCGAGTACTCATGAAGCGCCGCCACGATCTGATGAAAGCGAATGCCGACTTCGGTGAAAATAAACGCATTGAGCAAGAAGACGACGATGACCCAGAAGCCGGTGAGCAACTCTCGGGCGCGTGGCTGCAGCACCTTGGGCGCAAAACGGCTGACCGCAACGCCGGTCGTCACCGTGGCCAACACGCCCGAGGCTCCGATATAGTAGGCCGGTAAGTATGCTAGGAAAGGCACGACGACCGAGATCGTTGCCTGCAAGGTCTCGTCCTTGAGCGTTCTCCACGCCATCGCCGCGAGGCCGGCGGCAGCGAGGCCAATGAGGACCGATTCGACGATCGTCAGCACCAAAGAACCGGCCGCGTGCAGCAGCGAGAAGGATGCTCCGACGACCGCGGCGATGCCGATTGCGTAGAGCGTGAGCGAGGTTGCATCGTTCACCAGGCTCTCGCCTTCGATCGTGCCGATGATATGCCGCGGTACGTTGAGCCGATCGGCGATCGCCGCGAATGCGACTTCGTCGGTCGAAGAAACGATTGCGCCGAGCACGAATGCCGCTCCCCACCCCATCCCCGGGACGATCGCGTGCGCGATTGCGGCGACGGCGACCGTCGTGACGATGACCAATCCGAACGCCATCTGAAAGATCCAAAACGCCCCAGCGCGGAACTCGCTCGTCGGTGCCGTTAGGGTCTCCCAATAGAGCAGCGGCGGCAAAAAGACGACCAACACCAGTTCGGGCGGGAGCGGAAACGTCGGTACGCCCGGAATGAAGCCGATCGCCATGCCGCCGAGGACCAATACGATGGGATACGCTACGTTGATTCGGTTCGCGATCGTTACCAGGACGATGATCGCGATGAAAACAACGATGATCGCGGTCACGGCTTACGGTGGGAAATCTTGGCTCATCCAGCGCTTGAAGCGCTCGCACATTTCCTCCGACCAGCGCGTTTCGCCCGAACTGGGCGGCGGCATGCTTCCGTTGCTGACGGTCGCGTAGATCGCCGAGGCGTTTGCTTTCACGTCGGCGGCATCGGCGAGATCGATGCCGAGGGGCTTCATGTGCGCGACGTCCGTCTCGGTAAAGAGCGGACGAATGTCCTTTTCGAAACTCAGGGCGTCCTCATTTGCCATTACGATGACCCTCCTTGCCCGATGCTTCGGGCCGCGATAGGATTCACCCAGCCGGGGATAAACTTGATTGCGAAATGGCTTTACCGGGGCAGGTCCGGTTCACGGGGCCTCCCGAGCTCATCTTTCCCACTTTGACCGAGGCGCAAATCGCGCGAGTCGCGGCACGCGGTCACGCGCGTGCCATTGGAACCGGCGACGTCTTGATCGAGCAAGGCGACGTGGTCTTTTCGTTCTTCGTCGTCCGGTCGGGCGAGCTCCAGACGGTGCGGGCAATTTCGAGCGCGGAGACCTTGGTGAGCGTCACCGCACCGGGTCAGTTCACGGGCGAGATAAATTTGCTCGTCGGACGTCCGGCGCTCTTTCGAATCCGCGTCACAAAACCGGGCGAAGCGATCGAACTCGACCGCACGCGCTTGCTCTCACTCGTGAAGGGCGATGCCGAGATCGGCGAGATCATCATGGGGGCCTTCATCAGGCGCCGGGCGGGTTTGGTGCACTCGAGCGTTGGCGACGTCGTTCTTATCGGATCGCTGCACTCCAAGGATACGCTGCGCATCCGAGAGTTTCTCACCCGCAACTCCTATCCGCACGCCTATCTCGATCTCGACCGCGATTCCGACGTGCAGCGCTTCATGGAAGCCTTTGCGTTCTCGTCCGAAGACGTGCCGGTCCTGATTTGCCGCGGTCGAGCCGCTCTGCGCAAACCGACGAACCAGGAGATCGCGCGCTGTTTGGGCTTCAACGACTCGATCAACCTGGAGCAAGTGCGCGATCTCGTCATCGTCGGGGCGGGTCCCTCGGGATTGGCGGCAGCCGTCTACGGCGCCTCCGAGGGACTCGACGTCTTGGTGCTCGAGACCGGCTCACCGGGCGGTCAGGCCGGTTCCAGCTCGCGGATCGAGAACTACCTCGGGTTTCCGATGGGCGTCTCGGGCGAGGAACTCGCGGCCAGGGCGCTCATGCAGGCGGAGAAGTTTGGCGCGCAAATGCTCACTGCGACGAGCGTCAGGCTGCGTTGCGATCGCGAGCCGTACGTCGTCGAGACGAGCGACGGGGCGAGCATACCGACGCGAAACATCGTGATCGCCACCGGCGTTCAGTATCGAAAGCTCTCCTTGCCGAACCTCTCCGAGTTCGAATGCGCCGGAATCTACTATGGAGCAACCCACGTCGAAAGCGAACTCTGCCGCGGCGATGAGGTGGTAGTGGTCGGCGGCGCAAACTCGGCGGGACAGGCCGCCGTCTTCTTGTCGCAAACGACGAGGCTCGTCCACGTGCTCATCAGGGCGAACGGGCTCGCCGCGACCATGTCGCAGTACCTGGCTCGCCGCATCGAGGAGACGCCGAACATCGTTCTTCATCCGAACACGGAGATTACCGAACTGATCGGTGACGATCATCTCGAATCCATTCGCTGGCGCAACAATCAAACCGGAGAGACTGAGGAGCGTCGAGTGCGTCACGCCTTCGTTATGACGGGCGGCGTTCCGAACAGCGAATGGCTCGAAGGCTGCGTCGCCATGGACGCAAAGGGCTTCGTCAAGACCGGGCCCGAGCTCTCGCCCGAGGATCTGAGTGCCGCCCACTGGCCGCTCTTGCGGCCGCCGTACTTATTCGAGACGAGCCTGCCGCGCGTCTTTGCCGTCGGCGACGTCCGCAGCGAGAGCGTCAAACGGGTCGCGTCGGCAGTCGGGGAAGGATCGATCGCGATCTCGTTCGTCCACCAGGTGATGCGCGAGTAGCGGATCGGCATTGGGTCATCGGCACGACCGCACGACTGCGGTAACGATTTCCGGTAAGAAGCTGCGCCAGACCGGATATTGCCCGTAATTTCCGGCCGTCACCATGATGGCGACGCCGAGCGAGGGAACGGCGATTGCGAGCTGGCCGCCATTTCCGCCGGCGTTGACGACCTCGTACGTTCGTCCGTCCACGTCGACTCGACTGAGATGCCAACCGTAGCCGTAACGGTCGCCTTCACCTTCGGGTGCGCTGCGCGGCACGATCGACTGCGCGATCCACGCGGCATCGACGATTTGTCGCTCGTGCCAGCGCCCGGCGTCGAGGATGAGCTCCGCAAACTTCAGGAAATCGCGCGGCCGGATGAAGTCGCCGCCTCCCACGTAAGCGGAACGGGCCGGCGGCGGCATCAGCCACATCGCGTAGCTACCGAACTGCATTGGGATCGCAAACCGGTCGTAAAAATAGCGATCGAGCGGAATCCCCGTTGCGGTTTCGATCACCGCCCCGAGCAGATTGATCCCCGCGGTGCAGTAGACCGCGCGCGTACCCGGCTCGTAAGCCATCGGAAGATCGAGCGTGTAGCGGTACCAGTCGGTCCCGGCCGGCTGGTTCTGCATCGCGTCCTCGTTTCCGGGCGATGCATCGTCGTTGTCGTCGCAGGCCAATCCCGACGACATCGTCATCAGGTCCGCGACCGTTATGCGCTCCTTGCGGGCATCATCATTTCTCACCGGAAGGTACCGGCGAAGTACGGAGAGCAGGCGCGAGGATGGGGAGAAGGCGTTGGTATCCGCGATCGCTCGCCCGGTCATAAGCGTCGTTACGCTCTTGCCGGCCGAGCGAACGTCGTGCGGCTGGGCCGCCGAAAAGCCATAGAAGTACTGGTCGAGCACGAGCGTGCCGTTACGCGCCACCGCGATGCTCTGAATATAGGGCGAGCGCAGTTCCGGTGCGCGTAATGCCGCGATTGCGTTCATCACGGCCGCGATCGGTTCTTCGTGCATGCCGGCCGTTTGCAACGTTCCGACGAGCCAGCCGTCGGCTTCATCCTTGGGTTCGCGATATTTCCAACGCGTTGTCGGCAACGGGTAGAACCACTGCAGATCGCCCGGTGTCGCGCGGCGAAACGTGAGATCGGTCTCACTCGCGCTGACCTTGCGGAAGGTTATCGTTTCGTCGGGGTTCATGGAGCCGGGGATCTCCGGTTCGCCCGAGGCACGCAACGCGACGCCGTCTCCCGAAGCGACGAGCGTTCGCGCGCCGACCGAAGCCCCCCAGTTCGATTCGGGATTGCGAATGAACGCGCGTAGCGAACCGTCGGATCCCTTTGAAACGACGAGAAAGTAGTGCTCCGTGAAGGCCGGCGTTGCCGGGACCCATCGCCTCAGCAGAATCGCCGGCGCAGCGGCGGCCCAGACGCCCTCGAGACCGATTGGAAGCATGGCGCAAGCATCTCGCAAGATCGCCTCGAACTCCTCCGAGTCGATGAGTCTCGGAATGAGCTTTACTACCGAACTCAAGGTTCCGCCTCAGCCCGAGTTCGTCTCGCTCGTAGCCGCATTCGCGGCCGATGCGGCACGACGGAGCGAACTTACAGAAGAAGGGCTGCAAGGCGTTACCGCCGCGGCGCAGCGAGGTTTCGCGACGATCGTGGAACACGCGCTCGTGCAAGCGCGCGATCCAATTCGGATCGTTGCATCGTGCACGCCGGTGCACCTGACGCTCGCGCTCTTCGAGCGCGGCCTGCCGATCGATGACGCGTTCGCCCGGCGCGACCCGGCGTGGAGCGAGCTGATTGGCGACGTCGACGAAGCGCACTGGTGCTCGCACGGAAGCGCCGGTAGCGAACTGCGGCTGCGCGTGGTTCGCCCCCACGGATGCGCCCTCATGGAGCCGTCGCCGGCGGTCGTGGAGGATGACGTTCCGCTTGCGCCCGAGCAAAAGTACGTCATTCGCCGGTTCGAGCCGGCCGACGCGCCCGGCATCGCTCGCGCCTTTTATCTTACATACGGTTACGCCTACGATCTCAGCGCCGTCTACGTGCCCGAGCGCCTTATCGAACTCAACGCGAGCGGGCGGTACGTCTCGATCGTTGCGCTCACCACCGGCGGAGACGTGGTCGGTCATTACGCGCTCGCCCGCGAGGGCGACGAGCCGATCGCCGATGCGGCCGGTGCGATCGTGCTCCCCGCGCATCGCGGCCGAGATCTCCTCAACCGTTTGCGCGACCGCGCGGAGAGCGAAGCGATCGCGCTCGGACTCGCGGCGTACTTCTCGGAGCCCGTCACGGACCATCCGCGTACGCAGCATGCCAGCGAGAGTTTCGGCGCCAAGGCCTGCGGCATCACGCTCGGCGAAGCGCCGCGCGGCTTCATCGCCCGTCACATGGAACTCTCGACGACGACGCAGCGGCAGAGCTGCATGCTCTACGTCAAGCCGCTGCGACGGCGCGAGCCGCGCACGATCTACGCGCCGCCGCGCCATCGCTCGATCGTCGGGAGTATCTACGAACGGCTCGGTCTGCAAGTCGCCCTTGCCGAGGGAAGCGCCCCGAGCGGCCGCGGAATCTTCCACACCGCCATTACGCGCGGCGATTGCGTCGCGACGATCGCGGTGGAGGAGATCGGCGCGGAGACCGCGGAGCTTCTCGGTCAAGTGGTTGAAGACTTGCGCAGCACGTGTCGTCTCGGCGCGATCTATGCATCGTTTCCGTTGGAGCAGCCGGGCACGCCGGTACTCTACGAGGCAATGGAGTCACTCGGCTTTTATTTCTCCGGCGTCGGTCCGTGGATGCTCGGCGGCAGCGATTCCTTGCGGCTGCAGATGCCGCTCACCCCGATCGACCTCTCTGCGCTCGTCGTCGTCGGTGAGTTCGGAAGAGTTCTGCTCGATTACATCGCGCGCGAGCGCGAGCGCTGCGCTCGACCGGCCGCGACGGCATGACGCGTAATCGCGCATTGCTGCTCGGTCTCGTTCTCGTTATCGCGGCCGGTGCGATCTCCGCGTGGGCCTATCCCTCCCTGCCACCGCGCGTCGCGACGCATTGGAATCTCGCCGGCCAACCGAACGGGTACTCGTCGAGCCTCTTTGCCGCGATTCTGATGCCCGCGGTCATCACGGTCATCTGGCTCTTGATGCTGGTGCTGCCGGCGATATCGCCTCGCGGATTCAGATTGGAAGAGTCGGCGTCCCCGTTCTACATCAGCATCCTCGCGGTCATGGTGATGATGCTGGTGCTGCACGCCGGAATTCTGCGCGTTCAGCTAACCGGGACGGCTCCGCCCGGCTCGCTCTTCCTCGTTCCAATCGGTCTGCTCTTCATCGTGCTCGGAAGCCTGATGGCAAAGCTGAAGAAGAACTTCTGGATCGGCATCCGAACGCCATGGACGCTCGCCAGCGACGAAGTCTGGTTGAGAACCAACCGGCTCGGCGGCACGCTCTTCGTGATCGGCGGAGTCGCACTCGTCGCGGCGAGTCTGCTTGGGAGAGCCATGGCCCCGCTCTTGCTGGGCGTTATCGCGATCGTCGTGGTCGTGCCGATCGCTTATTCAT
This sequence comes from Candidatus Cybelea sp., assembly GCA_049585055.1. GTDB lineage: Bacteria > Vulcanimicrobiota > Vulcanimicrobiia > Vulcanimicrobiales > Vulcanimicrobiaceae > Cybelea. Next base: position 116,588 of record JBAUYZ010000096.1, on the reverse strand, counting down.
ACGTCCTCTACCGGCGCATCGAGGGCTTCGGCGAGAACGAAATCTAATTCATATGAACGTACAAGAACAAATCAGAGAGTATATTACCAGCCAACCTGAACCAAAGCGTAGTGATATGCAAGAGTTGCACCACCTCACGCTTCAAATTTTACCAGGTTGTAAATTATGGTTAGACAATGGCAAAAACAGCGAAAACAAAACTGTTAGTAACCCTACTATAGGCTATGGATCTCACACCATAAAGTATGCTGATGGAAAGACCAGAGATTTTTTTAAAATTGGTTTGAGTGCAAACAAAACCGGAATCTCTGTCTATATCCTCGGTATCAGAGATAAGACATACTTAGCGCAGACGTATGGAAAAAAATTGGGCAAGGCGAGCGTGACCGGGTATTGCATTAGGTTCAAAACGCTAAAAGATGTAAACATTGATATACTTGAAGCGGCGATACGATATGGGGCAGGGGTAGGCGAGCGGATCCGGGTCTAATTGCTGCGATGTGAAGTAATTACCGCTTCGTAACTCCTTGAACTGACCGACGCACGCGCAATACGATCTCTGCATGAAACACATTTGCACGATTCTTGCCTGCGCGGCAGTATTCGCGCTTGCCGCACCAGCTCTCGCCCAGATGGGCAACGCACCCCCGGTCCCCATGTCTCCCACCGAGTTCGCCCAGTCGAACGCCGGGGCGAACGTGCAGATCGCGGTGCGCGTGAAGCGCGTCGACCGCTCGACGATTTATGCGGAGCTGCTCGCCCATGAGAGCGACACGCTTGCGAAGGCGACCGGGATCTCCGTTACGATCTTCTTTCCGGACGGGACTCCCGTCGTCATGGGCTCGGCCTCCGACGTGACGGCCGGCGCCCTACTCTACGTCTACGGCGTGCTCACGAAACCCGGCCACGTCGACGCGAAGCGCGTCGTGGTCGACACGAAGTACGTTACGGTGCACTAAGGGCCGAACGCCTCGATACCAAACGTAGACGGCCGGCACAACGAAGAGGGTCAAGAGCAGCGACGTCACCAGACCCCCGATCACCACGATGCCGAGCGCTTGACGATACTGCGCGCCGGCCGTGTGCCCGAGCGCAAGCGGCAGCATTCCGGCGATCATCGCCAGCGTCGTCATCACGATCGGGCGGAAGCGTACCCGAGCCGCGCCGGCAACTGCCTGCGCGGCCGTGCTCCCGTCGCGGACCGCGCGCTCCGCGTACTCGACGAGCAGGATACCGTTCTTTGCGACGAGTCCGACGAGCATGATGATGCCGAGCATCGAGTAGAGATTGAGCGGCGCTCTGAAGACGAAGAGGCTGCCGAAGGCGCCGATCGACGCCAGCGGAACGGTGAGCATGACAACCAGCGGAAGCGTATAGCTTCGATAGAGCACCGCGAGCACGAAGTACACCGCGACGATCGATAAGCTCAGCGCTCCGAACATTCGCGTCGCCGTGTCGAGGAACTGCGCGATATCGCCGCGCGGCTCGACGTGCGTTCCCGGCGGAAGGAAAGCGGGATTTCGTAAGGCGCGCGCGACCGGCGAGGCCGCAAGACTGATCGGCGCGTCGCCCACGGCGTTCGCGCTAACGGAGACAACGCGCTCGCCGTTCTCACGCCGCACGATCGCGGGCTCCTGCTCGGCGCGAACCTGCGTGACGTCCCCCAACGGTACGCGCGTGCCGGCCGCGCTTCGCACCGGAAACCGTTCGAGCGCGTCGACGTCCCCCGCTTCGGCGGCATCGGCTTGGACGACGACGTCGACCAAGCCTGCCTCCAAGCGCGCTTTGGTCGCAATCGCTCCGCCGCTTGCGATGCGTGCAGTCTGTGCGGCATCGTCGGGAGAGATGCCGAGGAGCCTCGCCCTCTCCATATCGACGGCGAGCGTGAGCCGCGGCTGCAAACCGAGATCGCTCGTGCGCACGTCGATCGCGTATGGATTTTCGCGCAGTAGCGATGCGATTCGTTCGGCGGCGGTATCGAGCTGCGTTGGATCGCCGCCGATGTCGTAGCTGACTGCCGGCACGCCGCCCATGCCCTTCCCCGCGCCCGCGATTCTGCCCGACGGCACGAGCGCCGCCGCCACGCGCACGCCCCGCTCGACTTCCGCGCCACTCGATGTTTGATCTTGCAGGATGATCGAGATCTCGGCGACGTTGCTGGCGAAGACGTCGGCCGTTCCGTCAAACGAGCGACCGGCGCCGCTCTCGACGTGGCGTATCGCCGGATCTTCGAGCAGCGTTTGCGTGATCCGGGTCGCGGCGGCATCGGTGGTCTCGAGCGGCGTTCCGGGCGGCATCGTGAGATTGAAGATCAGCCGGCCGCGTGTGGTCGCCGGCGAGAACTCTGCGGGTATCGCGCCGGCGAAGAGCGGCACGAGCGAGGCTAGGCAGGCCGTCGTAGCGACGGCGGCGACGAGGCGCGGGCGCCGAACGATCGCGGGAAGCCATTGCTGCGCATAGGCGAGAGCGAGGCGGCGTTGCCACGCGTTGAGTGCGTTGATCGTACCGTGCCAAGCGGCGAAGAGGGCGAGTACCGCGCGGCCGCGCATCGTCCACGGGAACGTGCGCGCGCGCGCCTGCAGCTCGGCACGAACGTGCGCGTACGTCATGCCGTCGAGCGGCGCTCCGCCCCGCGCGAGCGCCCACCGTGCGGTCAGCAGCGGCGTCAGCGTGAACGAGACGAGCAGTGAGAAGGCCGTCGCGAAGACGATCACGAGCGCAAACTCGCGCATAAACTCACCGACGATCCCGCTCATCACGCCGATCGGCAGAAAGACGGCGACGTCGACGAGCGTGATTGCGAATGCCGCGCCGCCGATCTCGCGCCGTCCGGTCGAGGCCGCATCGTCGCCTCGCAGGCCGCGCGATGCGGCGCGCGCGATCGCTTCGATGATGACGATCGAATCGTCGACGAGAATCCCGATCGTGAGCGAAAGGCCCATGAGCGAGAGAACGTTGAGGGTGAAACCCATCGCCCACATCGCGACGAAGGCCGCGCAGAGCGAGGTTGGAATCGAAATCGCCGCGACGATCGCGCTTCTCCAGGCGTGAAGGAAGAGGAGCATCACCGCAACCGTAAGGACGACGCCCTCGCCAAGCGTCTGGAGTACGCCCGATATCGCCGCATTCGTCGAGGGACGATCGGTCCGCAGCTCGACGAAACGGATCTGCGGGTAGCGCTGCGCGAGCTCGGCGAAGGCGCCCCGCACCGCCGCGATCGTTCCGAGTGAATCGGCGCTCCGCGCCGTGGATACGGAGAGAAGGATCGCCTCATCGCCGTCGGCGCGGGCGATCACCGTGCGGTCCGCGTAGCCGTCGCTCGTACGCGCGACGTCGGCGACGCGCGTCGAGGGTGCGCTCGGAATCGCGACGGGAAGACGCGCGATCTCGGCGGCAGAGGCAACCGACGCATCGATGCCGATCGTCGACTGACGCAGCCGCGATCGAAGCAGTCCGCCCGGAAGCAGGTCGTTCCCGGCGGCGACCGCTCTAAAGACGTCGAGCGGTGTCCCGCCAAGCGCATCGAGTGCGGCGATTTGCGGGCGCACCGTGAACTGCCGCACGACCGCGCCGGAAGTACGCACTGCGCCCACGCCGGCGGTCGCGCGCAACGCCGGAAGAATTTGCGTAGCGAGCGTCTCCGCGAGCTGCGACGGCGAGAGCAGGACCGACGAGATCGCTTCTTCAAAGATCGGCGCCTGCGTCGGATCCTGGTTCGAAACGACGGGTGGAACGAGATCGAGCGGCAGGTTCGCGCGCGCCGCATCGACCGCACTCTGCACGTTTGCACGGTCGCTCTCGAGATTGCTGCCGAAGCGGAACGCAACGACGATCTCCGCGATGCCGTTCTGTGCCGACGACGAAATGCGGTCGACCTCGGGCAGGCCTCGGAGCTCCTGCTCGATCGGTTCGATCGCAAGCCGTTCGATCTCCCGCGGACTCGCGCCGGGATACGCTGCTGCAATGCTCACGACCGGCAGGGCGACCGGCGGAAGAACGCTGCGACCCATGCGCGCGATCGCAACGAGCCCCGCCGCGACGATCGCAACGAAGAAGAGCGTCACCACCACGGGATTTCTGAGCGAGAACGTCGTCAAGAGCACTTCTGTTACGGTTTACCGGTTCGCGACGACGATGCTGCGCTGCGGCGCCCGGGATTGCTGCGCGCCGGAGTAAATTCCGACGGTGCGGCGCGCCACGCGTTGCCGAAAGATCGTAGAGTAACGGCATGAGCGGCGGCGACGCAGCGGCTTGGCTGGCGGCGGGACTGGTTCCGTTGACGGCCCTGGCCGGATGGATTCTGCGCAGGTTTCTATCGGGTGCTATCGTCGTACGGCTGCGCCCGCACTTCGTGCTTGGCTACGCCGCGCTCGCGCTCGCCGCGTTTCACGGTATGCTCGCGATGGGCGCGATGCGCGTGCTGGGATCGGGGGGCGGATGGCTGGCTTTTCTTGCCTTTGGCGGACTCGCGCTGCAGACGTACGTCGGCGCAAGTCTTCAGGCGCCGGGCATCTATCGAGGCGTCCTACGCCGCTGGCACCTCGTCACCGCGCTGGGCGTCGCGGTTCTGATCGCCGGTCACATCGCGTTCACGGTATAGGACCGTCATCGAGCACCCACTTGGGTTCCCAGGTGCGATCGCGGAGCCGCCGGACCGCGTCTTCCAGGAAGCGATGCTCGCTGCGCATGCGGTGATACGCGTGAGCCGCCGCAAAGTAGCCGGCGCCCCCGCGTCCGCGCGCGTCGCCGAAGAGGCGTTTTAACCGCCGTTCCTGGCTCTCGATCTCACGCATTCGTTCGAGCATTAGCGCGAGCGCTTCGTCGCGGCGAAGCTGTCCGAGCAGCACGAAGGCCGTCTCCAAGGCGGGGTCACTCGACTGTACGTCGGTAATAACGCCGTGAAGCAGTTCGTGAAAACGCGCCTCGCCGGCGCTCGACAAGCGATAGACGGCTTTCGATTCGCGCGGCCCGCGACGGGTCGCCGCACTGCGCTGGAGCAGATAGCCGTCTTCGCGCAGGCGCTCGACGAGCTGGTAGATGTTTCCGCGGCGGAAACGCCGGTAGAGCGGGAAATGCTCGCGCATAATCTGGTCGACCGCGTACGCCGAAAGCGCTTGACGCCGCAGGAGGCCCAAGACGAAGAGCTCGCGGTGCGGTTCCGCGTTCTTCAAGGCCTTTTAGGAGCGGCGTGGCCGGCGCTTGGCCGAGACGGCGCGTACGATCGTGCGGCCACGCCCGATGCCTTTGTACGGATTGCCGGCCGCTTCGATGGCGGCCTTCATGAGAGCGCGAACGCTGCGCTTCTCGAGCGTCTTCTCGTCTTCGATGCGAATGTGGCGCACTCGATTGCCGCTGCCTTGGAGCAGCCCCTCCGGATCGGGGAGATCAACGCCGTAGAGAAAGCAGAGACTGATCTTCTGCGGGTAGACGGCGATCGAGAAAAGCGCGGCCGACGGACGCTCGCTCGGGCCAAAACCGACGACGAGAGCGTACGCATTGTCGTAGACGAGTTCGAAAGCGCCCGGCAACTGCTTGCGCATCGTTGCAAGCGCCGCGCGGGCGCGTTTGGCGATCTCGGGAGAGAAGCGGGCGACGAACGAATCGAGCTGCTTGCGGCCGGCCGGCTCGGCGGCCGTTACGCTCATGCCATCGCCGGCTCGACCGTCACCGGGAAGTTCACGGAGCGCGCGATGAAACACATCGCGTGTGCCTGCTCGTGGAGTTCGAGGGCCTTCGCGCGCTCGCCGCCGGGGGCGATCGTAACGACCGGGTGCAACTGGGCGCTGACGAACTGGCCGGCGCCGCCGCTCTCCTCCATCGAACCCGATGCGTCGTCGCGATAGTCGACGACCGTTATTCCGTTGACCGAGCAGAGGTGCAGGTACCAAAGCATGTGACACGAGGAGAGCGAGGCGACGAGAAGTTCTTCGGGATTGTATCGCGACGGATCGCCGCGAAAGGCGGGGTCGCTCGAGACCGCGATGTCGGGTTTTCCGTTCGCGCCGACCGTATGATTGCGGGAGTAGCTGCGATAGGTCTGCGTTCCCTCACCCTCCGCCGCGGTCCAGTGCAGATGCGTGCCATAGACGTGCGTTTTCACCTCCACCGCCTTTCACGTGAAAGCATCATAACACGAAAAGCAAGGCAAGCGGAGGAGCGCCGGTTCGCCACGCGCAAGTACGCCGCATCAATAGACGCATTCGCGGAAAGGAACGGGTTTAATGACACTCTCCAGACGCGTTTCTGCGGAATTCCTCGGCACGTTTTGGCTCGTCTTCGGCGGTTGCGGCAGCGCGGTACTCGCGGCCGCGTTTCCACAATTCGGCATCGGGTTTGCGGGCGTGGCACTCGCGTTTGGGCTCACGCTGCTGACGATGGCCTATACGATCGGTCCGATCTCGGGATGTCACATCAATCCGGCCGTCACCTTCGGTCTCTGTCTCGCGAAGCGATTTCCGGCACGCGACGTTCTGCCGTACGTCATCGCACAGGTTATCGGCGCGATCGCCGCGGCGGCCGTGCTCTACGCCGTCGCCAACGGGAAGCCGGGCTTCGTCGCCGGGCAGTTTGCCAGCAACGGCTACGGCGCGCTCTCGCCGGGCGGCTACGGCATGGGATCGGCGCTGATCATCGAGATCGTCTGCACGTTCGCTTTCCTCATGGTCATTCTTGGCGCGACGGATAAGCGCGCTCCCGTAGGCTTCGCCGGCTTAGCGATCGGTCTCGCGCTGACGCTCATCCATCTCATCAGCATCCCGGTCGACAACACGTCGGTCAATCCGGCACGAAGCACCGGCCCGGCGCTCTTCGCAGGCCCCGCCGAGCTCTCGCAGCTCTGGCTCTTCTGGTTGGCGCCGCTTGTCGGCGGAGGGTTTGCGGGCGTCTGCTACCGCGCGCTCTTCGGAGAAGAGGTCAGCGAAGCGCCGATCGTCGGCGACCTTCCTTCCGGGAGTTGAGATAGTTACGATACGCCGGATTGCGGCATTTCCGCTGGTGCGGTTGTTGCTGATCTTCCTGCTCTTCGGCGCGCTGCTTGCCCCGGTCGTCCTTGCCGCGCATCCGCCGGTCGGCACCTGGCGGAGCGTGGCGATGATGTGGTTCACGGCACTCCTCTTGCTTGCGGTGCTCGTTGCCGTCGAACGTCTCGCCGCCGGGAGACGCCCCGCCGCGATCGGACTCGATCCGCGGCACGCCTTGCGCGATCTCGCGCTCGGCGGACTGTTCGGAGCCATCTTGTTCTCGCTCGTGGTACTCGAACTCGCCCTGGGCAGGTTCTATCGGATCGTCGCCACGCACGCGACGTGGGGAATCGCGATCGCCGCGCTCTTTTTTCTCGCCGACGCCCTCTTCGAGGAGCTGCTCTTTCGCGGTGTGATCTTTCGTTTGATCCAAGAATGGACCGGCACCTGGATCGCGCTCGCCGTCTCGGCCGCGATCTTTGGTTTCGCGCACGCCGCGAATCCTGGCGCTACCTGGGTTTCGTCGTTGGCGATCGCACTCGAAGCCGGCGTCCTGCTCGGCGCAGCGTTCGTCGTAACCGGCAATCTCTGGTTTCCGATCGGGTTGCATTTCGCGTGGAACTTCTTCGAGGGACCGATTTACGGCACGCAAGTCTCGGGCGCCGTCCTTCACACGAGTGCGCTTGCGGCACACCTCGCGGGACCGCGAATCCTCACCGGAGGCCCGTTCGGGCCCGAAGCGGGTTTGGCCGCGATCGTTACCTGCCTTGCGGCGGCGATCGTGCTATTGGCGATCGCGGTGCGCCGTCGCTTGATCGTCGCGCCGGCGTGGCTGAGGAGCGCTACTCTCCCACGAGCGTCGTAACGGCCTCGTCCGAGGTTCCCCAGACTTTTCCGTTCGGCGCGACGACCAGATCGCAGTTCCAATGATAGCCGTGGGGCGAAGCGTACGCCGTGAAGCGATGCGCTTTTACGTCGAAACGTACGAAACCGCCGCCGACGACGCGCTTGTCGAAATGTATGCCGCGCAAACGCTGCGTCGCGAACCAGATCGAGCCGTCGGGCGCGACCGTCATCGAACCTGGGCAGGGCGAACCGCCGAAGTCGCGGGGCGCCACGAATTTCGTTGCCTGCTGCCTCGCGGGGTCGTACCGAACGAGCGTATCGCGCTGGCCGGTGAGTTCAAACCATAGCGCTCCATCGGAAGTCGCGAGTATCGCCACCGCACTCGAAGTCGTTGGAACGTCGATTTGCTCGACGCTTCCCGTCGCCGGGTCGAGGCTCGTCAGCACGTAGGAATGATAGGACGAATTGTACGTGCTGAACCATACCAGGCCGCTCGGAGCCCACGCGAGGCTCGACGCGCCCATCGTCTGCGGCGTCGGGTATTCTTTAAGATCACCCTTCGGCGTCAGCCGGCCGATGTGGTACGTCTCGGTGAACCAAATGTTGCCGTCGCCGCCGAGAATGATTCCACCGTATGCCTCGTCGCTCAAAGAGAACGGGGTCAGGTGCAGCGTCGCGCCGAGAGTAGCTCGAACGATAACCTGCAACGCTCTTGCGTTTGTGAACCAGAGATCGCCCTTTCGATCCGCCGTCATCTCAACCGCGTAGTAGCCGATCGGATAGTTCGTGACGCCTCCCTTCGGCGTCACGCGCGACAACGTCTCGACGTCCTCGCTCGTTATCCAGAAATCGCCGTCCTTCAAACGGACGATCGCCTGCAGGGCGCCGTTGTCGGCGATCGATTGCCACGTTCCGCGTCCCTTCGCATCGGGCTGCGCGTACCGGTCCGGCGGCACGACGAGCGACGGTTGCAGTTGCCCGCAGCTCGTTAGCAGCGCCGCGACGATCGCGGCGACGAGCGCGCGCCGACGCTTCACCGCAACTCTTCCGAGCCGGTCAAATGCAAGCGAATGATCGCAAAGGGCGGGCTTCCGGTGTTGGCGAGCACCACCGTGAAAGCGCAGTCATCCCGCCCGGAGGTGACCGCCTTGAACCAATAGACGACGTGCATGTATTTTCGCGGGTTTCCATACTTGCGATGCGGGACGGCGGAGAACTGACCGCCGTTCTTGCAATAGGGCGGCTCCGCGAAGTATCCGTCGGGTCCCCAATAGCTCAGAATTGCGCGCCGGCCGGCTGCGGGCGGCGGCTTCAAATCGAGGCGATGCTTGCTCCAGGAGATATTGCCCGTCGTGCTGGGGCCGGCGCTTCGTTGCGAAGTAGCCGGCGCACCGCCGGCGAGCGGCAGCGCGCCGCAATCCGCAAGCACGAGCGCGACGCACAGGCGGAGCGCAGAAGTAGCGATCACCACGGCGCCAGAACCTTTCGCTGCCCCCGCCGCTACCGCTTGCCGAGCGCGGCGAGCACCTTCGGTGGAATCAAGAAGAGCAGCATTCCCCGGGGCGCCGACGGGCCGGCGATTTCGATACCGGCGAGCGCAGCTTTCTTCAGCTCGATGGTTGCGTCGCCAATCGCGCGGCCGATCGTTCCGCTCATCGACGGTTCGTGTCCGACGAACATGAGCGCGGTCGTGCCGGGATGCGCGGCGAGAATCGCGCCGAGCCGCTCAAAGCTGAAGCCGCCCGCAAGACGCGGGTCCTCAACGATGACGGATCGCATGCCAAGCCGCGCTGCGACTATCGCGGCCGTCTGCTTCGCGCGCAGCAACGGACTCGTGACGATGCAGTCCAAGTCAAGCGAGAGCTCCTCGATCGCCTTCGCCTCGCGCTCCATTCGATCGCAGCCTTCGCGCGTTAACGGCCGGTCGAAGTCGTTGCCGCTCCAGGCTTCCGGATCGACGGCGATGCCGTGTCGCAAGAAGTAAACCTTCACCGCGACAGAGTACGGCAACGAAAGGCCTGAGCCTTCGACGCTATGAAAACGCGGTCATGAGCAAATCGTGGCAGACGCGGCTGATTCATCCGGATGTCGACGTACCCGAAGGATATCGTTCGCTCGCGACGCCCGTCTATCGCGGCTCGACGACGCTCTTTGCGTCGGCCGCGGCGGTGACCGATCGATGGGATCAAGAACGCGTCGGCTATACCTACGGACTCTACGGCACGCCGACGACACTCGAGCTCGCCGCGCGCATTTGCGCGCTCGAGGGCGGACGCCACACGATCCTTACGCCGGGAGGCCAATCGGCGATCTCACTGATCGATTTGGCGTTGCTCAAGTGCGGCGATCACATTCTGGTGCCGCGAAGCATCTATCATCCGAACCGATTGCTCGCAATCTCGATGCTCGCACGTTTCGGCGTCACGACGACGTTCTACGATCCGCTAATCGGCGCCGGTATCACCGACCTAATCGAGCCAAAGACGCGTCTCGTTTGGGTCGAGAGTCCGGGTTCGGTAACGATGGAGGTTCAAGATGTTCCGGCCATCGCGCAAGCGGCGCACGCGCGCAACGTCACGGTCGTCCTCGACAACACCTGGTCGGCTGGCGTGCTCTTCGACGGATTCGCGCACGGCGTCGACGTCACGATGCAGGCGATTACGAAGTACATCGGCGGCCACAGCGATTTGCTGCTCGGCTCGGTTACCGTGCGTGACGATGCGCTCTACCAAAAGCTTGGAGCGGCGCGTCAGGTCGTCGGTTGCGCGGTCTCGCCGGACGATTGCAGTCTGGCGCTGCGCGGCCTTCAGACCCTCGGCGTGCGGTTGAGCGCGGTCGAGACGTCCGCGCTCGAGATCGCGCGCCGGCTCGCCGCGCATCCGGAGGTCGAACGCGTGCTCCATCCGGCGCTGCCGTCCTGTCCGGGCCACGAGTTCTGGAAGCGCGACTTTACCGGCTCCTCGGGCGTCTTCTCGATCGTCTTGCGCCCGGGGCCGACGCGCGAACGGGTTTTTGCTTTCGTCGATGCCTTGCAGCTCTTCGAGACCGGTTACAGCTGGGCCGGAACGACGAGTCTCGCGGTCGCGTATACGATCGGTTCGGGTCCGGACCGGCCGTCATACGGCCACCGTCTCGTGCGTTTCAGCATCGGGCTCGAGTCGACCACCGATCTCATCGCCGACATCGAACGAGCGCTGGGGGCCCTGCGCGAGTAAGGACCGGTGCAGTTGGCGACCGGCCGGTTGGCGAATGCCGCACTCTTCACAGGAGGGTTTGAAGAACGTGAAACAGTTAGGCCTGCTCGTAACGGCGATCTTTTTACTGACCGCACAGACGTCGGCAGTTGCGCCGACGGGAGCGAAGTATACGCGCCATCTCGTCTATCAGTTCGGTTACAACACGCCGGTGGCGAGCTCCGGACAAGGGACCGGAACGACGACGATCGACATCTCGTATCCTACCAAGGACGGTGGTCTCTCGATCAGCGGAACCGATTTCTGGTGGAACACGGTACGTGCGCGTGCGACGAACACGTGCGAAATCCATCCCAATGGCAACGTGATGTGCTCGCAAGCGCCCAACGCCATATCGCCGATGCAGCTGACGATCTTTCCGCTGCTCGCGGTGGGCGTCTTCAAGTCGCTCAATGCCGCCGGGACGTCTAACTGGTCGCGCAGCTACAAGGTCTACGCCGCGATCATCCCGGGAGCCTCGGGCTTCGCAGGCACGCCGTACAACTGGCAGTGCACCTACGCGTTCCAAGGGAAGGGTCCGATGAAGGGCGCGGCCTCGCTCGTGCTCGTCGATGCGAACGGTACGCTCGCCCAGCAAGGCGGAACGTATCTCAAAGCCAAGTCGAAGCAGACGATCGCTTACGAACCGGCAGCAAGGCTCGCGGTCGTGGTTACCGACCAGCGCACCCACATTCCGTATCGAAGCGTGAACAGCAACGACGTCGTCGGCTTAAAGCTGCTTAAGGACTCCGGAATCCAGAAACACTAAGAAATAGTCAAGGTTCCTTCGGCGAACGGAACGCACTCGCCGGCGATGGTGACGCGGTCGCCGCGATCCTCGAGCCACAACTCTCCGCCGCGCGACGAAAGCTGGCGCGCGAAGAGGTTCGGCTTGCCAATCACGCCGGCCCAGTACGGCGTCAGCACGCAGTGCGCGGATCCGGTGACGAAATCTTCCGCGATCCCGGACTTTGGAACGAAGTAGCGCGATACGAAATCGCTGTCACCTTCGAATCCGGGCGCGGTAACGATCAACGCGGAGAAGGCGAGCGCCGCGACGGCGACCGGGTCGGGGCGCAGCTCGCGGACTTGCGCGGCGCCGACGAGCACCGCCATGCCGCGCCCGCCGGGTGCCTCCCAGAGAGCCGCAGGGACTACGCCGATGGCTTGCGTCACCAGTTCGGGATCGTGTTCTCGCAGTGAGGCAATCGCGGGGAAATCGAGGGCTAGGCGATCGCCGTCGCGCCGCACTTCGAGGCGCCCGGCGGCCGCCTCGAACGCTACGTGCGAACGATCGCGCTGCAGAACGTTGAGAACGACGTATCCGCTCGCCAGCGTCGCGTGCCCGCAGAGCTCCAGCTCTCCGGACGGCGTGAACCACCGGATCCCAAACCCGGTTTCGCCGGAAACGAGAAATGCCGTCGCCGGCAGATTCTTCTCACCAGCGATTGCGAGCATCGAGCGATCGTCGAGCGGCTGGTCGAGCACGCAGACGCCCGCGGGATTTCCGCCGAACGGCTCGCGCGTGAACGCGTCGATGTGGTAGAACGGAATCTTCAGCGAGTTTTCGGTGCGAGGCTGACGGTCGCGCCGCTCGGGTTCTTGAAGCCGCCGCTGCCGATCGTCTTGCGCGGCTTGCCGCCGCCCGGATAGCGCCAGAGTCCGGCGTCGTGCCGCGCGCCGTTCGGCCCGTCGGGGGCAACGAGCGTCGAACCGTCGAGCCAAAACTGCACGACGTTCACGGCGCGGTCGAGCTGAATCGTTTTGACGGTCTTACCCTTCCCTTTGCCGATTGCAAAATCGTAGACGGTCGAAATCCCGTCGCCGACGGCGACGTATTTGCCGTCCCACTGAACTCCGCCCCAACCCGGGAGTTTCCGATCGAGCACGATCGGCTGGAACTTCTTTGCCCCTTTGCGCTTCTCGATGAAGGCCGTGTTGTACGCCGAGTTGAGGCCGAAAACGTACAGATTGCCGGCGCCGTCGTACGTGCAGAAGAGATAGGCCTGTACGTTGGCGGCGTGATAGATCTTCGGGGTGGTCGTGCCGCTCTTATAGATCGCGACGCTTCCGGTGTTCGATCCCTTCGGCCCGTAGTTCATGACGGCGAGCGCGCCGGTCGTGGGGTCTACGGAGCAATCGACCGGCAGAAAACCTTTATCGCGGTACGTCGCGATCGAGCTCGTCCCGCCGTGGGCGTACTCGAGGATTTGCTGCGCGTTCGTGTTGGTAACGTAGACGTTGCCGGTGGCATCCGAGCAGACGCGAACGGGCGATTTAAAACCCGTAAGGGTTCCGACCAACGTACCCTTCGGATAGGAGTAAACGTAGACGTCGTCGGTGCCGACGTCGGATATGTAGAGCAGATCGGAGGCCGCCGCTCCTCGCGCCATCCACGAGCGGACGTGTTGCGGCGTGACGGGAAGCGAGCCAAGCTGCGAGGGTGAGGCGCAGCCCACCAGGAGTGCCGCGGCGACGCTCGCCGATGCGTACGAAAGGCGTTTCATGCGACGCCTCCCTTTCGAGGAGGATGGACGCCGCCCTTGGACCGTGAAGCGCGAGCCTGTGATTTTTGGGCGCTCTCGAGCGACTAACGGATGGTAATGAGCACGACCCTCTCGCAAGAAGCGTTCGTCGGCCTCGTCGACCGCCATCGCGGGATCCTTCTGAAGGTCGCCGGCGCGTACTGCCGCGACGCGAACGATCGCGAGGATCTGATTCAAGAGATCGTCGTGCAGTTATGGCGTGCCGTCCGGCGCTTCGACGGCCGTTCGAGTTTCTCGACGTGGATGTACCGAATCGCGGTGAACGTCGCGATCGCGTTCTGTCGCAGCGACGAGCGCAAACGGCGCAACCTCGTGCCGGCGGAGGCCTCGCTGCTCGAAGGAATCGCCGCGCCCGCGCAAACGCCTGAGGACGACCGGCTCGATTACGTACGAGAGCTCATCGACCGGCTCGACCCGCTCGACCGCGCGCTGATGCTCTTCTATCTCGACGACTACTCGTATAGCGAGATCGCTTCGATGCTCGGGATTTCGGAGACGAACGTGGGGACGAAGATCGGCCGGATCAAGGAGCGCTTCAAACGCACTCTCGCCGCGCAAGGGCGGCCGTAAGAATGGAGAACGACGTGGAGATCGACGAAGTCAAGAACATCTGGCGCGAAAGCAACCGCAACCTCGAAGCGAGCATGCGCCTCAACCGAGTGCTGCTTGCGCAGTTGAACCTTCGCAAGACCGATGCGTCGTTGAGGTGGCTCTCTAGTGGAATCGTCGCCGAGCTGATCGTCAACGCGATCGGAATTCTACTGCTGGGCCTATTCATCGCCGCGCATCTGAACGAGCCGCGCTTCCTGGTGCCGGCGGCGCTGCTCGACGCCTATGCCATCGCCCTCGTGATCGCCGGCGCTCGGCAACTCGCGGCGGTCGGCGGCGTAGATTACGACGAGCCCGTCGTCGCGATCCAGAGAAGGCTCGAGATGCTGCGCTTGCAGCGCATCCGGACGACGCTCGCAACGCTGCTCTTCGCGCCATTGATGTGGGTACCGTTGGCGATCGTTGGCCTGCGCGGGCTCTTCGGCGTCGACCTCTACGGTGCGGGTTGGAGCTGGTTGGGCGCAAACGCGCTCTTCGGGGTCGCCTTCATACTCGTGGCGATTGCGTTCGCCCGGCGATTCGGACATCGGTTCGCAGGGTCTGCACGGATGCGGGCGCTTGCCGACGCGATCGCGGGTCGCAGTCTAGCAAAAGCGATTGAGTCGCTGGACTCTATCGCGCGCTTCGAAGCGTCGTAGTTCGCGAAGTTATTCGGTGTCGACGGGCAGACGCGAGGGCCGTTCGTGTAAGAAAGAGCTCTCGGTGTGGCTCGAGGGAATTTGCTGGAACTTCCGCGGCGACTGGGAGAAATCGAGGCAGTCGGAGATGCTCGTCGCCCGCTGGTCGGTCGTGTGCAGCGAGCCGAGGTTGAACGTATCCTCCATGAATTTCAGGATGCTGCCGAACTCGTACTGTGTATGGGAGATGTAGCCGGGCTGACCCTTCTGCGCTTCGCGCGCGTAGGGCGAGACCACGATCATGGGAACTCGAAAACCAAGACCGCCCCAGTGATCGAACGACGGCGGCGCATAATGATCGTAGAAGCCGCCCCAATCGTCCCAGACGATCACGATCGCGGTGCTCTTCCAATACGGGCTCTCGCCGATCGCGTTGACGACGCTCGCAACCCACGAGGGGCCGTTATAGCCCGGTGACTGCGGATGATCGGAGTTGTTCCGGTCTGGAATGATCCAGGAAACCGCCGGCAAGTGCCCTTTGGAAATGTCTTTGAGAACGTTGGTCTCCGGACTGATGACGTTGGTGCTCCATTCGGGCCCGTGACGGACGGCCTGGATCGCATCGAACGCGTTCCAAATGCCACCGGGCGTGTTGATCAGCGGCGTGTAGAACTTCCACGAGACCGACTTGGCGTCGAGCAGATCGCGCATCGTCGCATAGGTGAAGCAGGGCGACGGGCCCTTATTGTATTTCATTTCGATCGTGGTTCCGGTCCACTTCAGATAGGACGTGACCGTGCCGGAGGGAGCGTCGCATCCCCACGGCGAGCTCGTCGGATAGTCGACGATGCTCTCGGTGTCGCTCGGCTGATCGATGAGCGTCGATCCGGCAATGAGATCTTGGTGTGCGGTAAAACTGGCGCTTCCCTGGGTCTGGAACATCTGGTCGCCCAGGACGTATTGTTGCGCCATGGTCCAATACGGTTGGATTTGTGACGGATTGACGTACTGGTAGGCGGCCGTGTGGTTTCCGCTGCACTTGTTGCCGTTGAGAACGAATCCGTCCATCTTTCCGCCATCGTAGTTTCTCAGGAACCCTCCATAGCCATGGCCGAAATCGCAGCGTTCGGAGAGATCGACTTGCTTGAGCGCGATGTAACTATAGCCGCTCCCGGTTTTGATTCGTCCTTGCGTCGCTCCGTAGGCTTTCGGAAAGGTGGCGAAGAGATCGTCGAAGCTGCGGTTCTCTTGGATCATCACCACGATGTGCTTGATTACCGCAGAGCCGTGGCGGTTCGGAGGCGAGGGTGCGGGCGCTTGTTGCGGTAACGGTGTCGTCGCCGACCCGCCGCCGCACGACGCGATGCCGACGGCGGCAAATGCCACCGCCAGCTGCGCGCAATACTTCCTCAGCCCGAACTTCCTCGCCATCCTTTCCTCTTTACTTTACCCCGGCTCGGTGAGTCCCTTGCCGTGGTCGCGGAGCTTACTCGCTCTGCTATTGCGATATGGCGGGAATCCGCGTGCGCGGGAATCCGCGTGCGGCGACGGCACCGGCTGCAAAGGCCAAGAATGCCGAAACGATCATCGCGCCGCGGAACCCGGCGACGTACGAGCCGGCACTCGTCACGAGGATGCCGAGCGCCGCGATGCCGATCAACCCAGCGGTTCGCGCAACTGCGTTGTTGATGCCCGACGCAACGCCCGCATGTTCGACCGGTACGGCGCCCATTACGGTCGTGGTGAGCGGCGCTACGAAGAGCGCGCCGCCGAAACCGAGGATCAACGCGGCTGGAAAGAAGGTCGTCCAATACGAGCCGTCGTTTCCAGGGAGTGCGAATGCGAGAAAGCCGAAACCGGCTAGCGCGGCGCCGGCGATGAGCGGAGTGCGGGCGCCGATTCGGGCGACGAGTCCACCCGACCAGCGGGACGAGATAACCATGATGAAGATGAAGGGAAGGAGCGCGCCGCCGGCGGCCGTCGGCGTGTAATGGTGTACGTTGATGAGCACGAACGGAATGAAGTAGAGGCTTCCGCCGATCGCGGTGTAGAGCAGGAACGTATAGATATTGGCGGCGCTGAAGCTGCGGGACGCGAAGAGATCGCAGCGCATCATCGGATCGGGCGCGCGGCGCTCGGCGAGAACGAAGAGCGCAAGCACGACGACACCTGCCGCGGCGATTCCCAACGCCGGGGCGGAGAAGCGCCCCGCATTCATTTCGATCAATCCGTAGACGAGCAGCGCCAAGCCCAGCGTCGCGAGCGTTGCGCCCGTCACATCGATCCTCCGGACGGCCGACTCATCGCGGCTCTCGGGGACGCGCAGGGCAAGGACGAGCAGCACCACGATCGCGATCGGCACGTTGATCAAAAAGACGTATCGCCACGAAAAATTTTGCGTCAGCCATCCGCCGATAACCGGTCCGAGTGCCGACGTCAGCGCGCTAAAGCCCGACCATAAGCCGATCGCGCGGCCGCGCGTTTTCTCGTCGTAAGCCGCGCTGAGAAGGGAGAGGCTGCCCGGCGTCGCGAGCGCGCCGCCGATGCCTTGAATGCAGCGCGCGGCGATTAAGGCTTCGATGCTGCCCGCGAGGGCGCAGGCGAGCGAAGCGATCGCGAAAAGCCCGATGCCGATCGCGAAGATGCGTTTGCGTCCGTAAAGATCGCCGAGCGCGCCGCCCAGCAGAATCAAGGCCGAGAGGAAGAGCGCGTACCCTTCGATCACCCATTGCGTCTGCCCCGGCGTCGTGTGGAGCTCGCGTTGAATCACCGGGAGCGAAACGTTGACTGCGGTGCTGTCGATGAAGGCCATCGCCGAGCCGAGGATCGCGGCGATCAGCACCCAAGCAATCTTCACGCCTCGGGCCTTCCCGATGATGCAGTCGCTTCCTATCGCGTGCAGAAGTACCGGCGCGTGGCCTCGATTATCGATCGCCCTCTGCGCGCCGGCATACTAGCGGCGGCCGACAACGCGCTCGTGCGCCGCGCGGTGACGCGATACGGAATGCGTTTGGGCGCGCGGCGATTCGTTGCGGGCGAGAGCGTCGCGCAGCTCCTTGCGGCGGCGCGCGCCGCAAACGCCGAAGGGTTCGCGGTCGCTGCGACGCTCTTGGGCGAGAGCGTTGCCGATCGCGCCGAGACGCTCGCCGTCACGGCCGAGTACTGCCGGTTGCTCGAAGCGTTCGCGCAAGGAGGATTCGATGCCAACGTCGCCTTCAAATTGACGCACGTCGGTCTCGACATCGACACCGAGCTGGCCTTTGAGAACGCCTCGACCATCGTTGCGGCCGCGGCGAAGCACGGCAACACCGTTCGGATGGATATGGAGCAATCGCGCTACGTCGACCGCACGCTCGAGATCTATCGCCGGTTGGGGGCCGATCGCGCCAACGCGGGTTTCGTTTTGCAATCGTATCTCTATCGCAGCGAAGCCGACCTCGCCGCCACGATCGCGCTCGGACCCAATGTCCGCATCGTCAAGGGAGCGTATTTGGAGCCGCCGGAGATTGCCTATCCCCACAAGCGCGACGTCGACGCGAGCTACCTGAAGCTTGCCGAGCTTGCGCTCTCGAACGACGGCTATACGGCGATCGCCACCCACGACGCGCGCATCGTCGAGCACGTCGAGCGATTCGCCGCCGCCCGAAGCTTGCCGAAGCAAGGCCGCTTCGAGTTCCAGATGCTTTACGGGATTGCGACCCCGCTCGCGCGCAGCGTCCTCGATCGCGGCTATCGAATCAGGCTCTCGATCCCGTACGGCGAGTACTGGTTTCCGTACCTCATGCGCCGGCTCGCCGAACGCCCCGCGAACGTCGCCTTCTTTCTCAAGGGCGCGTTCTCTCGCAATACGTAACTGAAGACGAAGGACGAAGAGTGATACGAGGCATCTGGTCGGCCGTTCTCACCCCAATCGATCGCGATTGCTCGCCCGATGCCGCTTTAGCCGTTCCCTACTACCGGGGGTTGCTGGAGCGCGGCTGCGACGGAATCAACTTGCTCGGCACGACGGGCGAGGCGATGTCGTTCGGCGCGCAGCAGCGCCTGCGGTTCATGGAAGCGATTGCCGAAAGCGGCCTGCCGATGGAGCGCGTCATGGCCGGTACCGGCGCGGCTTCGATCGCAGATGCGGTGCAGCTCACGCGCGCCGCATTCGCATGCGGATTCGCAGCCGCGCTCGTCATGCCGCCGTTCTTCTTTCGCGACGCGACCGACGACGGCATCCTTGCCTTCTTCGAGAGGCTCTTCGCGCTGACGAATCCGCCCCGCAAAGGCGTGCTGCTCTACAACTTTCCGCGGATGAGCGGGATCGCATTTCGTCCGCCGCTCGTCGACCGGCTGCTCGAGCACTTCCCCGAAACGATTGCCGGCATGAAGGATAGCTCGAACGACGCGCAGCTCCAGAGCGAACTGCTCGCGCGCCACAACGGCTTTGCCGTGCTTCCCGGATCGGAGAGCGAAATGCTCGCCGCGAAGTGCCGGGGCGTAGCCGGCTGCATCTCCGGCAGCGTCGCCCTTTGGCCGGAGCTGGCCGCAGCGGTCTTCGAACACGGCGACGAGATGCAGGATCGCGAGCTGACGCAGCACCGCAACTCACTCGACGGCGTACCGTTCATTCCGGCGGTGCGCAGGCTCGTCGCACGCGAACGCCGCGAGCCCGCCTGGGAGCGCGCGATGCCGCCCCAGGAGCCGCTCGCCGGCGACGACCCGGCGTTACTGCAGCGCGAAGCCCGTTAGATTACCGTTCTGGTCGGAGCAGTAGACCCAGCCGTTTGCAACGATAGGGCTCTGCCAGTGCACCGAGCCGATCGATTTCGGGTGCGTCGCGCTGCTCCAAAGTTCGGTGCCGTTGATCGCGTTGAGCGCGACGATCGCGCCGTCGAATGCAACGAAGACGATGCCGTTTGCGACGACGGGAGAGGTGCCCTCACCGCCGGTCTGTGCGGGACTCGAGTGCCAGATGCCGACGAGCTGGCTCAGCCCAGATCCGTTCGTCTCGAGACGATAGGCTTGTACGACGTCGGAGAAACCCATGAAGAGCCAGGTGTTGTTCGAAGCGTCACTCCAGACGGCAGGCGTCGAAAAGAGCGGCCCCGGCAGGTCGAGCAGCTGCAGCTCGTTGCCGACGCCGGGAAGGGCGGCTCGATTGAGCAGCTTCGCAACGGCATCCTTGCCGCCTTCCACCATCATCCACGGCGTCTGGCTGTTCGACTGCTGCGGCAAGATCGTGGGCGAAGTACTGCCGAGATCGACGTCGCCATCTTGGAGTTGCTTGTAATCGGTCGGGGTGTAGCTGCCGACCAGATCGGAGAGGTCGGCGCTGAGCGCGACCACCGAATCGCCGTAATCGACTCCGCCGGTATTGGCGTCGAAGTCGCCGTTGCCCGTCGCGGCATAGACGCGTCCGTTCATGGAGGGGTCGGAGTCGACGACCGCGCCGCCGCGCGCCCAAATGCCGGAGCGCTGCGACGCGCAGCCTCCGCCGCTTAGCAGCTTGTGCTTATCGCTGCAGAGCGAGTTGAAGACGGTCTTCTTGCCGGTTTTGATATCGATCGCGACGACGTGCCCGTCGTACGGAGTGCCGTCGCCGTTGTAGCCGGAGATCGTGGCGTAGAGATAGCCGTTAGCGAGGTTGAGCGGCGATTCGTTCGCTTCGGTCGCCGGTATCAGGGTGATTTTCGCCGGAAAGCCGCCGGCATGAATTTCGTGTCCGTTGTTCGCCTTGAGCTTGTGCACCCTGCCGTCGACGCCTGGTGCGAAGATCGCCTTGTTGCCCGGTTCGGCCGCGGGAGTCGAGTGAGTATAGTTGGGGCCGTGCGTTGCAAAGTGCCAGAAGATCTTTCCCGACGACGCTTCGATCCCGAAGGTCTCGCCGCTGAGCGTCGTTTGAAAGAGCATCGTGTGATAGAAACGCCCGACGCGCACGTGCTGAACGAGGATCGGCGTAGAGTCGGCGACCGATCCGAGCGAAGTCTGCCACTTCTCGCGAAGCCGATGGACGTTGCCGACCGTCAGCATCTTTTCGTCGGAGTTGAAGCTGCTGCGCGCCGGATCGAATCCGAAGACCGGCCAATTGACGGCGCGCGCGGGAAGGAGCGTTGCAGCGATCAGGCCGGCGACGACGGCCGGCGTAAAAAACACTCTAGCCATGGCGTCAGATTGGACGAGCTCGCGACAAACGCCTCGGAGCGTAGGATTTAGGCGCGCCGAGCTTCAAGCTCGCCCTATGGCTGAGGGCGACGCACGTGATATGACGCCGCCGGTCGAGAAAGTCGTCGTCGACGTTCCGGGCTGGCAGCAGGTTCGCCCCCGCATCCCCGACACGCAGCAGCGCCGGACGCTGGAGAAGCGCCGCAGCATCCGCGAGATCGTTTTCGGCATGCAAGACGGCATTCTCACGACGCTAGGCATCATTACCGGCGTCGGCGTAGCCGAAGGCGAGCGTGCTGCGGTCTTCATCAGCGGGTTTCTCGCACTGCTCGCCGGCGCGCTCTCGATGGGCGTCGGCGAGTATCTGGGCCGCAAGTCGGAGCGCGAGGTCGTTCGGGCGACGATCGACCTCGAGAAGCGCGAGATGGCCGACGACCCGCAGGGCGAGTTCACCGAGCAGGTCGCATTCTACAAGCTCAAGGGCTTCAGCGCCGACGAAGCCGAGATGATCGTCAAGCGCTTGACGCAGCATCCCGACATCTATCTCTACGAGATGGTCCGCGATGAGTTCGGAATCGATCCCCGCGTCGCCGAAGACGCGGGATTGCGCGGTCCGCTCTCGATGAGCGTGTCGTTCGCGCTCGGCTCGCTGCTGCCGATCATCGCGTTCATGCTTCCACTTTCGATCGGTGCGTCGGCGTTCGTCTCGTTGCTCATTGCGCTCGCCGGACTCTTCGGCGTTGGTTACTACGCGGGAATGCTCAGCGAGCGAAATCCGCTCGGTAGGGGCGTCGAGGTCGCGCTCTATGGCTGCGGCGTCTTCGCCATCTCGTATCTCGCCGGGCACTTCATTCCACCGCTCTTCGGACACGCACCGGTCTCGGTCGGCGGTTGATGGCGGCGTTCGCCCACGCGCTCGTCGCCGGCTTCGAGCAAGCCGGGCTCTTCCTTTGGGACAGCCTCTTCGGTTTGATCTTCGGCTTTCTCATCTCGGCGATCGTCCAGGTAAAGCTCACGCCCGCGACGATGCACCGCTACCTCGGCCCCGGCATCAAAGGGTTGCTCTACGGCGCGGGCTTCGGCATCATCTCGTCGGCGTGTTCGTACGGAGCGGCCGCGGCCGCCCGCGGTTTCTATCGAAACGGCGCCGACATACGGTCGGTGCTCTCATTCCTCGTCTCTTCGACGAACATGAACTTGGCGATCCTCATTCTCTTTTGGTCGCTGCTCGGCTGGAAATTCGCGTTCGCGGAGTTCTTCGGCGGAGTCATCATCATCGTCGTCGTCACGCTCGGATTCACGGCGTTCTTCCGCGAGGGCGAGCTCGCGAACGCGCAGCGGGAGTATGTGAGCGAATCGACGGGCGGCGACGACGGCCATGAATCGTGCGCGCACCACGGCGGCGAATCGGAAGTACGGCGCGGGTGGGACGCGGTCGCCGCGACGGCGATGGCCGACGTGCGCATGCTGCGCACGGAACTCGTTGTCGGATACCTGATCGCGGGTTTCGCCGCGGCGCTCGTACCGCCCGGATGGCTTGCCGATGCGCTGCACGCCGTCGGATCCGTCCCATTCGTGGGCTACCTGCTGCTGCTGATCGTCGGATTGCTGATCGCGGTCGCGACCTTCGTCTGCTCGATGGGAAACGTGCCGGTCGCGCGGTTTCTCGCTAACGCCGGCATACCGTTGGGAGCCAACACGACCTTTATCTACGGCGACCTGCTGATTCTGCCGCTGATCGCGATCTACCGCAAATCGTTTCCGGCGCGCGTCACGTGGACGTTCGTCGGGCTCTTTACGGTTGGAGCGATCCTTGCGGGTGCCGTAATGGAGCGGCTCATCGGCAGCACTCTGGGCGGCGTAACGATGGGTTCCATGGCGATCAACGACCGCTTCACACTGGTTTCGAACGTGGTTGCGCTCGCGGCGGTCGTCGCAGTCGCGATCGCCGCTCTTCCGCGCAAGCGTACCGCATAGTAGCGAGTGGTCACGAGCGCGCGCACGGCGCGTTAATTACTAGTGAGTAGCCTCAGGGCGGCGGCAGGGGGAGCCGCCGCCCGCAATCTGCCGGCCCGGATCGCCCGTTAATCAAGGGCAGTGCAGAACCATAACCGCAGCGAAGGATGGAGCCGTGGAAGAGGCAGGTCGGCTCATCGACCGGGTGCAGGCTCGTGACGCCGCCGCATTCGAAGTCCTCTACGACCAATATCACCGGCTGGTATACGGACTCGCGATGCGCGTGCTCTCCGACCCCGCCGCCGCGGAGGACGTAACCCAAGCGGTGTTTCTCAAGGTTTGGAGCGAGCCGCGCCTTTTCCGAGGCGGTAACTTCGGCGCGTGGATTGCACGCGTCGCGCGTAACCGCGCCTTCGATCTGGTGCGAAGCCGCGCCGTGCGGGCGGAGGGTGAGTTTCCCGAATCGATGCCGGTCGACGACGCGCTCGAAGAGACCGCGCTCGCGCGCATCGACGGCGAGCGCGTTCGCGACGCGCTCGCGCAGTTGCCCCCCGAGCAACGCGAGCCGATCGAGCTGGGCTTCTTCGGGGGAATCACGCAAGAACAAATCGCGCGCCAGACCGGGTTACCGCTCGGAACCGTAAAGACGCGGATTCGCACCGGCTTACGCCGGCTGCGCAGCGCCCTCGAAGGGGCGGTGACGGTATGACCTCGCACGACGAAATGCTCGATAACGTCGCCGCGTACGCGCTCGGTCTCTTGCCGGCATCGGAGGCGGCTGCGGTCGCCGCGCATATGGAGACGTGCGAATCCTGCCGAGAGGAATACCGGTTCCTCCATCCGGCAGTGACGGCCGTCGCCTACTCGGCCGAAGCTTGCTCCGATCCGGCGACCGGCGCCAACGCCGCAAGTCCGCTGATGAAGGCGCGCATCATGAAACAGGTGCGCTTCGAGGCGCCGCCGCGAACGCCGCGGGTCTGGCCGGCCTATGCAGTGGCCGCCGCCTGTCTGGCGATTGCAATTGCTACCGGCCTCCTGGATCTCTCGCTGAACAATAGGCTCGACCGCGACCGCGCGCAGAGCGCCGCGCAGGCACAGACGATCGCCGATTTCGCGGCCCCCGATTCGCAGCGGCATCGGTTCGCCGGCGGCGAGGTCCTCACGCATGGGAACCGGCTTTATTTGACGATGCATGGCCTGCCCACGCCGCCGGCGGGGCATGTCTACCAAGCGTGGACCCTCGCGAAGGGAGCGAAGAGGGTGGCGCCGTCGAAGACCTTCGAACCAAGCAACGGCGGGGTCGCCGTCGTGTCGCTTCCCGAAGCGGCGACGACGCTTGCGGCCGTCGCGGTCAGCGTCGAACCGGCCGGCGGCTCGATGCAGCCGACGACCAAGCCGATCGCCCTCGTCACCCTCTAGGGTTCGCGAACGCGGCGCAATCCAAGACGGCCGCGCGCCCGTTTCATTTAGGAGTCTCTTACTCCGTGAGCCTCTGCTCGGAAAGGAACCCATGAAGAACTTGCGATTGACCGCCGTGCTGGCGGTCGTCCTGGCGTCGATCGGCACGGGTGTCGCTTGGGCGAAACTGATGCCGAACGTGGTCAACGAACCGACCCGTTTCTCCGGTTCGTGTTGCGTTTATACCGGCGCGCCCGCACTCGCGGTGACGCTGTCGATGGTGGAAGCCGGAGGCGGCCCCAGCAACTTCAGCACCGCCGCGCTGCTCAAGACGTTGGCCGGCTCGCACTTCGACGCCGAAGTCGCGAAGCTGACGACCCAGTACGGCAAAGATCAGGTCGCCCAATTTCTCAAGACGTTCGACTTCGTCGTGAACGATTCGCTGAAGATCGTTACCGCGAAGAAGATCGCGCTGCCGGCCAAGCCGAGTCCCGATCCGAAGGACGGCGCGGCGCTTGCCGGTGCGTTGTGGGCCGCGGGTCAAAGCGGCGAAGGCTACAACGTCGAGGTGATGCTCGATCGTGCCGTCTCGCATCCGATTCACATCCAAGTGATGAAGGATATCGACGCGAAGTACGGTCTAGCAGCCGACGCGCAATACCATGCGATTCTCACCACCGCGATGAAGGATCTCGCGGCTGCCTACCATCTCAACAGCATGGGCCAGATGCAGAGCATGTAAGCAAAACAGGCAAGGCAGGGCGGGGGCGGCCGTCGCGACGAATCGCGCACCATGCGCCCCTACCGCGCGGCCATCGCCGCCCTCTTTGCTGCATCGTTTCTACTCAGCGCGTGCTCCGGTTCGAGTAACTCGAGCGCCGAGGCTTCAGCCTCTCCCGAAACGCCGCTCAGCCAGCCGCCCGAAGCTTCCCCGATGGAGTCGTCATCGCCCGCGGCGTCATCGGCTCCGATGGGGGCGGCGGCCTCGCCTGCCGCTAACGCGGGGACGCCGGTGGCTTACACCGACATCTCGGGAACGTTCGGGCAGAAAGAGATTACCGAACTCGCCGCGTTGGGGGTTTTTGGAACGCCGAACGGCGCCTTCAACCCGGCCGGCACGATTACGCGCGGCGACTTCGTCAAGTGGCTCGTTCTAGCGAACAACGTCATCTTCGCTAACGCTTCCGGCAAGCAGATTGCGGCATCGCAGGCGACCGCGTCCGCCTATCCGGATGTCGCCACGTCCCATCCCGACTTCCCGTACATCCAGGGCATGTACGACGCCGGATTCGCGATCGGATTTCCGGACAAGACGTTCAAACCGGATGCGCTGCTGACTCACGAGCAGATGATCGCGATCAAAGAGAGTCTCGATCGCGGCGGCGTGGAGCAGTACTACGTGGCGAATTGGGATTCAACGATGCCGAACTGGAAAGACAAGGCCCAGATTAACAAGCAGTTCCGCGGGGCGATCGCGGAGGATTATGGGCTCGACCGGACGGCCGTCGTCAACTGGTCGCATCCGAACCTCGTCATCGACAACGTCCCGCGCACGTTTGGCGCGATCGCGATGTTCCGCCCGCAGCAGCCCGTAACGCGGGCCCAGGCTGCATTGGTGCTCTGGAAGATGGGTGCTCACACCGATAAGGTCTCGAACCCGACGCCGGACGATTTGCCGCGCAGCGCGGCCGACGCACTCGCTCCGCCGAGTCCGACACCGACGCCATGATACGTACGCTCGCCGCGATCGTCGCGCTGGCGGCCCTGCCGATTTCGGGGACCGCAGCCTCGAACGGATTGGCGTGGGACGCCGTCATGAAGTTTTCGATGAACGCCGATCCGTCGTCGCTGCAGCCGGGTCCGTTCGATTCCAACTTTGCCGCCGCAGCGGCGGTCCAAGCGCCGGATCAAGGCGGTGGCGGCGGGATCTTCAATCAGATGCACAAGGCCGTCGCAATGGCGCAGGCCGCGCAGCAGATGATGCAGACCGGCACGGCTGAGCACCATTATGTCGCCGGTTCGAAGGAGCGCATCGACCGTCTAGCCTTTCAGACCGCAACGATCCTCGATTGTGCGGCGCGGACGATTACGACGCTCGATCTGCGCCGTAAGACCTACCGCGTCGAGTCGATGGACTCGTCTTCCGGCTCCGGCTCGAGCGGAGAGGGATCGGGCGGATCGAAATTTACCGACGACGGCACGCGTGTGGCGATCTCCGTGACGAACACGGCGCTCGGCGCGCGCAACGTCGGAGGGCAGCCCACGAGCGGCTACCGCTCCGATATGGTGATTACGACGACGAAGCCCTCGGATGAGTCGCAGACCGAGAACGGCAATCTGCTCGCTTATTACTCCAGCGATGCGAGTCCGGCTCTCAACTGCGCTAGCGGCGGGGAGGGTGCACCGGCCGGAGGCGCGCGGGGCATGGCGATGATGGGCCGGTACGCGCTCATTATGCGCGCGCTCGCCGCTCACGGCATGAGTTCGCGGTTCAGCCTCAAGCAGAGCGGTCCGCCGCTTCCGCTCGGCAAGCTCGCAATGTACGACGCGATGACGTTTGCGCAGGGCGGAAACGGAGTGACGATTTCCACCGAACGCGGAAACCTGCGACCGATCGGCGCGAACGACCCGGCGTTCAGCATTCCGACGGACTTCACGCAACAACAGTAGCGCGACGTCGCCGTGAAGTACGTGCTGTTTTACGAATCGTCACCCGAGGTGCTGGCCAAGGCGCCGATCCACGGCGCAGCCCATCGCGCGCATTGGAACGAGTTCCTCGCGGACGGCACGCTCTTGATGATCGGGCCGTTTGCGAATCCGCGCGAGGGCGCTTTAGGTATCTTCAGCACCCGCGTAGCGGCCGAACGGTTCGCGGCTGCAGATCCGTTCGTGCTCAACGGCGTTGTCGAAAGCTGGCACGTGCGCGAATGGATGGAGGCGGTCGCACCCTGATGCAAGCTGCTCGGTTGGCGAATCGGGCACGCGACCGGCTCGTTGGGGTCGCGTTGGCACTCTCGTGCGCCGCCTGTAATTCCGCCGTAACGCCGGCCGGAACGGTCACGAACGCACGCGTCGAATCGCGAGCGGCTTCGCGCGCTGCGATGCACGTCTATCAGCCGCTGGCGGCCGGCGATTTCTGGACGTACACGTGCAATAATTTCTTCAAGATCGAGGATCGGGTCGTCGGAAAGTACGACGTCGGAAAGCACGCGACGTTCGCGCTCTCGGTTCAAATCCCGAGTTCGCCCACGAAGTCGACGAAGGTCGTCGAGCTGCTGGCAAACGACGTGCACGGGAACACCTGGATCTACGGCTACCTCGTCGCCGGCAAGGTACACGCGGTAACCGCGCGGGAGATCGTTGCCGCGTCGCCCGTCAAAGGCAAACATTATAATTATCCCGCTCCGAAGGGCGGTGCGATCGAGCGCATCTTCAAGGAGTTCGAGGCTACGAACAAGACGCCGCTGGGGACGTTTTGGGTAGCTGCGTACTTCGAGAGCAACGCGACACACAACTATGGATACTCGCTGGGTCGTGGCGTGATGGAGCAAGACCACGGACCGAACTATCACTACGACTGTTTGATCGAGAAGTACGTCCTCAAGTAACGGGGCAGCCTGCGTGCTGAACCGCGATGCGGCTCGCCATCGCCATGATCGTGAGCATCGGATTGACGCCGCTCGATTGAGGAAAGACCGAAGCGTCGGCAACGAGGAGATTCTCGTATCCCCATACGCGGCCGGCCGGGTCCACGAGCGATCGCTGTGGGTCCGAGCCCATCGCCGCCGTTCCCATTTGATGCGCCGAAAAGAGAATCTGCCGGTTCGGCGCGACGCCGATCGCGCGAAGACGTTTCGCAAACGCATCGCGATAGCTCGAGGTCCAGGCGACTCGCTCCACCTCGATCGGATTCGTATGGAGGGTCATCATGCGCACGGCGCCGGCCGCGAATCCGAGATCGAAGAGGCCGGCCAGCCCTGCCAGCAGATTCTCACCGTCGAAGTACGATAGACGATAGCGGACGGCGGCTTCGTCGTCGAGATCGATCGCGCCGGGGACGCGGTCGCGCGTGAGAGCAAACATCGTCGCAACGTTGCGAAAGCGTTCCATGAGCTCGGCGTGGCGCGCGCGGTTCGCCCACGGAAGTGCGAGCGCGGCCATGCCGGGATGTGCCGGCGCGACCTCGACCTTCGCACCGTAGTTGCCGGCGCGGTAATTGAAAGCATCCGAATAGGCGCTCTGCATCGGTCCGATCCACGGCTCGATCGGATGATCGAACTCGGCGATTGCGGCCGCGACGGGATGCAGGAAGAGCCGCTTGCCGAGCAGCGGGTTTCGTATGCCGCTGCGCGCCAGTATTCCGGGCGTGCGAAGCGCGCCGGCACAGACGACGACGAGATCGGCTTCGACTTCGAACGCACGCCGTTCGCCGCTCGCGCCACGCTGAAGGACGCTTACGCTCCGCGCACGAGCCCCGTTCGTTGCGATGCGCGCGGCGGTCGCGTTGGCATAGATCGCCCCGCCGCTCTCCGCGACATCGTGCAGAAACGTCGCGGCGGTCGAATGCTTCTTCGCGTACGCGCAGCCGTAGCCGCAGTAGCCGCAGCCGTCGCCGCAGTCGGCGGCGGCGTTCCGCGGCGTCGCGGCGGCGTGCACGCCGAGATTCCGCGCGCCGTCGAGGATGACCCGATTGTTCGCATTGTGGTGCGCAGCCGGCCGGATATCGAGCCGCTTCTCGATCGCCGCATAGTGCGGCGCCAGCTCCGCGCCGAGACCGGCAATGCCGCTGCGCGTCTCCCACTCTTCCGCGATCGATTCGGGTAATCGCAGGCTGGTGCACCAGTTGACGGTCGTTCCCCCGCCGAGCGTTGCTCCTGCGAGAATGACGATGCCGAGATCATGGCTCGAGGCGAGGCCGCCTTCGAGATAGAGCTCGGACGTCATGAGCTCACGCTGCGTAAAGTCGCGCGAGCCGTTCGTACCGCCGGATTCGAGGACGATAACGCGCCTGCCGGCACGGGCGAAAGCCGAGGCGACGACGCCGCCTCCCGCGCCGCTTCCTATCACGACGACGTCAGCGCGAAGGCGCTCGCCGCCAACTGCGATTGCGTGCGTCAGCGGCGAATCGGGGCCGCCGGCGTCCTGACGAGGGCCAGGATAACCGATGCGCCTCCATGCCGGATTCTCGTCCCCCGTATCGCTCTCGGCGTAGCTCAAGAAGAGCGAGAGCCGCTTCAGCGCAGCAAATCCGGTGCGAAGCACTCCCGCCGGCGATTTCGCGAGCATCCTCAAAACGGCGCCGCGACGAGCGTCGCCGGCCTTCATGGGGAGCCACAAGAGGTCGAGGAGGCGATGGAGCTCGGCGCGGCGCCGCGGAGTTAAGCCGTCGATTGCGCGGGCGGCGAGTTCGGTAACGCGCTGCACGCGCGCGTCCGCGGGCGCAAACGTGGCGACGACGTTCTGAAGCGTCGTTCGGCGACGCGCATCCACCTACCGGAGGTTGGCGCCGGCGCGAGAACATCCCGCGAGGCAAACGAGGATGGCGTCTCGAGAAACCGGAATCGCTGGGATCATGAACATGAATTCATTGATGAATCGCGCCGCCGTCGTTTTAGCCGTGGTTTTCACGGCCTCGGCCGCCATGCCGACAGCAAGCCCCGCGCCGACCGCCGCCCCGGCGGAATCGGCCTCGGAGCAGCAGTTCGTGGCGTCGGTGACGACCGATCTCCAAAACCGTTTCTCGACGCCCGCAAAAGCTTCGGCTGCGGGATACTTTCAGTATACAATCGAGGATCAGACCGGCGCGATTAGCTGGGTGAATACCAGCAGTTGGCAGAGCGATGCGACGCATCCGAGCCAGTTATGGTACGACGTCAACGGCCGGCTGATCGGCGCCGACTTTTCGGTGCTGCAAAGCAACTCAAAGGACCGTCCGAACGTGTGGGGCGTCTCGCCGTCGCGCTTCCTCGACTTTTCGCCGGCGCACGTCCACTTCGCGATCAAAACGCCAACGGGGCTTGCATTCGGCGGCGCCGGTTCAAAGACGATTACGAAAGTCGGCGGCTCGGTCGACAATCCGACCGCTGCGGACGTCGTCAAGATTTCCAAGCTGAGCCGTTGGAAGAAGCTCGGAATACCGAAACCCGCGAGCGCGGCCGACGTCGCCTTCGTCTTCAGCTTCCCAGCCATTTGGGACTTGCAGGTGTGGCTGGTGCCCAACCCCTTGGGCGCGTTTGCCGAACACAACCCGAACGTGACGCCGAGCGCGGCCGCGAAGGAACAAGACTAAGCTACTCGACGGGAGGAGCGACGGACGCCGGCGCGTTGCGCGCCGGCGGGTGCAGCAGCGTCATTGAGAAATAGGCGCCGATCCACGATCCGAGCGCGGCAAAGAGCACGTAGGTCCAGTCGCGCGTGTACGTGATCACCGCGAACGAAGAGAGTAGATACCAAACGCTGCTCCACGTCGCCGCGGAGATGCGCCGCCGTCCGGATACGGCGGCGGTAAAGAAGACGTAGACGGCGTCGGTCGCCGCCGTGCTGAGCGCGACCCCGATCGCAAGCAGCGGATGAAGCTGCGAGAAATGCTGCAGCACGTCAGGCATATTCGCTCATTGTGACCTCCTTTTAGGGCATTTATCGTAACACCGATTGGATAAAGGAAGCAATCGCTTCCATGCGAAGACCCCGCGCGAGGAGATTTTGAATTATGAAAACATTTCGTCAGGTTTTTGGTGCCGTTACCTTCGTGCTCTTGGCGAGCGCAACGGCCTTTGCGGCCTCGGTAAAGATCGAGGGAACGCCGGTTCCGGCGCAGCCCAAACCGGACTTCTCTTCGATGAGTTTTCTGGTCGGAACGTGGACGTGCTCCGATCTCAGTTCGCGCCGGCCGGGTCCCTTTACGACGACTGAAGTCTACTCGATGGATCCCGGCGGATACTGGATGATGCGCGACTCCACGATTCATAAAGCATCTTGGATTGCGCGCGAGGTCCGCAGCCAGACGAAATACACGTACGACCCGGGGGCCAAGCACTGGGTCCGGATTCAGATCGGCGAGGGCGGCACGTATTCGGTCGCGACGGCGCCGATGCCGGCCGGATCGAAGAAGACCTACACCTTCGTAATCCAAACGACGGCGCCCGACATCGCCTCCTACGCGCCGGAAGTATTCACCAAGGTAAGCAACACGAAAAAGACGATGACCACGTCGTTCACCGAAACGAGCGGCCGCGTCGTCATGGTCAAGGAGACTTGTACGAAGTCGTAGACTCGCCGCCTTGGTTTCGGGTTATTTCCCGGCAAGCATGACGCGCGCGGCGTTCCAGCCCGCCGCGCCCATTACGCCTCCGCCGGGATGCGCGGCCGCGCCGCAGAGATAGAGGCCGCGAATCGGCGTCGCGTAGCCGGCGTAGCCCGGCAAGGGACGAAATGCAAAGAGCTGGTGTAACGGCATCGCACCTTGGAAGATGCTGCCGCCGGTGAGTCCGAACTTTTCCTCCAGATCGACCGGCGTGAGAATTTGCCGGTCGATCACCGAGGCTTTGAAGCCGGGCGCATACCGCTCGACGACGTCGAAGCAGCGATCGGCATACTCGTTGCGCAGCGCGTCGGTCCAGGGGCCGTCCTTCAAGCGGTACGGCGCGTACTGCGTGAACATCGACATCAGATGTTTGCCGGGTGGGGCGACGGTCGGGTCGAGCGAGGAGGGCATCGTACACTCGACGACCGGCTCGCGCGACATCGAGCCGTACTTCGCGTCGTCGTACGCGCGCTCGATGAAATCCTGATCCGGGCAAAGATGCACCGTTCCGAAGTGCTGCGGTCCCGGTTCGTGGCCCGGAAGCGCGGTGAAGCTCGGCAGCCGCTCCATCGCGACGTTGATCTTGCACGAGGCGCTGCTGTATGAGATGCGCGCGACTGCCTCGCGAAACTCGGGCGAGAGCTCCGCAGGGTCGATGAGGCGTTCGAACGTGACGTGACAATCGACGCCGCTGGCGACGCGCTTGGCGGTGAACCCTTCGCCGCTTGCGAGCGCGACGCCGGTGACGCGGCCGCGTCGCGTGAGAATGCGCGCGACCTCAGTCTCGGTGCGAATCTCGACGCCCAGATCTTTCGCGGCGGCAGCGAGGGCCTGCGTCAAGCCGCCCATCCCGCCGCGCACGTAGCTCCAGACGCCGCGCTTGCCGTTGGTCTCGCCCATGACGTGATGGAAGAGGACGTAGGCCGTGCCCGGCATCGAGGGCGCCATGAACGCGCCGATGATCGCGTCGGTCGCGATCGTTCCCTTCAGCTCTTCGCTTTCGAACCAACGATCGAGAATCGGCCGCGCGGCGCCGGTGAGCACTTCGACTGCTTCGGCCATGCCCGTGCCGAGCCGCTGCAGCGCGCGTCCCATCTTGCCGGCTTCGAGCAGCTGGCCCAGACTCGGACGCAAGAGGTTCGGCGGAACTTGCGTCAGGGTCGGTTCCACGACCGACGCGACGCGTTCGAGCATCGCCTCATACTTCGGATAGTTCTCGGCGTCGTGTTGGCTGAACTTCGCAATCTCTTGCGCGTCGAGTGCGATGCCGCGCCCGAGCATCAGGTACCGCCCGTCCAAGAACGGCGAGAACGAGGCCGGGTTGCGTTCGATCGCTTCGAAACCGTACTCGTTGAGGCGCAGATCGGCAATGATCTCCGGCCGGAAGAGACTGTTGACGTAAGCTGCGGTCGAGACTTTGAAACCGGGAAAGACTTCTTCGGTCACGCAAGCGCCGCCGACGACGTACCGCCGCTCGAGAACGAGAACGCGCCACTTCGCGCGCGCGAGGTAACAGGCCGTGACGAGGCCGTTGTGGCCGCCGCCGACGACGATTGCATCGTAATCCAATTTAGATGCTCAACCTCAAGCTAAAGTAGGCGTTGAACGGTTCGGCGAGCGAGCTCGTCTGATCGTTATACGTTCCGAAGTACGGTTCGTAGGGATAGCGCAGGAAGGTCTGCACGTTCGTGCCGGGGTTGTAGGCGTTACCCACCGGCGGCGAGGACGGACCGCCGATGAGATTGGTATAGATGCAGGTGCTCCTACTCCAAAAGTACGTGAACGCGGTCTGCTGGCCGCCAAAACACGTCTGGAGAAGGTTCGCGAGCGTCACCGAGGCGGTGACGCGCGGTGAAAACTGATAGGAGATCTGCAGATGTCCCAGGAGCTGCGCGGGTTCGCGGAAGGCGCCGATGCCGTCGAACTGACCCGTATACGGATCGGGGATCGAGAGCGTCGCCGGGCACGTGTGCTTCGGGTTGTCGGCATCGAACGGGCTTCCACCCGCAGCGCCGTATGGATAGCGTGGATCGCCCGCGATGCTGCTCGTCAACGGTACTCCGCAACCCGCCGCAGGATCGATGCCGGGCGTTGTGAGCGGCACGCCGTAGCGGTTGCCTGCAACGTACTGAAACGATGGTGTGATCGTGAAGCGGTCGTGTTTGTAGTTCAGGAGCAGCGTTGCGACGTAGGGATAGTTGAACGCGTTGACCCCGGAGCCGATTGGACCGGGAAAGATCGAGTAGGGCAGATATGCGGCCGTCGGGTCCAAGAGCGAGAAGGCCGGCGAGAGCCAGTACGGATTCGCGACGTCTCCGGCTTTGCACGAGGGATCGGCGTTGCCGTTGGGTCGATAGCAGGGCGCGGCGTAGGTTCCGTTGGTCGTGTATCCACAGAGGTTTTCGCCGAACTGCTTCTTGCCGTAGGATTTTCCGCCCGGTGCGCAGGCTTTCGTGTAGGCGTTGTACTGCGCTATCGACGAGTTGATCGGCGAAAGCACGTTCGTGCCGTTGGGGAGCGTGCTGAACTTGACCGTCGCGTACGTGTACGCGAAGGAGAGCTGCCCCGCGAAGCCGTTGCGGTTGAAGTCGCCCTTGTCGAATTGAAACTCGAAGCCCGAGGAGGTTTGATAGCCGGCGTTGAGGCCCGAAACAATTCCGGCGGTGTAGTTGATGTAGAAGTTCTCAACCTGGTCCTGCGTCTGCCGCAAGAAGGGCGTGAGCTTGAAGGACATGTCCGTTCCCGGAAAGTGGTGCTCGAGCGAGAGATCGCTGTTATACGAGACGGAGGGCGCCACCTGATGCCCGGGCGTCGTGAAGCCGAGCGAATAGAACTGCGCGAGGGTGTCGGGAAGATTCTGTTCCAGCGAGTTGTACTGCTCGTAGGCCGCGCTTGGCTGTTCGTTGTACCGGCCGTAGCTCGCGCGCAGCACCGTGTTGGGATTCACCGTGTAGGTCACGCCAAAGCGCGGCTGGGGGATGTTGTAATCGAAGGCGCCCGGTATGTTTTGCAAGCCGGCATTGACGTACTGCTTGCCGAACGTGGAACACGGCTTCTGGGCGTTCGTACTCCAGTTGCTCCCGGAGCCCCCAAGCGCGCTGCGATCGATCAGCGTGAGGGTCTGGGTGTCGTAGCACGTGTCTTCGTTGAAGGCGTTGAACCAGAAGTTCCGCGCCGTTCCGGTCACCGTGTTCGCGCCGATGTAGTCGTAGTTGTCGACTCGAAGGCCGACGTTGAAGAAGAGCCGGTCGCTGGGGCGCCATTGATCGGTGATCGAGTAGCCGGAGAAGTACGGCGTCACGGTGTTGTTCAATCCGTACGCCCCGTTCTCGACCGCGTAGTAGGCGCAGGGTCCGCCGCCGCAGTGCAAGCCGGCGATGCCGGCGTGTGCTCCCGGATTGCTGAGCTCGAGAAAGGTCGGCAGTAATCCGTAGCTGACGCCGCCGCCCTGTCCGTCGGCACAGGTAGTTGCGATGGTGCGCGTCCCGTCTCCCGAGAGGTGATAGCAGGTGCCGCTGAATGGGGCGTTTCGGTTGACGAGTACCGCGAACGCGTTGCCGTAGGCCTTGCCGAACTGGAACATCTGCTCGTTGTAGATCCGTGCGCCGGTCGAGGTGGTGTAGGAGGCCTCGGCTTCGAGCAGATCTTGAGGGCTGAGCTGGTCGGTGAAGGAGAGGCTAACGCCGCGCGTGTGGTTGTTGATCTCGTAATCGCCTGAGTCGTAGTAGGCGTAGGGCTGAAGCGACATCATCGGCCCGTTCTCGATCCAGTCCGAATAGTACGAATAGCCGTAGAGGCGCAGGAACGCGTTCGAGCTGAAGTTCCGCTGATATTGGAGCTTGACGATCGCCTGTCCGTTGTAGCCGCGGTCGCGTTGGTTATACGGATCGGGGATCGGTCCATCGAACGCATGCGGCGGCGAGGACGGGTAGAGGTAAGGCGCCACCAACGACGAGTAATTCGACGGCAAAAAGGTGCCGATATGCCCGCGATACTGGTACGCGTCGAGGTAGTAGGGCGGAAAAGTTCCGACCGTGTTGATCCAGTTGTCGTAGCCTTCGTCGTTCACCGAGCTCAGGAACGTCGTGAAGATCTCGTCGTTGTCGTAGAGCAGCTGAACGTCGTCGCGCAGACCGTCGTTTTTATGCGGGATGCCGATATGAAAATTAACAACCGAGCTGCGGGTTGCGAGGTTGGCCGCGTTGATCGAGCCGAAGCCGATCGGCCCGAGAATCCATCCCGGCGTGCCGTTCGGGCCGACGTTGGGTTTGCCGTTGGTGTAGCACGACGGGAGAACGGTGCCCGCCAAGGCACTCGGCGCGGGACACTGGCCGAGCTGTTGGCCGAACTCCGCGGTGTAGGCCGCGCCGCCGAACTGGTCGACGTATCGGTAATCTTGATTGTAGCCGCCGATGCCGACGTAGTACGAGAACATACGATCGGGCGTCGCGCCGCCGGCTTCGATGTTGGCGCTATGGTAGAAGATCGTCGAGCCCAGGCTCAAATTGGTGGTCGCGTAACCGGGAAAGGTTCCGGTCTTGATGACTTGATTGACGAAGCCGGCGAGCCCCTGCGCCTCGGCATTCGCCGGGGTCGCGCCGGTGTAAACCTGAAGCTCGAGCTGGCCCAGGGATGAGAGCGAACTCGACGGATAGTTGTCGAAGGCGCGGTTGACCGGAATGCCGTCGAACTCGTAACCGACCTCGGATGCGTCGCCGCCGCGGACGTGCACCGATTGCAAGTATCCGTTCTGATTCGCCGGGACGTAGGCGCCCGGAACCGAGGCGATCGCCGAGTAGGCGCTGTTGAGCGCGCCGCCTCCGCCGAGCACCGCGGTACGCTGGGCCTGCGCCGCATTGATCGAGTAAATGTCGGCGGTGGTGCCGGGACGCACGAGACTTTCTGCGCTGCGCGACGTCACGCTGGCGATCGTGCGCAACGCGATGCGCATGTTCAGCGTGAGGGTCTGCTGTGCGTCGGCAAGCACTGCGACGCCCGCGTAGGAGAGCGGATCGTACCCGTTTTTCTGCAGGGAGATCGTGTATTCGTCGGGTGCGAGGGAGACGAATGCGAAGTGACCGCGCGCATCGGTCGTTGTGACGGCGGTCTGCGAGGGGCTCGTCACCGTCACCTTGACGCCGTCGATCGGCGTCGTGTTTCCGACCACCATCACGACCCCGCTGATCCCGCCGGTCGTTCCGGCCACCGCAGGCGTCAACGGCGTCACCGCCAGCGCCAATGCTACGGCGAATACCAGTGTCATCCTGAGCGTAGCGAACGGAGTGAGCGTAGTCGAAGGGCTCATAAACACGCCTCCTGCTTAGCATCCGGTGATAAGTTGTGCGCGGCCAAAAACGCGCGGTACGCGGTCATCGCGCGTTCGAACTGCGCGCGAATCGCGGCAGCCTCGCGCTCGTGCGGCGGCAGCGGCGGTCCCTGCGAGAGCGCGACCGCTCCCTGCAGAATCGTGAGCCGCTCGCGCAAGCGGTCGGGCTTGAGTTGATCGTCCTCGGAGTTGATGGCGCCTGAAGTAAACATCGCGTAGAGTGCGGGATCGCGGTAGGGCAGAGAATCCATGCGGTTCAGAGCGACGTCGATCGCCGAGAGCTCGTCGTCGAGCGACGTGAGAAACTCATACCGTGCAGTGTACTGCACTTGCGTCCAGGATGCCCGCGGATCGGGCCTCACCTCGAGCGTCCCGGAGAGCGTCTGAAGGCCGGCGTGGAGCATGACCGTATAGCGCCCGGGAACGACCGTCGGCCCCGCGCCGCCGCGATTCCACTCGCGCGCGCGCAGCCATTGCACCGGCGGCGTCTCGGTGAGATCCCAGACCGTGCGCTGCACCCCGGCTTCGCCGGGAGCGTCGAAACAGCGGACGCGCCGCCCGCTCGAGTCGAGCATGTCGACCGACGTACGTCTGCGCGACGGCAGATAGTACGCCATCGACGCGCCGTCGGGCGGATTCGCGCCGGCGTACATGCCGGCGGATAGACAGCACTCGTCCGGCTGCGTTCCGTAATACGAGGGCCACCAGCGATACCACGTGTAGGCCGTCGCCAGCGCAAAGAGCCGCGGGGCGTTACCCGCCATCGCCGCGCTCAATCCGCTAATCGGGCTTGCGTCGTCGAGAATCCAGAATCCGCGTCCGTGCGTCGCAACGAGCAGATCGTGGCGGGTCGGCTGAACGCGCAAATCGTGGATCGCGACCGACGGCATGTTCAGCCGAAGACTCCGCCAGTGCGCGCCGCGGTCGAGCGTGAACCAAACGCCCTGCTCGAGCCCGGCATAGAGCACGTTGGGATTCGCCGGGTCCTCGCGGACAACGTGCGCGTACTGATCGGAGGGAAGGCCGCCGACGATCTTGCGCCAGGTCGCACCCGAGTCGTCGGTCGCGAAGACGTAGGGCGCCGGATCGCCCATGACGTGGCGATCGATCGCAACGTACGCGCGGCGCTCGTCGGCATGCGATGCCTCGACCGTATCGATCCGTCCCCACGCGGCGACCGCACTCTCGGGCGGGGTCACGTTCTGCCAATGTGCGCCTCCGTCGGTCGTGAGCTGCACCAAGCCGTCGTCGGTTCCCACCCAGATGCGCCCCAACGCCACCGGCGACGGCGCGATATCGAAGATCGTGTCGTAGAACTCGGCGCCCGAAACGTCGGTGTTGATCGGTCCACCGGCGACTTGTTGTTTGCTTGGGTCGTTGCGCGTGAGATCGGGGCTGATTGCCGTCCACATTCGTCCCAGATCGCGCGTCTGAAAGAGGACGTTTCCGCCGTAATACGCGGCGTCGCCTTGAAAGGCAATCGGCGCTTCCCAGTTCGATCGAAACGGCAATCCGGCCAACGCGCGCCCGTTGGTATCCGTCACGTCGGGCGTGATGTCGTAGTTTTGTCGAGAACGAAGGTCATAGATGCCGAGCTGCCCGTTGAGCTCGTTGACGCCCACGTTCCAGATCGACGAAGGGTCGTTGGGCTGCGGCCAAACCCACGAGCCGTCGCCGTCGTTGCCGACGTCGCGCCAATCGGCGTTCTCGATCCCGAGCGGACTTAGCGAATCGGAGGGTCCGCAGTACGAATCGTTATCCTGGATCCCGCCGCAGAGGTGGTACGGGTTCTCGTCGTCATACCCGACGCGATAGATCTGCGCCAGCACCACGTTGAAGCGCCAATCCCACGTTTTTCCGCCGTCGATCGAGATCGGCGCGCCACCGTCGTCGGCTTCGATGATGCGCCGTCCGTCGCGCGATATCCATAACCCGTGGTGATCCTGGTGAACGGCGCCGAGAACGTCGCGGTACGTCAGGCCGCCGTCGCGCGTCTCGATCAAGTCCTCCGAGGAGAAGAAGACCTTATCGGGATTCGACGGATCGACGGCGAGCCGGCTCATGTAGAAGGGGCGCTGGTTGACGAGCGTGTCGCGCGTCATCAACCGCCAGTGTGCGCCGGCGTCGTCGGAGCGCCACATGACGCCCTCCTTCGACTGAACCAACGCGTAAACGCGGCGCCCTGCGACAGCCAATCCGATCCGGCCCGTCACCCCGCCCGGTAATCCGTTTCCGCGCAGACGGCGCCAAGTGGCGCCGCCGTCGGTCGACTTGAAGATGCCGTCGAGCGGACCGCCGCTGGAAAAGTTCCAGGGGCGCCGGCGAAACTGCCAGATTCCCGCGTAGACGATCGCGGGATTGCGCGAATCGATCGCGAGATCGGATGCGCCGCTTGACGGGCCGAGATAGAGCGTGCGCTGCCACGTTCTTCCGCCGTCGGTCGTGCGATAAACGCCGCGTGCCGTGCTGTCGCGGTAGGGATTTCCAGTCGCGGCGACCCAGACGCGCCGCGAATCGCTCGGATCGACGATGATTCGGGAAATCGCCCACGTCTGCGGTAAGCCCACGTTGCGCCAGTGGATGCCGCCGTCGTGCGTGAGCCAGAGACCGTTGCCGTACGAGATGTCGTTACGCGGATTCGGCTCGCCGGTGCCGGCCCAGACGGTATTGCGATCGTGCCCGTCGATGGCGATTGCCCCGACAGCGCCGGGCGCGTCCTGCGGCCAGACGTCCTGCCAGGTGAGCCCGCCGTTGACCGTCTTCCAAACGCCGCCGTCCGCGCCGCCGAAATAATAGAGGTACGGATCTGCGTCGGTGCCTGCAACTCCGGAGGTGCGTCCGCCCGCCACAGCCGGCCCGACGTTTCGCCACGTCAAGCCTTGCAGCGGCGGCAACGCGACGCCTGCAGCGAGAAGGAGCGCCAGCGTGGCGCTACGCTCCCATGGCTCTGCGGTAGTGACGGTCGAATGCGCTCAGCAATCCCTCCGCATTCGAGTAGGGTCCGGGCGAATAAGCGCGCGAGCGCAGTCCAAGCTGCGTGAGCTCGTTGACGTGCCAATCTTGCCGGTTGGTCAGGTCCCAGAAATCGACGGCGTCGCTCGGATCGAAGTTCGACTGCGCCATGGTGATCGGATCGAAGAGAAAAGCGCAGACGACTTCGGTGCGGTCGGGCGCGAGGGGCTTCATGTAGTGCACCATCACGTAATCGGGGTGCAGGCTCAACAGCAGTGACGGAAAGATCGTATAGTAGTAGGCGCGGTCGAGGTCGGCGCCGTCGACGCGAAGCAGCGGCGGCCGCGATCGATGGCCGTTCATCGTCAACGCCGTTCCCGGTTGACGCATCTCCGAATAACCGCCGAGGACGGCTCCTTCCGAGAGATCGTTACGCCCGCTATCGGAGGGCGAGAGCTTATCGAGCTGCGGATGGACCAGCGGGCAGTGGTAGCACTCGGAATAGTTGAGAAAGACGAGCTTCCAGTTGCAGGCAATCTCGTACGTGAGGCTGCGCGCGGTCCGCAGCGTTGCGATTTCCCAGCGCGTAAAGCGGCCGATGAGCGGCGCGAAGGCTTGGTCGAACGCAACGCAATCCTCGTCGAGGTTGACGAATATGAACCCCTCCCAGCACGCGACCGCGGCGGCCTTGAGCGGATACTCGGCTCGATCGAAGCCGGGAACCTCGGTCATGTTGCGCGCGACCTTCAACGCGCCGTCCAGACCGTAGGTCCAGGCATGGTACGGGCATTGGATCGACCCTTGGAAGTGCCCCGACGCCGCGCTGCAGATTCGCGTTCCGCGGTGCCGGCAGACGTTGTAGAACGCACGAACGCTACCTCCGGCGTCGCGCGTGACGATGAGATTCTCACCGCCGCGCTCGATCGTGAAGAAGTCGCCCGTCGCTTGAATCGACTCTTCGCGCCCGACGCAGATCCACTCGCGACCGAAGATCGCCTGCTCTTCGCGCGCGAAGACTTCCGGCGAAACGTACCACGACGCCGGCAGCGTCATCGCTCCGGTACTCACGTTCGGCTTCACGAATGTCTGCATACCAGTTCTCCCGAGCTATTGCGGCGAGCCACCAAACGATGTCATCCTGAGCGTAGCGAGTGCAACGAGCGTAGTCGAAGGTCGAAGGACGAAGGGCGAAAGGGTTCTAGCTTGTTTGACGGAATCCGCCACTAACCAGCGATTTGTTTGGCCTTTTGGTAAATCTAGCGATGAAACCTTCGGAGAATCTACCGCTTGAGGCCTCCCTTTCGCGGGAGGCGTACTGGGACCCGGGCTTCTACGCTCGCGAGCAAGAGGCAATCTTTTGGGACCAGTGGTTTTACGCGGGCCGCGCCGACACGTTGCGCGAGGCCGGCGCGTACCGCGTGCTCGACGTCGCGGGCGAGAGCGTGATCGTCGTTCGCGCCGAGAACGGATTCTACGCGCATCTCAACTTTTGCCGTCATCGCGGTAGCCGGCTGCTCTGCGGAGAGGGCACCGTGCGCGGCACGATTCGCTGCCCGTATCACTCGTGGTCATACGCGCTCGACGGCCGGCTCGTCGCTTCGCCCTTTGTCGGTGAGGACGCGGTTCCGCCGGAGTCTCGCCGTCTGCATCGCGCCGGCGTCGCCGAGTGGGGCGGCTTTCTCTTCGTACACCTCTCGCCGGAGGGTGCGGAGGCGAGCGGCGCGACGCTCGCGGTGCAGCTTGGAGAGGTTCCGCAACGTCTTGAGCGCTATCCGCTCGCGCAACTGCAGGTTGCGCGCTCGATTCAATACGAGGTCGAAGCGAACTGGAAGGTGCTGCTCGAGAACTACAACGAGTGCTACCATTGCGCGGGAGTCCATCCGGAACTCTGCCGCATCGTGCCGGACTTCAAGCGCCGTGGCGGCGCGCAGCTCGATTGGGAGCGCGGGATTGCGCACCGTGAGGGAGCCTGGACCATAACTGCGAGCGGTACGAGCGATCGAGCCGCATTCGCAACGCTCAGCGAGGATGAGAAGGTGCGCCACAAAGGCGAGTTGATCTATCCGAATTTCATGCTGAGTCTTGCCGCCGACCACGTCGCCGCCTTCTCATTGCAGCCGCACGGACCGGCGTCGACGACCATCGTCTGCGACTTTCTCTTTCATCCCGACGAGATGGGGAAGCCCGGCTTCAATCCCGGCGACGTCGTCGATTTCTGGGATCTCGTCAACCGGCAAGACTGGAAGATCTGCGAGAGCGTGCAGGCGGGAATGCGTTCGCGCGCATTTCACCACGGTTACTATGCGCCGATGGAGGACGCGAGCCTCGACATACGCCGCTATCTCGCCTCGCGCGGATTAACACCGAGTCGTCGTGAGCCTGTCGAAGGATGAATCGCGAGTACGACGTCATTGTGCTGGGGCTAGGCGCGCTCGGCAGCGGCGCGGCCTATTGGCTCGCGAAGCGCGGCGCTCGCGTGCTCGGTTTGGAGCAGTTCGAGTTCGGGCACGCGCGCGGCAGCTCGCACGACTGGTCGCGGATCATCCGCCTCTCGTACTTCACGCCGGGTTACGTTCGTTTGGCGAAGGAGGCGTATGCTGCGTGGGAAGCGCTCGAGCAGGACGCCGGTGAACGAGTCGTTTTCAAAACCGGCGGCCTCGATATCGGACCGAGTGACGGCGCGATTCCGCTTGCGAATTACGCGGATTCGATGCAGGCTTGCGGCGTTCCATTCGAGCGGCTCGATGCCGCAGCGATCCGCCGGCGATGGCCCGTTTGGCAGATCGGCGACGAGATCCACGGGCTCTTTCAGCCTGATAGCGGCATCGTCGCCGCCGACAGTGCGACGGCCGCGCTGCGCCGCACCGC
Source organism: Candidatus Cybelea sp. (assembly GCA_049585055.1). Classification (GTDB taxonomy): domain Bacteria; phylum Vulcanimicrobiota; class Vulcanimicrobiia; order Vulcanimicrobiales; family Vulcanimicrobiaceae; genus Cybelea. The sequence goes on along the minus strand of JBAUYZ010000096.1, from coordinate 73,828 downwards.
GACCGAGTTTGGTGCGACCCTGCGTGAGAACACGGCGATTTCCGCCCTGCGCGATACCGGCGGAGAGATCGAGGTCGAAGCCGGCGGCGAGCGTTATCGCGCGCGCAAGCTAATCGTCGCCGCCGGAGGATGGAGCGATCGCGCGCTCGCGCACTTCGGAATGCGGATACCCTTCGAAGTAACGAAGGAACAGGTAATATACTTTGCGGCGCGCGATCTCGCGAGCTTTGCATTCGGCCATTTCCCGATCTGGATCTGGATGGATGATCCCTCGTTCTACGGTTTCCCGGTCTTCGGCGAACCCGATGCGGTCAAGATCACGCAGGATGCGGGCGGAAAAGCAGTCGATGCCGATACTCGCGGGTTCGAAGAGGACGGCGAACTCTCGGCGCGCGTTACTAGCTTCATCGAACGTTATCTTCCGAGCGCGTCGGGTCCGATCGTGCGTATGAAGACCTGCCTCTACGCGCTGACCCCGGATCGGGACTTCATCATCGACGTGCTGCCGGGCCATCCGAACGTCTGCATCGCCGTCGGCGGAGGCCACGCGTTCAAGTTCGCTTCTGTCATCGGTCGCATCTTGAGCGAACTTGCGCTAGACGGTGCGACCAACTCGGATATCGCGGCTTTCAAGATCGACCGGCCGATTCTGCAAATGACCGATCCGCCAAGGACGTACATGCTGTAAGAAGCGGTTCTTGCTGCCAAGAGCGTGCATCGCAGCAGACCTCAGAGGCGGCGCATTAGGATGTGCAAGCCGTATTACCGTTCAAGGCGGGCACTCGGAGACTACCTAGCGAGGAGCGATTCGCTGAAGGCGGCGTCACAAATTAGTAACTTTGCGGAAACCATACGGAGGTTCAGCCGCGCTCTAGCCGCGATCGACGGCATCCTTGAGTCTCTCCGCGACATGAGGACGCGGCGTAACGACTCCGACAGCGAAGGAACAACGGCAATTGTTTTGCCGATCCTTGAACTCCAGGAAGAGCATTTTCTTTATCGGGTTGTAGAACACGCTGCGGACGAGTCGGTTCAAGACGGCGAGGCGCTGGACCTTAAACTCAGTGCGCTGCTCGCGGCACAGGCCGCAATCGCTGCGATATTCCTGGCAAAGGATTGGCCTGGTTTCGCGGGCGCTTTGGTCTTTACCGTTTTGACCGTTCTGACCATCGTCTCTTTGCGCTTAAAGCCATATAGACGCGCTCCAAGGGCTGCTCGATTCGGGGCCGACTATATCACGAATCCCAAGGCCGTCAGGGATAAGGTGATTCTCGACAAGATTGATGCGATTCGCTATAACGATAACCTCGTTGCGAACAAGAGCAAAGGTTTTAAATGGCTGCTCTGGGCAACCGTCGTGGCTTTGGTTGTGTTTCTAGGAACGGACGCTTATAATGGCTATAGAAATGAACATTCAGGAACTACTCAGGCAGCGGCTAGCCGAGAACAACAAGGATTTGGCTCGGCACATAAGCAGCCGGGTCGAAATAGCCTCAGAGCTTCCCGAAAACGGAGAACGCCCTGACGGCTACTATACCTTCGAAGTCGAAAAGGCGAGCGACTAAGCGAATAGACGGGCGCTAAATCCACTCGCTTTGTTCGGCGAGGTAGAGCTCGACGCCGTCGGGGTCGCGCAGAAACGCAAGGCGCATCGGTGGATCGCTCACGATGTCGCCGGTAAACGCCACCCCGCGCTCTTCGAGTTGCTGCCGGCTCGCCGCGATGTCGTCGACACCCAGGCCGATCGAGAGCGAGCCCGGTTTCGCGCCGCCCTCCTTTGCGGGATGTAAGCCGATCGTCACACCGGGACCTTCGACAACCGCGAACTCGTCGCCGTAGCGCGTTTTGAGTGCTAAGCCGAGATGTTTGGTATAGAAATCGATCGAGCGCTGCATGTTGGATACGATGATCGTCACAAAGCTGTGATTATATTGCGTCTGGGTCGAGAGGATGCTGGTCATGAATGAGCCCTCCTGCGCTTGACGTTGTGATGCTTGGTTCGATTCAGCGCGGCTCGAGTGAGGCCGCCCAGGATTGGGAGCTGGCGTACGAGCTCGGCGTAACCGGCCGAAGTCAGCGCGTAGGGACGGCGCCGGTAATCCTCCGTTTGAATTTCCTGGATCCAGCCGCGCCGGTCCATTCGGGTCAGAGCTCCATAGAGCGTTCCGGCTCGCATCGACCATCCCGTGAGCGACTCGATGTCTTGCATGATCGCGTAGCCGTGCTTGGGTTCCTCAGCAAGGCTGATCAAGATCAGCAACACGGGTTCGACGAGCACCGTTATGCCACGCTCCATTATTCTACCTCACGTTATACCGCGTAGCGATATAGTAGCCGTTGCCGGCGCTGACGTCAAGCGAGTCGCGACCGAAAAACGGGGGCTCTAGCGCGAGATGGGGCGAGAGCCGCCCGTCGAAGCGTCGAGATTCGTGATCGAGAGCAACGCCGATCTCATCGTCACCGGCGGCACCATTCATACGGTCGACGACGGATGTCCGTCTCCTCAAGCCTTCGCGGTCACCGGGGACCGCTTCCATTACGTCGGCTCGACGGACGACGCCATGGCTCTGCGCGGTCCAGCAACGACGGTGATCGACGCGAGTGGACTGACGGTGCTTCCTGGTCTGATCGACGCACATCTTCATCTCACCTATCTCGGGCTCAAGCTCGAGCAAGCGATTCTGGACGGCGCGCGCTCGCTGGAAGAAGTCATCGCGCGAACTCATACCCACGCAGAGGCGACGCGCGATCCGTGGGTGCTCGGGAGGGGTTGGGATCAAAATCTTTGGCCCGGCGCCGCGTTTCCGTCACACGACGCGCTGAGCGCGGCGCTCGCCGATCGCCCGGTCGCGCTCGCGCGCGTCGACGGCCACGCGCTGCTGGTCAATGCGGTGGCGATGGCGATTGCAAACGTCGACGAGTCGACGCCCGATCCGCCCGGCGGCCAGATCGCGCGCGACGAGCGCGGCAAGCCGACCGGGCTCTTCATCGATGCCGCGCAGGCGCTGATTTACGACCACGTTCCCAAACCCGAGCACGACCGACTGGTGCGAGCAACGCGCGCGGCAATCGCCGAGTGTAACCGATGGGGCGTAACGGCCGTCGCCGAGCCGGGATGCAGCGCCGAAATGCTGGCGGCGCACCGCGACCTGATCGAAAGCGGCGAGTACTCGATTCGTAACTACGCGATGCTCGACGACGACCCCGAGCTGATTGCGGAGCACGCGCGAAGTGGTATCGTCGACGCGGCCTACAACGGCCGGCTTTGGATTCGTGCGATCAAGATGTATGCCGACGGAGCGCTCGGCTCGCGCGGAGCGGCGTTGCTCGAACCCTATGCCGACGATCCGGGGAACCTCGGACTCATCGTCACGCCGCAGCGCCGAATCGAAGAGGTCACGACCGAGGCGCTCCGCCGCGGCTTTCAAGTCTGCGTGCACGCGATCGGCGACCTCGCGAACCGGATGGTGCTCGACGCGTACGAGCGCGTTCTGCCGCGCGGTAACGGTTCGGCCGCGCGGATGCGGATCGAGCACGTGCAGGTAATCTCGTCGCAGGACGTCCCGCGCTTAGCCTCGCTCGGCGTCCTCGCTTCGATGCAGGCGTCGCACGCGCGCAGCGATATGCCGTGGGTACCCGCGCGGCTCGGTCCGAAGCGAATCGCACGCGCTTACGCCTGGCGCTCGATTCTGGACGCCGGCGCGATCATCGCAAACGGGACCGACGCGCCGGTCGAGCCGGCGAGCACGGCAAGGACTTTTGCAGCCTCGATCGCGCAGCATGGCGCGCTCGACTTGCGCATGACGCGCCGGGAGGCGCTCGCGTCGATGACGAGTTGGGCCGCGTACGCTAATTTTCAGGAGCGCCTGATCGGGTCGATCGCACCGGGGAAGTACGCCGACTTCGTGATGATGGATCGGGATTGGATGACCGCCGCGCTCGAGGAAATACCGGCGACGAAGGTTGTAGCAACGTACTTCGGTGGACGCCGCGTCTACCGCGAGCCGTCCGCATAGCGCAGACTCTAGCGCCAGATCTTCTTGATGTCGGAGGCCTGGCACGCGCTCGCCGTGCAGGCAACGCCGGCGATACCCTCGATGGTGCGCAGCGTCGAGTAATGGGTGATTCTCTGATCGTACTTGCCCGGCTTGACCATCGGACCGATTAGCAGCGTCGCGATTTGGTTTTGACCGTTCGAATCGGGAGCGGCTTCGTCCCACGTCAAGATAAGGAGACCGTCGTACTTCTTGTCGTACTTCAGAATCGGCGGCAGGTTCTTCTCGAGCCACGTATCGCCGGTCTGGGTGCTGCAATCGTGCATGTCGTCGCAGAGATTCGGGACGACGATCGTCAACGTCGAGGGCGGGGTCACGAAGCCGTTGTAGACGAGATTCGACGATGCCGGAACGTTAGTGAAGTTGACCCAGGGATTGTGTTTGCGGGCGTATTCGCCGGACGAGCAGCCGGTGTAGCCGTTGTTGGGCATCGACTCCGAATAGCCGTCGAACGTCAGACCCGCCGCGATGAGCTCTTGGCCCGCGTTGACGGCGCTGAAGCTATGCGGGCACGAGTCGTCGGTGACGCCTTGCGTCGAGCCGGAGTAGAGGCCGAGATAGTTCGGCTCGCTCGGGTGGGTGATCGCGTGGCTGTTCGTCATCAAAGCGGCTTCGGGAACGAGCGTGCCGTTGATGTACGGCGCCTGCGAGCTGCCGATCACCAGGTCGTAGTCGCGGTTCTCCATGACGACCATGACGACGTAGCTCGCATGCGGTCCGCCGTGGCTCGGGCGCGCGACTGCGGCGCCCGCCGTAGCATGCGCGGCGCTGGGAAGGGCTGCGCTCGATCCAAGGCAGCCCGCGAGGAAGGGTGCGGCGAGCGCGAGAGAGACCCACGAAGGTTTCATGGCGCTTGCGTTACTTCGTGATGATGCCGATGTCGTTGGTAATGCACCTTCCACCGGCGGTCGGACAAGCCTTAACGGCCTGCACGTAAGCGACTTTACCTCGGCTGTTATTGAGCTTTACCTTCGCCGTGACCGTGCCTTTCGTCGGATTGCCGGGGTTCGGCTTAAACGTTCCGACGATTCCCTTGAAGATTTTCTTCTTAAGCGTGAGAATCTTGCTCGACCACTTCTCTCCTGGGAAGGAGCCCGAGGTGCAGCTATTGCCGGTCGTGATGCAGATCGTGTATTTGGCCGGATGACCCTTTGCGACCGTGATGCAGGCGATGTACTTCGAGGTCGGACAGTTGTCGGGCGCGATGCCTTCGACGGCGAGGTGCGCCGAGAAACCGCTGCCCATCGGTGCAAGCGACTGCGCGCCGGGTATCGCCTGCGAACCGCCGCTCGAGCAAGCCGCGAGTTCCAGGCTCGCGACGAGCGCCGCAACGAGAAGAGTAGTACGCACAATAACGCTCCTTTTCCAATCTATAATGCCGGTGAAAAGCTGGCTTTACCCTAAGCTCGTCCTTCCCTTCCGCGGCGGGCGAGATAGATCGCGACGCCGACGAGCAGCACGCCCGCCGTGAGTCCGACGACCTTGACGACCGCAAGCGTTTTATTTGGATCGTCGTCGGCTGGGAAGCCGGCAAAGACGATCGCCGAAAGCGTGGTGACCAACCCGATGAGTGCGGCAATCGAGACCGTCCACTTTCCTCCGGGAATCCGGATCATTTCCGGCGACCATCGCTCGGCGCGCAGCTTGATCGCAGAAGCGAACAAGAAGACGAAGGGAACCAGCGTGATGACGACCGTCGAACTGACCAATACGTTGTACGCGCCGCGGACGCTCGTTCTGGCTTGTCCGAGGAAGATGAAGACGGCCGCGATGATCGCGAGGCTGACGAGCGCTACGACGGGCGATCCCCAGCGTGGGTGCACGCGGCCGAAACTCTCCGGAAGATAGCGATCGATGCCGGCGACGAAGGGAAGCCGCGCGCCGGCACCGAGCCACGCGCCCGCGCTTCCAAAGCAACTCAGCGCGACCAAGGCGGCGGCGACCGGCGTGAGCGCGCTCCAGTGCAGGCGGCTTGCGACGCTACCGATCGCTTGCATGACACCCGAGGATGGGTTGACCGCTTGCGGAGCGAGCGCCGTCAAAACGGCGGCGGTGCCGCCGACGTAAATTATCGCAATCGCGGGTGCTGCCAGGATAAGCCCAAGCGGAATCGTGCGCCGGGGGTTCTTGATCTCGCCGCCCATAAAGGGGATGCCCTCGGGCCCCGTCCACGCAAACGCGATCACCGACCAGAAGATGATGTCTTTGAGCTGCAAACCAGGGCGCATCGTAGTCGCGTTGATCGGCGTCGCAGGGCCGAACTTCCACCACGCGACCGCACCGAGCCCGACGAGCAGCAGCGTGACGATCCATCGAGAAACCGCACCGGCATTGTTCAGCCACTTTCCGACTTCGAGGCCGTAAATGTTGACGATCGTCGCGAACGCCAGAGCCGCGAGAGCGACCGCGATATAGTACCAAGGCGATGCCGAGAGCGATCCGCCGTTCGTTCCGCCGATGAAGAGCGCGTTTCCGGCGGCAAAATAAAGCAGCGCCGGAAAGTATGGCAACAGGCTTGCCCAGTACGTCCAGCCGGTAATGAATCCGGCGAACGGCCCGAAGGCGCGCTTACTCCAAACGTAGAGGCCGCCCTCTTCGGGGTGCTGCGAAGCGAGAAAAACGACTGCGATAGAGAGCGGCGCGAACATTGCCAAGCCGCCGATGATCCAAACTGGAATCGCACTCGGTCCCGCCGCGGCCGCTGTGGCGACCCATTGCAAGTTCGAACTCGCAACGACGAAAAAGAGAACGACGTCGGTCAAACCCAGCGTGCGCCGGAGCCCCATGCACGCGCGAGTTCAACGGGGAACGCGGAATCGCCCACCGCCCTCCGGAGTCGAAGGGCGATGGGCGATGGTTTAGGCGATGGCGGGTGCGATGGTTAGTACGGGCGTCCCCAGTGGCCCGCAACCCAGACCCAACCGCGATCGCGGTGCGCCCAATGTCCGGGGTGCCAAGTTTGGCCTGAGTACGGAGGATATGCGTAGCGTCCGCGCACCCAGACGTAGCGATATCCGTTCCAGGACCAATATCCCGCTACCCAATAGTAGCCTGGGCCCGGCGCGGCCGGAGCCGTTTCGTAGATCGGCGCGGGCGGTGCGGTTTGAACGTAGATTCCTCCGTAGACCTGTGCGGCCGCGGGAAGCGCTGCGCCGGCGACCGCTCCGCCGAGCGCACATGCAAGAAGAAGGCTTCGTAAGTTCATCATGCTTCCTTCTTACCACCATACGGCAGCGCGCTCTCAGGAAAGCGATTAAAGCAACATTCAGATCCGATGAGAGTCGAGCGCTTGCATCAATTGCTCGAGCTCCTTCCAATTCGCGACGGCGCGGTCGACGCAGGCTTCGCGATCCGCTCGCAGCCGCCGCTGCGTCGCGTTCATCGTCGGTGGAAGAATCGCTAGCAGCGTGTCGCGATCGTGCGCTTCGCCTAGCGCATCCTGCAGTGACGCAAGCCGCTGAGCGATCGCTTCCAGCGACGGGTCCAGCGCCGCAAAGCGCTCGAGCGCGTAACGGAGACGCTTACACGCGATCCTGAAATCGTGCAGCCCCTGCTTGTCGCGCCGGTCGAGGCCGCTGGTGAGCGCGTGCGCTTCGTGCAGGCGCGTTGCGACGACTCGTTCGATCAACTCGCGCACGTCGTCCACACCGTCGAGGTCGACTCGTTCGGCTTTCATAGGGGCTACGGAGCGAAGCGCATGCGTCGCAGCTCTTTGCACGCCGCTTTTGTGGCGATCCGCTCTCGTTCGCGCAGGCGTTCGAGCAGCGGATGCGCGAGCGACGCCTCCACGCCGGTGGCGCTGCTCTCGAGTAGCCGCAGAACGATCGTGGCATCCCGCGCGGCGTCGGTCGCGGCGGCAGCGCGCTTCACGCGGCGGCGCAGCCGCTCCGATTCGGTGATGCCGGCGACGTCTTCGAGCAGCGATCGGAACCGTCGCCCCGTCGTGCGCACGTCGTGTAAATGCCGTTCGTTGGGTTTGCGGACGAATCGCCTTCGCGCGCGTTCCAGCGCACGCTGCTCGCGACGAATCGTTTTCCTCAGCCACTTCATTGTGGCTCGCCGTTCATTGGCGGCCGGTTCGACGGGGGTCTTTCGCCCGACCTTCGCGAAGCAGGAATTCCGCTGTGAGATCGACGCGTCTGCCAGTCCTGCTCGTGCTTCTCGTCGTCGTCGCCTTGGCGTCCTGGTACTATCGTTCGCAGCGCGTGACGAGCAACGCTGAAACGATCGCCGTCTATTACACCAAGCTCGACGGCACGTCGCTCTCCGACGTGCGCGTTTCGCTTCGGCCGCCGCTCCCAGGCGAGAGCGCGGCAGAACATCGGCATAACGCGGTGCTCTACGCCGCCGTCGAAGCGGTCGCCGGCCCTCCCAACGGTATCGAGGCGATTCGGTTTGCGCCCGGTACACGCGTCTTGGGCGCCGCCATCAACGGATCGACGGCAACGATCGATCTCTCAAAGGAAGTCGCGCAGCAAGCCGGCGGCACGTTCGGCGAGAACGGCGAGTTCAAAGCGCTCGTCTATACGGTAACCGGAATCGCGGGCATCGACGCGGTGCAGGTTACGGTCGACGGTACTCGGCTGGAGACGCTGCCCGGAGGACATCTCGAGCTTGACCAACCGCTTCATCGTTCGGACTTCTAGCGCCGCCGCGACGGCTGCGTTCGTCCTACTGGCGGCGGTTCCGGCCCGGGCCGACGCGCCGCTCGTCGCGCTCTATCAGGGAGAGACGATTCGCTTCACGCACGTCGCGCAGAATTCGGGCGAGCTTGCGATCGGCGTGGCGGATGCCGGCTTCGCGGCGCTGCTGCACAACGCGGGGGCCTGGCTCACTTGGAAGCCGGGTGAGCGCTACGTCTTGATCACGACGTCGGCACCGACCGTGATCAGCTTCGCGCTGGGCGACCGGCGGTACGACGCCGGCCCGATCGCGCTGCAGGCGGCCTTTGCCCCATACGAGCGAGGAAACGAAGTCTACCTTCCATTCGACGAAGTCCTGGGAGCGCTCGGCCTCGCATTGCGCCAGGACGGCAACGTCAAGGTGCTGCAGCCGCAGCTTGCGGCGCTCGACGTTCGTGAAGACGGCGGGCGCGTTACGCTCGCGGCGCGCGGCGGCGGACCGTTTCATTTGCGCGTGGTCCAACAGAGCACGGCTGCGATCACGTACGCGTTCGACGGCGTCGGCACGACGTTGAGCGGAACTCGCAAGATCGGTGCGGGAGGCGTTCGCAGCGTCCAGATCTCCGTTTCCGGGAGCATGACCGAACCCACCACGCTCGTCACCGTGCACCTCGAAGCGGGCACCACGCCGCAAGTGCCGCAAAGCAATGGCGACCGCGACGTCGCGCTCTCCTTTAGCGCAGCAGGCTCGCAGCCGCAAGCGGTTGCGGAGGAGTCTCCGACGCCCGAACCCGCGCCGCCGTCGGATAACGCGCCGTCGGCCCCAAGCGCGGCGACCGTCACCGGCGTTACCACCGAACCGAGCGCGGACGGCGCGACGGTTACGATTACGGTAAACGGGAGCGCCGTCTACGAATGGCACCGGTTGCGCGATCCCGACAATCGGTTTTGGGTCGATATCAAGAACGCGCAACTCTCGGGACCGCCGATCGAAGAGAACGCGTCGAGTCCGATCGTCTCGGTTCGAGCCCGCCAGACCGATCCGTCGACCGTTCGTATCGCGCTCTCGCTCGACGGTTCTAAACCCGTCGAGGTGACGCCCTCGGTGACCGGATTGACTCTCCAGGTCGGCGTCGAGGAGGTCGCCGACGCGCCGCGCTCGGGCGGCGGTAGTCTCGGCGGCTTGTTATCCGCGAGCGAACCAAACGTCGCGGCGCCCGTAACGCCCGCACCGGCCGACACGTCGGGTGACGTCGCGAGTCCCGGCCAAAGCACCTGGAAGTTCGGGCCTCGCTCGGGTTACGTTCCGACGAATCCGCGCCTGATCGTGATCGATCCCGGCCACGGCGGGAGCGACGTCGGTTCGCAGCACGGCGGACTCCGCGAGGCCGATTTGACGCTCGATATGGCAAAACGCTTGCGAGATATCCTGATCGCGCGCGGCTGGCAGGTGAAGCTGACGCGCGAGACCGACGTCGACGTCTACGCTCCGAACGACAGCGCGCGCGACGAGCTGCAGGCCCGAGTCGACGTGGCCAATAACGCCGGCGCCCGCCTCTTCGTGAGCATCCACGCCAACGCGTACATCAATTCCGGACCGTACGGAACGACGTGCTACATCTCAAAGCCGGACGACGTAGCGTTTGCGCGCAGCGTCGAGACGCACCTAGCCTCCGACGGCACGAAGGATGACGGCGTCATCAAGAGTCACCTGTACGTTACCTATCACACGCGAATGCCCGCCGTGTTGGTCGAAACCGCGTTTCTGACCAATCCGAGCGATTACGCGCTGCTCGCATCCGCGCAGTGGCGCCAAAAGGTCGCACAGGAGATCGCCGACGGGATCGGCGAGTACGCGCGCGCTTATGCAGTTCCCAATCAACCCGCACAATAATGATCGGGCTCTTCGACTCCGGCCTCGGCGGTCTGACGGTCCTCGCGCGGCTGCGCGAGGTACTCCCCGACGCCGATATGATCTTCTTCGCCGATCAGGCCCACGTGCCGTACGGCGATCGCACCCACGCCGACCTGCTGCGTTTGCTCCGCACGAATTTGGCCCGCTTCGACGACTACGGCGTCGAGGCGATCGTGATGGCCTGCAACACGTCCTGCGCGATCGCCGAACGATACGGCTGGCCGCTCTCGCGCGCACCGGTTCTCGATTTGATCGAGTCCGCAGCGACGGCCGTCGAGGTGGGCGGATTCCGCCGGGTCGGCGTTGTCGCGACGGCGGCGACCGTCGGAGCCGGTTCGTACGGGCGCACGCTGCGTTCGCGCATCGTAGGAATAGACGTCGTGGAAGTTCCCGCGCCGGCGCTCGTTCCGCTCGTGGAGGCCGGCGCAACCGCCGGCGACGAAGCACGAGAGGCCGTCGCCGAGGTCTGCGCGCACCTGCCGCTCGATCTCGATGCCCTGGTCTACGGATGCACGCACTATCCCGTGCTAGGCGCCCATTTTAGAGCGGCACTTGCCCAGGACGTGGCGCTCGTCGATCCGGCCGTCGTGCAAGCGCAACGCGCTGCACAGCTCCTGCGCGATCGCCCGCGCGGCAACGGCACGATCACCTACGTCACGAGCGGCGACGAGGCCGCTTTCCACGCAGGGATCGCCCGAATTCTCGGGGCAACGGTAACGCCGTGAACGTTTACGTCGGTGGATCAAACGACCCCGTTCTCGGTCCCGCGCAAATCTTCGTGGCCCTCTTCGTAACGCTCGGACCGATCAATTTCATGAAGACATTCGCGACGCTGACGAGAGACGCAGGCCCAGCGCTGCAGCGCCAAATCGCGATCCGCGCCGCCGCGATCGCGACGATTTCGGTGCTGGTCTCGGCGGTCGTCGGGAGCTTTCTGCTGGACAAGTGGCACGTCTCGGTCAGCGCGGTCGCTCTGAGCGGTGCCGCGGTCCTCTTCCTCGTCGGAATGAGGTCGATACTCGAGCTCTATGCCGCGCCCGCCCCCGTCGAGCGCGCCGCGCCCAGCCTCGATCTGGCGCTTTCGCCGCTCGCCTTTCCGAGCCTCGCGACGCCCTACGGGATCGCGGTGCTCGTCGTATTGCTCACGCTCGCGCCCGAGCATACCGTCGGGATTTTAGGGCTGGCGCTGCTGGTCATGGCGATCGATTTGCTGATGATGCTCTTCATTCGTCCGATCATGCGCGGGCTCGGCGTTCCGCTCAGCCTACTCGGCGTCGTCCTCTCGCTCATGCAGGTCGCGCTGAGCATCCAGTTTGCCTTCTTCGCGATACGTACGCTGATGGCGCGCGGAGTCTAAGGACCGGCGGTTCGAGCGTTGCTCCGCCTGGCGCTGGTCTTTTCCGTCATTTTAGTCCTCTACGATGGCGTGGCCGCGCTCATCGCCCGGTCGCTCACCATCTCGTACGATTCGTTTCTCGTGCTCTCGCTGGTATTGATCTTTTTTATGGGCGTTTACGCCGGGCGCAAAAGACGCGAGCGCGGCATCCTCGCGATTGCGATCGCGGCCGCGATCGAAACGACGGCGGGCTGGTACGTTGCCGCGCTCATCGGGCCCGGATACGTTGTGGGCTGGACCGTGCGCGCGCTGATCGTCATGGCCGTCGAGGCGTGGCTGCTCTCGGCCGGGGTCGGATTCGTGGGAGTCGGGATCGGGCTGCGAGTAGCGGGACCGCGGCGCCGGCTATCGTAGCGCAAAACCGCCGACGACGGCGGCACCGAGAATGAAGAAGACGGGATTGATCTTCGTGCGGTTGACCGCCACGAAGGTAATCAGCGCCAGCGCGATCGTTACCCCGTTGGTGATCGCGCCCTTACCGAAGATGATCAAACCGCCTAGCGCGAGACCGATCGCGACCGGCGCAAGGCCCTTCTGAATTGACGTGCGCCACGGCCAGTTCACGAGCTTGTTCCAGAGCCGGCCGACCCCGAACGTAAGGACGCCGGTCGGCAGGAAGAACGCGATTGCGGCGGCGAGCGCGCCCAACGGACCGGCGACGAGCTGGCCAACTTCCGCGACCATCATCATGTTCGGTCCGGGCGACATCTGTCCGGTGCTGTAGACGTGCACGAGCTGCTCGCTCGTCAGCCAATGATGCACGTCGACGATCTCAACCTTCATTTGGGGAAAGGCGGCCATGCCGCCGCCGACCGTGAGGAACGAAAGGTAGGCGAAGACGCGGATCAGTGCAGGGATCTGAGCCACTCTTCATCCTCCTGCGCCGGTTTCTCCGGCGTGCGGCGCGGGCGATAGGTGAAGATCGCGAGCGCTCCGACGATCAGCAGCGTAAGCGGCACGCCGACTTTAAAGTAGGTGATTCCCAAGATTGCGGCGACGACGAAGATGGCGTCGTAGACACCGCGCAGCGATTTCTTGCCGATCTGAAACCAGGTCGAAGCGAGGAGTCCGGTCGCCGCGGCGGCGACGCCGCGGAGCGCGGCGTTCGCGATCGGGCGCACGTGGTGCTCCGAGTAAACCATCCCCGCGGCGGTCATGAAAACAAACGCCGGTATGCACATGCCGAGCAGCGCCACAGAGGCGCCGAGCCATCCGTTGAGCCGGTCTCCGGCGAGGATCGCGATGTTGGTTGCGTTGAGTCCCGGGAGCGTGTTGCTGATCGCGGTGATTTCGAGGAACTCGACGTCGTCGAACCACTTTTTCTCTTTCACGAGCGAGTTGCGCAGATAGGCCACGACGCCGCCGCCGAAGCTGATCGCACCGATCGTGAGAAACGTCAGAAAGATCTCCGCGATCGAGGCCTTTTTATTCATGGCTTTGCGGCGGATTGCCATGGAGCTGATAGACGAGCCCGGTCTTCGTGGTACCGAGGTAGAGCCAGCCGGTCGCAATGAGCTGGAGCTTGATGTAGTATTCTTCGACTCGTTGCCGAACGAGCTCGTGCACGTCTTCGCGGCGATCGAATTTCGTCTGGTACGCAAACTCGCCGCACATCACTTTGTGATCGCCGAGCGACCGCCAGAGCGAGATGTTGCATTTCGCCGCTAGTCCCTTACCAAAATCGAGCGTGCCGAGATCCATCAGCACCTCTTCGACGAGCGTCGAATTGACGAGCTCGACGTTCCCCTCTTGCGACCCGATCAAGCCGGCGATCGCGGGAAGCACGCGCGCGATGGTTTGCAGGCTCGTTCGATCGGGCTCGTGCACCGAGCTCAGCGGAAAGATGCAGTTATGCGAATAGAGCAGGCGAAAGCCGCCGATCTGATCCTTTAGAGGCAGCGCTTCTGACTTGAACTTCACGCGGTACGGGCCGGCAATCTTCGGGCGCACGTCGACGGCAGCGGTGAGAGCCATGTCGGGGTTGCGGAACTTGAAGACGATCTCGGGATCTTCGATTGGAAAGCCGTCTTGGTAGGCGACGCGCCGGCGCAGGATGTACGAGTTGTTATAGAGCCGGAAATCGGCGGTGTCGACGAACATCACTTCGCGAATCCGCGGGCGCAGCTTCGTCAAGTCGAGCGGCGCATAGCTGACGCCTTTGACCTTGCCGGCAGCCTCGGCGACCAGCTCGTTAAATCCCTTGAAGCCCCGAACGTTGTAGAAGAAGTCCGGCTTTAAGATGAGCTTGGCGTCGAAAAACTGGACGCGATCCTGCGGATTACCGTCCGCATACGTAAGCGGGCCGTTGACCGATGCGACGTTCGTAGTCATATTGGAGTGCTTCTCAATGGGCCGAGAGCAATCCCACGTGGAAGAGCGAGAAGAAGAACGCGGTCGTCGCGACCGCAAGCCCGACGCCGGCGAGGACTTGCGCGATTGTGTGCGCCTTCAAGTAGACGCGTGCCCAGCAGACCATCGGAATCAGGATCATGAACGGAAGCGGCTGCCGTCCGTAGAGCAGCGTCAACGCCGCCAGCGGAGCCGTAATTCCTGTCGCGTGGGTGCTGATCTTCCAGTAGCGGGTGATGTATTGCACGATCAGCGTCGAGGCGAGATATCCGAGCATCGCGGCGATCATCAGGCGCGGGGCGTGGGCGAGCCAGAGCACCCCGACGCCCAGCGCGTCGAAAACGACGAAGGCGGTGAAGACCAGCTCGCGTTCGGCGCGCACGGACATGTCCAGGTCGGAGATCCGGTCCGTTGCGTTGAGCCAGAAGACGTAGAGCATCGGTCCGATCGAGACGAAGAACGTCGAGACGAAGAGGAGGCGCCAGAAGTCGAGCTCGTCCTTCGCGCCGATGTGCGCGAGGATGGCGAAGAGGGCGAACGCGGTGAGAAATGGATTGAAGACCGTGGAGAGGCTGCGCGCCAAGTCGCGCCAGACCCCACGCTTCTTGATCGGAACGATCGTCTGGAGCGGCTCTTCCCGCCGGCCTGAATCGGGCACATCTGCGTCTTTGGTCGCACGTACGGCGGCGCCCTCGTGCAGGCACGATGAGGCCTGCGGTCGTAGAGAAGATGCCGCAATGCACCCCCTGTTAGCGGCCGCTGCGGCGGCAGCCAAGGTCGTACCAACGGCCGCGGCGACGGTTTTGCCGCAAGGCGCCCTGCCGTCGAATCTTCCGGCCGGCGCGCCCGGACTTCCGCCCGTCGGGCCGGAGCCGAAGACGTGGTTTGCCATCCACTTGCCGTGGCTGACGCATGGTTTCGCGGGTCTCTTCATCCTCGCTGCGATTCTGCTGATCTTCTTGCTCGCGATTCAAACGACGAAACAAGAAGGGCTCACCGGATCGATCGGCGGGCGCGTTGAGTCGACGTATCGTGGCCGTCTCGGTGCCGAAGAGCAGCTCAAACGCTGGACCGGTATCGTGGCCGTCTCGTTCGTGATCTTCGGATTCATTCTCTCGCTGACCGGCATCTAGCAAACTAGGACGAGCGTGCCGCTCCTCGAGGTCGCGAATCTCCGGACCACCTTCCGAACCGAGGACGGCCCGGTGACGGCGGTCAACGGCCTCTCCTTTAAGCTCGGCGCCGGCGAAACGCTCGGCATCGTCGGAGAGTCCGGGTCGGGGAAATCGGTTACGGCGCTCTCGATCATGCGGCTGCTCGCGCGGACCGCGACGGTCACCGCGGATCGCGTTCTCTTCAACGGCGAGAACCTGCTGCAGCAAAGCGAAGCCGAGATGCGGCGAATTCGCGGCTATAAGATCGCGATGATCTTTCAGGATCCGATGACCTCGCTCAACCCGGTCCTTACGATCGGCGAGCAGATCGCCGAGGCAGTTCGCCTGCACCTTGGCTTGGGAAAGCGCGATTCGAACGATCGGGCGGTCGAGATGTTACGCAAAGTGCGGATCCCCTTGCCGGAGAAACGCCTCGGCGATTATCCGCATCAGTTCTCCGGCGGCATGCGCCAGCGCGTCATGATCGCGATGGCGCTCTCGTGCAACCCGCAGCTCCTCATCGCCGACGAACCGACGACGGCGCTCGACGTGACGATCCAAGCTCAAGTGCTCGAGCTGATGAACGATCTGCAGCGCGAAACGGGAGCGGCGATCATTCTCATCACCCACGATTTGGGCGTGGTTGCCGAGTTTTGCCGAAACGTACTCGTGATGTACGGCGGCAACATGGTCGAATACGGAACCGCGGAGCAGCTCTTCGCAGAGCCCCGAATGCCGTACACGCAGGGGCTCCTCGCCTCGCTGCCGCGCCTCGACGACCGCGAGCGTCGCCGGCTCGAACCGATTCCGGGGCAGCCTCCAAATCTGCTGCGGCTTCCACCCGGTTGCGCCTTCGCACCGCGCTGCGTCTACCGGATGCCGATCTGCGCCGATCCCGTGCCACTCTATGATTTTGGCCAGGGTCACGTCGCGCGCTGTTATCTCTACGACGAGCGCGCGCGGGATCAACGCCCCGAGACGGCCCGGGATCTGCCGACCATTCCCGCCGGCGGTCCAACGTAGAATGAATAACGGTGCGCTGGTCCGTGTGACGGATCTTCAAAAGTACTTTCCGATCTACGCCGGCCTGACGTCGCGGCACGTCGCCGACGTCCGGGCGGTGGACGGCGTCGACTTTACGATCAAAGAAGGCGAAACGCTCGGACTCGTCGGCGAGTCGGGGTCGGGAAAGACGACGATAGGACGTCTCCTCCTGCGTCTGCTCCCCGCGACCAAGGGCGAGATTTTCTTCGAGAACCAAAACGTGCTGGCGATGAACCGCGGGGAGGTCCGCCGCTTGCGCCGTGCGATGCAGATCATCTTTCAGGATCCGTTCGCCTCGCTCAATCCGCGGATGACCATCCGCGAGATCGTGGCCGAGCCGCTGCGAATTCACCGGCTCGCTGGGGGGAAGGAGCTGGAGGACCGCGTCATCGAGCTGCTCGCGCTCGTGGGTCTTCAACCGTATCACGCTAACCGCTACCCGCACGAGTTCTCGGGCGGGCAACGCCAACGCGTCGGCGTCGCGCGGGCCCTTGCCGTCAATCCGAAGTTCATCGTCTGCGATGAGCCCGTTTCAGCGCTCGACGTTTCCATTCAGGCGCAGGTCATCAACCTGCTGGAGGACCTGCAGGCGAAGTTCAAGCTGACCTATCTCTTCATCGCCCACGATCTTTCGGTCGTACGGCACATCGCGACGCGCGTCGCCGTGATGTACGTGGGGAAGATCGTCGAGCTCGGCGATCGGGACGAGCTGTTCCTGAATCCGCTGCATCCGTACACGCAGGCGCTGCTCTCGGCGATACCGATTCCCGACCCGGCGGTCGAGCGGCGGCGTAAGCGGATCGTGCTGACGGGGGACATTCCGTCGCCGGTGAATCCGCCGTCGGGGTGCCGTTTTCACACCCGATGTCCGCTGGCGTTCGACCGCTGCATCGCCGAGGAACCGCCGCTGCGCGAATACGCGCCCGGACACTTCGCGGCGTGCCACTGGGTCGAAGAGCACGGCGGTCAGGGACCAAACCTCACCGCAACTCAGTAAACGAAACGGGCAGTCGCATCACGACTGCCCGTTCTCGCTTTCAGCCTTGTAGGCTATTTCTTCTTGCGGGTCGCCTTGCGGCGCTTGCGAACCGTCTTTCGGACTGCGGCCTTTTTCGCCGCACCCTTCTTCCGGACGGTCTTGCGCGCTTTGCGCGCACCCTTGCGTACGGCCTTGCGCGCTTTGCGCGCACCCTTGCGGACGGCCTTACGCGCTTTGCGCGCGCCCTTACGCGCGCCCTTGCGAGCTTTGCGCCCGACCTTGCGCGCGACCTTGCGCTTCACGCGCGCTACCTTGCGCACGACCTTGCGGACCTTGCGCACTTTCTTTGCGCCTTTGCGTTTCTTGCGGCCGTTGGCCGCCTTCGCCACGGCGACGGCAGCAACGGCCTTACGTCGCCGTGCTTTGCGACGCGGAGCCGGCGGTTCCGGCTTCGGGCCGCCATTCATTGTGGAATCGGAGTCCATTCATTCCTCCTCGTCCCCGGGGACGATAAGCTTTTAGTGGACAGCGCATTGCGCGCTTTTGAACGCATCATAGAGGATTTCGCAAAATGATGCAAATTCGCGCACGCGCGCACGCACGTTATCAGCCGGAACTCAGCGCGGCGCCGTCGCGTCCGGAGCGAAGAAAAGTTGCCCAGGGTTGACCCCGGCGGTATACTAGGCCCCGTGAAAAAGCCCCTGATTATCGTCGAGTCGCCGACAAAGGCCAGGACGATCAAGAAGTTTCTGCCGGCGCGCTATGCGGTGAAAGCATCGGTGGGGCACGTGCGCGACCTTCCGAAGAGCACGCTCGGAGTCGACGTCGAGCACGATTTTACGCCAAAATACCTCACGATCAAAGGCAAAGGCGACATCATCAAAGAGCTGCGGGCCGCCGTCAAAAGCGCAACCGACGTCTACCTCGCGACCGACCCGGACCGCGAAGGCGAGGCGATCGCGTGGCATTTGGCGGAGCTCCTGAAACTGGCGGACCCGCAGCGTATCGAGCTCCACGAGATCACCAGAGAGGCCGCCCTGGCGGCGCTAAAACACCCGCACGTCATCGATATGGATCGCGTCAACGCGCAGCAGGCGCGGCGCATTCTCGATCGGCTTGTGGGCTATAAGATTTCGCCGTTGCTCTGGTCGAAGGTGCGCAGCGGCCTCTCGGCCGGACGCGTGCAATCGGTGGCGGTGAAGCTGATCGTCGACCGGGAGCGCGAGATCGAGGCGTTCGTCCCGCGGGAATATTGGTCGATCGCAGCCCTGCTTGCAAGCGCGCAAACGCAGGCCGAGCCGATCGCGTTTTCCGCCGATCTCGTCGCCTATCGCGGCGAGAAGTTGGAGATCGGTAATGGGGATCAAGCCGACGCGATCCTGCAAGCGCTCGACGGCGCGGCCTATCGGGTCTCGTCGGTGAAACGGCGTGAGGTTCGTCGCAATCCGCCGGCTCCGTTTACTACGTCGACGATGCAGCAGGAGGCCTCGCGCAAGCTCAAGATGCGGGTGCGGCGCGCGATGCAGGTCGCTCAAGCACTCTACGAAGGTGTCGATCTCGGCGGCAGTGAGGGCACCGTCGGCCTCATCACCTACATGCGCACCGATTCGACGCGCATCAGCGACCAGGCGCGCGATGCCGCGCGGGACTTCATCCAGACGACATACGGGCAAGAGTTCCACGGCGGGAAGATCCATCGCGTCAAAGAGGGTGCGCAGGACGCCCACGAAGCGATTCGTCCGACCTCGGTGCTTCGCTCGCCCGAGCGCCTCGACGGCGTCCTTAAGCGCGAGGAGCTGCGCCTCTACTCGCTGATCTGGGAGCGTTTCGTCGCCTCGCAGATGTCGCCCGCGCTCTTCGACCAGACGGTCGTCGACGTCTCGGCAGGCGAGTACGGCTTCCGCGCGACCGGAACGATCATGCGCTTCCCCGGCTTCATCCGCGTCTACGACGAACAGAAAGAGGACGACGCGAAGGGTCGGGTGCGCCTCCCGGAATTAGATGAAGGCGAGCCGCTCGAGTGTCGCAAGCTCGAACCGAAGCAGCACTTCACCGAACCGCCGCCGCGCTATACCGAAGCGGCGCTCGTCAAAGCGCTCGAGGATAACGGCATCGGGCGGCCATCGACCTATTCGACGATCGTCGAGACGATACAGGCTCGCGGTTACGTGACCCAGCAGGAACGGCGCTTCATGCCGACGCCGATCGGCAGCGCCGTGAACGACCTGCTGGTCGAACACTTTCCGAAGATCGTCAATCTCGACTTCACCGCGCGGATGGAGGGCGATCTCGACCGGGTCGCCGAGGGGAATGAAGATTGGGTCGCGCTGCTGCGCCGCTTCTATGGGCCGTTCGAGAGCGAGCTCGAAGCCGCGGAGAAGAAGCTGCCGCGCTTGGAGCTTCGCGACGAGCCGACCGACGAGATCTGCCCGACCTGCGGCCGTCCGATGGTCATCAAACACGGACGTTTCGGCAAGTTCATCTCGTGCAGCGGCTATCCCG
The DNA here is from genome assembly GCA_049585055.1 of Candidatus Cybelea sp. GTDB lineage: Bacteria > Vulcanimicrobiota > Vulcanimicrobiia > Vulcanimicrobiales > Vulcanimicrobiaceae > Cybelea. The sequence goes on along the minus strand of JBAUYZ010000096.1, from coordinate 53,812 downwards.
AATGCAAGACGACCAAACCGATCGTCAAGGAGACGGGGGCAGCCTGCCCGCGATGCAGCGGGGCGATCGTCGAGCGCCGCTCGAAGAAGGGGCGCGTCTTCTACGGCTGCGCGAACTATCCGAAGTGCGATTTCATTTCGTGGGACGCGGTCGTTCCCGAACGGTGTCCCGCCTGCGGTTCGCACGTTCTCGCAAAGCGGCGCGGCGGTAACGTGCAGCTTGCGTGCGCGGCCGATCGAACGCACGACGTCTCGGGTCTTGCGCCGGCAGCCTCCTCGTAGGCGCATGCCGCCCCTTCGACTCGGCCCTTCGCTAAAGCTGCGGGCCTCGCTCAGGACTGCGCTTCGCGCAGGCACTAAGGAAGTTTGAATGTGGAACGCCTGACGGTCATCGGTGGTGGGCTGGCCGGCTGCGAAGCGGCGTGGCAGGCCGCACAGTGCGGCGTTGAGGTCGATCTCTTCGAGATGCGGCCGCTGCGCAGCGGCCCGGCACATAAAACGGGGGCTCTGGCCGAGCTCGTCTGCAGTAATTCGTTTCGCGGTGCCGCGCTCGAGAATGCCGTCGGCCTGCTCAAAGAGGAGCTAGCGCGTCTCGGTTCGCTGATCGTTACGTCGGCGCGCGAAACGGCGGTGCCCGCCGGTGGGGCGCTTGCGGTCGACCGCCTTCGTTTCTCGGAGCTCGTTGAGACGCGAATCGCCGCCGAGCCGCGCATTACGATCCACCGGGAAGAAGTGCGTGCGATCTCGCTCGACCGTCCCGTTATCGTCGCCTGCGGCCCGTTGCCGACCGAGGAGTTCCTGGCGAAGCTGGACGGCGTCGTCGGCAGGCGGTTGCACTATTACGACGCGGCCTCGCCGATCGTCGCCGCCGACTCGATCGACGAGAGGCCGATGTATCGCAAGTCGCGCTACGATAAAGGCGATGGCGAGGATTATCTCAACATCCCGCTCGATCGCGATCAGTACGCGCAGCTCGTCGCGGATCTGCGGAATCTCGAGCGCCATCCGGCAAAGGATTTTGAGGAGACGCGCTACTTCGAAGGGTGCCTGCCGGTCGAGGAGATGGCCGATCGCGGCGACGAGGTCTTGCGCTTCGGTCCGCTCAAACCCGTCGGGCTGCGCGATCCCCGGACCGGGAAAACGCCATTTGCAGTCGTGCAGTTGCGCAAAGAGAATTGCGAAGGGACCGCCTACAATCTGGTGGGGTTTCAAACACGCTTGAGCTGGCCGGCGCAGCGCGAAGCCTTCGGTAAGCTGCCGGGAATGCAGCGTGCCGAGTGGCTACGATTAGGCGTCATGCACCGGAACACGTTCATCGATGCGCCGCGCCTGCTCGACGAAAACTTGAAGCTGCGCGGAACGACGGCGCTCTACTTCGCGGGTCAGATTACGGGTGCAGAAGGGTACGTCGAAGCCGCGGCTTGCGGCGCAATGACCGGTATCCACGCCGCGCGCGCGATGCTCGCACTCCCACCGATCGAGTTTCCGCGCGAGACCGCCTTCGGCGCCGTCGTGGCGCATCTTCAGAACCGCGCGACCCCCGATTTCCAGCCCTCGAACGTCACGTGGTCGTTCGACTGCGGCGCCGCGCGCCGCGCTCAGGATGACAACGAGTCGAACCGCAGCTTGGGAAAACGGGAGCGTCGGCGGCTGCTTGCCGAGCGCGCGCTCGCGGCGGTCGAATCGATCGCCTCTGAAACCCTCTGGGCGCACGCCGGGTACTCACGCTAGCATGAAGTCCACTACGATTCTGGCGGTCCGCCGCGACGGAAAGCTCGCAATGGCCGGCGACGGTCAGGTAACGCTCGACAAAACGATCGTCAAGCACGGTGCGCGCAAGGTCCGCAAGGTATCGGGCGGCAAGGTGATCGCCGGCTTCGCCGGCTCGGCGGCTGACGGCATTACGCTGCTCGAGAAGTTCGAGGCGAAGTTCGGTGAGTTCAAGGATCTCCGGCGAGCGGCCGTGGAGCTCGCGAAAGATTGGCGGCAGGACCGAGTCTTAAGGCGGCTCGAGGCACTGATGATCGTCGGTAACGGGGAGAGCCTCTTCCTGCTCTCGGGAACCGGCGACGTGATCGAACCCGACGAAGGGGTTGCCGCGATCGGGAGCGGCGGCGCGTACGCGCAAGCCGCCGCCGCGGCGCTGCTGCGCAATACCCAACTTGACGCGGCCGAGATTGCGCGCAAGAGTCTCGAGATCGCTTCGCAGATCTGCATCTACACCAACAGCGACATTACCGTGGAGAGCCTTCCGTGACGACCGCTCTGCCGGCGATCCTCGATCCCGCGCGTCTGACGCCGCGGCAGATCGTCGAGGAGCTCGACAAGTACATCGTCGGGCAGGCCAAGGCAAAGCGAGCCGTTGCAATCGCGCTGCGCAACCGGTATCGCCGCGCGCGAGCGCGCGAGGATCTGCGCGAGGAAATTACGCCGAAGAACATCTTGATGATCGGTCCGACCGGCGTCGGAAAGACCGAGATCGCGCGCCGCCTGGCGGCACTCGTCGGTGCGCCGTTCGTCAAAGTCGAAGCGACGAAGTATACCGAGGTCGGTTACGTCGGACGGGACGTCGAGTCGATGGTTCGGGATCTCGTCGAAGCCTCGATTCGCAGCGTAACCAACGAGCGCCGCGAAGAGGTCCGCGAGCTGGCCGCGCGGCACGCGATCGAGCGCGTCATCGACGTACTGCATCCCGAAACGCGCCCACCCTCGGCACCAGGCCAAGGGAATCCGCTCGGCGCCGCGCTCGGTTCGATCTTCGGCAGCGGTTATTCGGGGCAGCAGCAACCGCAGGCCACGCCTTCGGCCGCCGTCTCCGCAGAGGCTCAGCGCGTCCGCGATCAAACCCGCGGCGAGATCGAGCGGGGCTTCTACGACGTACGGCTCGTCGAGATCGAAGTCGAGGAAACGGCCAGCCTCCCAATCGGCATGATCGGCGGGGGCATGGAACAGGGTGCCGACATCGGCGAGATGCTCGGCGGAATTCTGCCGAAGCGCCGCACGAAGAAGCGGGTTACGGTAGTCGAGGCGCTGCGCATCTTCGAACAGGAAGAGGCTGCGAAGCTGATCGATATGGATGCGGTAAAGCGCGAAGCGCTTCGGCGCGCCGGCGAAGACGGCATCGTTTTCATCGACGAGATCGACAAGGTGGCCGGATCCTCGCAGCAACGCGGTGCCCCCGACGTTTCGCGCGAGGGCGTCCAACGCGACATCCTGCCGATTGTCGAAGGCTCGACCGTCAACACGAAGCACGGCCAAATCAAGACCGACCATATCCTCTTCATCGCGGCCGGTGCCTTTCACATCAGCAAGCCGTCGGACCTGATTCCCGAGCTGCAAGGGCGTCTGCCCATTCGCGTCGAGCTCGATTCATTAACGGCCGAGGACTTCAAGACGATTCTTACCGTGCCGAAGAATGCGCTGGTGGAGCAGTACAAGGCCCTGCTCGCTACCGACGGCGTGACGCTCGATTTCTCCAGCGATGCAATCGAGCAGCTCGCAACCTTCGCGATGCGCGTGAACGAACAGACGGAGAACATCGGCGCGCGCCGGCTGCATACGGTGCTGGAACGGGTGCTGGAGGACGTGAGCTTCGATGCGCCGGAGACGACGGGACTCGTCACGATCGACGGAGCGTACGTTCGCGCGCGCCTCGCCGACGTCGTGGCGAACGCCGACCTCTCGGGGTACATTCTCTAAGCAGATTCCCATTGGGTTAGGCAGGGCTCGGACCGAACACGGAGGATGTTCTACGCCATGAAGAAGTCGATAGGCGCTCTCACAGTTCTTTGCGCGGCCGGAATGCTTGCGGCGTGCAACGGCAACGTCATCGGCGCCGGACCGGGTCCGACGTCGGGGCCGAGCGGAAACTGCGGAGGCCCGCCGAGCTCCAACCAGCTTGAGATGGTCTACCCGATACCGAATTCAAAAAAGGCGCCGCCGGCGCTGGCGAACATCTACGTGGCTACCAAAGGCACTTTGCCGCCCAGCAACCAGTTTGACTTTTTCCTCACGCAGTCGAATGGCGGCAGCACGTTTACCGGACCGTTTAGTCCGATTAACGCTTCGCAGGTTCCCACGCCGCACGCTAAGCCAAGCTATCCGAACCCGACCTACTATGCGTCGGCGATTGCAGGCCCGTACGGTTCGAGTTATTTCATCGGTCCGGACCAATCGGTCGTGCTGCTTTGGAACAATGGCGGCGTGAACTGCACGCCGCACTTCCAGGTAGCCTCGTTCCACACGAAGGCCTGAGTTCGAAAAACGGTTGAAGAGTAGCGGGCGGCGATGAGGACGAATAGCCGCCCGCGATGCCCTACGTGCGCGATATTTTGGCCGACGGCCATCCGACGCTCCGCAAAACCGCGAAGCGCGTCGATCCCAAAGAGATTGGCGACCCGCTCTTTCAGCAGCTGATCGACGACATGTTCGCGACGATGTATGCCGCCCCGGGCGTCGGCCTCGCCGCCCCACAAATCAACGTTTCGAAGCGAATCTTCGTCATGGACGTGCACGACGACGCATACGAACCGGCGGTCGTCGTCAATCCGAAGCTGGAACGGATCGGCGAAGAGATCGAGTTGCGGGAAGGCTGCCTCTCGATTCCCGGCATGGTCGGCGAGATCGTCCGCCACGAGCGTGCCGTCGTGACCGGTTTGGATCGCCACGGCAATAAGGTTCGAATCGAAGGCGACGGCCTGCTCGCCCAATGCATGCAGCACGAAGTCGACCATCTCGACGGCAAACTCTACGTCGATCGCGCCAAGAACCTGCGGCCGGTGACCACCGACGAGGACGAAGAAGCAGCCGAGGTGTGAGAAGCATCTTTTTCGGCACGAGCGACTTCGCCGTGCCGAGCCTGCGCGTCGTCGCGGCGCGCACTCAGCTCGCGGGCGTCGTCACGCAGCCGGATCGTCCCGCCGGTCGCGGCCATCGCCTCAAAGCCACTCCCGTTAAGACGGCTGCGCTCGAGCTGCGCATCCGCGTCTACGAACCGTTGCGGCTTCGAGAGCTCTCCGCCGAGTTCGAAAGCGAGCGCTTCGATCTCTTCGTGCTCGCCTCGTACGGGCGCATACTTCCCCAAGAGTTGCTCGATCTGCCGCGGATCGGCGCGCTCAACGTGCATCCGTCGCTGCTGCCCAAGTATCGTGGGGCGACGCCGATCCAAACGGCGCTCGCGAACGGCGAAACCGAGACCGGCGTCAGCATCATGCTCATGGATGCCGGACTCGATACCGGCGATCTCGTCTGTCAAGAGCGCGTCGCGATCGAACCTGGGGAAACCTACGGCGAGCTGCACGATCGCCTTGCCGTGCTCGGCGCGGATTTGCTCGGCAAGACCTTGGATTTGGCCGCTCGCGGAGCCCTACCGCGCCGTGCCCAGAGCGGCGAGGCGAGCCTCACCCGCCCCATTGCAAAAACCGATCTCGCGATCGACCTCAACTGGCCGGCGCGGCGAATCGTCGACACGGTGCGCGCTTTCTCGCCCCAACCGGCTGCCCGGGCGTTGCTCGGCGGCGAGATCGTCAAGATCCTTCGCGCGCACGTCGCGGCGGACGGCTCGCTGCAGATCGACGAACTGGTCGCGCCGAACCGCGGACGGATGAGCGGCGACGAATACCTTCGGAGCCATTCCTAGTGGCAATGACGGGGGCGCGTGAGCTGGCGCTGGCGGTCGTGCGTGACGTTTTTCCGCCGCCGGACTCGCATGCCGTCGAACGCAACGCGCAAGCTTCCTTCGATTATCACGCGCGGCGCTCGCAGCTAAGCGAGCGCGACCGCGCCTTCGCCGCGGAGCTTGCATACGGCGCCATCAAGATGCGGCGCGCTCTCGATTGGCAGCTCTCGCCGTTCGTCCCGGAAAAGCTGCCTCCGGCGATCGGCGAGATTCTGCGCCTCGCCGCTTACGAGTTGCTCTACACGCGCGCCGACGTTCACGCGACCGTCTTCGAGTTCGTCAATCTTGCGAAACGCTGGGGGCACCGCGGATTGGCCAATCTCGTCAACGCCGTTCTCCGAAGCCTGTTGCGCGCCGCTCCGGCGCCCCCGCAGCGCGAATCGTTCTCGACCGACGACGAGTTTCTGGCCACGCGATATTCGCTGCCGACGTGGCTGGTTCGGCAATGGCGCGCGCTCTTCGGCGAGAAGCTCGAAGCGATCTGCGAGGGCGTGAATCGACCGGCGCAGCCGGCCATCGCCGTCAATACGCTCAAAAACACGCTTGGGGAGACGGCGGAACGCTTGCGCGCGGAGGGAATCGAAACGCGACCCTCGCCGATCGTCGGGGAGGTGCTCTTACTCCAACGCAGCGGGCTTGCGCGAGTCGAAGGCGAGGGCCGGTGCTGGCCGCAGTCGGAGAGCTCCGCAATGGCAGTCGACGTGCTCGGCCCGCAACCCGGCGAAGCGATACTCGACGTTTGCAGCGGACGGGGGAACAAGGCGCTCCAGATCGGCGCGCGACTCGCGCAGCGTGGCACGCTCTGCTGCATCGAACGCGATGCGCGTAAGGTTGCGACGCTCGCTCGCAGGGTGGAGGAGGCGGGAATTGCCGCGACGATCGTTACCGGCGATGCGACGGCCGAGGTGCTTGCGGCGGATCGCGGTTTCGATCGCATCCTGCTCGACGCGCCATGTTCCGGACTCGGCGTGATCGGACGCCACCCGGAGGCACGCTGGAAGAAGCTCGGAACCGACGGCGAACGCCTCGCGCTGACGCAGCGCGCTCTGCTCGAGCAATGGGCCCATCACGTGTACCCGGGCGGCGCACTCGTCTATGCCGTTTGTTCGACCGATCCACGCGAGACGACTGAAGTGATCGACTGGTTCTTGGCGCAGCAGAATTTCGAACGTGGCTTGATACCGGCCGCTTACGCTTCCTTCATGACTCGAGACGGTGACGTGCTCGTTCCGCCCGGGATCGAGGGGCGCGACGGCTTCTACATCGCTCGGGTCGAGCGGCGGGCGTGAGCTTTTTCGCAAAGCTCGAACACTTCTGCGCGAGCCTGATCGAGCGGGCGTTTGCGAGGACCTTTCCCAGCGACCTCGAGCCCGCGCAGATCGCGCGCAAGCTCGTCGCGACGATGGAGGCGCAGACGCGCGACGACGACGGCAGACTGCGCGCTCCCGGCACGTACGAGGTCTACGTGAATCCGACGGACTTCGAGCGGCTCGCCGAGCACCGCCAGTATCTCGAGCGGGCATGGGCCGACGTGCTCCGTAATCTCGCGGCGAAGGTCGGGGTCGCGTTTGACGAGGGACGAGCCACGGTCGTTATGGCGGAACGCTCGGACGTGCCGATCGGCGCCGTCGAAATCGGTCAGATGGCCGGCACGCTGGAGCCCACGCGATCGTTCCGGCTTAGGACACTCGAGGGCGTACCCCCCGACGCACTCTACGCGCTGCGTGGAACGTCGCGAATCGGAAGAAGCGAGGAGAGCGAGATCGTGCTGCTCGATCCCGGCGTCTCGCGCGCGCACGCCGTCGTCGAGGTCGCGGGAGGAAAGGCATTCGTGCGCGATCTCCACTCGACGAACGGAACGTTTCTGAACGGCCGCCGGATCGAGACGGAATCGCTGCGCGACGGCGACGAGCTGCGCTTCGGCAATACCCGCCTGCGCGTTGAAGCGCGATGATCGTTGCGCTTGGAGCGGCTGCGGGCTTCGTCCGCGAAATGCGAATCGGCACGCTCGAGATCACTGCGGCGCTGCTGCTCGTCGCCGTGCTCGCGGGGCGTCCGCGCGTTCGGGCCGCGGCGGACGTCGGAGTGCTAACGCCGATCGGAGTCGATGTAGAGATATTCGAGCGAGGGGCCCGGCGCGTCGCGCACCTGCGCACGCCGTTTGAGCTGGGGCGAAGCCACGAAGCCGACGTCGCCCTGCGGGATCCGGAAGTGAGCCGGCGACACGTGCGGTTTGAAGGCCAGAACGGCCGCGTCTACATGGAGGATCTCAAGAGCAGCAACGGCACGTTTCTCAACGGGCGGCGAATCAACGAGGCAATCGAAGTTCGGCAAGGTGACGAAATCGACGTCGGCACGACCCGCTTGGTCGTGACCGCGGTACGCCCAGCCTGATCGCGCGCGTTGTGCGGCGCGCGGCGCCGATGGTTGGAGCCCTCGCGGCCGGCGCGCTCATTCTGCACGTTGCGCCGCATCGAACGATCGGGCCGCCCTGGATGCTCGCCTTACTCGCGGCGCTCGCGCTCTTCTGGGTGCTTTGGCAGCCGGCGGCAATGGTGCGCGACGATCTTTTGCCGGCGCTCGCGGTCGTGCTCGCGGCGCTCGGCCTGGCAATGGTGGCGCGGCTCGCACCGGACTTGGCGCAGAAGCAGCAACTCTGGATTCTCATATCGCTCGTGCTTGCGATCGTGGCCGGCCCGATCTTCACGCAGTTCCGCCGTTTTGCTGCGTACAAGTATCTCTGGGTCGTCGCCTCGCTTGCGCTCTTTGGGCTCTTGCTCGTCTTCGGCCAAGAAGTCAACGGCGCGCGGCTCTGGATTCGACTCGGTCCGGTGCAGTACGAGCCGATCGAGCTGATCAAACTCTTCATCGTCTTGTTTCTGGCAGCCTATCTCGCCGAAACCGCAGACGTCATCGCCAACGCGCGCCTGTGGTCGCTGCGTGCGAACATCAAATACCTTGGACCGCTCTTCATCGGGTGGGGCGCCTCGATGGCGATCCTCGTCGTGCAGCGCGACCTCGGCATGGCGACGCTCTTGCTCGCCACCTTCGCGACCCTGCTCTACGTCGCGACGCGCCGCCTCGATATCGTGCTCTTCGGCGCTTTGCTCTTCGCGCTGGGCGCGTTTTGGGCGGTCCACCACTATCCGTACGTACACGCGCGAATCGCGGTCTGGTTCAACCCGTTTTCGGATCCGCTCCACGCGGGGTATCAGTCTTCGCAGGCGTATTATTCGCTCGCTGCCGGCGGGTTAACCGGAAGCGGGTACCGGCTCGGCCATCCCGAATTCATTCCGGACGTTTGGACCGATTACGTCTATGCGGCTTTTGCAGAGGAGTTTGGCTTGATCGGCGCGCTGATCGTCTTGGCGATCTTCCTCGATTTCGTACGCCGGATCTTCGCAATCGGCTTGGAGCAACCCGACTTGTACACGAAGCTGCTTGCAACAGGGCTCGGGGCGACGCTCGGGTTTCAGGTCGTGATCATCGTCAGCGGCGTAATCGGACTCTTGCCGCTGACCGGGATCACGCTCCCGTTCATGTCCTACGGCGGCAGCTCGCTCGTCGCGAACTTTCTGCTCGTCGCGCTCGTCTGGGCGATGAGCGCGCGACCTCGGAGGCCGGCATGAAATTTCTTCTCGCTCTCACGATAGCGATCGTTGCAGCGGGTTGCGCCAAGGGTTCGCAGAGTTCGAGCGCCGCATCCGCGTCGGCCGCTGCAGCGAAGAATCCCGCTTCGGCAAGCGACGGCGCCGTGGTCTACATCGCGAACTGCTCGAGTTGCCATCAAACCAACGGGCAGGGCATTCCCGGCGCCTTTCCGCCGCTTGCCGGCAACCCGACCGTCACCGGCAATCCCGTCGCAGTGATCGCCATCGTGAAAGGCGGCCTGGAAGGACGCCTCGTCGTCAACGGTCAGGCGTACAGCGGCATCATGCCGCGCTGGAGAGGCGTGCTCACCGACGAGCAGATCGCCTCGGTCATCACCTACGTGCGCAGTTCGTGGAAGAACAGCGCGCCCGGCGTCAGCCTCGCCGACGTGCAGGCAATCAAGTAGCGCAGCGAGTCTAGGCGGTGCGCTAGATAGAGACGACCTTTCGCGCTTCGAGGCGCTCGCCGAACTCGAACTCGAAGAGGCCTTCCACGAACTCGAGCATCCCGGGATCGCCGTGACGTAATCGAGCGCGGGTCGCACGAGGCCACGGCGACGCGGGATCGTTCGCCTCGACGTAGGCGCGCAGCGACTCGGCAAAATACTCGTCGACGCCGGTTGCCGCATACGGCGTGACGAACGTGGTAGCGTTTGCGAAGAGCGCACGCACTTGCGGATCGATGCCGCTGCGGTAGACGCCGCCGCCGAGCGCACAGTCGAGCGCGTGACCGAACTCGTGCGCGACGGTCATCGGACTGCGCGATCGCAGATAGAGCGCGCGTTCCTCCACGACGAAGAGCCCGGCCGGTGGAGCAGGCCAAGCGTCCACGTCGATGCCGAGCCGTGCCAATGCCTGCGACGCCTGACGGTAGAGCTCTCCAGGATGCAGCAGCGCGACTCGGATGCGATTGCGGGAGGCGTACGCGAGCGCGCCGCGCCCGAAACGCAAGAGCGTCTCGATGACCTCGGCCTCCGCGGGGCGGCCGCGGTCGCATTCGAAGAGGCGACGCGCGATCGCGTGTGCGTCCTTCTGCATCGAGGCTATCGTCGCGCGAAATACTTGCGGCGGCGTGACGGCCGCGTTTCAGAGTTTTTTCATGGACTTCGCCTAGCGTGGAGACTCTCGGGCAAATCGGAGGGGAACGATGAAGTTTTCGCACGTCTTCGTAGTTTCAGTACTCCTAGCAGCATGCAGCGGCGGCGCCTCGGCGCCGCCGCTAGCTCCGCTGGGCGCGGCTCTTCCCACGGCACGCGAAGGCGTGCGCCAGGCCGTTGGACTCGGCGCCGTCTTGTCGAGCAAGAAGGGCGGTCAAATCTACGGATTCGACATCGATCAGAACGGTAACGACGGGGTCATCGCTACGGTGAACAGCGTGGAAACGTTCGATCAGGAGACCGGGAAGATCGCGAAAGTCTTTCCTAAGCGCGTTCCCTATGGCACGTCCTATAGCGTGGTGAACATCAATACCGGCGACGTGGGGCTCATCACGCGCTACGTCCAGCCGAAGGGCTCGCTCTTCGCGCAACGGTTTTATAACGTGATGAATCCGGTCACGGCGGGAAAGTTTACCGGCAAGTGGACGCCGCCGGTCAAAGACATTCAGGTGGAGGCGGCCGGCCCGAATCAAACGACCGGCAAGACGGCGATCTTCGCAATCGAGCTTCAGAACAACGATATTCCGGATCTCTTCGAATCGAACGTCGCCAAGAACACGTTCGGAAGGGTCATCCATCTGAATCCGAGGACCTTTTCGCTCGGAGACGGCCCGCAAGTCTCGCAAGATACGGCGACGAACCAAGCGGTAATCGCCACGTCGCCGGACGGGGGCAGGGTCGGCGGCGCCGCTCCCATCAACCTGCTCGTCAATCTAAAGACCGGAAAGCAAACCGAGTTTACGGGTCTCAACAACGGTCCGTTCGGCGCGGGATTCGTTAATGGTTTGGCGGTTGACTCGGCCACGGGCATCGCCGCGACCACGACGGAGCTCAACGCGCAAGTCGAGTTCTACGATCTCGCCAAGCAGACCGGCACGGCCGTTCAGCTCCCGTGCACGGGCAACGCGTCGCAAGGCAACAGCGGCGCCGGGATCGCGAACGACTCGGTTAACGGCCTCTTCTTGGTGACCGACCCATTCTATTGCGACGGCAGTCAAGGCAGCGCGATCGTCGTCTACGACGAGAGCGGCAACGTCGTCGAGACGATCACCGGCTTCAAATTTGCGATCGCGGAACCTCCGCCGGTCATCAACCCGGGCAAGCGGATGGGCTGGACGTTCGGTCCAGGGTTTAATCAGCTCCAGCAGTTCTTTTACTAACGGGTGAATCCGGGGCGCGAGCGCTGCGGCGGCGAAACGACGCGGATCGTGACGGTCGCTTTCTGCTTACCGTCGGTCGCGCGTATCTGCCACGTTCCAAGACGGAGCGGCCAGAACGCATTGCTGCTCGCATCGAGCGCAAGCGCAGCGCCGCCGACGCTCCAGCGCACCGGTCCGACTTCGTCGACCGCGCGCAGCGCGAGTTGTTGCTCCGTTGCGGCGAGCCCGCCGGTGACGGAGTTGCGCACGAAGACGTCGCCGTCGCGCGGGGAGATAATGTGCAGCCCGGGCGGCGCATCGGGGCGCTTCACGGCGGCGAGATCGCGCGCGAGCACCCACTCTTGTACGATTCCTGGGCATCGCTGCCGCGGTGCGGGCGCGCGGCCGGTCGTCGCGCAGATCGTCGCACGAACGAAACCGCGCGGCGCAGGGAAGGGCGGCGGCTCGTCCTTGCGCTCGTAGAGGTGGAGCATGATGCGATTCCAGAGCGGCCCCGCGCCGGTGACGCCCGAGACGCCGCGCATCGGGCTTCCGTCGAAGTTGCCGACCCACGCGCCGACCGTGTAGTCGCGCGTGAAGCCAACCGTCCACGTGTCGCGAAAATCGGATGAAGTACCGGTCTTTACTGCGGCGGGAAACAACATCTGCAGCACCGAGCCGAGGCCGAAAGATTTTGCGCGAGCGTGCGGATCGGCGAGCATGTCGGTGACGAGCTGCCAATCGGCGCGATCTCCGATCGGCCGCGCGAGCGTCGATCGATCGCCCGCAACGAGCGTCAGCGGCACGAAGTCGCCGTCGCGCGCCAGCGTCGCATAGGCTCCGACGAGTTCCCAGAGACTCACCTCGCCGCTGCCGAGCGTCAGGCCGAGCCCGTAATACGACGCCGGACGATCGAGATGCGCGAAACCGAGGTCGCGCAGACGGTCGAGCAGCGATCCGACGCCGAGCGCCGAGAGCACTTGTACCGCCGGCGCATTGAGCGAATTGGCGAGCGCGTATCGCACCCGTACCGCTCCGCTGAAGCGGCGGCTGTAGTCGACGGGCTGGTAGAGCCGCCCGCCCGGAAGCGCGTACGCCGACGGTGTGTCCGACAAGATCGTCGTCGATTCGATTGTGCCGCGTTCGAGTGCGAGCTCGTAGGTGAAGGGCTTGAGCGAGGAGCCCGGCTGACGGAGTGCTTGAACGCCGTCGTTGCTCCCGAGAAGGCTCGCGGAGAAGTAATCGGGCGAGCCCACGTAGGCGAGAACTTCGCCGGTGTGATTATCGACCACGAGGGCGGCTCCGTCGGTAACGTGATAGGATTGCAGCGCGCCGACCACGTCCTGCGTCTGAGCTTGGACGAAGCGCTGCAGACTCGTATCGATTGTCGTGCGAACGCGTCCGCCCGATCGTTCCGGGTGGCGAGAGAGAAAGAAGAGCGCGTGTGGCGCGCCGGCAATGCCGGATTCGTGCCGCCGCACGTGCAGGCTCTCGGCGTAGGCGACCTCAGCGGCGCTCGAAGTGATCGCGCGCAGCGCCGCCATACGCTCGAGGATAAAATGCTGGCGCGATCGCAAGGCGGCCCAATCGTCGCCGGGAGCGAGCTGCGCCGGATCGTTCGGAATCGCCGCCAGTAGGGCCGATTGCGCGAGATCGAGATCAGCCGCGGGCTCGCCGAAATAGGTTCGCGCCGCGGCTTCGACCCCGTAGACGTTCCCGCCCATCGGAACGCGATCGACATACGCTTGCAGGATCGCCGGTTTGCTCGAGACCATCGCGATGCGCTCGGCCTGCGCGATTTGCACGAGCTTGCCGCGGACGGTGGAAGGCGTTGGGCTCAGCAATCGCGCGAGCTGCATCTCGATCGTCGAGCCGCCGCTGCGAGCTTCGCCGAAGATCGCGAAGTCGCGCGCGGCACGCATCAGGGCGAGAACGTCGACAGCGCCGTGGCGCCAGAAGCGCGCATCCTCGGCTGCGACGATCGCTTCGAGAAAGACCGGCGACACGGCAGAGAGCGGCACGCGCGCGACGCGCGAGGAGCCGGCGCCGAGCACGGTTCCGAGAATGCCGCCGTTGTGGTCGGTGTAGGTCACCGAGCCCTGCGGCGCGTGCAGCGTGGCGACGTCGATGCCGGCAAGATCGAGCGCGAGCATCGCCGTTAGCGCCAAGCCGGGAACGATCCACGCAAAGAGTTTCATCGTTGCGATATGGAACTACGACGGCCGGGATGTGACTTGCTGCCGCCGGGGAGATCGCCGTTGCGCTCGTTGGGATTTTGTACGCTCGCCGCCGCCGGGCTCGCGATCGTTTCGTGCGGCGGTCCGACGACGGGCGGTGCGAAGCTCGCGCCGGTCGGCGCCCTGGCAAACCCGTCGCTTCCGCCCTGGATCGCGTCGATCTCACCGAATGGCAACGCCGAGACGCTCGCACAGATTCGCGTGATTTTTGCCAAGCCGGTCGCACCGGTCGAAGCTCTCTCGGGCGCCGGGACGGCGGAGTTGCTGCGGCACGTGTCCATCGCGCCGGCGCTGAGAGGTCACTTCACGCTGCTCACGCCGCGAATGATCGGGTTCGTCGCCGACCAGGCGCTACCGGTCGGGACGCGCGTGCAGGTAACGCTCCTTGCGGGATTGAGCGATCTGGCCGGCGACTCGCTGCGCGAGAATCTCGCGTGGACGTTCGAAACCTCGCCGTTGATCTTCACAAACCTGCCGGCGACGAAGGCGTCGGAGGATGGAACCGTTTCGCCGCCCGTCGCTCTTCGCCCAAAACTCCAGATCACCGCAAACGCTGCGGTCGACGCGTCGTCGCTGGCGGACCACGCAACGCTCGTCGGTTCGAACCGCGAACGGGTCCCGGTCGATGCGGTGCTCGAAACTTCGCCCACGCCCTATCCCGGTGCGGGCGCCGAAGAACTTTTCGATCCATCGCTGAACACGTGGGTTTACGACCTGCGGCCCACGACCGATCTGGCGCGCGGCACCACGTACGCCTTAGAGATCGAGCCCGGCGTCGAGCCGCTCTACGGGAACCTCGCGACGACACAACGTTTCGACGGTTCCCTCTCCACGTACGATGCGCTGGAGATCGTCCCCACGCCGACCGCGAGCCCCGCGAGCGGAGGCCGCTTTGCGGGCGGCGATCCCGTTATTGCCTTTAGCAATCCGCTCAATTCGGCGTCGGTCGCCGGAGCGGTGACGATTTCGCCGGCGCCGGGCAAGTCGAAGACGCTCGTGAGCGTGCCGGATTACGCGTCGAACCTTATCGCGATCGATCCGTATGCGCTCGATCCCGATGCAAGCTACACGGCGACGGTCGCCTCGAGCGTCAAGGACACCTTCGGTCAAACGCTCGGTCACGAGCAGCGGGTGACGTTCCGCACGACGGGATTCACGCCGGGAGCCTGGGCGCCTGACGGCAGCAACGTCTTTCCGGCGGGCGCGCCGATTGCGTTGAACTTCTATTCGACGAACCTTCCCGGCAATCGCTATCAAGCCGGTTACGCGCGCTTGACGCCGCTGCAGATGCTCGGATCCTCCGGCACCCTCTCGATGCTGCCTCCTAATTCGAGCTGGCCGGCACGCACGCTGCCGGGCGCGCGGCGCAACGTGCAGAGCGTGGTGCGCGTCCCGGTTCAGTCCCAACTCGGCGGCGAGTACGGCGCGCTCGCGTACGGGTTTCGAACCGCGCTCGACGCGCCCAACTCCGATCCGAGCCTAACCGGGATCGTTGCGCTCACGAACCTCGGCGTCTTCACGCAATGGTTTCCGTCGCGCGGCATCGTGCTCGTGCAGCACCTGAGCGACGGCGCGCCGGTGCGCGCGGCCGCCGTGGCCGTCTATCGCGTCGACCAAGACGCCAAGGTTCCGCCGCAGCAATGCGCGTGGGGCATGACGGATGCCAACGGCGAGCTCGATCTCGCCGGTGTCGACGTCGAGCGCTGCTCCGTCTCGGCGACGGCGAATCAAGCGCCGAATCTTGGCGTCGTCGTAACTGAGGGCGCCGACGTGGCGACGGTGACCGTGTGGAACTACAGCGGGGTTTACCGCTTCGACGTCATGGGCGGATGGACGAGCGGCGCGCCGCTTTCGCGTGGAACGATCTTCAGCGATCGCGCGATGTACCAACCCGGCGAACGGGCCGAGATCACGGGCATCGCCTACTACGTAAAGGGTTCGAGCGTCGTTGCCGACGCCAACGCTCCCTACAAAGTGACGCTAACCGATCCCAACAATACTACGTCGGCGCTCGGTACGGTTCGCACCGACGCGTACGGCGTCTTCTCGATGCCGATGACGTTCTCGAAGCAACAGGCTTTGGGATATTACACGGTCGATGCCAAAGGCGCGAACGGCAACGAGATCAACGGCTCGCTGCGCCTCGCCGAGTTTAAGCCGCCGAACTTCAGGCTAACGTTGACGCTCGGCTCGACCTCGGCGCCGGCGGGATCGAACGTCCGCGCGAACGTCTCGGCCGCCTATCTCTTCGGCGCGCCGCTGCAAGGCGGTACCGCGCACGCCTACGTTACGCGAGATCTCGCCACGGTGCAGCCGACGGGCTGGGACGATTTCTGGTTCGGACCGCAGTGGTATTGGCCCGAACAGACGCCGTCGTTCCAGACCGACGTGCTGCAGCGCGATCTCCCACTCGATGCCCAGGGCGCGAGCTCGCTCGACGTCGCCGTGCCGAACGACCTGCCGTTTCCGATGAACTATCGGGTCGACATGGAGACGACCGACGTCTCGAATCTCTCGGTTTCAGACTCCAAGAGTTTCCTCGCATTGCCCTCCGATGCCGTGATCGGCCTGGCCTCCGACGCGGTCGGCAAAGCCGGTGCGCCGATGACGATTCGCACGATCGTTACCGATGCCGGAGGCAAGCCGGTATCGGGACGTGCCGTCCATCTCGAACTGCAGAGGATGACGTTCGTCTCTACGACGCAGCAAGAAGAAGGCGGTGAGAGCGCACAGCAGGCGATCAAGTACGACACCGTAGCAACCGCCGACGTCACTTCCGGCGATAAACCCCTTTCCGCGCAGCTGACGCCGACCGAGACCGGTGCCTATCGGGTCTACGCGACTTTTCGAGAGATAAAAGGTGCAGCTAGCGCGGCGAGCGCCTCGAGCATTCAGGTCTTTGCGTTCGGACCGGGCGAGGCCGATTGGGGAGTCAGCGATCCAAACGCCGTCGCCGTGAAGCTCGATAAGAAGCAGTACGCTCCCGGAGCGACCGCGAGCGCGCTCGTTGCTTCGCCCTACGCAAATGCCGACGTGTACTTCTCCGTCGTTCGAAACGACACGATCTACCGGACGACGCTTCAAAACGTAAACGGCGCAGTCCACGTCAACTTCAAGATCACGCCCGCAATGCTGCCCAACGCCGCGGTCGAAGCGGTCGTCGTCGATCGCGAGCCTCGCACCGCCCGTCGCTCCGCGGCGGATGACGCGAGGCTCGCGTTGACCGGCTTGGCGGCATTGCGCGTCGATCTCGGCGATCGCTATCTCAAGCTCGCGATCGCTCCGCGCGAGCCGACGGTCCATCCCGGGGCCGCGCAGCGCGTGGCGTTTACCGTCACCGGCCGCGGCGGCGCGCCCGTGCAAGGGGAGATCGTTGCAATGGTCGTCAACGACGCGATCTTGCAGCTTTCCGGATATCGTTTGCCGGATTTGGTGCAGACGGTCTTTGCCGCACAGCCGATCGCCACGATCTTCGCCGATAACCGCGAGCACGTGACGCTGAAGACGCAGAGCCCGCCGCTCGAAAAAGGCTTCGGTTACGGCGGGGGCTTTCTCGCCGGCGCCGCGAGTACGCGCGTCCGAACGAACTTTCAGCCGCTGGCCTACTACGGCGTGATCAAGACCGACGCCGGCGGCCGCGCCAGCGCCGACTTGACCATGCCGGACGATTTGACGACCTGGCGCGTGATGGCGGTCGCGCTCCAACAAGACCGCGCGCACTTCGCAACCGGCGATACCACCTTTGTGTCGACGCAGCCGTTGATTGCGAATCCGCTGCTGCCGCAGTTCGCGCGGCCCGGCGATCGCTTCGATCTGGGCGTTTCGATTGCGAATCAAACCGGGGGCGCGGGCGCGCTCGATCTCGTCGTAAAGCTCACCGGCGCGCTGGCTTTCGTTCAAGGCGATCCGCGAACGCAGCGATCGACGCAGCAGGCGGCGACCGGAATGCAGGCCTTCCGCTTTCCGGTCGTAGTCGGAACGCCGGTGCCGACCACGCTCGAAGCACAAGCGGAACTGCGCGCGCACGGCGACGCGTTCAACGTTCCCTTCACGGCGCGGGAGCGCGACAGCACCGATTCGGTCATCGAGAGCGGCGCGACCCGTAAGGAAGCTTCGGTGCCGATCTCGCTTACCGCCGGCGGCACGCTCCAGGTCACGCTAGCGAACTCGATCGTTCCCCAGTTCGTCACGCCGTCGGAGCGCGTGCTGACCGCCGATTCGCTGCCGCTCGCCGACGACGCGGCCTCGCGCCTGACGATCGCAAGCGCGCTGCGGGAACTACGCGGGCCGTATCGTCTGAAGCTGGCCTTCGATCCGAGCGCGCTGGCCGCGGCGAGCCTCACGGAACTCGTTTCGTATCAACGTGCCGACGGCGGCTTCGGAGGGTACGCGGGTGCCAAAGAGAGCGATCCTTTCCAAACCGCCGCAGCGTTGGAGGCGCTGATCTTCGCGCGGGCGCACGGCGTGACGGTTTCTTCGAGTGCGGTCTCGACCGCGGCAACGTTTATGTCGCGCGTGCTCGCCGATCCGAGCGTCTTCAAGTGGTGCGCGCGCGATGCGCTCTGCAAAGCGCAGCTCCGTTTCGAGGCGCTCTGGGCGCTGGCAACCGTGGGTTCGCCGCGCACCGATTTCCTCGCCGAGATCGTCGCGGCGTCGAAAGACTTCGATAACGCGACGCAGATTCGATTGGCCCGCTACCTCTTGCGCGCGCCCGGCTGGCAAGCACGCGGGCAGGCCTTGGCGCGGCATTTGCGGGAGACGCTCTACGTGACCGGCCGCTATGCCGTCGCCAATGTTTCAACGCCATGGAGCTGGCTGGGGTCTGTGGTCGACGCGCAGTCGCAGATGCTCCAACTCCTACTCGAGCAGCGCGCGCCGTCCGAGCAACTCGACGGCGCGGTTCGCGCGATCGTCGCGCAACAATGCCGGTGCGGCTGGCCGACGACCGACGATACAGCCGCGGCGGTCGCCGCGCTCGCCGCCTACGCTGCCACCGAGCGGCTCTCGCCGGCTACGGCGACGGCGACGGTTGGAGGCCGGACAATAGGCACCGCGCGCTTCGGTTCGACGGCATCGTCGCAAACGTACACGGTTGCGGCTTCGTCCTTGCAAGGCAACGCCATGCGCATCGCGGCTGCGGGCGGTACGGCGCACTATCTCGTTCTCTACACCTACCCCGTGCCGCCGAATGCACCCGGCGAGCTGGGGGCATTGCGCATCGTGCGCGTGCTGAGCGACCCGAGCGCCGCCACGTCGGCGAAGAACGCGGCGCCGCTGGCCACGATGGACCTCGCAACGGCGCTGCCGGTCTCGGTTGCGGCCGGCCGCGTCTTCGACGTGGGGGTGCGCACGATCGTCGATCATCCGGTCGACCGTCTGGTGATCGACGATGCGCTACCCGCAGGCTTCGAAGCCGTCGACACGAGCTTCCGCACGGCGTTGCAAGCGATCGTTCCACAGAGCAACAGCTGGCAGATCGATACGAGCCAGATCTATCGCGATCGCGTCGTTGCCTACGCGCAGCATTTGGAGCCCGGCGTCTACGAGCTGCACTATCTCGTGCGCTCGGTGACGCCCGGAACGTTCGCGTGGCCGGGAGCGCACGCGTATCTGCAAGACGCCCCGGAGCAGTTCGGACGCAGCGCCGGCACGACGCTGAACGTCGCGCAATAGGGAGTCGTATTAACTTGCTGTAACACGAAGGCTGTGTTACATTAGGCTCAATGCCAAGCGAAACCCTCTCGGTCCGGCTGGACCCCGAAACCCGCCGAATTCTTGCAGAAGCCGCTCCGAGCCACGACGTGGCCGGCGCATCGGCGCTTGCGCGCGAGATCCTCGAGCGTTGGGCGGCCCACCAGCGCTCAGCGTCGACGCGCGAGACGATCAGGCGCGCCGCACGCTACGTGCAGGATCATCCGGAGGGTTGGGACGACGACCCGGGGTCGTTCTTTGGTGGCCGTAAGTGAAACCAGGCGGGATCGTCCTAGTCGATTGGCGTGACGCGCTACCGGGCTCGGGCGAGCCGAACAAGCGCCGTCCCGCTATTGTCATCAGCTCACCGCAGTTTTTTGGAAGCGGACTGCCGTTTGAAATCGTCGTGCCTCTTGCCGGCGAGGAACGGCTCGCAATCGAAGGCGCGTCAACGCGCATCGACCCGAGCCGCGAGAACGGATGTACGAAATCGTGTTACGCGCTGGCGTGGAACGTGCAAGCCGTGCCGCACCGGCGCATCACCGAAACGCGAGCCCGCGTGAGCGGAAAAGATCTCGCGTCGATTCGATCGCAGGTCGCTTCTTGCGTCGGTGAGTAGAAATGGCGCAACGTTGGGCTGCCGTTCAGTGATGAAGATAGATCGACAACATAACCGTTATCCAGGTTCCCAGGATCAGGGCGGTCATTCGCCATTGAAGGTCATCGATTTTTGAATCCGTTGCCGCGAATCGCGACTCAATCGAATTGAACCGGCCTTCCATCTTTTGTTCGAATCCGTCCAGCCGACGGTCGATGCTATTTAGCCGGTCACTCACCTGGCGATAGGAACCCTCCAGGCTGGCGATGCGGATTTCTAACGGCTGGGCGCGCATTCGCGTCTACATTACCACTTCGTCGGCCCGGAAGAAAGGCAACGCATCAAACGAATAGAGCGGGCTCGATTTGTCGAGCCCGCTCTATTCTATGTGGCGTAGTCGCGTCGACTCAGACTACGGGCAGTAATAATTGGCGCTCGCGTTGCCGGTTATGCCGAGCGTGGTGTTCGTGTTGTTGACCCAGTAGACGTAGGTCGTGCTCGAGCCCGTCTCGGTGACGTTGACCGCGAGCGGTGTGCCGCCGTAGGAACCCTTCTTGTAGAGGTTGTTGAAGAAGCAGCCCTTACCGAGCGTCGTCTTCTTCGAAGCGCAGATATCGCCGGGCTTACAGGACTTGTCCGGCGAGATCGCATTGGCGAAGATCGTTCCGGTTCGGGCGGTCGCGTAGCCGTGCGGCGTCATGGCCGGCATGAACGTGGCTGCGGAGAGAAGTACTGAGAGCAGGAACATCGTTACGTGTTATCTCCTTGCGAAGTATGCGGTTAGCTATGACTACGATACGCTGTGGCGGCGTGATTGCTCGCAAGCAGGCGACGAGTTTTGTGCGTATTCTAATTCCCACCGAGGCGAGGAAGCGACGAGGCCCCGCGCTGCCGTTGAACTATTATTTTTAATAATGTATGATTTATCACTATCGCGAAGCGCCCCTTCGGACGCTACGATACAAGAGGAAGAGGAGTCAACATGAGCGTCTATCGAGCCCCTCTGCGGGATATGCAATTCGCCTTGCGCGAGCTCGCCGGTATCGACGGGATTGCCGCGCTGCCCGGCTGCGAGGAGACGCTCGACGTTCTCGACTCGGTCTTGGAGGAGGCGGCCGCATTCGCGGCCGGCGTGCTCGACCCGCTCAATCGCACGGGCGATAAGGCGGGCTGTACTTGGAGCGAGGGTCAGGTCGCTACGCCACCCGGCTTCAAAGAGGCCTATAAAAAGTTCGCCGACGCCGGCTGGATCGGATTGCCCGTACCCGTGGAGTATGGCGGGCAAGCGTTGCCGCAGATCCTGCTCGGGCCGACGCTGGAGATGTGGAATGCCGCGAATATCGGCTTTGCAAACGGCCCGCTGCTCAATCAGGGAGCGATCGAAGCGATCGAGCTCGTCGGTTCGCAAGAACAGAAGCAGCGCTTCATTCCCAATCTCGTCTCCGGTGGGTGGACGGGTACGATGTGCCTCACCGAACCCCAAGCGGGCTCGGATCTCGCCCAAGTGCGCACGCGGGCCGTGCCCGAGGGCGACCATTATCGCATCATCGGGACGAAGACCTTCATCACGTTCGGCGAGCACGATATGGCCGAAAACATCATTCATCTCGTGCTGGCGCGATTGCCCGACGCTCCCGCAGGGACGAAGGGCATCTCGCTCTTCATCGTGCCGAAGTTTCTCGTCAATGCCGACGGCAGCATCGGCGAGCGCAACGACGTCGTCTGCGCGAGCATCGAGCACAAACTCGGCATCAACGCAAATCCGACCTGCACGCTCAACTACGGCGAGAAGGGCGACGGCGCCGTCGGCTACTTGGTCGGCGAGCCGAATCGCGGGTTGGAATATATGTTCATCATGATGAATGCCGCGCGCTTCTCGGTGGGCGTCCAGGGCATAGCGCTCGCCGATCGCGCCTATCAGAGCGCGCTCGAGTACGCGAAGGAGCGCGTGCAGGGGCGCGATCTCAAACCCGGCTCGCGCGAACCCGAGCCGATCGTAAGGCACCCCGACGTGCGCCGCATGCTGATGTTGCAGAAGGCGACGATCGAGGCGATGCGCGGACTTGCCTATGTAACCGCGGCTTCGCTCGATTACGCGCAGCGCCACCCCGACGAAAAGGTTCGCAAAGAGCACAAGGCCTTCGTCGAGCTGATGATTCCCATCGTCAAGGGCTGGTGCACGGAGAGCGCCGTCGAGCTCTGTTCGACCGCGCTGCAAGTCTTCGGCGGAATGGGATACATCGAAGAGACCGGGATCGCTCAACAGTACCGCGACGTCCGCATCATCACAATCTATGAAGGCACGACGGGAATCCAAGCACTCGACTTGATCGGCCGCAAACTGCTGCGCGACATGGGCGCAACGGCCACCAGCGTTGGGAAGAAGATGGAGGCGGTTGCCAAGGAGTGCATCGGCCATTCCGACCCCGACGTCAAGCGCATCGGCGAGGCACTCGCACGGGCGTTGACGACGCTGAACGAGGCCTCGCAGTCGATCGGCATGAACGCGATGGGCGATCTGCATAAGGCCTTCGCGTGCTCGGTGCCCTATCTGCGGCTCTGGGGCACGGTCGCCGGCGGCTGGCAGATGGCGCGGGCCGCACAGATCGCGGCGGCAAAGATCGCCGCGAACGATTCGGAGGCCGAGTTCTACCGCGCGAAGCTCGCAACCGCGGCTTTTTATGCAACGCACGTGCTCTCGCAGGCGGCCTGGTTCGCGCGGCAGATCGTCGACGGTTCGGGCGACGTCATGCGCGTGAGCGAGGCGCAGTTCGATTTGGATCGCAAGATGGCGGTGGGCGTCTAGACGTGCTGCAGGTCATCACGCTCGATAATCCGCCGGTCAACGCGCTTTCCTTCGCATACTGTAAGGTGCTGCTCGAAGCGATTGAGGCCGCCCACACCGACGACGCCGTCGAAGCCGTCGTCTTTACGGGGGCAAACGGACTCTTCAGCGCGGGCGCCGACGTCAACGACTTCAGTGCGGAGATGCCGCCCGATGCGGTCACGATCCGCGACGTCATCGCGGCCGTGGAGGCGAGCGTGAAGGTGCACGTCGCCGCGATCGAGGGTAACTGCCTGGGCGGCGGCCTGGAACTCGCGCTGGCGTGCGACTACCGCGTCGCATCGCCTAAAGCGAAGCTCGGCTTGCCGGAGATTCGGCTCGGGCTGCTACCGGGCGCCGGCGGGACGCAGCGTCTGCCGCGCCTGATCGGCGCACGCGCTGCCCTCGAGTTCATGCTCAAGGGTTCGTCGATTTCAGCACAACGGGCGCTCGAGCTCGGCCTCATCGATGAGATTGCGGAAGCTGCGACGACCGAGCGCGCAACGGTGCTGGCAAAAGGTCGCAAGCGCCGCGTTTCGGAGCGCCAAGCATTCATTGCCAAGGATCTTCCGGCGCAAGCCGGCCCATACGTCGTGGCGCAAGCGCACAAGATGGTTCCGGCTGAGGAGAACGGAGGCTTTGCCGCGCACAAACTCATCGACGCCGTGCAAGCCTCGATCGAGCTCTCGTTTCCGTTCGGCATCGCGCGCGAAACGCGGCTCTTCGACGAGCTCGTCCGTTCGACGTCGTCGATGGCCCTGCGGCATCTCTTCTTTGCGGAGCGCGAGCTGGCAAAGATTCCTGGCGAGTCATCCTTCGACACGGCTCAGCCCTTCGACTCCGCTCGCTCCGCGAGGTACGCTCAGGATGACACGGTCGTGGAGAGAGTGGGGGTGGTTGGTGCCGGAACGATGGGGAGCGGCATCGCGATCGCTTTTGCGCAGGCCGGGCTGCCCGTCATCGTCGTCGATAGCAACGATGAGGCCGTCGACCGAGCGCGCCAGACGGTGATGGGCATGTTCATGTACCAAGTGCAGAAGGGCCGGTTGACGCAAGAAGAGGCTTGGAAGCGCGGACAATCGATCCGTTTCAGCGACGACTGGAACGAGCTCGCCGGCGCCGACCTCATCGTCGAAGCGGTTTTCGAGAGTCTCGACGTCAAGCGCGACGTCTTCCGGAAGCTCGACGCCGTCGCAAAACCGAGCGCGATTCTTGCCAGCAACACCTCCACGCTTGACATCGACGCGCTCGCGGATGCGACCACACGACCCGATCGCGTGCTCGGCCTGCACTTCTTCGTGCCGGCAAATATCATGCCGCTGCTCGAAATCGTTCGCGGCAAGGCGACATCGGCGCAGACGATCGCCACGGCTTTTAAGCTCGGCAAGACGTTGCGCAAGAAGGCGGTGCTATCGGGCAACGCTTTCGGCTTTATCGGCAACCGGATGATCTTCGATTACCTGCGCGAAGCGATGGCGCTCGCCGAGGAGGGCGTGTCACCCGCGCGCATCGACGCGGTGATGAAAACGTTCGGTTTCCCCATGGGTCCGTTCGCAATGAGCGATCTCTCAGGTCTGGACATCGGACTGGCGGTGCAAAAGGCGCGTGGCGCGGAAGCGCTCGGGCGCACGAACGTGCTCGAGCAGCTCGTTGCGCGCAATCGGCTCGGCCAGAAGACGATGGCCGGGTTCTTCAAGTACGACAAAAGCGTCGGCAAAGGGCGCGAGCCGATCCGGGATCCCGAGGTCGAGGCGATCTTCGCCGAGGAGGCGCGCACGGCCGGAATCGCGCCACGCGAGGTGAGCGACGCCGAGATTCGCGACCGGCTGCTCGGCGCACTGATTCATCGCGGCGAACGGTTACTCGAGGAGGGCGTTGCGCTGCGCCCGGGCGACATCGACATCGTCTACGTCTACGGATACGGCTTTCCGCCGCATCGCGGCGGTCCGATGTGGTATGCGGACCATCGTGTCATCCCGAGCGCAGCGCCGCAGGCGCGGAGTCGAGGGACGGCTCATGCGTGAGGCGGTGATTGTCTCGGCCGCACGCACGCCGATCGGCCGCGCCTTTCGAGGTGCCTTCAATCAAACCGAGGGTGCGACGATGGCCGGGCATGTCGTCAAGCATGCGATCGAGCGTGCCGGAATCGAACCCGTGGAAGTCGACGAGGTCATCATCGGCTGCGGCCTGCCGGAAGGAGCGACCGGGAACAACATCGGGCGAACCGCGGCGCTGCGCGCCGGCTGTCCGGTGACGGTTGCGGGACAGACGGTCAGCCGGTTCTGCGCGTCGGGCCTCGATGCGATTGCGGCGGGAGCGAAGCGCGTGATCGCCGACGGCGCCGGCGTCGTTGTCGCGGGCGGCGTCGAGTCGATCAGCATGGTGCAGAACGACGTGCACGTGCGATTTCTCACCGAGGAGTGGCTGCTCCGCCACTTACCCGATCTCTACACGCCAATGCTCTTTACGGCCGACTTTACCGCGAAGAAGTACGACGTCTCGCGCGAGCGCCAGGACGAGTACGCGCTGCAGAGCCAACGGCGCACTGCCGCCGCGCAAGCCGCGGGGCGCTTCGATGCCGAGATCGTGCCGTTGCCGTCGTGGAAATACGAAGAGAGCAAAGAGACCGGCCGCGTTACCGAGCGCTACATCGAGCTCGACCGCGACGAGGGAAACCGCCCGGAGACGACGCTGCAGGGCTTAGCCGGCTTGAAGGGCGCAGTGCCCGGCGTGGCCGAGACGACGATCACGGCTGGAAACTCCTCGCAGCTCTCCGACGGCGCGGCTGCCGTTTCGATCGTCGACGCAGCGATCGCGGAGCGGCGCAATCTCAAAGCGCTGGGGATCTATCGAGGATATGCCGTCGCCGGTAACGAGCCCGGCGAGATGGGGATCGCGCCGATCTACGCGGTGCCGAAACTGCTCGCGCAGCACGGCTTGCAGATCGACGACATCGGTTTGTGGGAACTCAACGAAGCCTTCGCGGTGCAAACGGTCTACTGCCGCGACACGCTGCGGATTCCCAACGAGCGATTCAACGTGGACGGCGGAGCAATTTCGATCGGCCACCCATACGGAATGAGCGGCGCGCGCATGACGATGCACGCGCTAATCGAAGGCAAGCGCCGCGGCGTCAAATACGTCGTCGTGACGATGTGCGTCGCGGGCGGCATCGGCGCCGCAGGCCTCTTCGAAGTTGCCTAGCTCTTCTTGACCCAGGCGGTGCACCAGCCGTTGGGGCTGATCGACCCTTCGACGATCTTACAGCTTCCGTCGGCCGTCGCGCTGCTGCCCGCGACGAACAACGCGCACTGCGAGCACTTATGCCCGTTGTTGGGAGTCTTTTGATACTTGAACTGGGCCTGCGAGCCTTTCGCATCCGCGCGGGCCGTTTCGGCCAGAAGCAAGCCGGCAAGGGCCGGAAGCACGACGGCGTTGGCGACGAAGGTGCGGCGCGTCATCGCGGTCCGAGAGTCTTTCATGTAAGGCGATCCCTCCTGTAACCACAAGGTTTAGCGCGAGGGCGCACTTCTCTTGCCCGTTTGGCAGCCGGGCTGGAGCGGGGCCGCGCCGTCCCTCTCACGCGAGCTTAATGGTAAGCTAATCCGCAGACGCTGCCTTCATGGCCCCATTTCGGCTTCAATGGTTGCTGAGGGGAAGATGCAATTACCAATGATTAACAAGTGGCTCATCAGCCTGATTTCCGGGGTCGCCCTGATCGGGACGACTCTCTCGGGCGCGCTTCCGGCATCGGCCGAGCAGGCGCCCAATAAGAACGGGCCCGGCGTTACCCGGGTCAGCATCGTCCAAGGGTCGGTCGTGGTTCAGCGCGGCGACAGCCAAAAACAGGTGGCTGCCGTCGTGAACGCGCCGCTCCTTCCGGGCGATTATGTATCGACCGGCGCAAGCTCGCGCGGCGAGCTGCAGTTCGACGGTTCGACGGCGGTGCGCCTCGGCGGCAACGTGCAGGCGCGCATCACGAGCGACGATCGGGACAACCGGCAGCTCCAGGTCGCCGATGGGACGGTCGAAGTGGGCATCGTCCGCGCCGGCGAACCGATCCAGATCGACACGCCGTCGGTCACCGTGCGCGCGCACGAGACCGGCGATTTTCGAATTTCGATCGGCAAGGACGGATCCACCTGGGTGACGGCGCGCCGAGGAAGCGCAGAAGTCGTTACCCCACAACGCACGTACACGCTCGACTCGGGTCGTACTCTCGTCGCGCGGGGATCCGCCTCGGATCCGGCGATTACGTACACGACGGAAGTCGGATACGATACGTTCGACGATTTCAGCGCGAAGCGCGACGAGACGATGGTTGCGGCACTGAACGCGAGTCCGAACTTGAATCCGGATATCGCGGGCTATGACAACCTGGGTGCGTACGGGCAGTGGCAAGACGTAGCGGGCTACGGGCAATCGTGGGTTCCGCAGCAGTCTGCCAACTGGTCGCCCTACGGCAACGGATCGTGGAGCTGGGAAGACGGCTACGGGTGGACCTGGGTCGCGAACGAGCCGTGGGGATGGGCGCCCTATCATTACGGGCGCTGGTACTACGCGAACGGCTACGGCTGGGCGTGGTCGCCGCCTGCCTACTCGGCCAATCCGGCATGGTCGCCGGCGCTCGTCGGCTTCTTCGGCTTCGGCATCGGGGTCGGCGGACCCGGATGGGGCGTCTCGCTCGGCTTCGGCTCGGGCGGCTACGGTTACGGCGGTTACGGCGGCTACGGCGGCTTCGGTTATCCGTACATCGGGTGGTATCCGCTCGCGCCCTACGCGCCGTACTATCCGTGGTATCCCGGCTGGGCATGGACCGGCTACGGCTGGGGCTGGGGCGGCTGCTGCGGCTACGGTTGGGGGCGCAACGTCGTCAACGTGACCCACATCACGAATATCTACCGGTACTTCCCGCACGGCGGCGTGCATGGAGTCACAGTCGGTCACTTCCAGCACGGAACGATTCACGGCAACACGTTTACCGTCAACCAGCACAACATTAGCGGACGCGTTGGCATGATTCACGGCGGCGTACCGATTACGCCGAGCCGCGATAATCTCGGCTACGGCGGACACTCGATCAGCGCGCCGGTCGCGCTGTCGAGAACGTTCGACTCACCGCGGTTCGCTTCGGCAAACCACAGCCTATCCGGACACATGCAGTTCGACGAGCAGCAGCGCGCGGTCTCGCACGCGATCCAAGGCAACGCCGCGCACGAGAACGCACCGGTCTCGCGCGACGGCGAGCACGGCACGCTCACGGGCAATCGCGGGGCCGGCACGCTCACGGGCAATCGTGAGAACGCTCCGTCGACGTCGTGGGATCGTTTCAACCAAACGCGCGGTAACCAAACGCGCGGTAACGGAGCGCGCGGTACCGAGGCGCGCGGCTCGATCGCCTCGCAAACCGGGCGCGGCGACTCCGCGTCGATGGGACGCGAGAGTTTCGCAAGCGAAGGCTCGCGCAACACAGGCTCGGCGGAGAACCGTGCACCCTCGGATTCGTGGAACCGCTTCTCGAATCAGCGCGGCAGCGTCTCGGCGCCGTCGTACTCGCGAGGCGAAACCAACGGCAACGGGCGCGATAGCTACGGCGCGAGCTCGCGCGGATCGTATCCCTCGTACTCGCGCGGATCGGATCCGTCGTATTCGCGCGGGTCGTATCCATCGTATTCGCGCGGGTCGAATCCCTCGTATTCGCGCGGGTCGAATCCCTCATATTCGCACGGATCGTATCCGTCGTATTCGCACGGATCGTCTCCGTCATACTCGCATGGCAGCACCTCGGCGCCGCGCTCTTCGGGGGGTGGCGGCGGCGACGGTTCCCGGCACGGGGGCGGCGGGCGGCCTCCACGGTAAACCGCGACTCGCTCGATGAGAAGAAGGGTGGCGCCAAGGCGCCGCCCTTTTGATTGAAGAAGCTTGCGTCAACCAAGTTTCGTACTCAGCTCTAAGAAGGAGATCAGCTCGATGAACGCGGCTCGTTTTTCTCTCGGCGTCGCAGCACTCTGCCTAACGGCGGCACTCCCTGCTATGACCGTGGCGCAGACCTCGCACGTCGCCATGGCACAGGCCGCGCACCTGACGATGGCGCACCCAATCCGGGTTAATGGCTGCCTTCCCGAGCGGAACGTCAGCTACAACTGGGCGGGCTACACGCCCGGTTACTTCCCGGGGCCCTATTATGGCGGTTTCAATCGCGGCTATTGGGGATATCCGTCGGTATACGGCCCGACGTACTATCAAGCTCCGGTTCAAAACGACCCGACCCTGGGCATCGACTACGCGAACGCCACCAACGTCGTGATGAAACAGATCGAATTCGGACTGATCGTGCGCGGCGCTCTCGTCGCGGAGGTCAAGGACGTCGGAACCTTCTCGCCGGGCGCGGAGATCAAGCACAAGTTCGGTTTGAGTCCGAACGTTTTTCCGATCCAAACCAGCTACGCGAAATGCGTTCCGTTGAAGATTACGTTTGAAGACGGCAGCAAGTGGAAGAATCCGCATCTGCCGCAGTACAAAGCCACGATGTACGGACCTCCGCACTAGTAGCCGGAAAGTAGCAATGGCTCAAGACGTTTCTGCCGTTCAGTCGCGCGATAACGTTTGGG
Organism: Candidatus Cybelea sp.; assembly: GCA_049585055.1. Classification (GTDB taxonomy): domain Bacteria; phylum Vulcanimicrobiota; class Vulcanimicrobiia; order Vulcanimicrobiales; family Vulcanimicrobiaceae; genus Cybelea. The sequence goes on along the minus strand of JBAUYZ010000096.1, from coordinate 24,229 downwards.
AGATGGCCCAGCGGCAGCTCGACGAAGTCGGGCTGCTGATCGGCCTCAACGAATCGCTCCACGGATACCTGCGCCACCCCAAACGCGTTCTCGAGGTGTCCGTTCCCGTGCGGATGGACAACGGCGCCTTTCGAATGTTCACCGGGTACCGCGTACAGCATAATCTGTCGCGCGGGCCCGGAAAGGGCGGGATCCGGTATCACCCCGACGTGACGCTCGATGAGGTCAAGGCACTCGCCATGTGGATGACGTGGAAGTGCGCGCTCGTGAACATCCCGTTCGGGGGCGCGAAGGGCGGCGTTATCTGCAATCCCAAGGAGATGTCGCTGCAGGAGCTCGAGAATCTCACGCGCCGGTTCACCAGCGAAATATCGATCATCATCGGGCCCGAGAAAGATATCCCCGCTCCCGATGTCTACACGACGCCCCAGATCATGGCCTGGATCATGGATACGTTTTCGATGGAGCATGGGTACTCGATTCCGGGCGTGGTGACGGGCAAGCCGGTCGCGATCGGCGGCTCGCTGGGGCGCGACAAAGCAACCGCCCGCGGCTGCATGTACGCGGTGAACGAAGCCATGGAGGTGCACGGGAATACGATTGAAGGCGCCCGCGTCGCGATTCAAGGCTTCGGCAACGCCGGGATGTATGCGGCCCAGCTGATGAGCGAACACGGCTATAAGATCGTGGCCGCCTCCGATTCGGTCGGAGGCGTCGCCAACGATCGCGGTCTCGACATCAAGGGTCTAGTCGCGCACAAGTTCGAGACCGGATCGGTCGTCGGTTTCACCGGCGGCGAGCGCGTCGATAACAAAGAGGTGCTCGAGTTCGATTGCGACGTGCTCGTGCCCGCGGCGCTCGAGAAAGTGATCACCCGCGAGAACGCGCCGCACATTCGCGCAAAGATCGTCGCGGAGGCGGCGAACGGGCCGACCCTTCCCGACGCCGACGACATTCTCTTCGATCGCGGCGTCATGGTCTTGCCCGACATTCTTGCAAACGCCGGCGGCGTCACGGTCTCGTACTTCGAGTGGGTGCAAGATCTCCAGGCGAACTTTTGGGAGGAAGACGAGATCAACGAGCGCCTCAAGCGCAAGATGACGCGGGCCTTCCGGGAGACCTACGAGCAGGCAGAGCGCCACGGCGTTTCGATGCGCAAGGGAGCATACTGCGTCGCGGTAGCGCGAGTCGCCGAGGCGACGAAACTCCGCGGCCTCTACCCGTAGGGGAGTAAAGGCTGTGAAGCGACGCCAAATCGTTTGGATTTGTTCGGCATTGGCGGCAGTCGCTTTGGTTCTGCTAGCGTGGCTCTACGAATCGTCTTTGGGTGCGACGTACAGCGATACCGGCACCGACTTCGGTCTGGAAGGTAACGGCGTTCGCGTGGACTTCAAATTCGATCCGAAGAGGTTACACCCGGGCGACTCTCTAGACGTTGCTATCAAGCTGGGGAATATCCCACTGAATCCTCCTCACACGGTCCCACCTGGACTGGCGAACGAAGCCAATGGTACGCTTTCCGGTACGCTCTTGGGTTCGGGCGATTGTACGGTTGAGCCTAAAGACCCAATCGTCTTGCCTACCACGGGCCGCTCGCTGGAAGAGATGGAGTGGCACTGGGTCGTTGCCTGCGCCACAGAAGGCCGCAAAACGTTCGCCCCGACCCTAACGTTCATCAAGAACGGCGGAGAGGCGGCGGGTGGGGGTACGTCGGACGCGGTGGCCTACCAAGGCTCCTTGTCCGTCACCGTAGCCAGGTCACTAACGCAAATCGTCTTGGGCAGCCTCTCTGCAGTGTTCCTAGCGATCGTTGGGGTGCTCGTGAGCTACTTGCTCCGTCAGCGAAGTTCCACTAGTCCTTGAACGGCTTCTTGCGCAAATGGAGTTCCTGCTAAGAAGCGGCGTGTCAGTTTGTCCACGCAGCTGGGACTCTTCGGTGCGCAACGCCGCACGCTCGTCGACGATGAGACGGGCTCGATTCACTATCTGCCGGGATTCGCCGCCGCGCCGACGGCGCGGCAGTGGTTCGACGCACTGCGGGAGGGCGTCGGGTGGCAGAGCGAGCGCCGGCGCATGTACGATCGCGATGTCGACGTGCCGCGGCTCGTCGCACGCTACGGCCTTGAGGACAATGGGTTGCCGCCGGCGCTCGCCGATGCGGCGGGCCGCGTCGCGGCGACGACGGGAACGCCTTTCAACACCGCCGGCCTCAACTTCTATCGTGACGGCCGCGACAGCGTCGCGCCGCACAACGACCATCTCTACGAGATCGTTGCCGGCCATCCGATTGCGCTGATCTCGCTTGGAGCGACGCGATTGATGACCATCCGCAGCAAGACCAAACCGCGCCGTATCTTCGATCTCGATCTCGAAGCGGGGAGCCTGCTCCTAATGAGCTACGAGACGCAGCGTAACTACGATCACGGGATTCCGAAGTCGCGCGTCGCCGTCGGTCCGCGCATCAGCGTCGCGCTGCGGGTTCGTCCGCCCTTCGACTCCGGCGCTGCGCGCCTACGCTCAGGATGACACGACGTAGCTAGGGGGAGGGCGCGGGTGAGGGCGTCGGGCCGTAGACGGCTTCGCCGGCGGAGCAGATCGTCGCGTTGTTCAGCTTGAAGTCGACGAGCTGCTCTCCCTGTTCGCTGACCGCGGTGCCGCCGACCGCAACATCGGCGCCGGGCGGTAATGCGATACGGTTATAGAGCAAATCGGTCTGATGCGTCAGCGCCCCGACCGAGCGGTCGGTGATGCCGTCGTTGAACCACTTGCAGGTATCGACGCCACCGCGTAGGCCGGTGAACGAATAGAGGATGACGATCAGGGAGAATGCCGCGAGGGCGGCCGGCGAACGCTTCATGGCTTTCTGATACTACGCGCTTGCGCGGCGCCCTGTTTCAGCGCTATCCGCCTCGGCCAAGAGACGCCGCACGTCGTCGTCGCTCGTTTGGGCGAAGTTCCGGTAGTAGAGCCCGACGGCGTGGAACGGTTCGGGCGTATGGACGCAGACGACTCGGTCGACGATGCCGCGAAGCGCGGCGCACGTGCGCTGTGCGGCGACCGGTACGGCCGCGACGATCGATGCGGGTTTGCGGGCTCGCAGCGCCGTCGCCGCGGCGCGCATCGTTGCTCCGGTCGCAAGCCCGTCATCGACGACGATGACGGTTTTACCGGCGACCTTTGCTTGCGAACGCGCCTTGCGGTACTCGCGTTCGCGGCGGCGCACCTCGCTCATCTCACGGTCGATGACTTCCTGCAGCGCCCGGTCATCGATACCGAGCGATCCGATCAGCTCTTCGTCGACGACGCAGGTCCCTTCGTTTGCGAGCGCGCCCATCGCGAGCTCTTCGTGGCCCGGTACGCCGAGCTTGCGCACGACGTAGACGTCGAGCGGCAGGCCTAAGTGGCGCGCCACTTCGCAAGCGACCGGGACGCCGCCGCGCGGCAACGCGAGAACGATTGCATTCGCATCGCCCGCATATCCCGCAAGCGCCTCGGCGAGCTGCCGCCCCGCATCGGTGCGGTCGGCGAAGAGCTGCACGTTTACTCTGGAACCCCTCCGTCGTGCTCAATCATCGTCTTCGCCGAGCCCGCATCGCTTTGCTTTTTCCCGCAGCTGAGGACCGGCGGCTCGGGAGCCGGCGAGAACCTGTTCGGCTTCTGCGTGTAATCGAAGATGTCCAAGATCGAAGCCGAGGTCGCGTCGCTCGTTCCGAGCGAACCCAAACCGAAGGTTTGCTCGACGAATCGTAAGATGCTGCCGAAGTCGTAGTGCGTGTTGGAGATGTTGCCGGGCTTTGCATAGGGAGAGATGACGACCATCGGAACGCGGAAGCCGAGTTGATGGTAGTTGGTTTGGTCGGGCGGCGCGTTATCGTACCATCCGCCCCAGTCGTCCCAGAGCAACACGATCGCGGTGTGCTTCCAGTACTTGCTGGTGCCAACCGCGTTGACGACCTTCGTCACCCACCACGGACCGCCGTTGCATCCCGCTGCCGGATGATCGGAATCAAAGAGCGTTGGGATGACCCAGGAGACCGACGGCAGCGTTCCAGCCTTTACGTCGCTAAAGAGCGAGGTGTTCGGGATGCTGATGTTCTTGTGCCAGTCGGGCCCGTAACGAATCTTCTTAATCGCATCGTAGCCGTTCCAGACGGCGCCCGAGAAGTCGGAGCCGGGGCCGTTCCCGGACGAGTCGACGTAAAACTTCCACGAGACGTTCTTGGCGTCGAGCAGGTCGGCCATCGTGCCGTACTGCGTGAAACAGGGGAAGGGCCCGTTGTATTTGTACCGGCCGTCCCGAAACAGCAGCGGCGTCGTCGTGCCATGTTTCGGCGCGTCGCACCCCCAAGGGGTGTTGTTCGGTTGATCGGTGAGAACCGCATCGGCGCTGTATTGGACGGTGCCCGAAAGGATCGACTGATGCGCGATGAAACTCGAGGCCGTCTCGGTGAAGAACATCTCGTCGGCGAGCGTGTACTTTTTGGCAAGATTCCAGTAGGGCGCGCTTTCCTTGCGATCGACGTACGCGTACGGGTAGAGCTTTGCCGGAAGGCTTTGGCCGGCCTGACCGAAGCTGATCAGATCGAATCCGTCGTTTTGACAGACGTTCGAGCTGGTGGGATCGCACTCGATTTCGAAACCGTGATGGCTGTGGTCGATGTCTTTACCGAAGTAACTGACTCCGTTGCTCTCGAGCTTGACGGAGTGCAATTTGACCATGTGCGATCCCTTGCACCATGGAGCGGGTTTGCACGCACCCACCAGCGTCGTGTCGGCGCCCGGAAAGCCCCCAAAAATGTTATCGAAGCTGCGGTTCTCCTGAATCATGATGACGACGTGTTGAATCGCGTTCGTCGAAGAACCGGGTCCCGCCGCCGGAGTCGTTCCGGAACCGCAGCCGGCGAGCGCGACGAGCGCGGCAGAAAAAAATAGGGTCTCAAACCGTTTCATGGCACCTCCAAACGCCGAGTTACGTTACTCATACGTTCGACGCAGGAAAACATAAAGTCTTGTCGCAGCCTGCTCGCAATACAAGAACGGAGGCATACATGCGATTTTCAACGATTGTTGCGGTGACCTTGGTTACCGCTTTGACGGCCTGCAGCGGTACGATGAACTCGATGCCCGGCGGAACCTCGAGTTCGTCGGTTGCTTCGCTTGCGTCCCGGCATGCCACCGCGGCAGAGCTCGGACTCTGGCCGCGCTCGGGCCCGGCGGTGCAAGTCTGCGGAATGGTGTCAATCGGCTACGCGCGCTGCCAAGCCTGGATCCGCACCGACATTAAGGGGATGGCACGTCCGGATACGCCGCAGGGGTACGGGCCGAGCGACCTGCAGACGGCCTACGGTCTTACGTCGTTTAGCCAAGGCAACGGAGGCGGTCAGACGGTAGCGGTCGTCGATGCGTACGACGATCCGAACGCGGCCTCGGACCTTGCGACGTACCGCGCGCAGTACGGCCTGCCGCCTTGCAATGCGTCGAGCGGATGCTTCACGAAACACGCGCTCGGAACGGCGACGAACCGCGGCTGGGCCGCGGAAGAGTCGCTCGACGTCGATATGGTCTCGGCGATCTGCCCGAACTGCAAGATCCTCTTGGTCGAGGCGAAATCGGCGACGACCGGCAATCTTGCGAGGGCCGAAATCTACGCAACCGGGCACGCAAACTACGTGAGCAATAGCTGGAGCGGCAACGAAGGTGCGAAGTCCAAGGACGGAGACTTCAACGTGAGCGGCGTCGCGATTACGGCGGCGACGGGCGACAGCGGACATAATGCGACCGCGCAGTGGCCGGCGATTCTGCCGACCGTGATCGCAGTCGGCGGGACGACGCTGACGACTACGAGCCCTCGCATCGAATCCGCCTGGTCGGGCGCCGGAAGCGGCTGCAGCACGATCTATGCCAAACCGAGCTTCCAAACCGGGGTCACCACCGGGTGCGCGAAGCGCGCGCAAGCGGACGTGTCGGCCGACGCCAACCCGAGCACCGGCGTGGCAGTCTACGATTCGTTCGGCTACGGCGGATGGACGGTCTTCGGCGGAACGTCGGTCGCAACGCCGATCATCGCGTCGGTCTTCGCGCTTGCGGGCAACACCAGCACGAACAACCCGGGGAACCTCTACGCCAATACGTCGAGCCTCAACGACGTGACGACTGGCAGCAACGGCAGTTGCGGCGCGCCGCTCTGTAAGGCCGGCACCGGTTGGGACGGCCCGACCGGTCTGGGAACTCCCAACGGCATCGGGGCGTTCTAAACCGCTCTTCGCCGTCACCGCGGCGATGGCGCTGTTTTGCACCATCCCGCGGCCGGCGGTTGCGGTCGAATCGATACCATTCACCGCAGTCAACGGCGGTCTGATCGAAGTTCAGGCTTCGGTCGACGGTCAGCCGGCGGTGCCGATGCTGGTTAACCTCGGCGCGGGCGTCGACGTGCTCTCCAATGAACTCGGGCGGCGCTACGTCGCGATCAAAGGCAAGTACGTGAGCCTTCGCCTAACCGGCGAACGCGTCGATCTTCCGGTCGGGACGGTCGTGAGTCTGACGATGGGCGGCGTCTCAATCGAAGCGCCGTACGTCGGCATCTGGAAGGGCCTGGACGGCACCGGCATCGACGGCTTGATTTCGGCGACCGCGTTCCGTTCGATCACGGCCACGTTCGACTTTCGCAACCGGCTGATCGTGATCGAGGATGCACAAACGCTTCCCGAGCGCATCCGGCCGCTCGTAAAAATCCCGGTCGTTCTGCAGGACGATCTCGGAATTTCCCTGGCGATCTTCGCGCGATTCGACTTTGGCAACGGCAAGAGTGGGCTCTGCGAGATCGATACCGGCTCGCAAGGCATCACGCTCGACAAGACCTTCGCCGCGTCGATTGGCCTCGACGCAGGCGGCGCCGCCACCGGGCGCCTCTCCACGCTTGCGCTGGCCGGCTCGCCAGCGACGGCAGTCGCCGCACCGGAAGTGCGCTACTCCGACCTGATCTACGATTGCGACGTCGGAAACTCGTTTTGGGCCGGGCGGACGTTCACGCTCGACTTGCCCAACCGTTTTATGTACGTCTCAACCGCAACTCCATAAGGGCCGGTAGGGCGCGACGGTGACGCTGCCTGCAGGCGCTCCCCCGGTGCTCGCACAAATCGCGCAGCGCTTTGCGGAGACGAGCCGCGGCGTCGTGGTCTGTCAGTTGCATCGCCTCTTCGACGTCCACGCCGGCTTCTTGAAACGGCACGAAGATCTGATGATGAACGTGGCTTACGATGACGGCGCGATCGTGAAGGTGCACGTGACGAGCTATTCGATCGACGGTAAAGATGCCGGCGCTCCCGACGTCGCGTCCGTCGAGCAATCCTGGAGTCACCCGAATCTCGCCGGCGTCTTCGCCGCCCCGTTCGACCCTCGTAACTTCGACGCGTACCGATATACCGGCGGCGGGGCCTCGGCGATCGGCTTTACGTCGACCGTGCGCGACGCCGGTCACGGCGACGGAAGCTTTACCTACGACGCGCGATACAACGTCGTTTCGTACACGTATCACCCGAACACGCTTCCGCCGCATGCAAGTTCCGGCGAGATCACCGATGCCCGCGCCGAGGTGCTTGCGGGGTATTGGGCGGCGACGCAGGAGACTCAAGCCTATACCGGACACTACGGCCCGTTCGCAGCCGCCGGAACGGTTACGGTCTCTTACGCGAACTTTCGCCGCTTCCCCGACGTAGCGAGCGCACTGACGGCGCTCTAAGCGCCGGCGGGCCAGGGCACGCTCGCGGCACGCGGCATGAACCGCAGAAGGTCGTGGAAAAGGCTTTGCAGTCCCGGCAGAAAACCGGGGAAGACCGAGAAGGAGAGAGAGCATGCCCGACTTCCTGAAGACCCTGTTCGTGAACCCGCCGACCTTCGAAGGTTTCGACGGCGGCGCGGGTTCGCGCTATCAGTGTCGCCGCGAGGTCCGGTCCTTCTGGTATCCGACCTGGCTCGCCCAGCCGGCAGCGATGGTACCCGGCAGCCGGTTGATCGACGCGCCGCCCGACGACCTGACCGTCGATCAGGTAGCGCCGCTCGCCAAAGAGTACGAGCGCATCGTCGTCCATACGAGCGCCCCTTCGTTCAACAACGATGCGCGCTTCGTCGAGCGCTTGAAGGAAGAGAATCCAAACTGCGTCGTCGGAATGGTCGGCGCGCACGTGAGCGTGCTTCCCGACGAATCGCTTCGCGCGGCGCCCGCGGTCGATTGGGTGAGTGTCGGCGAGTTTGACTACACCTGCGTCGACGTCGCGCTCGGCAAGCCGCTGAGCGAAATCGACGGGCTCGCCTATCGTAACAACGGCAGCATCGTCCACACGCCGGAGCGGCCGATCATCACCGACATGGAAGCGTTCCCGTCGGTTCTCGACGTTTACCGGCGAGATTTGACGATCCCGAACTATTTCAACGGCTATCTGCAGCATCCGTACCTTTCGCTCTATACCGGGCGCGGCTGCAAGTCGAAATGCACGTTCTGTATCTGGCCGCAGACGATCGGCGGCCACCTCTATCGCGTGCGCAGCGTCGATAGCGTCGCGGCGGAGATGACGCGGGCGAAGGCGATGTTTCCCGAGGTCAAAGAGTTCTTCTTCGACGACGATACGCTGACGGACAATGGACCGCGCGTCGAGGAGATCGCGCGACGGCTCGGACAAATCGGGATCACTTGGTCGTGCAACGCCAAGCCGAACGTTCCGCGCTCGACGCTCGAGATCATGAAGGCCGGCGGCCTGCGGCTCCTGCTGGTCGGTTACGAGTCGGGGAACCAGCAGGTGCTCAACAATATGAAGAAGGGCACGCGCCTCGACAACATTCGCCGCTTCTCGAAAGATTGCCGGGAACTCGGCATCAAGGTACACGGCACGTTCATTCTCGGAATGCCGGGTGAGACGCTCGAGACGATCCGCGAAACGATGAACTTTGCGTGCGAAATGGATCCCGAAACCATCCAGGTTTCGCTTGCCGCGCCCTATCCGGGAACCTACCTTTACCGTCAGGCGCAAGAGAACGGATGGCTGGAGCTCTCCGACGGGCTCGTCGACACGCACGGCGTGCAGCATGCCGCGCTCAACTATCCCGGCTTGACCTCGACGATGATGTTCGAGTCGGTGGACGAGTTCTACCGGAAGTTTTACTTCCGGCCGCGCAAGATGTTCTCGCTGCTCGGCGGTATGCTGGGCGACCGTCAGGTGATGAAACGCCGGTTGCGCGAGGGCGCGGAGTTCTTCCAGTTCTTGCGCGAACGCAAGCGCGAACAGCGCGAGGCGGCCCGGCAAGCGAACGCTCTCCCGGCGTAAATCGCCCGGAAGCAGTAGCGCCGCCACCGCCGCAGGCGGTCGCCGCCGCTACTCGAAATTCGGTGCCGTCACTCAGCGCCGGAGGTGTGCTATGTGCGTCCGAATAGCTTCGACCCTCTCTCTGGCCTTTGCCGCATGCGCGCTCGTCGCATGCGCGACGGAAAGCTCCAGAACCGCCCAGATTCCTACGATCTCAAACGCCGCTTCGGGTTTCTCAAGCGAAACCGGAGCAGCGAAACGCGGCGGCGGATTCGTTCCCGACCGTATCGTCGTCATCGTCATGGAGAACCATAGCTTCGACGACATCGTCGGAGCGACCGATAAGTCGGGATACCATCTCTTAACGCCGTTCCTCACGCAGACCGCCCAGACCGACCGGCTTGCAACGCTCGCCTTCGGGATCGCGCACCCGAGTCTGCCGAACTATCTGTCGCTCATCGCCGGCGATTATTTCGGCGTCCACGACGATAACGGTAGCTGTTTTTCGCCACACAGACCGAAAGGCTGTCATAGCTTCGACAAAAAGAATCTGGTCGACAGCCTCGAGGCAGCCGGTATTAGCTGGGCTTCGTACAACGAAGGGATGCCGAGCGACGGTTATCTCCAGCAACAGTATCCCAAGAAAGGCGACGGCCTCTACCGTCAGAAGCACGATCCCTTCGTGTATTTCAAAGATATCGCGACGGATCCGAAGCGGCTGTCGAATGTCAAGACCTTCGTCGACCTCAAGAAAACGCTCAACAACGGTTTACTCCCGCGCTTTTCGTTCATCGTGCCCGACGAATGCCACGATATGCACGGATCGGTCGGGTTCTGTCCCGGTCCGACCGCTGCTTTGATAGAAGCCGGCGACAGTGCGGTTCAGAAACTGGTTCAGGCGATTATCGGCTCGGGATCGTTTACGTCGCATTCGCTCATCTTCATAACGTGGGACGAGGGCGACAATAACTTGGGCTGCTGCGATGCCCCGCCGGTGCAGTCCGGCGGTCACATACCGCTGATGCTGATCTCGGGTGTTCCGGGTGCGGTGCGGTCGGATCGGCTCTACAATCTCTATTCGCTGCTCTCGACGATCGAAACGCTCTGGAACCTTCCGAAGCTTGGATATACGGCGGACACCGACAAAGTGAAGCCGATGCTCGATCTCATACCATCGAGGTGACCGACATCGTCGTGAGCGCCGCGCCGGTCACGGCGCGTTCGACAGACTCAGGATGACGAGGCTGTAGGGCGGCAACGTAATCGGTACCGTCGTACCCACCTTGCCGAGGCTTTGCTTCTCGGGGCCGACCCAGTGGTCGTCCTTCGATTTGTCGTACTGCGCTTTGCCGTAGGTTGACAGCGTCGCTGTAAAGACGTTGTGTTTTGCATTGCCGACGCGGGCTTGCACGCCGATCGATGAGAGCGTGTTATTGAAGATCGCAAACGCGTAGCCGTTCCGTTGCGCGAAGCCGTAGGCGCGCACGTGATGCAGCGTTTTTGCCACGGTGACGATGCGGACCGTCGAACCTCCCGGGATTTCGTGGGCCATCAACGCCATCACGCGCGCCGTTGGAAACGGCGTGCCGCCGGGCATCTTGGGCGTTTTCGCGCAGCCCTCATACGGGTTCGGCAGATCGTCGGAGAAGAGCGCCTCGCTTCCGAAGTGCTGCCAGCCGTAGAGTTTCTTGGAGAAATCGCCGTTTTGATCGCAACTGCCGTAGGCGAGCCAGAAGGTCGAGCGCGGAACCCCCGCGCTCATGAGCGTGCCGAGCATCTGCCCGACGAAGAGCCCGTTGACGATCGAGACGGATTGCTTTCCCTCTTTGCCGGCATCGTTGTTGTACTCGCCGAGATAGATCGGTAGGGTTGCGGAAAGCCCCGCCGCCGTCATCTCCTTGCGCAATCCGGTGAGGTCGCGCGCGAACGTATTAATAGCGGGTCCCAGGAGAAAGGCGTCGCTATCGACGTCGAACTGCGGATAGTAATGCACCTCGACGAAATCGAACGGCTGCGCCTCGCGGAGCACGACGTCGTTCCAAGCGTGGTCGTTCGGCGTATCGACCACGATGCCGACCTGCGCACGCGGGGCGGCCTTCTTGACTTGCGGGTAGTAGCCGTTGCGTACGGCGGACGCGTACGTGTGCGGATCGTGCGGATGCTTGTGCAGATCGTACTCCCAGGAACCGTAGATTTCGTTGCCGACCGTCCAGAACGCAACGCGGTAACCGCGGCTCTTGGCGTAGGCCGCCCACGCGGCGGCTTCGCTCGGTTCACCGCCCGCGTTGCAGGCACGATTGCTTCCGTAGTCGAGCGTGATCGCGATGTCGATGTCGAGCGGCTGCGCAACGCGGCTCATCAGGTGATCGAAGGTCGACTGCGGCGTGACGTATCCTTGACCGGCGCAGACGGAGCCGCCGGTCTCCCAGTGATATGCATCCGATTCGGAGCCGCCGGGAAAACGCACGAGATGAATGCCGGTAGCTCCCAGCGACGGCTTGACGAACGCCTGCGTAAAGTCGTACCAGGTGTCGAGCGACGCGCCGTACACGTTTGTGGAGACGGTCGGGCCGCTCGAACCGGCGTCGAGTTCGATAATCGGCGCGGCGGCGAAGCTTCGCGCAGGAGAAGCCAATTGCAGCGGCGTCCCAGCGGGAACGCTCGGAGCGCCCGCGCATCCGGCCGCGAACGCCGAGAAAAAGGTCGTTGCCAGTATGCGGCGGTATCGCATCGTCGCCTCCGTGAAGCGAGTATAGCGCAATGATTGACCGAACGTACGTTCGCATGATAGAGTCGAGAACGTGAAGTTGGAGAGCGCGCGGTGAGCTGGCTATCGCGTCTGCGCTCCTCGCTCGGGCGCGCGCGCGAGAGCTTTGCGGCCGTCACCCGGCTCGGCCGTAGCGATCGCCCGTTAACCCCAGAGTTCTGGGACGAGCTCGAAGAGACGCTCATTTTGGCCGATTTCGGCGTTCCCGCAACGCAGAAGATCGTCACCGGCCTGCAGACCGTCGCCCGGCAAGAGGAGTGGAAGACGGCCGATCGGCCGATCGCGAGATTTCGTACCGACGTCGAGCGATTTCTCACGCTTCCAAACGCAGGTCTGCGACTCGATCGAAAGCCGTCGGTTATCTTGATCGTCGGCGTCAACGGCAGCGGCAAGACGACGACGATCGGCAAGTTGGCGGCACGGCTGCGAGGCGAGCGCAAACGCGTCTTGCTCGTTGCTGCCGACACCTTTCGCGCGGCCGCCGCCGAGCAGCTCGCGATCTGGGCGGAACGCAGCGACAGCTCGATCGTTCGCGGTGCGGAGGGTGCCGATCCGGCCTCGGTCGTCTTCGACGGCTTGCATGCAGCAATGGCGCGCGGCGCCGACGTCGTACTCGTCGACACCGCCGGCCGGCTCCAAACGAAGACGAACCTCATGGAGGAGCTGAAGAAGATCCGGCGCGTGATCGAACGCGAGCTCGGCGAGCCGCCGGCCGAGACGCTGCTTGTGGTCGACGGTACGAACGGTCAGAACGCGATTTCGCAGGCGAGACTCTTCCATGCCGCGACCGAGCTGACGGGGATCGTCATCACCAAGCTCGACTCGACGGCGAAGGGCGGCGTCCTCGTCGCGATCGTCGACGACCTCGAGGTGCCGATCAAGTTCGTCGGCCTCGGCGAAGGGGTCGAGGACCTGCGTCCCTTCGCCCCAACCGAATTCATCGACGCGATCTTCGAAGACGATCAGAATGCCATACCCTTGGCACAGCGCCGTGAGAGCGTGATGTAAGCACAGAGAGAAAGGAATCGATATGGCAGCAGAAGACGAACGGCAACTCGCCCTCACCAACGCGCTCGCGCAGATCGAGCGGCAGTTCGGCAAAGGCTCGATCATGCGGATGGGCGATTTTCAGGAGCGGATGGCATTCGAGGTCGTACGGACGGGCTCGATCGCGCTCGACTTGGCGTTGGGCGTCGGCGGACTCCCGCGCGGGCGCATCGTCGAGATTTACGGTCCGGAGTCGAGCGGCAAGACGACGCTCGCTCTCCACGCAATCGCGGAGGCTCAGAAGACGGGAGGCACGGCGGCCTTTGTCGACGTCGAACACGCCCTCGATCCGAACTACGCCGCCGCGCTCGGCGTCGATCTCGACAACCTGCTCGTCTCGCAGCCCGATACCGGCGAACAGGCGCTGGAGATCGCGGAGATGCTGACGCGCAGCAACGCGGTCGACGTCGTCGTCGTCGATTCGGTCGCCGCCTTGGTGACCCGAGCGGAGCTCGAAGGCGATATGGGTGACGCGCACGTGGGCTTGCAGGCTCGATTGATGTCGCAGGCGCTGCGCAAGCTAACCGCCGCGATTTCACGCAGCAAGACGGTCATGATCTTCATCAACCAGCTTCGCGAGAAGGTCGGCGTCATGTTCGGCAACCCGGAGACGACCTCGGGCGGCCGCGCGCTGAAGTTCTACGCATCGATTCGGCTCGACGTGCGCAAGCTCGAAACGATCAAGGTCGGCCAAGACGTGGTCGGTACGCGGACGCGCGTGAAGGTCGTCAAGAACAAGGTCGCGCCGCCCTTCCGTCAGGCGGAGTTCGACATCACCTACGGACACGGCATCTCGGAGATGGGCTCGATTCTCGACGTTGCGCTCGATCAGAATATCGTCGGGAAGAGCGGCTCGTGGTACACGTATGGCGAGCAACGTATCGGCCAAGGGCGGGAGAATGCAAAAGCCTTCCTGGAGGAGCACACCGAAGTGGCCGCCGAGATCGAAGCGAAGATTCGCGAAGCGCTCGGCAAAGCGGCGTCGAGCAACGGCTCTCCTTCGACTTCGCTCAGCATGACATGAGCCCCACTCCCGTCGCCGTTGACTAACCCTTCGACGGCGCTCAGGATGACATGAGGGCGTATTCTGCGGCGCTGGCGTATCTGGCGAGGCAGCGTTGTACGGAGGCGCGGCTCTGGCAGCATCTCGAGCGGAAGGGCTTCGATGACGAGGACGTGCGTGTCGCAATCGAGCGCTGCAAGCGCGACGGGTTTCTCGACGATCGGCTCTATGCGAAGCTCTACGTCGAGGGTAAGCGCAAGGCGGTCGGCAACGAGCGGCTCGTCGGCGAGCTGGTTCGCAAAGGAATCGACGGCGAAGCGGCCGCGGTAGCGGTCGCCTCACTCGAAGCCGACGAAGGCTCGCGCTGTGCCGCGGCCTTCGACCGGCTTCTGAACAAGAACCCGGCGATCGAATATCCATCGGCCGCGCGGCGATTGGAACGCCTCGGCTTTCCCGCGGCGACGATCTACCGCGTGCTGCGCGAGCACGCCTCGCGCTTCGGCCCGCTCTCCGACGTCGGTTGCGTGTCTCAGTAAGCATTGGCGGCGGGTACTCGTTGCCCCATGTCGACGCCGACGGTTCTCGTTGCCGAAGACGATCGAGCGGTCCGTGAACTGCTGACGCATCATCTGCAACTCGAAGGTTTCGCGGTCGTCGGTCTTTCCGACGGCCACGCTGCGCTCCGACACGCGCGCGGCGCCGCCGACTTGCTCGTCCTCGACGTCGGCCTGCCGGGCGTCGACGGCTACGACGTCGTGAAAACGTTACGGCGCGAAGAGCGCGCGTTGCCGATCGTCCTGCTCACCGCGCGCACCGAAGAGATCGATCGAATCTTAGGCTTCGAACTCGGGGCCGACGATTACATCGCCAAGCCGTTCTCACCGCGCGAAGTGGTCGCGCGCGTCAAATCGCTCCTGCGGCGCAGCGGCCGCGCTGTTCCGCCGCCCGGACCAGTGCTTCGCTTCGGACGTTTGGAAATCGACGCCGCGGCACGCGAGGCGCGCGTGGACGGCGTCGACGTCAAACTCAAACCGCGAGAGTTCGCTTTGCTAATGGAACTGGCGGGAAACGCCGGGGTCGCGCTCTCTCGCGATTGGCTCTTGCAACGAGTCTGGGGATTCGATTTTAGCGGCGACGAGCGGACGATCGACGTCCACGTCCATCGCCTCTGCGCCAAGATCGAAGAGCCGTGGCGCCTTTCGCTCCTGCGCACCGTTCATGGATTTGGCTACAAGTTCGTCCGCGGTTAGCGTCGCCGCAGGTCCGCACGTCCCGCGCGCTCTTCTGGCGACGATCGGACACGAACTCCGTACGCCGCTCGCCTCGATTAGCGGATATCTGGAGACGGTGCTCGACGGCGAGTACGACCCTCCGACGACGCGCCGCTTTCTGGAGACCGCGCGGCGCGAGGCGCTGCGACTCGGTCGTCTCGTCGACGGCTTGCTCGAGCGCCCGTTGCTCGGCTGCTCCAGCGCAGATCCTGGCGCCGCCTGCAACGTCGTCGAGCAAATTCGAGCGGCGATCGAGATGCTCTTACCGATGGCGGCCGCGCGTCGCGTGACGATTCGAACGCATCTGCCCGATGCGCTCAATGCCTGCGTCGACGGCGATGCCTGCGTCCATGCATTTGCGAATCTGCTCGAAAACGCGGTGAAGCACGGCAGCGAGTACGGAACGGTCGACGTCTCGTGCGTCTGCGAGGATCCGTTCGTCGCAATCGCGGTCGACGACGACGGAGGCGGGATCGCCCCCGAGGCGCGCGACTCGATCTTCGTATTGGGCGTTCGGGGAGCGACGGCGGCGCGATCGGGGAGCGGCATCGGACTTGCCGTCGTCAAAGCCGTTGCAGAGCGCGCGGGTGGCGACGTGCGGGTCGAGCCGTCACTGTTGGGCGGCGCGCGTTTCGTCTTGCGCTTTCCGGCGGGATAACGGTACAAGTTCGTCGTAGATAACGGTCCGTGGCTATGCCCCGGGCCCCGTTCGCTCATGCCAGCGAAGCCGAGTTGGCGCGAGTCTTCGACTTCTATCGAATACTCTGGCAGTACGAACCCCGCAGCTTTCCCATCGTTTGGAACGAGCGAGGCCGGCCCGTCGAGTTCTTCACTCCGGATTTCTATCTTCCCGAATACGACCTCTACATCGAGGTTACCGTCGCGAAGCCGGTGCGCAACACGCGCAAGAACCGCAAGCTGCGCTTGTTGCGGGTCCACCATCCGCGCGTGAACGTCAAGCTCTTCACTCGCCGCGATGTCGAGCGGGTCTTCTCCCGCTTCAAGCGGGCGTCGTGATCGGCGACCCGCTCTTCGATTCGGAGTCGATCGCGGGCCGCGTCGCCGTCATCGGGGCGGCGATATCGAAGGATTACGCCGGGAAGATGCCGCTGATGGTCGGGCTGCTCACGGCAGCTGCGACGTTTCTGGCCGATTTGACGCGGGCCGTTACCATTCCGTGCCAAATCGACTTTATCTCGGTGAATCGCTGCGGTGACGGCGATGGGATCGTATTCGAGAAGGACGTCGCAACGACGGTACGCGACCGTCACGTCATCCTCGTCGACGACACGATCGACACGGGCCTGACGCTTCAGTACGTCCGCAAGCGCTTGCTCGAGCGCGGCCCCGCCTCGCTGGCCGTTTGCACGCTCCTGGATCGCCCGCACAGGAGAATTGCCGATATAGAAATCAAGTATAGGGCCTTCGAGGTCCCCGACGTATTCGTCGTGGGCTATGGGCTCGATTATCTAGGCCGCTATAGGGAGTTGCCGGCTTTGTACGTCCACGGAACCTGGCCCGCGTAGTGGGTCGCCTATGGTCGACGTTTGCTCTGGTTGCGGCGGTCTGCGCCGGGACGGCGCTGCTCGCGCTCCCCGCATCGGCTCTCGAACTGCGATCCATCGAGCAGGCAGCGGCTCAGTATCGTAGCCCCAACGGGCATCTCGAGGAGATGTTCCGCGCGGCGTTGCTCGACACGAGCAAGCTCGCAGAATACGCGCCCGACGGCACGGCCTACATTATGACCGGCGACATTCCCGCCGAGTGGCTGCGCGATGCGAGCGCTCAGGCGCGTCCGTATCTCTTCTTTGCCAAGGACGATCCCGACGTGCGCGGCTTGCTGCGCGCGATCGTCGCTCGGATGGTGAAGTACCTTCAAATCGATCCGTATGCCAACGCCTACACCCTGGATTACCGCGTTTGGGAGCAGAAGTTCGAGCTCGACTCCCTGGCTTACCCGACGGCACTCGCCTGGAGCTACTGGAAGACGACCGGGGATACGTCGATCTTCACCAAGGATTTCTCGTCGATGCTCGACGACGTACTGGCGACGATGGAGCGCGAGCAGAATCATCCGCGCGACTCCCGGTACAGCCACAAAGAGCTTCCCAACCTGGGACGCGGCAATCCGGTCGGCTACACCGGAATGATCTGGACCGGGTTCCGTCCCTCCGACGACGCGTGTGACTATAACTTTCTGATTCCGTCGGAGATGTTCGCCGTCGTCGCGCTCGGCGACATGGCGGAGATCGAGCTGAAGGTCTTCCACAACGTTATGAAGGCACGGGAAGCCAAGGCGCTGCGCGATGAGGTTCAACGCGGCATTCAGACGTACGGCCTCGTGCTCGTCCCGAAGTACGGCTACATCTACGCGTACGAAGTCGACGGGCTCGGCCACGCCATCCTGACTGACGATGCGAACATCCCGAGCCTCCTCGCCGCGCCCTACTTCGGATATACCGCGCCGGGTGACCGTTACTACGAGAACACGCGGCGGTTCTTGCTCTCGCAGGATAATCCGTCGTTTTATCAAGGACACGTGGCACGCGGGATCGGCAGCTACCACACGCCCGACCATTGGGTCTGGCCGCTTGCGCTCATCATCGAAGGCATGACCGCGACGAGCGGCGCCGAGAAGCAAGACGTGCTTGGTCAGCTCCTCGCAAGCGACCCAGGCGACCATCTGCTGCACGAATCCTTCAATCCCGATAACCCGCAGCAGTACACGCGGCGCAACTTCGGCTGGCCCAACGCGCTCTTCTCGGAGTTCGTGATGACGCAGTTCCAAGGCATCTCGGAAATCCCGATGGGCGATACAAGCGACCTCGAGTTCAGCACGGAGTAAGGTTCGCCGCCGGCCCCGAAGGGGCTCGGATATGAAATTCGTCACGGCAACGACGGCGATCGCGGCGGTAATGCTCTTGGCCGGCTGCAACAATCGTCAGATGCAGAGTGCTACGCTGCCGAGCGCCGGCGAGACGACCGCGCACGCGCCGCAGAACTTCGAGGGCCAAGAAGCAATCCTGCCGCAGCACCTCTTCGTTACCGACTTCACAAACAAAGCGATCGAGATCCTCTCGAACGACAAGTGGAAGAAAGTCGGTACCATCATCAACGGCGTCGGTCACCCCTGGGGCGACTGGGTCGATGGCAGCGGCAACTTTTATATTACCAGCGCAACGCAGACCGGAAAGCACACGATCGTCGAGTACAAGCTCCCCGCAACGAAACCGGACTTTACGTACAGCGCGCATATGACCTCGCCGGTGAGCGTCACGACGGACTCTCACGGCAACGTGTACGAAGCCGATTTCAGCGGGCATTTCGTGAACGAGTACGCGCAGAAGAAGAACGCGGTGGTGGCGACCTGTTCGCTCGACAGCGGCGATCTCGTTACCGGCGTCGCCGTCAACCACGAAGGCACGGTCTTTATCGACTACACGACCAACCAATACTACGGACGAGTCGTGCGCTATAAAGGCGGCCTAAGCGGCTGCCACGGCCAGACGCTCCCTCCGAAGTTCAAATACCCGTACGGAATGGCGATCGACGCGCAGGGCGCGCTGCTAGTCTGCGACGTTACCGCCAACAAGGTATTCGTCCTCAAGGCGCCGTTCGACAAGATTGCTGGAACGTTCGGGATCTTTTACAAGCAGCCGATCCACGTAACGATCAACAAGGCGAACCGTCAGGCGTACGTAACGCAAGCGGGGTTGAGCGTGCGAGTCATGGGTTATCCCCGCGCGAAGCCGCTGGCGACGCTCGACGCTTCAAAGGGCCTCAAGAGCCCGTACGGCGCGGTCGACGGCGAAAACTTTGTCCCCTGACGGGGTGACGTCCAAGGCGGACGTCATCGTCGGGCTGCAGTGGGGCGACGAGGGGAAAGGTCGGATCGTCGACCTCTACGCCGCACAGTATGACGTCGTCGCGCGATTCGGCGGCGGAGACAATGCCGGACACTCGATCGTCGTCGGAGAGCGCGAGCTGGCCCTGCGGATCGTTCCGTCGGGCGTGATGCACCCGCACGCCGAGCTTTTCGTCGGGGGCGGAACGGTGGTCAACTTGCAGACGCTGCTCGAGGAACTCGACGCACTGGCGGCGCTCGGGATCGATATCGATCGGGTGAAGATCTCCGATCGCGCGCACGTCGTCTTTTCGCATCACATGGAACGGGACAAGGCCAGCGAGAACGCGCGCGCGTCGGCAATCGGAACGACGGGTCGCGGCATCGGACCGGCCTACGTCGACCGCGTCGAACGCACCGGAGTTCGGTTTGCCGACCTGCTGCAAAATGGTGCCGCCGATGATGAGACGACGGAGGCGATGCGGAGGTTGGGGCCGCACGTCGTCGACGGCGTCGCGTACATCCACGAGCGTTTGGCGCATGGCAAGCGCGTGCTGCTCGAGGGAGCGCAAGGCTCGCTTCTCGACGTCGGTTACGGTACCTATCCGTACGTCACGAGCTCTCACACGATCGCCGGCGGAGCCTGTACGGGCCTCGGAATCGGACCGCACGCGATCGGACGGGTAACCGGCGTGCTCAAAGCCTACTGCACGCGGGTCGGGGCAGGCCCATTTCCTTCCGAGTTGCACGACGAACGCGGCGAACGGCTGCGGCGCCAGGGCGGCGAATTCGGCACGGTCACGGGAAGGCCGCGGCGCTGCGGGTGGCTCGATGCGGTCGCGGGGCGGTATGCGGTGGCGCTCAACGGTTTGACGAGCCTCGTCATCACCAAGCTCGACGTGCTGACGGGGTTTAACCGGGTCGCGATCGTTACCGGATACCGGCTCCACGGAAAGAGCGCGTCGTTTGCGCAGGCCGGAGCATCCAGCTTGGAGTTGGAGATCGAGGAACTCCCCGGCTGGTCCGAGCCGATCGAGGATTGCCGAAGCATCGAGGCGTTGCCGGAGACGGCGCGCGGTTACGTCGCGCGCATTCGCGAGCTCTTCGGCGTTCCGGTCGAGCTTGTTTCAGTCGGGCGCGAACGGAGCCAGTTGGCTCGCTAACGGAGGCGTGCGGGAGTTCTTTCCGCTATGCGTTCTCGGTTTCGATTCCATCTTGCGCCGCTGCTCGACTCACGCGAGCGCGCCGAGCGCGAGAAGAAGCACATCTTCGAAGCCTCCCGTGCGGCCGCGGAGGCGCACGGGGCGGAGCTCCAGCGGTTTGCCGGCGCACGCACGCACTGCGCGGGCGCGCTGGCCGAGATCGTGCGGACGGGCGGCACGCGAGACGCTGCGCTCTACGACGGCCATCTGCGCGCGCTCGATCGTGCGATCGAACGCGAGAACCGCCGCGGCGCCGAACTCGAGAGAGCCTGCGAGCTGGCACGCGACGAACTCGCCGTCGCGAACCGCGAGCGTCGCGTCATCGAGAAGCTGAGAGAACGCCGACGGCGCGCCTTCGAGGCGGCCCAGGCGAGGCAAGAAGAGCTCGAGATCGATGAGGGGAACGCGCGCCTTCACGCCGGAAAGGCGGTGAGGTGATCGCACTCACGCGGCCAAACGGGCAGCCGGTCATGCTGAACTGCGACTTGATCGAATCGATCGAGCGCAACGGCGAAACGATCGTCACGCTGACGACCGGCAACGCCGTGCTCGTGTGCGAGCCGATCGAGGAGATCGAGCGCCGAGTCGTCGCCTTTAAACGAAAGATCTACGCCGCACACTCCGGCGAGTAACTATGCCGGCGAACTTTTGGGCGTCGTACGTCGCGAAGCTCGCGATCGTCGCGCTCGGTGTGGCGGTGCTCTACCTGCTCGCCCGCAAGCTGCGCCAAGCGCGATTTCTAGGCGATATCGGCCGCTGCGTTCGATTGGTCGAGTCGACGGCGCTCTCGCAGCATGCCGCGCTTCACGTCGTGCGAGTCGGGCGGCGCTATTTTCTGATCGGCAGCTCGACTGGGGTCGACCTGCTCGCGGAGCTTCGCCCGTCGGACGTACCCGAGGACGCCTCTATACGTTGAAGTAGCGGAACTGGCCGACTTTGTTACCGGCGGTTTCGACGAAGTAGACCTGGCCGTCGAGACCGATCGTCATTGCGGTCGGACCCGAGTTCGGGGTGGGAATCGAGTAGAAGTTGACGTGGTGCGAATGGAAGAAAAACTGTCCGATCTTATTCTTCGCGGTGTCGGTGAAATAGAAGTTTCCGTCGATGCCTTGCGCGATCGCATCGGGCGTCATCGCACCGTTGAGCGGATACTCCGCGACGATCGCCCCCGTGATCGCCATGCGGACGATGCTCTCGCCCTTCTGCTCGACGAACCAGAGCTCGTTATTGCTTCCCGAGGTGATTCCCATCGGGTGTGCGTTCTTGTCCTTGAGCGGATACTCGGTCAGCGAACGTCCGGTCACGTTCAGACGGCCGATGCTGTTCGTCCCGGGCTCGGTGAACCACAAGGCGCCGTCGGGACCGTTGGTAATCATTGCCGGTTGTGCGTTGCCGGTGAGTTGGAACTGCGTGAATCGGACGTGAGGCTTTATCCGAAGCTGCTGCACGCGCCAAATCGAGTTCGTTCCGGGGTCGGCAACCCACATGTTTCCATCCGAGCCGAGGGTAATCGCTGCCGGCCGTGCGGCGGAACTCGGCAGCGTGTACTCGCTGTACGGGGGACCGTTTACCGTTACCTGAGCGACCCGGCCGACGTTGGTTTCGGTAAACCAAACGTTGAGATTCGGTCCGGGGCCCGAGGCGACGCCGTTCGGACCTGCCTTACGGGTCGGCGTGGAGCTCTCGGAGAATTTCCCTCCGGGGTTGAGCCGCGCCATTTTGCTGGAGGCAAACTCGCTCACCCACAGATTGCCGTCGCTGCCGAGTGCGATGCCGAGCGGCTCGCTCGAAGCGGTGGGGATCGGGTACTGCGCCGTGACTTGTGGAGGCAGCGTCGGTGACGGCGTCGGCGTTCCGCTCGTGATCGGGGTTCCCTTGCCGCATGCGGCTAAGAAGCCGCCGGTCAGAAGCACGAGCGCAAGGCGCGTTGCCAACAAATTATTCTCCTAAAGGATACTCGGGGCGATAAGTCAGGCTCCTTATTGGCAGCCCCTTTCGGCTTTCCCCCAAAGGGCGGCAAGCGGTAGCCTTCGCAGGGCGCGCTTTTAATCCTAAATATTTAGTTGACAAGCGATTCTCGAGGGCGTACTATTCAACTAAATCGTTAGTAGCACCAGGAGGCGCCATGACTCGTAAGCCCGATCCCCCTACCTCAGAGCTGCCCATCACCGCGCGGACGCGGGTGCGTTTGCCCGACCAGATCGGTTCCACTCGTATCTTCCCGGGCTGGGGCCCGGACTTGGGGCGCTAGGCATGGCGCGACGACGTTCCAACACGCTCACCGAGGCCGAGCTGCGGTTGATGGAGGTACTCTGGCAGAGAGGCGAGTCGACGGTCGCCGACGTGACGGCCGCGCTTCCGCCGCCTCCCCTGGCCTACAACAGCGTCCTCACGACCATGCGGATTCTCGAGCGCAAAGGCTACGTAGCGCACGTGGAGGCTGGCCGCGCCTACCTCTACCGCCCGCTCGTCGAACGCGAAGAGGCGGCCGGGCACGCCGTCGGACACCTTCTTTCAAAATTCTTTGACAACAGCGCGGGCGCACTTGCGCTACGCTTGATCGAGCAGGAACGTCCCTCGAACGCGGAGCTGCTCCGCCTGCGGGCGCTGATCGCCGAGTACGAGGAGCCTGGAAAGTGAATGAGTTGCAGCAAGGATTCCTAACCGCCGCGAGCGCCATCTCCGCCACCCTGCTCAACGCGCTCTGGCAAGACGCGCTTTTGGTGCTCTGCGTCTGGTTGCTCCTTCGCGTTTGGCCGGGCATCAACGCCGCGACTCGATACGCCGTCTGGAGCGCGACGCTCGTGGCGGCCTTCGTCGTACCGGTCGCGACCACGCTTGCTTTCTTCGCTCCCGCGCCTGGCCTTTCGGCCGCGCACGATTCGGGCGCTCGCCACACGGTTGCGATCACGCGTGCCGCGCCTCAGCGGGCTACCGCATTCACGCAACGGCAAACCGTCGCGACGCCGCCGGCTGCGCAGCCAGAAACGCCGCGACTCCCGCAGCGCGCCCACGTCACATTGCCGGGGCCGGTTGCTATTACCGTCTTCGTGCTCTGGACCGTGTTGGCGGGATATGCGCTCGTGCGGCTCGCGCTCGGCTTAATTCGGCTGGAACAACTCAAACGCGACGCTTTGCCTCTGCCGATCGAATACCGCGACGCAATGCCGCAGTGGCTGCGGGCAAATAAAGGCGCACGCGACGTGCGTCTCTGCGTCAGCGACGCGACGGACGTCCCGGTTGCGGTCGGCCTCTTCGATGCGATGATCCTGATACCGCGCTCGCTGCTCGATCATCTCTCCGAGCCGGAGGTCGATCAGATCTGCCTGCACGAGCTCGCGCACTTACGCCGCGCCGACGATTGGACGAACGGCTTGCAGCGCGTCATCAGCGCCTTACTCGGATGGAATCCGGCCGCGCAGTTCGTGGGCCAACAACTCGATCTCGAGCGCGAGGTCGCGTGCGACGACTGGGTGCTCTCGCTCAGCGGCGCAGTCCGCCCGTATGCGCTCTGCCTTACGAAGATGGCGGAGAGTGCCGCGTGGCCGCGCCACCCGATTCCGGCGCCCGGCGTCTTTGCAACTCGAAAACACATCTCGCTGCGTATCGAACGGCTGCTCGGCGCCGGTCGCAACATCGCGACCAATCTCTCGCTGGCCCCGGCGGCGGCCGCCGTAGCCATCGTCGGAGCGATCGCGCTGGCAATCGCCGTAGTCGCGCCATCGGTCGCGGCGCCCGTGCTTCCGGCGATCGCTGCAACCGCCGCAACTGCACCGCGCGCCGCCGCCTCGGCGGCACC